>NZ_JAVRBU020000001.1:0-41216 GCF_034531135.2 Nostoc sp. CmiVER01
AAGCACAGCTTTTCAGCCAACAATCAGGTTCCCAGGTATTCATCACACAGCGATCGCAAAACTTTTCGGTCTACTGAGTTTTAACAACCATCCCGGCTAGGGGTGGGTTGAAAGAAGCCGTAGAAAATCGCTTTGATCGCCAAAGTGAGTAAATCTTGGTTTCAACAACCATCCCGGCTAGGGGTGGGTTGAAAGTTTGAGGAGCGGAAGGGAGATTTTCACCCCCACGTTTCAACAACCATCCCGGCTAAGGGGTGGGTTGAAAGGTTCGCGCTGTGATTCTTTGAGCCATGTAAAAAGTTTCAACAACCATCCCGGCTAGGGGTGGGTTGAAAGTATCCAGCTAACGATATCCACAGCTTTACAAGTAAGTTTCAACAACCATCCCGGCTAGGAGTGAATTAAGAAAAATATTTGAAGCATTAAAATTTTTTTGAGAGGGTTGAAAGGCGCACTTCGTTCGGGAATATTCCAACATTTGTGAGTATATTAGAGATGTGCTGGGATCAACTCCACTTAAAAGGTCGGCGACATTAATTTGTTAATACGACATTTAAATCGTTAATAACGACACTAATGTGTTAACGACGACAAATAATTAGTTATTCGATACATCTACATCGGGATGACTGGATTCGAACCAGCGGCCCCTTCGTCCCGAACGAAGTGCGCTACCAAGCTGCGCCACATCCCGGCATAAAAATCCCATGATAAATTAACAATATCACAACCCGTGCCAAATAACAGAATTACATCTATATATATGAACACTTTACCCAAGGCTTTGCTTGCTACGATTAAATTTGTATAACTCTAGTGGTAAAAGCGGATTGTGACTGTAAAACCAGACTGGTTGCGGGTAAAAGCGCCTCAGCATGAGCGGATTGGTAACGTTAAAGATATTTTGCGGGATTTAGCCCTCAATACAGTTTGTGAGGAAGCATCCTGTCCAAATATTGGTGAATGCTTCAATGCTGGGACTGCCACATTTTTAATTATGGGCCCGGCTTGTACACGCGCTTGTCCCTACTGCGATATTGATTTTGAGAAAAAACCTAAACCGCTAGACCCCACGGAACCTGCACGACTAGCAGAAGCTGTTCGCCGCATGAAACTTAATCATGTTGTGATCACTTCTGTAAACCGAGATGACTTGTCAGATGGCGGTGCGTCTCAGTTTATAGCGTGTATTAATGCGGTTCGTACTGTTTCACCCAACACCACGATTGAGGTACTAATTCCTGACTTGTGCGGTAATTGGAATGCTCTAGAGTTGATTCTACAAGCCGCGCCAGAGGTATTAAACCACAATACAGAAACTGTTCCACGCCTATATCGCCGGGTGCGTCCCCAAGGAAACTACGATCGCACATTAGAATTATTGCACCGCTCTCGCCAAGTTTCTCCTAGCACATATACTAAATCTGGTATCATGGTTGGACTAGGTGAAACTGATGCCGAAATTCGCCAGGTCATGCAAGACTTGCGAACTGTAGATTGCGACATTTTGACAATTGGGCAATACCTCCAACCCAGTCAAAAACATTTGCAAGTAGATGAATTTGTCAACCCAGAACAATTTGCAGCTTGGAAGGCATTCGGCGAACAAATCGGATTTTTACAAGTTGTTTCTTCACCATTGACAAGAAGCTCATATCATGCAGAACAAGTCAGGGAATTAATGGAACGTTATCCCCGCAGCCGATTTTAGATTTGTTCTTGCGTTTAAATTCGGGCACAACTCTTAGAGATGGTGTTCGCATTCAGACCTTTTTAAATTTTGGATTTTAAATTATTCAATTCCAAAATCCAAAATTTAAAATCTAAAATTCGGTGAGTTAAAAGAATGGGGTGATGGGGAGACTTTTGATTAATGACTAATCCAAAAACTGTAGCAATTCTTGGTGCAGGTGCTTGGGGTGCATCTCTGGCAAATCTCGCCACAGCAAATGGTCATCAAGTGCGCGTGTGGTCGCGTCAAGGTTCGCAAACTATCCAAGCAGTTTTAAAAGATGTCCAAATCGTCCTATCCGCTATCTCGATGATTGGTGTGAGGGATGTTGCTTCTCAAGTCCAGTCTTTCCCCCTTTCTCCAGAGACAATTTTTGTCACAGCGACGAAAGGCTTAGACCCTCAAACCACCTGCACGCCATCGCAAATTTGGCAAACAGCATTTCCTAACCATGCAGTGGTTGTTCTGTCTGGGCCTAATTTATCAAAAGAAATTCAAATGGAATTACCAGCAGCCACAGTGGTAGCCAGTAATATTCCCACGGCTGCGGAAATAGTGCAGTTAGTATTTTCCTCTGGACGTTTTCGGGTATATACCAATCCCGATCCTTTGGGAGTGGAATTGGGGGGAACACTAAAAAATGTGATTGCGATCGCAGCTGGTGTGTGCGATGGTTTACAACTAGGAACCAATGCCAAAGCTGCTCTAGTCACCCGTGGACTTACAGAAATGGTTCGCATCGGCAACAACTGGGGTGCGAAGACAGAAACATTTTATGGTTTATCAGGTCTAGGAGATTTATTAGCAACCTGCAATAGTCCCTTAAGTCGCAATTACCAAGTCGGCTATCAGCTAGCTGGCGGTAAGTCACTTACAGAAACTCTCGCAAATTTACAAGGAACTGCTGAAGGAGTGAACACTTGTCGGGTTCTGATGCAACGAGCCAAGCAAGAAAATATTCCTGTTCCAATCACTGAGCAAGTTTATCGTTTACTTCAGGGTGAAGTCACACCTCGACAAGCGCTTGATGAACTGATGCTGCGAGATATCAAGCCAGAGTACAACTACTAGTACCGCAAAGTGGAAATCAAAAGTTAAAAGTCAAAAGTCAAAATGAACACAGCGTAAGAGTTTCGTTGATTTGGGATGGATGGTTTATTTACGCCGTGCTGTACTAGTAGTCTGTCCTATAAGTTCTGATTAGACCTCTTGCAAAAAGCACTTTTGCAAGAGGGGGAAAAGGGTAAAGGTTAAAGGGAAAGGGGACAATACAGAACCTTTCGCCTTTCCCCCTTTCCCTTTTCCCGACTTATGCAAGAAGTCTATTGATTAGTTTGTTACCAAAACCCTGTAGAGACGCGAAATTAATGCGATAGACCAGTAGTCTGTCTTGAAATTGGCAGGTTAAGGCTAATATGCAAAAAGACGCGGGGACAGGAGAGAGTATTTAATAACTCCCCCACGTTTTCTATTTCCGTATCGAGAGAATTTTTGCCGTTAATACTAATCACTTCTTAAATATCTATTAGCTCTACTTATACCTGAATAATCCTGAGAAAAAATTGCTAAATCGTCAGGATATTACTTTTGTAGCCATGTAAATGTGACTATGCCAATTATAAAGATGACATTCACTTAAGGATGTTTATACCGTGTTAAAAAAGCTACTATTAAAAACCATCAAGGTTGAAATGTTAACTAAGTAGTTGAAATATTCAAAACCTAGCTGCCGATTTGAATAGCTATTGGTTTAATCAAAAGCTTATCAGCCGATTAAGTTCAGTAATGCTGTATCCAATAAAACTATTACAGTTAATTTCAAAAAAAACTGTAATGGAACGTTCAACTATGTTAGTTCATCGTAAATCACGGGAACAATAGCAACAGTTGAATAGCTGACCGTAATCTAAGCTGACCGAAATCTATTGTTACCTGGAGCCATTGAGACGATCTTTATGCCAGCAACATCTTTTTATGCAGACGCCCCCTACAACACCAAAAAGTCTAGCCAGGCTTTGGACTCGGATTTCACGGTTGACGAAAGTGAGTTATCGGTAGATGACCTACAGGAGCTAGAAATAGCTGCTGCTGACAATGCTAACTTTACTCTTAACACTAACCGTCGGAGTACAGACCTAGTACGTCTATATCTTCAGGAAATTGGTCGGGTTCGCTTGTTGGGGCGCGATGAAGAGGTTTCAGAAGCTCAAAAAGTTCAACGCTACTTGCGGATGCGGATAGTACTTGCTAAAGCCGCTAAGGAAGGGGATGAAGTGATTACGCCTTATCTTCGGTTAATTGAAGTTCAAGAACGTCTTACTTCTGAACTAGGACATCGGCCGTCTTTGGAAAGATGGGCTGCTACTGCTGATATAGTTTTATCGGATCTTAGACCGACTTTGGCAGAAGGCAAACGTCGCTGGGCTGAAATTGCCAAGTTGACTGTAGAAGAGTTGGAGCAAGTTCAGTCCCAAGGACTTCAAGCAAAAGAACACATGATTAAGGCGAATCTTCGCTTAGTTGTGTCTGTTGCTAAGAAGTATCAAAATCGCGGTTTGGAATTGTTGGATTTAGTCCAAGAAGGCACACTTGGTTTGGAGCGAGCTGTAGAAAAATTTGATCCAACAAAGGGTTATCGCTTCAGTACCTATGCTTACTGGTGGATTCGTCAGGGAATTACACGGGCGATCGCTACTTCTAGTCGCACCATCCGCCTCCCTGTCCATATTACCGAAAAGTTAAACAAAATCAAAAAGGCCCAACGCAAAATTGCTCAAGAAAAAGGTCGCACCCCAACTCTAGAAGATTTAGCAACTGAGTTAGAGATGACACCGACTCAAGTACGAGAAGTTTTGTTGCGGGTTCCTCGCTCCGTTTCTTTAGAAACCAAAGTAGGTAAAGATAAAGACACTGAGTTAGGCGAATTACTCGAAACCGACAGTGTAACTCCAGAAGAGATGTTAATGCGAGAATCTTTACAAAGAGATTTGCATCATCTTCTATCAGATTTGACTAGCCGGGAACGCGATGTAATTTTGATGCGCTTTGGTTTGGCAGATGGTCATCCTTATTCTTTAGCAGAAATTGGCCGCGCTCTCGATTTATCACGGGAACGAGTCAGACAAATCGAATCCAAGGCTTTGCAAAAGCTACGTCAACCCAAGCGTCGCAACCTCATCCGCGACTATTTGGAATCTTTAAGTTAGTCATTTGTCATTTGTCATTTGTCATTAGAAAACTGCATTTGACAAATGACTACCAACAAATGGCTGATTTTATCCCATATTTAAAGCCTTTTAGAGGCTTGTAGCAAATAATTTGCATTTAATTGGACAAGAGTTTCCCCAGACCTTTGCTCAAATATCTTAAAGGTGGGGATCAACTGCACAATTCAAAATTAACTTATATAAAATTCAAAGTCAAGGGATGCAATCGTTATAAGTATCCTAATTATTAGCTGTATGCAAATTAAATGCACTACAGCTTATTACTTGATTTTTGCTCAAGATTTGATGAATTGTTCTTATAATATTTAGTAAGAATTCTCAATAGGCAATGATTGTTGCAAATTGCTCCCAAGATTTGTTATATTCTCAACTAACAAGCTTTGTTGAGAAATATTAGTATGACTGTCTACACAACTACTTCACTCAAGGCAGAACTGAATGAACGAGGCTGGCGATTAACTCCCCAGCGCGAAACAATTTTACACATTTTTCAAGAACTTCCGCAAGGTGAGCATTTAAGCGCGGAGGATCTTTATCATCGGCTAGAAACTGATGGTGAAGGGATCAGTCTGTCAACTATTTATCGGACTTTGAAGTTGATGGCAAGGATGGGAATTTTACGGGAACTAGAACTGGGCGAGGGACATAAGCATTATGAAATCAACCAGCCCTATCCTCATCATCACCATCACTTAATTTGTGTTAGATGCAACTCAACTATTGAGTTTAAAAATGACTCAATTTTAAAAATTGGGTCGAAAACAGCTCAAAAAGAAGGTTTTCACCTACTAGACTGTCAAATGACCATTCATGCAGTGTGTCCCAAGTGCCAACGGGCACTGATGCCGCTTTAGCATTTGGGTAGATAAAAAACAAAACTACTCAAATTAACCAAATAAATGGAATTTTGAGCAGTTCGTAATTTGTTGTTACTGGAGGCAAGCAACCAGTTTGGGACTGATACTAACAACGCCAAAGCGGATGTTAAAAGCGTCCGCTCTTAAGATCCTTGAGACTAATGCCGTAGAATTCTTGGGCTTGTTTAATTGCTTTTTTGGTGTCAGCTGCCATTACACCGTTCAGCTTGCCTTTATAAAAACCCCGCTCCCGTAGTCGCGTTTGGATTTCTAAGGTATTAAATTCGCTTTTGCTAGTAGTATTAACTGAGCTATATAACTTAGCTCGCGTAGTTGGGCCGGCAACACCACTTGCTGACAAGTAGTTAGCTGCTTGGAATCTCCGTACAGCATCGGCAGTGTAAGGGCCATAATAGCCATTTGGCTCTCCCTCTAAGTATCCTGCCTGGATTAACTGTTCTTGAAGTAGTCTAACTGGTTCGCCGCGATCGCCTACACGAAGTTTATTGCGATTGACTACCTTTGTGGGAGCCTCTTCTCCATCACCAATGCCAACTCCCGGCAGTTTAGCTAATGTTGCTGGGCCAACAATACCGTCAACGCTTAATTTGTAAGAATCTTGGAACCGCTTGACAGCTTCTTCGGTAATTGGCCCAAATATTCCTGTGGCGTTTCCGTAATAAAAGCCTGCAATTCTTAAGCGTTCTTGCAAAGCTTTGACATCTTCACCTTCAGCCCCTTTAGCAAGGTAGTTGGAATTACGGCCTTGGCTACTAGTTGCTGAACTGGCTGAACTAGTTGTGCTAGGCTTTTTGGCTTGTGCGCTTCTTACAGCAGTAGTTTTTTTAGCTTGCCAAGTTTCTAATTTTTGTAGGGTGTTTGCGCCAACAATGCCGTCCACTGGTAAACCGGCAGCCTTTTGAAAGCGCCGCACAGCTTCTTGTGTGGATGCGTCATATACTTGGGTAACAGAAGATTGGTAAAAACCTGCTGTTTTCAACTTTTGTTGTAAATTTCTGACGGAAGGGCCTTGATCGCCTTTTTCCAGTGCCATGACGCTGGTAACAGCGCCAAGAATAGATAAAGACAGAGCAAGGGGCAACATATACTTCCAAGCCCTACCTGAAAGCCGTTTCCAGTCTGGTGCAGCTGCGTCCTTAAACAAGGAACTGAGGGAGACCAATTCACTGGGTGTGCTGTCTTCGTAGGCGAAAGCTAGGTGCAAATACGCAAGATTCTCCATATTTGTTTCCTACACCATTGATTTTTCTTCGATCACTGCTTCAGCTTGATGTACTAGGTTCCTCAAAGCTTCTAATGTTCCTATATTTACATCCTCCCACAAATTGCGCTTATGTGCTTCTAATAATTTTTCAGCTATATCACGCAGTGCATAAGGATTCTTTTCCTGAATAAATTCTGACACAACTGGGTCGAGTAAGTAAGCCTCTACTATGCCTTGATACATATAATCTTCTACACATTTAGCTGTTGCATCGTAGGCGAATAAAAAATCTACTGTCGCCGCCATTTCAAAGGCTCCTTTGTATCCGTGGCGCATAACTCCGGCAATCCACTTGGGATTAACTACGCGAGAACGATACACCCGCGCAATTTCTTCTTTCAGTTGGCGGACTCGTGGTTTAGCGGGTATAGAATTATCACCAAAATAAGTTTCGGGATTTTTCCCCTGTAGAGAACGCACCGCCGCAGTTAAGCCACCCTGAAATTGGTAATAATCATCAGAATCTAGTAGATCGTGTTCACGATTATCTTGATTGTGCAGGACAATTTGCATTTGCGCCAAGCGTTGCTCGAAGGCTTTGGTATTGGGGACTGGGAATTGGGGATTGGGAATTGGGAATTGAGTATAGTTATTTTCCTTGTCTCCTTGTCCCCTTGTCCCCTTGTCCCCTTGTCCCCCTGCTCCCTGCCCCCCTGCTCCTGTTCCCGATGAGTAGGCGTAAGAACTCCAGTTGATGTAGGCGCGGGCTAAATCTTCGTCGTCTGTCCAGTTTTGGGATTCGATTAAATCTTGGAGTCCGGCGCCGTAAGCACCTGGGCGAGAACCAAAAATGCGATAGCGCGATCGCTCCACGGCTTCTTCTACAGTTAATCCTTGGCTTGTCCACAAATCAGTTTCTTGGCGAACTGCATCCGCTAGGGGATTTTGTTCTGGCGGTTCATTCAAGTCTGCTACTGCTGATACTGCTTGAGCAAATAAGTCAATTAAGTTGCCAAAAGCATCGCGGAAGAATCCCGAAATTCGCAACGTGACATCTACACGAGGACGCCCCAAAATCGCCAAGGGCAAAATTTCAAAATCCACTACTCGCCGCGCTGCACCATCCCAGACAGGTTGGACTCCAAGTAAAGCTAAGGCTTCGGCTATATCATCACCGCCTGTTCTCATGGTGGCTGTTCCCCATAGTGATAAACCTAGTGTTTTGGGATACTCACCATATTCTTGTGTGTAATATTCAACGAGGGTTTCAGCAGCTTTTCTGCCGATATCCCAAGCTGTCTCTGTGGGAATGGCGCGAATATCGACAGAATAAAAGTTTCTCCCTGTTGGTAGAACTTCTGGGCGGCCGCGCGTGGGTGCGCCAGATGGGGCGCTGGGGACGTAACCGCCATCAAGTCCGTGTAATAAGTGGGTGATTTCTTGGGGGGTTTTTTGTAAGGCGGGAAGGAGGCGATCGCATATCCAGGTAGAGACGCGATGAATTGCGTCTCCCTCCCCAGCTAAGACGCGATGAATCGCGTCTGTACAAGAAGAATTTTGATTTATTAGCTGTTCTACTAGGAGGGCGGCGTGTTCTTCTAGGACTTCGACGATATCACCGAGGGTACGGCATTCTGTGCCATTAACTATTGAGTATTCATCGCTAGGCATTGACAAATTGGCTGTGAGGGGGTCGAAATCTAGACCCCAGTCTTGAGCGATCGCACGCGTGATGCCTGAAGAATGGCGATTGGGGATGCGAGCGATCGCTACTATTAAATCTCGTAGCTGCCTTCCTTGGGGGCATTGCCCGAAAATGTGCAAGCCATCACGGATTTGGGCTTCTTTCAATTCACAAAGATAGCCACCGATGGAATTCAAAACCAGAGATTCAGACTTAAAAATTTCTGTTTCATTTTGGATTCCTAAATCTAGATGGAGATTTTCTTTGATTACCAGTTCGTGGATGCGATCGCGAATCACTGGCAAACGCGAAGGATCTAAACTGTCGGCTTCGTAATACTCATCAATTAAATTTTCTAACTGCTGCAAAGAACCGTAGAGTTCCGCACGAGTCATCGGTGGCGTTAGATGATCTATAATCACCGCTTGAGCGCGACGTTTCGCTTGGGAACCTTCACCAGGATCATTCACAATAAACGGGTACAGGTGGGGAAGTGCGCCAAATGCCACTTCTGGATAACAATTACTTGATAAAGCCACACTTTTACCGGGTAGCCATTCTAGATTTCCGTGTTTCCCTACATGAACTACAGCATCAGCACCAAAAGTTTCTCTTACCCAATAGTAGAAAGCTAGATAGGCATGGGTTGGTTCTAAATCCGGCGCATGATAATTCAAACTGGGGTCATTATCATAACCTCTTGCTGGCTGAATTCCCACAAAAACGTTGCCGAGTTGAATTCCGGGAACGGGGAAAGAAGCAGGGGGGCAGGGGGGCAGGGGGGCAGGGGGGAAGAATTCTTGATTGCTCCTCTGCTCCTCTGCTCCCCTGCTCCCCTGCTCTAAATTTCCCCACCGTTCACTAATACCTTGCTGAACTGCTGGCGGTAATGAAGCGAAATATTCTTGATATTCTTCCCAAGAAACACTTTGGTGTACCGGAAGCGATTCTCTACCTTCTGGATCGTTGGTTACACCATCTGTCAGGCGTTGAATCAACTCTTCTCCTTGAGCAGGTGGATTTTCTACTTCATACCCAGCCTGATGTAAAGCTTGGAGGATTTCTACACAACTAGCTGGAGTGTCGAGTCCCACACCATTAGCGAGGCGGCCGTTGCGGTTGGGGTAGTTTGCCAAAATTAGAGCAATTCGCCGTTCTTGGGGTGGTTTGGAACGTAGACGCGCCCAATTTGCTGCTAGGTTGGCAACGAACTCAATGCGATCGCTCACTGGTTCATAAATTACCACATCCGTCTCTAGATGGGGATTACGAGTTTGTACGGCTTTAAAAGACACAGCACGAGTAATAATCCGCCCATCTACTTCTGGTAGCGCCACATTCATCCCAATATCGCGGGGAGAAAGCCCTTGAAACTGTGACTCCCACTGCTCAATTGATCCGCCACTGAGGATCACCTGCAATACAGGCACATCTAATTTTTCCCATAGTTCAGTTTGGGGTGTTTCGCTTTCCAAACGTGCTAGAGAAAAACTGGTGGTATTCAGCAACACAGCTATTGATTCGCCTTCTTTGGGTTGAAAAAATTCACTCAACTCAACTTGCACATCAGGTTCACGCAATGAGGAAACAAATACTGGCACAGGTTGTAAATTTTTTTGTACCAAAGCTTCGCATAAAGCATCAATTACTTTAGTATTTCCCGCTAAATAATGAGCGCGGTAGAAAAGGATGCCGATTTTGGGGATTGGGGATTGGGGGATTTGAGGTTCCGAGGTGGATGAATCTAGTTCCGAGGTGGATGAATCTAGTTCCGAGGTGGATGAATCTAGTTCCGAGGTGGATGAATCTAGTTCCGAGGTGGATGAATCTAGTTCCGAGGTGGATGAACGGAGTTCTGAGGCGGATGAATCTAGTTCCGAGGTGGATGAACGGAGTTCTGAGGCGGATGAGTCCAGTTCTGAGGTGGGTGAATCCAGTTCTAACTCTCCCCTGCGCCCCTGCTCCCCTACTCCCCATTCATACAATCCCACACGCGGAACTGGACAGGGTAACGGCGGATTATATGCAGTTAACAGGCAAGTATCAGAGATAAATTCCAGAGCATTAACGAAATTTTCTACGCCGCCTTCGCTGAAATATTGCCATACCTGATTCACAATACTCAGAGGTACGGTAGACTGAGAAATTAAGTCGGGATCAAAAGCGTCGTCCCCTGGCATTACAATGAGGGTTCTACCATTACGTTGTACAATTTCTTGCACTACTTCTAAGCCATAACTCCAGTAGGAACGTCCTCCTAACAGGCGCAAAATAATTACTTGGGCAAGTTCCAAAACTTGCTCCCCATAAGTATCTATGCTTAACTGTTGCTGTAACTGCAAGAGATTAGCGACTCTTAAGGCAGGAAAGCTTGTAGGTAATTTTGTCACCGCAACTGCCAAAGTTTGAATGTCGGTATCAGCAGCCGTAATCAACACGAAAGGCGCTGGAGTTTGTTCTAGAAAAATTAAGCCCTCTGACTGATTCCATCCACCCGATATGCTACTTGTACGATGCATAATGCTGTATTACCGTCTTAAACTATATGGTTATTGCACAATCAAAACAAACTTTTTCCGTGCATTCAGCCCCTTCTTACCAGTAATGATTTAAAATGCTTAGTTCTCCTGATTTGAGCTTTTCTCGAACCTTGCCTATTGTTGTATTTAATCAGCTTGGGGAATTGTTAGAACAGATGGCTCAAACGGTGGGAAGTGCCACTCTAGTACTGACAGAAGCTGTGTTGATGCGGATTTGCATACCTGTGGAATGGCAAAGGCAAAGGTTTACGTTGGTGGTTTCTGAGCAGTTTAGTGCGCTTCTGGTAGGAAACTTAGCGCAGGGGGAGGAAGGGGAGCAGGGAATTGACTCGGCGCTTAATGCTCAATTGACATTTAATTTAGAGGCGATCGCAACATTCGTTTACGAATTGAGAGACTTGTTTGAGTGTGATTCCTCCACTTACCAAAATCTCGAAGGCTATCGCCAAATTATTCGACCCAATGATGCCACGCTGCAAAGTCAATTTTCACTGTTGTTATTAGAATATCTTTTAACTCAGCCAAACCAAGAAATAATAGCACCTCCAAGCTCAACGCCGACAATTTATATCTGTCAGCCAGTGGAAGATGCTTTAAAAAAACAGATTTCCCAAGAGCGGTTGTTAAATCAGGTAACAACACAGATCCGCAAAAGCCTGGATTTGTCGGTGATTATGGCAACAGCAATTACACAAGTGCGTGAGTTTCTGGAATTAGACAGATTAGTAATCTATAAATTTGAAGGTTCCAAAGTTAAGGCTCAACAATACCAGTCTGATACTATTCCCCTCAGTGGAACTGCACTGCTAACAGGTATGGAACAGTCAATTGGGGAACCTTCCAAAATCTATTTTTCTATACCAGAGAATAAGGATAAACTCTCGCTTTCTGTGTCAGCCAATAATCAACCATTACTAGAAAACAGGCAAAACTATCGAGGTTATATTGTCTATGAAGCCCGTGCTACAGATGCTATTACATCGGTGTTGAATTACACGGAAAGAAATTGCTTTATCCAAACCTCTCAATGTTGGGAAAAATATCGCCAAGGCTTTACCTTAGCTGTGGATGATGTCGAAAAAACTTATGCTCTAGAAAAGTGTTTGTTGAAATTTTTGAGGGAAAGCCAAGTTAGGGCTAAGTTAGCAGCACCGATTATATTTGAGGACAAGTTGTGGGGATTGCTGATTGCTCATCAGTGCGATAAGCCACACCAGTGGACTGAAAGTGAAAAAAACTTGTTGGTTGCGATCGCAGAACAATTAGCGATCGCAATTCACCAAGCTGAGTTAATGCAAACGCTTACCCAAGAAAAACAAACTCTCGAACAACGAGTTATTGAGCGTACAATAGGATTGCGTGATGCTCTCCTCGCCGCCGAAGCTGCTAACCGTCTCAGAAGTGAGTTTCTCGCTACTATCAGTCACGAATTACTCACGCCTTTAACTTATGTGATTGGGATGTCATCTACGTTATTACGTTGGCCTTTGGGTGAATTGAGTCAACGACAACGGGGTTATCTGCAAACAATCCACGACAGTGGAGAACATTTATTAGAAATGATAAATGACATCCTCGATTTATCGCAAATTGAGGCTGGTAAGACAGCTTTAAATATTTCGGAATTTTCTTTGGTGAATGTTGCTGAAAATGCTATAGAGTCACTGCGAAAAAAAGCAATCAGTGAACAAATTAATCTCAACCTTGATTTGCAAATCGATCCTAGGCGCGATCGCTTTACCGCCGATGGAGAACGAGTAGAACAAATTCTCTGGAATTTGTTAACTAATGCGATTAAATTTACCCCTGAAAATGGCAGCGTTACCTTACGTCTTTGGGTGGAAGATAATACTGCTATTTTTCAAGTGGAAGACACCGGGATTGGTATTCCCGATGAACAATTACCATTAATTTTTGATAAATTTCAGCAACTCGATACACCCTATCGCCGCCGCTACGAAGGTACTGGACTTGGACTAGCTTTAACTAAACAACTTGTGGAACTCCATCGGGGACGAATTGAAGTAGAATCAACTGTAAGTATTGGCTCAATTTTTACTGTATGGATACCAACTCAGTCTATGAGAGTGGTGAGTTAGGAGTCATGCGATTTTAGATTTTAGATTTTAGCCCACTGTTTGTTACTTAGGGACTTCCAGAAAATAAATTATCCAATTTACTTAGATCATATTTTTCTTTCTCCCCCAGCAAGAACTGCTCCCTGCCCCCCTGCCTACACCACGATAGAATATTTCTTTTAGTTGGAAGTCCCTTAACTCGCCTCGATTCATCAACACGCTATGCCTACGTTCGCCTATTTTTTAGGATAGAACGAGTTTGAAAGTAATTAGACTATACATGAAATTTTTGCAACTAACTTAAGTATGAATAAATAGTCTATCTTAAGTAGGTTTCTGAAAATGAGTACAGCAAATAAGCTGTTATTTGATTGTTGAAAATAGCTTTCCATAGCAGTAGTACTTAAACTTTTTATGTTTAAGTACTTTTTATCTAAAACTATGATTTACGCACTATACAAATTAACCATAATGTGAATTGTGGTATTTGGTCGCAGATGATATCAGCTAACCAAAGTACGAAACTATTTATTTTGAGGCTAAACTAATAAGCATTTTTTCAAATATTTTTAATACATGTTCATTTCCATTATCTCTAGTAAAAATACTATAATTTGGATGAGAATTGATTTCAATCAACCAATATTGGTTATCTCGATCTAAAACTATATCTAAACCACCATAATCAAGGTCTAGTTCTTCAAAAATTGGTTGAGCAAAATTAGCAATCTCTGACAATATTTGTGGATCATTAATATACTTGGCCTTTGCACCATTCCAGTGCAGGGGACTGAGGTTTCCCGCAAATTCTGCATTACTTATATCTTTTTCATAGAGCAAAACTAATTCTTTATTTAAGAAAACCGCTCTATATTCAGATTTAATGTGAATAAATTCTTGAGCGATCGCAACGTAATCATACTTTTGATTAATATCAAAAATCTCTTTTACAGCAGTTTCAATTTCATCTGTATTCTGGCATAAAAAAACGTTATGTCCACCAGAGCCAGAATTTCTTTTGACAATTACTGGTGTTTCAAACTTTTCTTTAATTTCTAATACGATATCCTGAATACTAGGAAATTTTAAATAAATTTTATATTGAATGTCACAAAAAGGGGAAAGAAAACCTATAGTGCGAGGGAGTTTAATTTTCTGTTTTAAAATATGGTAAGTGTATTCTTTATCTTTTATTATTTTTGCTACTGCTTGATTAATTAACGGAGTACTATAGTTACAAAAATAATGCTGTTTATTATTGAGTTTAATTCTTATTAAATTTTCAGCAGGTTGAAAAATTTCATAGCTGATGTTTAAGTTTTCACAAGCTTGAAGCAATAGCGAAACATTATCTAACATAAATACTTAAATTTAAATGTCCAAATTACGATTTAGGAATTATTTTAACTTGTTGTTTGCCGTTTAAAAATTACTATCTCAGTACCAACAACTGGGTTACGTGCTATCAACCTATTTTGGGAGTCAACAATTTCTAAATGGGTAAAATCCAGTTCTTGAGAGCGTTGTAATATCTCCCCAGCTAATTTGTCCTGCTGAGATTCATTGAGAGTGTACCAATCGTCGCTAATTTTGACCGTAAGATTGCTGGTGCGGAAGTTGGCTTGAATTGACTTTATCAGACCAGAGGCAATGCGATCGCTAATTTCGGCTACCTGATTTTCAATAGCCGCAATCAAGGCTTGTTCTGGTGTCAATTCTATGGCTGGGGTTGGTGTTGGCGTTGGCGTGGGAATTGGTTCGGGTTCCGCTTTCGCTTCCGGCGTTGGTGGTGGCGGAGTTTGTATTTCTGGCGGCGGCGTAATTTCCTCTGGTGGCAGTGACGGCTGTGGTTCGGGTGCAACTGACTCAGGTGGAGTAGTTATCGTTGGTGTCGGTGCTGGTGCAGGAACTTCTTCAACGGGTGGAACTGTTGCGATTTCAGTAGGTGGTTTACCAGTAAAGACACTCGCAGTTGTCCAAACAATAATTACAGCAATTGCAGTAACAATTCCCGTCAAAGCTGTATCTGATAATTTTGTTGACAAATTTGATGGTAAAAACAAGCGGATTGTCCTTAACAGTCCACCCCACCACAACTGAAACTGCTGGAAAAAGCCAGGTTTTTCCTCAGTACCCGGTGGGGGTACTGTCTCCAGTTTCTCCACCGTTACTTCTAAAACCCCAATCGTCCCTTGGAGAAGTTGGATAATTTTAGCCTTCCAAAATGGCTGAACTCTCTGGTAAGGTTTTTGGGGAGGTTGAGTTACTTGCTTATCCGTCGGTTTTGACTGATTGTCTTGTGACATGGAACTTTCACCAAAAGCAGCGAATCAAAGACAAACAACGTACATTATTACTGGTGCTGCCTTCTTTTGCCTTAATGTATCACTTCAATTGCACATTGCTTCAGCTAAACTGACTATTTATTAAATTTGGTGAGTTATGAACCTCAAACGCCGTCAATTTTTATTTTTAAGTAGCTTCAGCGCCATTAGTACGGGATTTTTAGCCTGGATGTTAGCTGATAAAAATCATCAAACTGCTGATATTACCGATTCAATAACAGCTATAGCCGCCAACCCAGCCAAAAAAGACTTGTTATTACGTTTTGTGTCTGTAGCTGATACAGGGACTGGCGCTAAAGGACAGTATGCTGTGGCTGGAGCGATGAACGCATATCACAAGCGAAATCCTTATGATTTAGTTGTTTTAGCTGGAGACAATATTTACAACAACGGCGAAATTGAGAAAATTGGCGAAGTTTTTGAACGTCCTTATCAAGGTTTACTCAAGCAAGGTGTGAAATTTCAGGCTTGTTTAGGTAATCACGATATTCGTACTGAAAATGGCGATCCACAAATCAAGTATGCTGGCTTTAATATGAAGGGACGTTATTATACGTTTAAACGTAATCAAGTACAATTTTTTGCTTTAGATACTAACAGTAATGCTGATTGGAAAACCCAGCTAAATTGGTTAGAAAAAGAATTAAGCCTTAGTAATGCTCCTTGGAAAGTTATATTTGGTCATCATCCAATTTATTCATCGGGTCAGTATGGGAGTAATCCAGATTTTATAAAAACTTTCACTCCTCTATTTCAAAAATACGGGGTTCAACTTTACATTAATGGTCACGAACATAATTATGAACGCACTCGTGCTATTGATGGTACAACTTATTTAATTTGTGGCGCAGGTGCGGGTAATCGTCCTGTAGGGCGTTCCGAGTGGACAAAGTATTCTACTAGTGACTTAAGTTTTGCTTCTTATGAGGTGTATAAAGATAGAATAGAAGTAAGTGCGATCGCTACTAATAATCGCGTTTTTGATAAAGGCATTATTCAATTAAAATCAGCTTAGTTATATGACTCAGCAAGAACTTCCTTCTACACTCAAAAATATTTTAGAATCATCTCAAACACTAGATACTCTATTTTCTGCACTTTTACCGACTGTAGGAGATTTTTTACAGTCTGATAGATGTTTTCTATACTTGCATAATCCACAAAATAACCTTGGTAGAGTTGCCTTTTGTTGGATTCGCACTCCAGATGTACCTACTGTTTATAATGAAGACTGGGCAGCACAACCCCCATCTGTAACAGATGAAGATCCGATGTTTGCGGCTGCGCTACGCGCTGAACCTTCAATATTTGTCGAAGATGTGGAAACTGCTCCTGCTGAGATATTAAATTGGGAATTTGAACAGAAGAATTTTGGACATCGCGCTCTTATTCATGCCCATATCCGCCAGGATGGTCAACTCTGGGGAATTTTACAACCATGCATTTTTGGTCATCCCAGAATTTGGACTGAATATGAACGAGGAGTGATTAATAATCTTGTCGAAAAAATTACACCTTTTGCAGTTGATTATGTAAAATCTGCTTTTAATTAACTGTTTTTTATCACTAATTGATTAGCTGTAGAGTAAATTACGTTCAGTCTTGTTAAAACTATGAAAGTCAAGCGCTTGAAAATGCAATTTTTCCGTGGAATCGGCAATTTGACGCTTGATTTCCACGAGACTGAGCCAACTATACTTATTGGTATCAATGGTGTAGGAAAATCAAGTATTCTTGACTGTATAACTATTCTTTTGTCACGTTTTACAAATCCCATTCAATCTCCTACCGCTTCTGGAAGAATTTTCACCAAAGAGGATGTTACTAATAGAAAATTGATAACACGCAACGAAATTACAATTTCAGTAGATTCTCAAGAAGTAATATGGTCATTAACTAAGTGGAAACAAAGAAGTGGCAAATATGTCAGTAGTAGCTTAATTGAGTTACGAAAACTACTTGAGAAAGTACAGCAGGAATTGAGAAATAATCCTAAACTTAATCTTACAGTTATTATTTATTATGATGTCAATCGTGCTGTATTAGATATTCCCTTGAGAATTCGTCGTAAGAAATATTCATCTGAGCAGATACATGCTTATGATCAAGCGCTCACAGGCGGAAAAATAGACTTTAGGTTTTTCTTTGAATGGTTTAGAAACCAAGAAGACTTGGAGAATGAATCCTTAAGGGACAATCCTAATTATCGAGACAAGCTGCTTGAAACGGTAAGAAAAGCAATATATTTACTACTTCCAGAGTTTTCTAACTTACGGGTTCGTCGTTCTCCCTTGAGAATGACCGTAAAAAAACAAGGTCAGGAACTAATTATCAATCAGCTATCTGATGGGGAAAAATGCTTGTTGGCAATGGTGGGAGATTTAGCAAGACGATTAGCGATCGCCAACCCAGGTTTATCAGATCCTCTCCAGGGTAATGGTGTTGTTTTAATTGATGAAATTGAACTCCACCTACACCCTAAATGGCAACGAGAAATTATTCCTGCTTTGACAAGAACATTCCCTAATTGCCAATTTATTGTGACTACCCATTCGCCTCAAGTAATTAGCCAAGTCAAGCCGGAAGGTATTTACATTCTAGAAAAGACAGACGAGGGTGTTGTTGCGAAAAGACCAGAAAGTTCCTTTGGGAGAGATAGCAATCGGATCTTAGAAGACCTTATGGGTGTCCCAGCACGTCCACAAGAAATTAAAGATCGTTTACATGAGTTATTTAGACTCATTGATGAAGGAAATCTTGATGGTGCTAGGCAATTATCTCAAGAAATTGCTGATATTATTGGGCAAGATGAACCAGAATTAGTAAAAGCAAGTGTATCTATTCGACGCAAAGAGATTTTGAAACGGTGAAATATATCAAAAAAAGTGAGGAACCAGAAAGTTTTACCGTTTGGAAAAACCTAGCAAATGAAGATTGGCAGCCAAGTTGGGACAACTTCAGCAAACCACAAAAAACTGATGTACATGATTCCTTATTGCAAGAGCAAGGTTTTATCTGTTGCTATTGTGAAAGGCGTATTACCAAGGATATTAGTCATATTGAACATCTAAAACCTAGATATCCTAATACTGAGCTAGCGCTAGAATACACAAATATGCTGGCTTCATGTCAAAGAGAAAGAGAGCGTAAAGAACCTCTGCACTGTGGAAGCAAGAAAAATCATTGGTACGATGAGAATTTGATGGTTTCACCCATAAATGCAAATTGTGAGGAGTTCTTTAAGTACACCGATGATGGGCAGATTTTGGCAACAGATAATTCAAAAAAGCAATTAGCTGCTGAAGTAACAATTGATAAACTCGGACTCAATATTGATAAGCTGAAAGATTTACGCGCAAAAGCTCTTGAGCCAATATTGGAAATCATCAACACAATCACAGAGGAAGACAGACAAGATTTGATTTTAGGTTTCAGTGAAACTGATTCTAAAGGATATTACGAAGAGTTTTGTGCTGCGATTATTTATTTACTAAAAAATTAGTTTTAATTCAATAAAGTGCTTGCATACAGGTAGCCTGTCGTAGGCATCGCATTCAGATTATACTAAATAAAATTAGCCCAATTATCACCACAAAACTTTATGATTACTGAGGCAGTTATGCTTCATGTTAAACCTGGTCTAGAATCAGATTTTGAAGCTACTTTTAAAAAAGCTTCTAAAATTATTTCCTCAATGGATAGATATTTATCCCATGAATTGCATAAATGTATAGAAGTTCAAGGTAAATATTTATTACTTGTCAAATGGCAAACCTTAGAATCTCATACTGTTGGATTTAGAAATTCTGCTGAGTATCAAGAGTGGAAAAAACTTCTGCATCATTTTTATGAGCCATTTCCTACTGTTGAACACTTTGAAGAAATTGAAATATGAAAAACAAAAACCCCAACTTTTTTAAAAAATCGGGGTTCTATGGCTTGTGAGTTTTTTAAACTTTTTGCAATTGTGCTACTCTTGGGTCAATAATTTTCTGTCCCAAGCTATCAAATTTAATTGCCACAGACATCTTACTACCCGTTCCAAAAACATGAGTAATTTCACCAATTCCAAAAGTTTTATGTAATACTCGATCGCCTACTTGCCAATTCTGCTTCGTGTCTTGCTTTCCATTAGAAGTAGAGGCACTTTTAGTATAAGTTTGACGACTCAGGCGTTGAGTAGTTAATAATTCTTCTGGTAATTCGTCGAGAAATTGCGATCGCATCGCAGGTTCACGAGAACCATACAAACGACGTTCCCGCGCGTGTGATAAATACAACCTTTCTTGGGCGCGAGTAATTCCCACATAACATAGGCGGCGTTCTTCTTCCAAAGATGCGGGGTCACTTAAGGAACGGTAGCCGGGAAATAGCCCTTGTTCTAATCCCACCAAAAATACTACGGGAAATTCCAAACCTTTGGAAGCGTGCAAAGTCATCAAAGAAACGGCTGTTTGTCCTTCTTTTAAGTTATCCAAATCGGAACTGAGGGCAGCACTATTCAGAAAGTCTTGCAGGGAAACCTCTTCGTTTTCTTCTTGAAATTGCAGCGCGGCGTTGTAAAGTTCCTGAACGTTTTGTACCCGATCTGTAGCTTCATCTGTGCCTTGATTCATCAAGTCTTGAACGTAACCAGAATCTTCTAGTATTCCTTGTAAAACCTCAGTTACCGGAAGCGTAGCAACTTGTCCTTGCCAACGGCTAATCATTGCGGCAAAGTTATTTACAGCTTTTGTCGCCCGTCCAGCTAATGTATTAACTGATGTTTCATCGCTGAGTATTTCCCACAGGGTTGTCCCTAATTGTTGGGAGGCGTTTATCAAAGCATCAATAGTAGTTTTGCCAATTCCCCGCCGGGGAGTATTGATGACTCGCAATAAACTAACTGTATCGGCTGGATTATTTATCGCTCTTAAATAAGCGACGACATCTTTAATTTCTTTGCGATCATAAAACCTCATTCCCCCCACAACTGTGTAAGGAATTTGATATTTCACCAACAATTCTTCAAAGGGACGAGATTGAGCATTCGTCCGATAAAGTATGGCAAAACTACCCCAGTTTAACTCTGGATTTTGCTGTTCTAAAGTGCTAATTTGATTAATTACAAATGCCGCTTCTGCAAGTTCTTCATCGGCTTTATAACAAGTAATCTGTTCACCCGTTCCCCGCGTCGCTTTCAGGACTTTATCAATGCGTTGGGTGTTATTTTCAATCAATTCATTAGCTGCTTGCAGAATGTTTTCACAAGAACGATAGTTTTCTTCTAGCTTAACCATCGTCCGGGTATCATCATCTACCAAACCATCGCCAAAGTCTTCCTGAAATCCCAACAAGATGGTAAAATCTGCCATCCGAAAGCTGTAAATTGATTGGTCTGCATCACCAACAACAAAAACTGAGCGATTTTCCCATTGCCATTCGCTCTTTTTGGTTTCGCCATTAGTAACTAATAAATTAATCAGTTGATACTGAGTGCGGTTAGTATCCTGATATTCATCTACGAGGATATGACGAAACTTGCGATGCCAGTAACCTAATACTTGCTCGTTTTGTTGAAATAATCTAGTAGGTACAAGAATAAGATCGTCAAAGTCAAGAGCGTTGTTTTGTGCTAATTTTTCTTGATATAAATTGTAAACTTGGGCAATTACCCGTCCTCGATAATTTGGTTGGTCTTGCTCAAATTCTTGGGGTGATAAACCTTGGTTTTTCGCATTACTAATAGCGTAGCGAACAGAGCGGGCGTCAAACTTTTTATCGTCTAAATTTAGCTCTTTATTAACGATTTCTTTGATCAGACTGATAACATCTGATTCATCAAAAATAGAAAAGTTGCGATTCCACTTGCGTCCTTTTTCGTCTACATATTTTTCAATATCAAAACGGAGAATCCGAGAAAATAGACTATGGAAAGTGCCACACCATAAGTCTTTGATCGTATTTTTGTAAACTTGCGATCGCAATTGCACTTGTTGATATTCAGTCAACAAATCCAACCGTTGTCCGTGTTGTTTCATCGCCAGCTGTTCCGCAAACAGCCGTTGAATCCGGTCTTTCATTTCCCGTGCGGCTTTGTTGGTAAAAGTAACCGCCAGGATATTCTCTGGATCAACGCGGTGTTTCAAGATTAGATTCGCAATGCGATAAGTCAGCGCTCGTGTTTTGCCGGAACCTGCGCCAGCAACAACTAGCAACGGGCCGCAGTAATGTTCGACAGCTTGACGTTGGCTAGGGTTAAGGTGACTGAGAAAGTCGATGGTTGTTGTCATGGATGTGAAAAAGCGATTGCCTGGCGTCACATCAATATAGAATTGCTATTGCCCAGGTTACAACATCTTAACGAAACTTGGTCAATAAAAGATTGGCAATATTCTTAACCAGAATGTTACTCATAAGCTAAGACCTGACGAGCTTTGCCATCAAAAATATCAAGCATTTGATCGCGCCAGCTAAAAATGGGATCATCTGCTACGAGTAAGGGAAATGGGCTAACGCTACGTGCCCACTGAAAAGAGCTAAACACCACATAATCTGCCCAAGCTGGTGTTTGTCCAGCTAGGAAGCTTTGGTGCTGGAGAGTTCGACGCATTGGGGTTAGGCTATTACGAAAGGTAACAACTCGTTGTTCCCGGTCGGCAGAAATTACCTCCAATGTTGCACCAAAAGCCTTTTCGCGTGTTTGGCGGAAGTAGTCTTTGTCTTTATCGTGTAGGTGCAAATAAATATCTGTGATAATCAATCGCACGATTTCAGGATTGAGTACTGCTTCCACCCAATCAGTAGTAAATCTGGATAACGACTTTCCAACTTCTCCACCAAATAGTGATGGGTACTTAGGGTAATTCTCCTCCAGATACTGAGCGATCGCCCAAGAATCGTAAAGAACTTGCTCATGATCAACTATTACTGGTACCTTACCCTGTCCTGAGAAGGCAATAGTTTCCTTTTCAGTAAAACGCCAAGGTACAGTTTCAAAAGGCAATCCCTTATGGAGTAGAGCCAGTCGCACGCGCCAACAGTTAGGACTAAAACGGCGATCATCCTCAGCCCCTGCCAAATCGTACAGCCTAATCTTTGTTGATTGCATGATTGATTGTATTCCTGAAAATTTTATGCTGTCCTGACGATAAAGCTTAGATTACTGCTAATAGAACGCAATTTGAGCGAGCATTGTCTTTACAGGATTTACGCCAAAAATTTCCAAAACTATATAATTTGTGTCAAGGCAATTCATAAATTGCCCCCACAATACATTAATTTTTTCTACGCTACATAGGTTGATTGTCAGTTCTTCTTACACTTTCGTCGTAAGATCAGCGACGGGGAATCCAACATCAAAAAATGCTGGGCAAGCTCTAACTTTTTCTGCGATTGACCCTGTTTAATACCTAACCAATAAGTATTGTTACCAATAGGACTATTCACTCCTTGAGTACCCAATTGACATTGGATAGCAATACACGATACATCATGATTCAACCGTTAAATTTTTAAAGATGAAAAATTTCTTTAATTTCTGGTTTAACCAATACAAGGAGAGGTGGATATGGATAGTAGCTTAATTGTATCCAACATTTTGAATCCGCCAATCCTGTTTTTCTTTTTAGGCATGACTGCTGTTTTTGTCAAGTCTGATTTAGAAATTCCCGCACCAGTGCCGAAATTATTTTCGTTGTATCTACTGTTTGCGATTGGTTTTAAAGGAGGGGTAGAACTAATTAAAAGCGGTGTAACTCAGGAAGTAATTTTAACACTCGCGGCAGCAATGATGATGGCTTGTGTTGTGCCAATTTACACCTTTTTTATCCTAAAGTGGAAATTGGATACTTACGATGCAGCTGCGATCGCCGCAACCTACGGTTCTATCAGTGCCGTCACCTTCATCACAGCTAGCGCTTTTTTAACTGAGCTTGGCATTACTTTTGATGGTTACATGGTGGCAGCCCTTGCTCTGATGGAATCTCCAGCGATTATAGTTGGTCTAATTTTGGTGAACATATTCACCGCCGATGGAAAGCGAGAGTTTTCGTGGCCGGAAGTTTTGCAAGAAGCATTTCTTAATAGTTCAGTTTTTCTATTAGTCGGTAGTCTATTAATAGGTATCTTGACAGGAGAACGCGGTTGGCACGCATTAGAACCTTTTACTCAAGGGTTGTTTTATGGCGTTCTCACCTTCTTTTTACTGGATATGGGACTAGTCGCTGCTAGAAGAATTAAAGACTTGCAAAAAACCGGAGTTTTCCTAATTTTATTTGCCATACTAATTCCAATAGTCAATGCTGGCATTGGCTTGGTAATTGCCAAATTGATCGGTATGCCTCGCGGAGATTCGCTATTATTCGCTGTATTGTGTGCCAGTGCTTCTTACATCGCTGTCCCGGCGGCTATGCGGATGACTGTTCCCGAAGCAAATCCCAGCCTGTATGTTTCTACCGCTATAGCAGTGACATTCCCGTTCAATATTATTGTGGGAATTCCGTTATATCTTTACGGAATTAACCTATTTTGGAGGTAATAATATGCACGTAGTTAAAAAGATAGAAATTATCGCCAACTCCTTTGAACTTGCCAAAATTTTAGATAGTTTAGACAAGTCGGGTGTACATAACCATGCCGTAATCCGCAATGTTGCTGGAAAAGGATTACGAGGAACGACTGAAGATTTAGATATGACAATGCTTGATAATGTTTACATCCTCGCCTTTTGTATGCCAGAACAACTCAAACGGGTTGTCGAAAATATCAAACCACTTCTTAATAAATTCGGAGGTACTTGCTACGTTTCCGATGTGATGGAAGTTCGCTCTGTCAGATGTGTAGCGTCGATGTAAGAGAGTTATAAATTCAATGAAGCATTTCATGGAACGTCGTGACTTTTTGAAGTTGGGGATGACTGGTGCCTTTGGAATGATGCTATCCGCCAGCGATTTACTCTGGCGGGTAGAACAGGCTAAAGCTGCCGAAATACCCTCAACCTCCCCTGAATCCCTCAGTCCTGATGCAGCCTTACAAAAGCTGATGCAGGGGAATCAGCGATTTGTTGCTCATCAACCCCAATACCCCGATCAATCGGCGCTGCGGTTGCAGGAAGTTGCTCAAGCTCAACATCCATTTGCAACTATTCTTAGTTGTGCGGATTCACGAGTTCCCGCCGAAATTGTTTTTGATCAGGGCATTGGAGACATTTTTGATGTTCGGATTGCCGGAAATATCGCTACGCCTGAAGCGATCGGTAGTATTGAATATGCGGTTGTCTTGTTAGGTTCTCCAGTGCTGATGGTGATGGGGCATGAACGTTGTGGGGCTGTGACTGCCGCAGTCCAAAACGAATCGTTACTCGGTGATATTAGTACTTTTGTGAAGGCAATTAAGCCAGCAGTGGAAAAGGTTAAGAGTCAGTCAGGTGATGCGGTTGAGAATGCTGTGGTTGCAAATGTGCAATATCAAATTGAACGGTTGGAGCGATCGCAGCTTTTAACTGAGCAAGTGCGATCGGGCAAATTGAAAATTGTTGGAGGTCGTTACGATTTAGATACAGGGAAGGTAACTATTATTACTTAATTCGGTAGAGAATTCCCAACAATATATACAATTCAAAATTCAAAAATTGTTGGAGACTCTGATTCCCGACTGAAAAACTGTTTGGTGTTCACTGATAAGCTAATGAGCATTTAAGTTGCATATAGCGGTTCTCAATTGTATAGAATACAGACCATTTGTAGGGGCACAGCAATGCTGTGCCCTATTGTGTATTGCTTCCATTCGAGAACCACTATAAAAGCAGGGCTAGAGATGCTTACTACATTTTCTGTAACAATATCAAACTTTTAGCTCAGTAATTACACTATACTAGAGAACAAACGGTTGAGAACGGACTTGTGTTCTGAACGAATAGACTTGTCCGGTTGATTACTTATTAAAGCCGAAGAACCCCACCCCAAGAATAAGGCTATGGTGTACACAGAAGCCTGAAATAGCTGATTAACGGGACTTTAACAAAATTTAAGAGCAAAAAAGAGTAAAAGAATATCAAGTTCGAGATAAAATCAGCCTACTACGCCATTTTATTTTAGTTTTCTGTGCCTATACTTTCATTCTTTGGCATCAGTTGACTGGTGGGTTACGACGAAAATGGGCTAATAAACCTTTGAACACTTTTACTGAGGCTTTAGAGGCTTTCAGAACAGCTATGTCTTTCCGTTTTTTTGATTGGTTGACTCTCAATCTTGACCTGTTCGCTTCTTATAAAGCTAGTTTGGGGTATATTTGGGCTTGATTTTTGTTTAAGTCCCATTAACTAAGGTTAGTTTTTTAAATCAGTGTCTTCGCCATATCTACGCCAAGTAGCCAAAAGATCTTTTGATTTTATCGATACTCCAAGATTTTCTCCAATCGCCATCATTAATTTGGCATAGTTTGGTTGTACTAAGTGTCGTCTATAAGATAACTTAGCGCACTTAACTTGATTAGAAAAAAGAGATGGAGCAATCCCGAAAAGTAGTCGATGAAATGGTTTTTGCTGTTCCCAAAGTAAAAATCTATATGCTTGCTGCTTTAAAGACCAATCAAGGCGATTGTTTTGGGGGATAAAGTATTGATCCCACTCGTCAATCCACCTCTCTCCCCAATTTTCTTTATGTATATTAATATCAGCTCTAAGTTTAGCAGATGTCGCTCTCCCAGCATACTCGCTAAAGCAAACTTTTATAAAGTCTCTATAAGCTGTTAAGAAATTATTTCCCCAAATAGGAAGACTTTGATAGACCATTTTATCTAATTGTCTTTTAATCTCTAGGGCTTTTATTGGCGTTATTTCTCGCCATTGCCCTACATAAGTACAATAGCAAAATAAATCGTTCAGTCCTGATGTCAGCTCGTCGAAATCTTTAAATCGGCGCTCCATTAAATCTCGGCTGACTGCTAAGCGGTTGTTAAGTATTCCGAGGCTTCTATTAATTATGTATCCAATTAACGCAACCAAGATAGGAACTAGAACGCTGGAAATCACTTGAAGGCTTGCTGTCCAGTTGGGCAATGAAGTAGTGCTAATTAGCAAGTTTCTTCCTCTGTTATTTGGCTATGTGAAATTACTCTTGGTATATTTCTTTTTAAGTAAACTTTTGATACAAGAGCTTGTGTAGATTCTAGAGCACAATCAGGAACAATAATTTGTTTGATAAAATCACGAAAATTAAGGCGGTCACAGCTCATCAGTAACCAAAAATTTCTAGTATTTTCTATTCTATCAAACATTGTTTGAAATACTGGTTTTTTAAGCAAATTGTCAATTTGATAGGAATAGTCAAGCAGTTTATCGATTTTCTCATGATTACGTTGGTTAGATTCTTTTACAAATAATGGTTTGCAATCTAGTCCTTGCTTATTATATTGAATTATACGCCATTCCTTTTGTTGAAAATATGCCAAAGGACGATCTCGTTTTAGAGAGTCGGCTACTTGAAAAAGGCTTAAAAGAAGTTCTATATGCTCAATTATATTCCAAATAGGAACTCTTTCAGTATCAAAAAGTGGATAGATTTGCTTTGCTAAATTCTTATTTAGATGGGAAGCAGCCTCGATAACTGACTTAGGTTCGTCATCGAGAGTTTGTCCCATTTCTTGCAATTGTCTAATGGTTAAACTATGCTCACAATTACCATCAGCTAATGCCTCAATATACGCCAATCCAATTAGAAGTTTACGTGCCTCTATTAGACGAGAAATTAGTTCAAAGCTCAGAGTAGAACCTGTGCCATAACTATACAAAGGTGATGTATAATTATTTACAGGAGGGTAGTGATAGATTGTAGGAATAGCACCTAAACTCCGTGCTTCAATCGGATCTAATCCAATGGCAAAACCACCGAAAAGATCGAAATGAGATATGAGAGAACTTGCTCCTTGATTATGAGATGATAAAGGTGATGTTCCTGGAATTGGTCGTTTCAGTTCAAAAGCTGTTGCCAATGTAAAACAAGCACGAACCTGCTGCATTTGAAATCGATTACCGATTTGTTCCTGGCTAGGTGTCTGCCATTCCCAGAGATTCTGCCTGTGCAAATATTGTGAATCACGAACAGAAAAAGATTCAGGAGTCAGTAGCAGCCCATTTTCTAAAATCGATTTTAGTAGCAGATTTCCGATTTGATGATATAACTCTTCTGAAACTATAATATCCCGATTTATTTCAGATCGAAATGTTGATAAGTGACGAGGAAAGCAATGATAGAGAAGTAGTGACATGATTATGATTTTGCTTCCTTAGCTAACTCTCTTAATTTGTCACACTGATTCGGAGGGAATTTATAATTTTGGCTATGTGCTTTGACAAACCGCCTTAATTCTTCACAATTATCGTCTGCAAAAGTGCGAAAAATAGCTGTTGTCTGAGTCAACAACAGTGCTTCTTTTTGTTTTTGGTAAAGCGACTCTACTTCTTGTGGAGTAAAATAAGATACTAGTGAACAATACTTGTTATTAGTAGCCTTAATGCTCTCAGGAGTACACGCTCGCTCCACTCTTTTTATATAGGGATACTGGACTCCTTGATACAATTGCCAATAGTATTTATTAATAAGACCCGTTGACTGAACCTGTTTATTAATTAGTTGTGCCTTGTATTTAGTGTCTATATCCGTCCAAATATAGCTGTCTTTTTCAGACTGATAAGACTTAGGATCGAAGCCAGAACCCAATCGCTTATTATACTTAGCTCTAATCTGACTATCATTAAAGAATTCCGAGAGAAGACCTGAGGAGTAGTCGTTTAAGTCAATGAATGCAAGTATTTGAGGTATCGTTCCTTTGGTTAATTCAGCAGGTGCATAACCTTCCTCAACTTCTCTTAATGATCCTTCTTCAGCTTCCTCTTGGTTAGTGAATGCGGTAAATGCCCCTGTTTGACCACTAAAAACCCAAGTTGCCAAAGGTATAGCATTTTGAGAGGATATTTCGATTCCATAGCAAGTTTTCCGGTAAACTATGCAAATTTGCTCATTTTTATCGAGCTGAGCATTGAGTTGAAGTTGTAAATTACGCGGTGAAACTATCTTGCCTGAGCTGTCGCGGAACTCTGTAGTTCCTTGCAATACAACACCACCGTAGGCTAGAACGACCGAACGTGATAGGACATTCATGCCTCTAGTCGTGATTGGGTTGAAGCGTGCTGCAATAGCTATTGTGCTTAGACCAGTAGTTAAAATCAGACTAAACAGCAATGAGACTTTTACTTGTTTCATTTCATTTTTTCGTTAGTTAATTAAAAGCGTTATCTCGATAGATTCTCACCGAATTTACAAAGTGTTTTTAAGGCTTTTTCGTTTCTGTACTAGTTGTAAAAGATACGATGAAATTGGAATTGGTATAAGTAGGTGCAGGAGATACTGGGACAGTAGGAGTAGGAATTGTTTGGTTTTGGGCGGTAATGTTGTTAAAGTCAGTCATTGTAGTCAACAAAACGCTATTAGCCACATATATCATTCTATAAGGCTAATAGAATTTACTTGTTATGTTTTTTTAATTAAGTGATAGGCTGTTTTTTTACTTCAGCATTTTTTCGAGTAAGAAGAGCAACTGGGGGTGATACAATAAGGAACGTGATCGCCTTTGAATAAACATTTCTGGCGTTGCATAAATGCGGGATGAATCAGCTAAATACAGGTATTTCTCTATACTTCAAATAATGGAGTAACAATCGAATCGAATATTTAAGCATATCTACTGATTTGGAATAGCATAATGTTTTTCGATGCAGTCGTGCTAGATAATGACGTAAACGCGTATTCTCACCTTCTACTCTGGTCATATATGTTTTACTGACAATATGGTCTCCTGGCTCGATAAAACTTGGGTAAACTTTCCATCCATCTGTGACGTAAAAATAGCACTGCCAACAACAAACAATATCCCACAAAGGTTTAAATGTTTCTGCGCTATGGTCTCCCAATACCCAAGCCAAAATCCCTTGACGAAAGTGATTTACTGCTGTCGACAACCAAATTTTATTTTTTTTGACCTCACAAAAGTTTCTAATTCATCTAGTTCTCCAACTTCTGGAATCTCGTTGATTGGTGGCGCATCTGGCAGTTGTTCTTAAATTTTGTTAAAGTCCCGTTAACCAAGGTTTTACCCCACACTAATCCTCCCCGTATGTATTGGGGAGGGAACTAGATTCCCGTTTCCCTCAATACATCGGGGGGATTAAGGAGGGTAATTTGCCCTATGCCCCAGCCCATTCAATCCTGTATAGTCATTGGCAGACGAATAGTGAAAGTAGAACCGACTCCGGGCTGACTTTTGACAATAATCTCACCACCCATCATCTGGCAAAAGTGACGGCTAATTGCTAACCCCAATCCCGTACCTCCATACTTTTTCGTAGTCGAGGTATCTCCTTGTGTAAAAGGTTTAAATAACTGCTGCTGTTGACCTTGAGACATGCCTATGCCTGTGTCAGTAACAGTGAAAGTAATCATGCCCAAAGGAGCCTCTGGTCGGAATTCATCCTTTTCTCTTTTGACTGTCAGCGTCACTTTGCCGTTTGTAGTAAATTTACTGGCGTTGCTAAGTAAGTTTAACAACACCTGCCGCATTCTAGTTTGATCGGCGTACATCATGCCAAGTTGCTCATCAAAATGCACTTCTAAAACATTGGCATTTTTTTCTATAGCTGGTTTTACAGTGAGGACAACATTATGAATCAGCGTCGCAATCTCGAATGTCTCTGGATAGAGGGCCATTTTCCCCGCTTCAATTTTTGACAAGTCGAGGATTTCGTTAATCAAGTGCAGCAGATGTTTACCAGCAGCGTTAATTGTTTCTAAGTCGGTGATAAAGTCTGGCGATAAACCAAGATCGGTAGCGTCGTCTTCTAGTAGTTGGCTTAAGCCAATGACAGCATTTAATGGTGTGCGTAATTCGTGGCTGACATTGGCCAAAAATACGCTTTTTGCTTTGCTAGCAGCTTCAGCTAATTCTTTAGCTTGTTGTAGGTCTTTTGTTCGCTCAGATACTCGCTCAATCAGACGATTTAAAGATTTGGCGAGTAGGCCAATTTCATCTTCAGTAGTAACAGGCGCTCGCAAATCAAAATTATGTTTCCTTGCAACTTGTTCAGCTACTTGGGTGACAGTGATAACTGGTTCAGCGATCGCTCGACTGGTACGCCAAGCTACAATGGCTGCGATCGCCACCGAAACCAGCATACTCACAATCACGATCAATCGCTCAACAATTTTTGCCTGCTCAACGGCTTTTTGCCTTTCTTGCTCTTGTTCTTGGGCAGTTTGCAGGATGTTAGTCAAGCTTTGAGAAAGCTGTTCTAGCCGAATGGCTGTATCACCACGCATTATTGCCAATAACTGCGATCGGGCAGAAGAAATCTGCCCAGGCTGCACTTTTTGGGTATCAATTTTCTGTAAGACGACTTCTATTTGGTCAACGTAAGCTTTTAAATTTGTCTTATAATCCTGCAATAACGCCTGTAAAGTCGAACTTGTTGCGGCTAGTCTTTTGGGTTTACTGTCGATAAATCCGCCAATTTTTGACTCTAGTTGCTTGGCTTTTTCAACATTATTCAGAAAATCGGCTTTTTTGCTTTGTAGCTGTTGTGAATTTTCCAATACAGCAACTAGGTTAGAGCTATGTAATTGCGCCCCGACTACTGCATCTTTATAATTACTCAGTAGTTGCCCTTGTTCATAAGCTTGATTGAATTGCCTAACTTCCCTTCCCCGGTAGTAATTGGCGATCACTAACCCAGTCAGCGAGCCAAAAAAGCCAATTCCGATAGCTACAAAGTACCCATAGCCAATTTTTTGATGGATGCGCCAGGAACTGGCTTTGAGTTTCCCTCGTGAGGGAAATTCTATAGTTGGGAGTTCGTCTGTCGATGGCTCTTCGGCTGACACTTTTTTGCTTTCTGAACTGCTGTCGATAGGGGTTGGCTTTTGAGGAAGGTATTTCTCAAACTTCCTTGCCTTCCCGCAAAAATCACCAAATCAGTTTAGCTTGTGCAAACACTTTAATTGGTGATTAACATTTACATTATCTTCTTTTATAGCAATAGCAAATCATTACTTACTATATAATTCACATATCCTTATATAGTATGGGTAGTTTTGACAGCAAGACTGATAAGTACATTTACTGATAGTGAATAGAATTCACTTTTTTCAGCAGCACCAAATAATTCTCTCCACTAAAGACCTATTTTAAACTGTCTTCTCCTTATCACAACACTTTCCTTAATATGCAGTTAATAACAATGAGTTATTACCATCAAGTATGTCACTACTCTACCTTAACTGCTTCCTTATAAAATTAATACAATCAGGAAAAAAACAAAAGCTTTGACATTCGTTGAGCATGGGGCATTGGCAAAGAGGACTTGGGGACTCTTGAGAATTGGGGACAAGGGGAAAGACTTGTTGGAAGCTCTAAACTTTTGTCACCTTGTCACCTTGTCCCCTTGTCCCCTTGTCCCCTTGTCCCCTTGTCCCCTTGTCCCCTTGTCCCCTTGTCCCCTTGTCCCCTCTGCTCCCCCATCTTCAAGGTAGGGATATCATAAAATAGCTTAAAAGTCTAGTCTGTGGGAACACAAAAAAAATTTTATTACGTATTAATATCAATACGAATGCAGCTTAAGATAGCTTTAATATCGGCTAAAATCGGGTTTTAGGCTTATATAAATGAGAGGTGGGCTGATTTTTGCCAGATTTGTACTTAAATTTAGTACGATTATGAGCGAATGACACGGAATGGGATAATCACAATCAGAGGATTCCAGTTGATTCAAGAAAAGAACTCAGAAACTTAACCAGAGTACATTCTGCTGCCTTCTTAGTTCTATCCTCATCCTGAGTGTCTACCTTGTAGTTGATGCAGTAGATATTAGGGGGCAATTATAGTTATAGGACACTAAAACCTTTTTCTGCCCTTTACGCAATTGTACTAATGCACAAGTGCATTACCCAATCAACAGCCTTTTGGTTGTAATTATCCTGATTAGAAAAACTCAACTGTCAAATTTATAGGAGTGAAAATGCCAGAACAAGAATTTACTGAAACCGCATCCAAAGAGACTACAGTGGCAGAGATCAACAGCCAAACAGGAACCATCACTAAACTCCAGCCTCCCGCACAGTCTCAAGATGAATGGCAAAAATATGGTGAGCAAATTTCTACCTTTTTAGCAACATTGCCAGAATATCTGGGAGCCTTCTTTAATCAATATAAGCAACCCTTGATCACTGTTGGTTTAATTGTGGGATCAATTGTTGGGGTTAAAGTACTCTTGGCAATATTAGATGCTTTGAATGATATCCCCTTGGTAGCACCTACTTTTGAGTTAATCGGTATTGGTTACTCTGCTTGGTTTGTTTACCGCTATTTGCTCAAAGCCTCAACCAGAAAAGAGTTGACTACTGAAATCACTACTCTTAAATCACAAGTAGTTGGTCAACAAATTCCAGAAGCTTAATAGCGATAATCGCTTCTCTATGAGACGCAATACATAGCTTAAGTAAGCTCTAATTGCAAATCACTGAAGTCTGATCGTCGACTTGTGGCGATCAGACTTCTAGAGGTAGTTTCCTATCAGTTTTGGTTTAACGTAAGTTCGATTATCCTATCCCTGAGTTGAACTTTTTAGATTCTGCTTTGGAGTAGGCGAGAGTTTTGGAGACATGCTACCCGATGCCTGCGAGGGGCTAGGTCTACGCACTATATTTTGAGATGAAATTCTTGCCAACTTGCCCCGTTTTACTAAAGCTTGATGAATCATCGCCGCTACTTCAGCCCTAGTAGCTGCTTTGTTGGGAGCAAGAATTTGTGAATTTGGATAGTTAACTACCAGACCATTGGCTGTAGCAGCAGCTATTTTGCTAGTGGCATAGCTTGGAATATTTTTAGCATCTTTATAGACACTTAAAATCTGATTTTGGGAAGTGGGTTTTTTTAAATTCAACCCACTAACAAGGGCAACTAGAACTTGCACTCGTGTAATATTTTGTTGTGGTTTGAAGGTTTTTTTCGGGTAGCCTTTGAGAAATCCGGCACTGATGGCTTGGTCAATTGCTGAATTAGCCCAAAATTTTGCAGGTACATCTTGAAATGCGATCGCACTCTTAGACGGTTCTTGGTTAAAGGCTTTTTGCAGGATAGTAGCAAATTCAGCACGGTTTACAGGCTGATTTGGTCTAAAAGAATAATCAGGAAACCCCTTGAGAATACCACGGGAAGAAAGAACATCTATAAAACGCCGACCCCAAAAGTTATCAGGCACATCGTTAAATGCAATTGGTGGCGGAATAATAGATTTTTGTTTTGCTGGAGTTACTAAAGGCAAGGCTGATGATGTAATTATTGATGACTCAAGCCCTGTTGAAGAGGATACAGGTGTCTGTGGTTGTGGGTATTGAGTTGGGATTACCTGAGCAGATGGTAACACTGCGCCAGAAGAACTTGGGAATGCAGGTGCCTTGGGTTCAACAACAGCCTCAGGTGGAGATGACGGCAAAAGGTTATTGGGGGCTGCATTTGGTTCTACCTTGGGAGTAGGGAAGGGCAATACTTGATTTGGTTGAACACTTCTAGAGGGAGTAGGGGAAGGCGACAGCAACCCGTTTAAGTTCCAGCTAGAATCCCTGCGGGACAATGACCAAAAAAGAATCGCTCCGATAGTGGCGAAGGCAACCAATATGGCTATAAATTCATCAAAGCCAAGGGCAGTTTTTTGGGATGACTCCGGTTCAGAAGGAGGTCTATTTGTCATCGTGATTACCCTGGTAGGAGTAAAATTTGTGTCTAAACAAATTAAGCCACAAATTTAATTCGTAATTCGTAATTCGTAATTTATAATTCATAGAAAAATATTAGGGTTCTGGTTCAACACCGAGCGATCGCAATTGGGCAGCTAGGCGATCGGCTCTTTGAAGTTCCTGTTCAGCCCTTTGACGTTCTTGTTCAGCCCTTTCATCGCCACTCAACAACAAATTGCCTTGTAAATCCCACCAACGCAACCAGGGTAATTCCACATTCTGATAAACTCCTAGCCATAAACCTAATTCAACTTCTAAGGGGCCTATGGGATAATGTCCTCGTTCATTTGCTGTTAAAACCTGATACTGTCCTTCAATCAAATGATAAAGTTCTAGACTGGCTTTACTCGCCTCATAAATGCCGTAGAAGGGAGGACGAATTACCTGCTCATAAATCCAAAATTTACCCTTCCAAGGAGTTTTATCTCGTTCTTCACTACCATCACCAGAGACAAATTCTAAGACAATCAACGGAGCAATAAACTCTCGCCACAATACATAAGAACGTCGCGTTTGCCCATCTAGTGTAGGCGGTACATTCGGTACATAAAACCAATCTGGTGCTTCTGCGCCTTTTTCAAGAGGATCAGTCAAGCGCCAGTAAATGCCTAAATCCTGTCCAATACAATATTGACCTTCAGGATTTATTTGCTTGAGGACGGGTGTAATCGAGTCAGTTAGTAAGATACTTTGGGGATGCTCTTGCCAATTTTTGCCTTCGGCACGCTCCGCGAACACAAAAGTGCCATCAGATTCTGGAAGCTGGGTATGGTCAGGAAAAGGAGTGAGGGCCGTGGATGGATTGGTTACAGAGGTCATAACGCTACCTTTGCACTTTTTGTAAAGGTTGTTTTTAGTGTAGCTTGCGATGACTTGCAAGAGCGCACTGGCTTAAGATGGACTTCTGCCTTACGGTAGATACCGAAACCGGAATCGTATTTATAAGGTGACAGAATGTAAAATATTGACTTATCGTTTACCTAATATTATTTGTAAAAATCAGGGTGTATAGTGCCAGAAGAATTCAGTTGCCAAATCTCACCGCCATTTGTGTCTCTTGGTAGCGATCGCGATCTTGATTTAAATTCAACCCTCCAAGAACTACCAATGTACAACTTTCCAGTGGAAATCAATCACACTGGTATGGAAGTGGCTAGTTTTTTGGAAAAATACCCCCTCCTACCAGGAGTAATTTTGGTAGAACAGGGAAAGTTCGTTGGGATGATTTCGCGGCGGCGACTGCTGGAATTTTTGATTCGCCCATTTGGACAAGAGTTATTTGTTCAGCAACCATTAGCCGTTCTCTACAGCTATGCGCGGATACCGATGTTGCTGCTTGCTGATACAACATCGATTTTAACTGCGATGCAACTTAGTTTAAAGCGATCGCCAGAATTATTAGCAGAACCAATTGTAGTAGAAACAGAATCTGGTGCTTATAGATTGTTAGATGTTCAAGAATTGAACATTATTTCTTGGCAGATTCGAGGAATCGACAATCTGGTACGATATGAACGCAGCCAAGCCCAAATGATTCAAAATGATAAAATGGCAAATTTGGGACGTTTGGTAGACGGTGTAGCGCACGAAATTTTAGACCCAGTGGGTTTTATTTGGGGTAATATAACTTACGTTTCAAACTACAGCCAAGATTTGCTCAAGCTGATAGCGGCTTATGAAAAAGAGTTACCATTAGCTTCCCAAGCAATTAATAATATTAAAGAAGAGATTGAATTTGATTTTTTAGAACAAGATTTGTTGCGATCGCTTGCTAGTATCCGCACTGGAGCGGAAAGATTAAAAAAACTTGTCACCAGTTTACAAAATTTCTGTCATATCGATGAACTTTATCCCAAACCAGTGGATTTACACGCTTGTATTGATAGTATTATTTTATTAATTAATAGCCGTCTTCAAGGAGAAATTGAAATTGTAAAATATTACGGTCAATTACCTCCATTATATTGCTTTATGGGGCAGTTGAACCAGGTTTTGATGAATATTTTCAGTGAACTTGTAGATACTTTACTCAATGAAGCAGTGCGGCAACAGTTGAATCGAGAAGATACAAAAACTCTTCAAAAACCCCGAATCGAGATTACTACAGAAGTAATTTCTCAAGAAGCAAGCAACCCAAATGCACCAGATTCTCGCTGGATAATAATTCGCATTTCTGACAATGGCCCTGGAATGTCTCAAGAATTGCAACAGCAAATTATGGAGTCGTTTTCTCTTGAAACGAAGAATAGTAAAAATACCAGTTTAGCAGTAAGTTATCGAATTATAACAGTGAGACATGGTGGAAAATTAAGTTTCCATTCACAGGCTGGTATAGGTACAAAATTTGAAATATTATTACCTTTAGTTTAATTAGACCTGTCTTGAAAATTGCGAGTAGGGAGTGGGGAGTGGGGAGTGGGAAAAAATATTTTCATTGTTCCTTGTGAGTGCAAGTCATGGAATCTCTTGCAAAAGTTCACCCTAACTCTTGGAGACGCTGTGCGCGTTCGGGAAAGTCAAAAGTATTGCTCTATTTTTAATGATGTTCAGATCCCCGACTTATTAAAGAAGTCGGGGATCTAGCAGCCCCTAAGGTACTAGTTATTTTAATGATCGCAATATTTGACTGGTAAAATCTATCGGTGCAGTCAACTAACGTTTTGTTGTTTTACCATAAGTGCTATATTGGCTCTTGACCCGACCGAGTACAAACTATGTATAAGCCCACAGAAAAGCAAAGTCGAGGTGTTGTACTTAGCACTACAGGACAGGCAGGGGGAGTGGGCAGATGAATAAAAATACTGGGCAAAATGGTGTTTTTTCTCTGTTTAGAGGCGTACCCTTACATCGCATTTTGGTAGCGTTGTTTCTGCTGCAAATCTTGCTAGCTGTGGGATTAACTGGATATTTATCGATTCACAATGGGCAAAAGGCAGTCAATGAGGCAGCTAGCGAATTGCGTTATGAAGTCGCTAATCGAGTAGAAGAGAATTTACAGACTTATTTCTCAACTTTGCGTGAAGAACTGCACGGTAATCAAAATATCATTGACATCGGGTTGCTGAAGATGGAAAATTTGGCAACCTGGGAGTCATATTTAATAAAGCAGTTAGAGATTTTTCCTGATGCCATTGCTTTGACGGCAAGCAATGAACAGCAAGAACACTTAGCGGTGGAAAAGCTTAATGATCGCCAATTTTTACTCAGAAAATCCGACAAGTCAACTGGGTACGACCTATACACTTATAAAATTGACTCTCTTGGTCAACGTACCCAACTTCCAGAGGCGATCAAAAACTATGATGTGCGATCGCGTCCTGATTATCAAGCAGCAGTTACCGCCAAAAAATTCACCTTTAGTCAGATTTTTACACCCCTCACCGAACCAACACTTCTGATTAGTGCATCTCAACCTATATATAATTTCCAAGGTCAGTTACTCGGTGTCAACAGTGCTTTAACTCATATATCACAAATTGGGGATTTGCTGCAAAATATTAAAGTTGGCAAGTCTGGGCAAGTTTTTATTATCGAGCGATCGGGGCTATTAGTCGCAAGTTCCACAACCGAAAAACCATTCCGCTTACAAAATGGTAAACCTATTAGGTTGCCAGCTTCCCAAAGTAGGAATTCTTTGACTCAAGCAAGCGCTAAATATTTAACAACTAAATTTAGTAACTTTGACCAGATTCAAAGTTTACAGCAACTAGATTTTTCCTTTGAAGGCAAACGGCAATTTTTAGAAATTAGACCTTTAGAGGATGAACTAAATGTCAATTGGTTAATAGTAGTGGCTGTTCCAGAAGCAGACTTTATGGGACAAATTGATCGCAACACTCAAACCATAATTTTTCTCTGTCTGGGAGCATTAGGATTAGCTACTTTCCTGGGAATTATCACCGCCCGTTGGATAACTCAGCCAATTTTGTACTTCAGCACGGCGACAAAAGATTTAGCCGATTTTACTAATTGTAAAGAATCAGTGGTGGTAGTACAGGGCATTAAAGAACTAGAGGTGCTGGGTGCATCTTTTAATGAGATGATGCAGCAGTTACGGAAAACCTTTACTGCACAGATAACCAAAAATGAAGAGTTAGAATTGCAAGTTAAGCAGCAAACTCAAGAATTACAGCAAGAGATTCAAGTACGAATCAACAGTGAGCAAAAACTGGAAAAGCATCATCAGGTGTTGGCAGAACTGGCAAATAACAGGGCGATTTCAGAAGGAAAGCTAGAAACGGCATTCAAAGTTATTACCGAGAAAGCAGCAGATGCTTTAGAAATAGAACGAGTCAGTGTGTGGTTATTCAATGACGACCGCACCAAACTACAATGTATAAGTCTCTATGAGCGTAGCAGTCAGAGACATTCGGCAGGTTTAGAACGCAACCTTGCCGATTATCCCATCTATTTTAAATCCCTCACATCTGCGCGGATTATTGCCGTCACCGACACTCGCACCGATCTACGAATACAAGAATTATGGGATGAACAGCTAGAACCGAAGAATATTGTATCCCTAATTAATACCTCAATCTGGGTTGGGGGCAAAGTTGTAGGAACAGTATTGTATGAACAGATTGATATTCCTCGGATATGGGAACTAAGTGAGCAAAACTTTGTTAGCTCAATAGCAGAATTTGTTACCCTGACTTTAGAAGTATGCGATCGCAAACAAGCAGAATCCGCTCTACGTGAGGCTAAAGAAACTGCCGAAATCGCAAATCGTGCCAAAAGCACCTTTTTGGGAAATATCAGCTATCAAGTGAGGACTCCCTTAATCTCCATTCTTGGAATCACAGAAGCACTCCGAAATCAAGTGTATGGCCCCGTGAATGAAGAACAAAGCCAGTCCCTAAATACTCTTGAATCCAATGGTAAGAACTTACTAGAATTGATTAATCAGATCCTTGAGCTTACTGACATCCAATCCAGCAAGATAGAACTGCAACTAGCTCCCACTTCAATCCAAGGATTATGTGACTCTAGCTTGAGTTTTGTTAAACATTTAGCGTTCCAGAAAAAGATCCACCTGAGTGTACAAATACCTGAAGAACTCGAACCCATCCAAATCGATGAAAGCCGCATCCGCCAAGTATTTATCAACCTGTTGACTAACGCTATCAAGTTTACTAAAGAAGGAGGCAAAGTTTGGATTGAAGTGCAGCCAAATTCTACGAATGAATATATCTTTTTTAGCGTGGTAGATACGGGTATTGGTATGCTTTCCGATGACCTTTTCCAATTATTTCAACCTTTTGTGCAAGTTGAAAATTCCTCTAACCGTGATGCTAGAGGTACTGGTTTAGGATTAGTAATGGTGCAAAAAATTGTCGAGTTGCATGGTGGTACTGTCCATGCTGAAAGTCAGTTAGGTAAAGGTAGTCGTTTTACAGTGAAACTTCCGTGGAAAAAAGTCTAGGAATGGGGAGTGGAGAGTTATACCCAAATCACCCCGCCAAAGCTATGCTTTGTCTTCCTTCCCGAAGAATAAGGCTACAGTGTAGATACAAGTTATCGAATTATTACCAGTCCTTGAATTACCCCACCCTAACCCTCCCCTTATAAAGGGGAGGGAACTAGATAGATTTCTTTTTCCCCCCTTTCTAAGGGGGGATTAAGGGGGGTAATTCGACTTGTGTGTACACCGTAGCCTTATAAAGGGGAGGGAACGATTTATTCTACGATCGCTCCATCCAGTCCACTAAGGCTATGATACAGTTTCAAGTATCCTCACTAGCCGCTTCCTTAAGAGTCGTTTTTAAACGTGTCGCTGTGCTTTTTCGGATGCGATCGCTTTTGCGAACACCACCCGCCATTTGATATTCATAGCTGTCTTTACCGTACTTAAAGGCAACTCCCAAGAGCATTTTTTCAGTTAGATTGCTTAAAGTTCTATCCAATTCGTCCATCTCAGCTTTAGAAGAGTCAATCACAGCTAGAGCAGTATTATAAGCATCAATTTTGGTACGGTATTGCTCAATTAATTGTGTCATACTTTCTAAGTTGCGCCCATCGCCAAAATTCATAGTAGGATCGATAGCTTTAAGTCCTGCTGTTCTGAATTCAGCTTTTTCGAGAACGCGGTATGTACGTTTTTGACGAGACATCAATGTATCCTTTTTATCTGCTTTAGAGCTAGTTTGCCTCACTAAAGCTGGATCTTAGCTCAGTAAAGTCCTCAAAAATTAGTATTTAATATAACAATTAATTAAGTATTTAGCGCAAAAATCATGATTTTGTCAATGAAAATCGTGATTTTGTCAATGAAAACCATGATTTTGTCAATGAAAATCGTGATTTTGTCAATGAAAACCATGATTTTGTGAATGAAACTCATGATTTTGTCAATGAAAACCATGATTTTTTTGTTGGATTTCTTGGAGTTTGGCTGTGGCATCTTCTACAAAGATTTGATAGGGAATCTCTCTAGCAAGCTCAATAGCGCGATTGAGGGCATCTACAGCCTCTTTTTGCCGTCCCAGTTTTAATAGGATTTTGGATGTGAAGTAAATCAAATTACGGCTTTGGCTATACTTGTCACCAATTTGGGTATACAGTTCTAACGCTGCCTGACAATACTCTAAACCCAAAGTCAAATTTTCTTGCAAGATGCCGATTGCTTTTAATGTATTAGCTTCACCCAAGCGATCGCCTATGTCGCGGTAGAATGCCAATGCTGCTTCGTAGCGCTCTAAGGCTTCGCT
>NZ_JAVRBU020000001.1:41314-687851 GCF_034531135.2 Nostoc sp. CmiVER01
GGTCGCGGTAGAATGCCAATGCTGCTTCGTAGCGCTCTAAGGCTTCGCTGCTGCGTTTGAGGAACTGCAAGACATCGCCGATTTCTAATAATGTATTAGCTTCACCCAAGCGAGCGCCTATGTCGCGGTAGAATGCCAATGCTGCTTCGTAGCGCTCTAAGGCTTCTGTTGCTTTATAAACTCGAAACTTCGCTTTCCCTGCCCAATAATAAACTTGTGCTTTAGCTGGTGTTGCCACTTGCTCTGCTGCAATCTGTTCTAATAATGTTGTAATCAGCGATTCTAGTTCGGCAACACGAAAATTATTGTTCCAGTTTTGGGCTAAATCTTTAAGCTCACTGCCTTTCCACTCCCGGTCAACTACAATCAAGTGATACAGCCATTCAATTTGAGTTTCTGGCTGTTCATTGGCACTGCCAAAATACTCGGCTGCTCGTTGCGACAACGTGATAAACTCATCACGATGTTCTTGCCGCAGATGTTTTAACATCAGATTTCGCGTCAAATCATGAACATTATGCCCTCTATCAGGAAACTCTTCCACAAAAGGTAAAGCTTGCAATTCTGTATAGAGTTGAGATGATTGGGTTTGCAATTCTGGGCGCAGTGCTGCCAAAATCTCTGCATTAAACCAGTGTGGTACTACCGCCGCCCATACAGCCGCAGCTAACTCAGGCGAAAGCGTTAAGAGAAAACTCTCCGTTACAATCCAAGAGCGTTCTTCGTCTGTTTGTGCCTTTGCCAGCTTCTCTAAGAATGAATTATTCACAGCCGTTTCCTCGCCATCGCGTGTAGCGTTTTTAAGGCTGTCATAGTTGCCGCAGGTTGACCTTTAGACAGTATCATTGCGGACTCAACTTGAAATTCATTCAGCGATAGTCCTTCATTTTGGGCATAATCACACCAGGCTTTCAATTCCAAAATCGCTTCCAAAGGACAAAAGTCATGTAAACCCATCCACTCAACTGTTGGTTCCGGAATCTCTTGTCCGGCAATTACCACAATCAGCTTTTTTATCTTGACAACTTGTCTTAAAAATTTGCCACTTAACCAGTTTGCCAGTTCAGTAGGAGCTTTTTGATAAGAATCAAACAAAAATATTAGCTTTTCAGGAATTTGCTCTAAGTCCTGAAAAAAGGCCTCTTGTACTTTAGCAAAGCGAATATCAAGTGCCAACTTATCTTCACCAGACAAAACCACACTTAACTGGTTATCTTTGCCAATCATTGTTGTGTCAGAGACTTCTATCCCTGAACTGAGATATTGCTCCATAGCAGCATTTAATCTGGGAAAACGTTTCTTTCCTAGATAGTCAGGTACACAATCAAAAATGTAGGCAATTCCTCGCTGTGCCGATTTGATATCTATGTCCACACACAATACATTTTTTTCAGGTAATGTGTGCTTAAACCTTGTTAGTAACCAAGTTTTGCCAAAACCAGATTCGGCTTTAATTAAAAGTATACGTTTGGCAACGCTTCCCTGCACCATCCGATTAAAAAGTAAAACTTCCTGTGTGCGATTAGCAATAATCATGGATTCGGAGGATTATTTTGCTGAGGAGAAGATGGAGGATTGGCATCATCTGTCACAGAAAACTCTTGGTTTTCACCGTCTATATCAGTATTTTCTACCCAAACGTCTCCTTTAGTAACTGTTGCTTTATTTCCCTTCCCTGTCATCCGTGTTCTTCTAACAACAGTTCCCGGATTTGTCCCTGGCTGAGGGGGAGTTGGTTGTGAAGACTGTCTACCCCAAGCGTTACCGAAGATGAGTTGAAGAATATTAACTAAAAAGGCTCCCACTAAGGCAGCACCAATCATTTGAACCAATCCTCTGACATTTGATGTTTTCGCAACTTCTCCAGATAACCATGCCCAAATTCCTGACAAGAGAGCAAGTTCAATTACTACAGCAATAACCAAGAACCAGCTACCCCGAAAGATTCTTAACGGGGGTAATTGATTAATCAGATATCCAGAAACGGCACCGATAAATGCAGGTACTAAAATTTGTAAAAGCTCGTTTGGCATAGCAAAACAAACTAATTTGGTTGCGATTTTGCTTAATTAGGCTGAATTTACTATACACCCTAGATATAGCGGTTCTCGAATGGAAGCAATACACTTTGACCTCTCTCCTAAAAGGCTAACGGTGTGTACACACAAGTCGAATTACCCCCCTTAATCCCCCCTTGTGAAGGGGGGAAACAATAGATTTTCGTTCCCTCCCCTTTATAAGGGGAGGGTTAGGGTGGGGTAATTCGAGGACTGGTAGTGATTCGATACCTTGTGCGTAAATCTTATTCATGGATAATCAAGTGCGATCGCTAATCCCAAAACGAAGAGATACAGAAGTAGCTTTTCCCACAGTAAGATAAAAAACAGCTCAAAAACTAAATTAGTATATTTAATACTAGAATTACAGATTAAACCTTAAAACTATTGGTACATGGTATGTCGCTCAATCCCAATCTGGATGAAATCCAGTTGACCAAAGACGATTACGAACGCTTCTCCCGACACCTAATTTTGCCGGAAGTAGGACTAGAAGGACAAAAGCGCCTAAAAGCTGCCAGTGTCGTGTGTATCGGTACAGGTGGACTAGGTGCACCACTACTTTTATATCTGGCGGCGGCGGGTATTGGACGTATCGGGATTGTCGATTTTGATGTTGTCGATACTTCTAACTTACAACGCCAAGTCATCCACGGTACATCCTGGGTAGGTAAACCTAAGATTGAATCGGCAAAAAACCGCATTCACGAGATTAACCCCTATTGTCAGGTTGATTTATACGAAACCCGCCTAACTTCCGAAAACGCTCTAGAAATCCTTGAACCTTACGATATCGTCGTGGATGGTACTGATAACTTCCCCACTAGATATCTAGTTAACGACGCTTGCGTATTGCTGAATAAGCCCAACGTCTACGGTTCAATTTTACGCTTTGAAGGGCAAGCTACTGTATTTAACTACCAAGGTGGGCCAAATTATCGTGACCTTTTCCCAGAACCACCACCACCAGGAATGGTTCCCTCTTGTGCAGAAGGTGGGGTATTGGGAATTTTGCCCGGAATTATTGGTTTAATTCAAGCAACGGAAACTGTCAAAATTATTCTGGGACAAGGTAATACCTTAAGTGGACGATTGCTACTATACAATGCCTTAGATATGAAATTCCGGGAGTTGAAGCTGCGTCCTAACCCAATTCGCCCTGTGATTGAAAAACTGATAGACTACGAACAATTCTGCGGAATTCCCCAAGCTAAGGCAGAGGAGGCTAAACAGCAGATGGAAATGCAAGAAATGACCGTTAAGGATTTGAAGGAGTTGCTAGATAGTGGTGCGAAGGATTTTGTACTGCTAGATGTCCGCAACCCCAATGAGTACGACATTGCTAAAATTCCTGGTTCAGTGTTAGTGCCCTTACCAGACATTGAAAATGGCAATGGCGTTGCCAAGGTGAAGGAAATATTAAACGGTCATCGCTTAATTGCTCATTGTAAGATGGGCGGGCGATCGGCAAAAGCCCTCGGCATTCTCAAAGAAGCTGGGATTGTTGGGACGAATGTCAAAGGCGGAATTACCGCTTGGAGCCGAGAAATTGATCCTTCTGTTCCAGAGTATTAAAAACGCATAGGCGCTTCTCTACGAGACGCTACGTGTAGCTTGCTTCCCCGTAGGGGTACGCCTTCCCGGAGGGTAGGAACGCAGAGGTACGCAGAGAATAATCTTTGCGTACCTCTAAGTTTACAACCTGACTTTCTTAATTATGAATGAGCTACAGGTTTAACTTGACCCAACAAACTGTGCAGTTTTTCGCCTTCAATGACCTCTGTTTCTAAGAGTTGAGTAGCGATCGCTTCTAGCAAGTCTCGGTTCTGTCTAAGAATCTCTAGGGCTTGCTCGTGGGCTGTTTCTACGATTTCCTTGACTTCGATATCAATAGCTTTCGCTGTGTCTTCACTCACCGCCCGCCGAGGATTAGGAGCACCATTACCCAAGAACATAGACTGTTGTCCTTGTTGGTAAGCTAATGGCCCTAAAACTTTGCTCATACCATAAGTTGTTACCATCCGTTCTGCCAAGTCAGTTGCTCGTTGCAAATCGTTGGAAGCACCGGTTGTAATACTGTTAAACACAATCTCTTCGGCGGAACGTCCACCTAACAAAGTCGCAATCTGACCCCGCAGTTCATCTTCATTCAGCAAAAAGCGGTCTTCAGTTGGTAATTGCAGAGTGTAACCCAAAGCTGCCATTCCCCGAGGAATAATCGAAATCTTTTCTACGCGACCGTTTCCTGTGGTTAGCGCCCCGACCATTGCGTGACCAACTTCATGGTAAGCAACAATCTTTTTCTCAGTCTCGTTCATCACTCGACTTTTCTTCTCTAAACCGGCGACTACCCGCTCAATTGCTTCAGCAAAGTCTTCTTGAGCAATCCTTTCACGCATATTACGCGCTGCTAATAGTGCCGCTTCATTTACCAAGTTTGCCAAATCTGCACCAGCAAAACCAGGGGTACGAGTAGCGATCGCTCTTAAATCTACATCATCTCCTAATTTTACCTTTTGAGCGTGAATCTTGAGAATTGCTTCCCGACCAGATAAATCGGGACGGTCTACCAACACCTGGCGGTCAAAGCGGCCTGGACGCAGCAATGCAGAGTCAAGGCTTTCGGGGCGGTTGGTAGCTGCTAGGACAATCACCGTTGCATCACCAGCTGCAAACCCATCCATCTCAGTTAGTAACTGGTTGAGAGTCTGTTCTCGCTCATCGTTACCACCGTAAAAGCCGTTACTGCTACGAGACTTACCGATTGCATCCAATTCATCAATGAATACAATACAAGGAGCCTGTTTCTTTGCCTGCTCAAACAAATCCCGCACTCTAGAAGATCCTACACCGACAAACAATTCTACAAACTCCGAACCAGAGATACTAAAGAATGGAACTCCTGCTTCTCCGGCTACGGCTTTCGCTAAAAGTGTCTTACCAGTACCCGGAGGCCCAACTAACAAAACACCTTTGGGAATCCTAGCGCCAATTTGTGTAAATCGTGCCGGAGTCTTGAGGAAATCCACAATTTCCACTAACTCAGTTTTTGCTTCTTCTACCCCAGCCACGTCTGCAAAGGTGATTTTACCTGATTCGCCTTCAACGTAAACTTTAGCTTTGCTCTTACCAATAGAAAGCGCACCTTGGGGGCCACCGCCACCACCACGGGCAACAAAGAACTGCCAAATACCAATAAAAATTAGTGGTGGAATCACCCAACTTAAGAGGGTTGTAAACCAAGTATTCTTGGGTGGAGGTGTAGCAGCGAATTCAACTCCCTTTTCTTCTAGCAGTTTAGGTAACTCTAAATCAAAGATTGGTGTAGTTGCAAACACCGGGCCCGGCTCGGCATTTTCTGCTTTTAGTTGGTAAATAATCTGGTTTTGACCAACGGAAACGCGGCTAACTTCCCCTTCTTGTACTTGATGTATAAATAAGCTGTAGGGAACACCAGTAGGGCCAGAGGCAAATAAACCAGGCGAAAATAGATTTAAGAGCAAAAATAGCCCGGATACTGCCAGTAATATATTAGCAATGATCCGAAAACGAGGTGACTTAGGCTGTTCTTTAATTGGCATTGAGGTTACTAATCCTTAAAATGAAACCCGTTAAAAATGTGACTTTCACAGAAAGTCTGTTATTTGCCATCCAAATAGTTGAAGCAGTAGCTCATACCATTTAACAAACAATTTGATACAGAAGTAAACCTTGAAAGCATTGCTGTATCTAAGTTTTTTAATTGCGAATTGGTATTATACTGTCTCCAACCAATCAAAAATTTGGGCTAACTGATCCAGTGTTACCAGTCCATACTGCCAGAGGGTCATAGCCAGAAAGTTTGGGGTTTGCTCACAATGTCGCAAAGCAAGAGAAATTGCTCCACTAGGAACACCCAACTCTTCTTTTAAGAAATGCACCAATTGATCTGTAGCTTTCATAAAAATGTTAAATAAGCTTTATTTCTGAGAGAGCTTAACTTGGGTGATGTAATGCCCAGGCTTGTTCAGTTTGTTTTTATCGTTAACAATACTAACGCTTCTCATAATTTCTCTCCTCTAGCAATGGTTGCAGAATTTTTTATTTATGTAACTAAACTTAACAATTAAATTAATCTTTGTGAACTAACGAGCAAATACGGTTTACCGTACTCAAAGAGTTAATATCACTTGAAATGAGAAAATTTTAGGAACGCGGATTTAATTAAACCTGAGTTCGACAGATTCCAAAGAACCCCTCTGCAAACCTCTCTCTGCTTCGGGGAGAGGTTCATTGATTTTACAACTTACCAGAGCGATCGCCTTTGCCAAAGTCATGTAAAGTTATCTGTGGTGCGATCGCTTCACTGTATTATCTCACCAGTTAAACCGTGACTTTAAATCCAGAAACTTTCTTCAGCAACATTGCAACTGAGACGATTCCCGTCAACTCTGTAGCGGCTCCCGTCAACTCTGTAGTGGCTCCCGTTAACTCTGTAGCGGCTCCCGTCAACTCTGTAGCGGCTCCCGTCAACTCTGTAGTGACTCTCGTCAACTCTGTAGCGGCTCCCGTTAACTCTGTAGTGACTCTCGTCAACTCTGTAGCGGTTCTCGTTAACTCTGTAGTGGCTCCCGTTAACTCTGTAGTGGCTCCCGTCACGATTGAGATGACTAATATTTAAAAATTGGTCATCTCAATCGTGATTTTGTGACTATATAGGTAATAAACCTACAATAGTTGTCACTAGAAGCTAGTTTCTACTTCTGATATCAAAATCGGTGAATCACTTATGATTACCGTATCTGTGGAAAAATCGGAAAAGCCTCTTTCCCCCTGCCTCCTATGCTCTAAATGATAAGTCTTTAGCCGGACATGATATGATTCCCTATTTTCCACCGGGACACACTTGCTGCAATCTTTGGGGAAGTTGCCGACACATCTGCTGAAATCCTTGAGGATTAATTTGCCACCAAGCAAATAATCCCAAACTTGTACCCCCCACAAGCAATGCCAAAACTCCCCCTAGCATTACCAAACGTTTACCCCGCTTAGGTTTTGTAATTAAAGTTGGTGGAATTTCAGGGCTTAAAACTGGTTCCTCTGAAAGATCCAAATCTAAATCCAAATCTAAATCCAAATCTAGCAAAGCTTGCGAACTTTCTGTAAAAGAAATTGGTTCTTCTAATTTCTCTAGTTCCTCTAATTCCTCTAGTTTTTCTTCCTCTGGTTCCTCTAATTCCTCTAGTTTTTCTTTCTCTGGTTCCTCTGTTTCTTCTTGTATCGCTGCTTCTATAATTTCTTCTGGCAACGCCGGAGTCACAGGTACTAAGTATTCTGGGGAGATACGGCAATAAGTGAGAACAACCGACGTATTATCATGCCCATTTTTTTCGTTTGCTAAGTTAATCCAGTTGCAAACAGCATCTTCAACTGTCAGTTCACCTTTTAACACGGGTATTGCATAATCTTGCCAAGATTGTTCCACCAAGTTTTTATCACTTAAACCATCAGAACAAAGTAGCAATATGCCATCTTCTTCCAGGATGAATCGCTGAATTTTGATACGCAAAGATTCTGCATCTCTAGTCCCCAATGCTTGAGTTAAGGCATTAGCATCTGCTCTCAAGAGTGCTTTTCGATACAAGCTTTTAGCAAAACGCACTTCTCGCGTTGCCACATCATCATCTACTGTCAGTAGCTGACAATAATTGCGAGTAATCCAATAAGCACGGCTATCGCCAACATTAGCCAAGTAAAGTTCATGAGTATTATTAGATTGCCAGCCAGTACTCGTCTGCACTCGTTGTGGAACTTGCAGCGCCATCACAATGGTTGTAGCCATGCGTTCTTTGCCTTGGCGTTTTTGTTCATTATTGCGGGCACTAATCAGATTATTTACCACCCGTAAGCTTGCTTCTAATTGTTCCTGCAATAACTCTGGTGGTACAAGTACAGCTTGTTCTCTAACCTCCTTAAGTAAAGCGCGGATTTGCAACTTTACAGACTGCACCGCTAACTTACTGGCAACCTCCCCGCCTTCATGTCCGCCAATGCCATCGCAAACAATCGACAAGTGAGGCAATAAAGGTTCATTGAAAGCGACGGGAAACTCCATCCCCTTGTCGGTGGAGAGGGACAGTTGCTCCGCCGCATGGGGCATTGGGGATTGGGCATTGGTAACTTCTTCCTCATGCCCGATGCCCGATTCCCCACGCCCAAAAACTCCATCTCCTTGTGAGTGGAGTTTGTTATCTAAGTCACTTACAGCATTTGGGTAGCAAGCGTCTTCATTTTGCGCCATAATTGGCCCAATATCTGTAGAGCCTGCCACCTTCAAAACTAGTGGCAATTCTGCCGCAGATGCTAGTAGTAAATTATTGAGTTGAATATTAATAGTCTCTAACTCAACCTCATCACACATCTGCTGGACTATGTTCTGTAACCCTTTGGCTACTGATGCCTTTGCAGACGCTACCCAAAACTGCCAACACTCCCCTAGATTTCGTAAACTCAGTTTCTCATCTGCTGGTGTTTGGTAAAGTTCCAATAGTCGCACACACCAACCTTGAACTCTCAAGTTGTCTACTACTAGTAAACTGCGGCTAAGTCCCAATTCTGATAAAGATGGCCAAAGTTGGAGAATTTGCCACAGCCAATAAACTTGTCGTACCGCCGTTGCTTGCTCCCATGCCTCAACAATAGTTGAATAGATATTTCCTTTCTCATCTATCGGCACATTTTCTAACAACAGAATATCAGTTGTATCTCCCTCAAAGTTACTAGCAAACCCATAAGCCTGGGGGAGATGTAATCGCTCTTGATATAATCGTAGGTAAGGAATTACTTCCGTTGGCAATTCTTCAGGTGCATCTGGCGGCAGTCCCGGTTGAGTATCCAGCCAAATCTGGGGACTAATTACCTCATATCTCTGTGCTACCCTCGTACCTGGTGAGATTTTGGCAGACAATGAGCCAGTAGCCCAAAGATAGCGGTGAACTAAAGGAGTTTGACAAGTGGCACAAACACTATCTCCAATCGGATTAATGGGGCTATTACAGCGTGGATTTATACAATAAATTATCAGTTGAGTAGAAATCATAAAGGTATAAATTTAACAAACAAATCAACTAATGAACTTCGATTAAGTTTAGCTGGCAAAGATTTGAAGGCTAGAATAGACTGGATTTGTGTACCGCTAGCTACATCTTGTTACTGAAATTAATCAAAATTATTGGTAAAAAGACCAAGTTTTGTTTTCTGTAAATAACTTACGTCTGGCTGTATCTAATCGTAGAAATGCATTTACGTCAATGTAGAGTTTAGGATGGCGCTATGCCAAGTTTTACTTTAATTTGGCTTCTGGCAGGAGCAGTACTGTGTTTAATGGAACTGTTGTTACCATCGGCGTTTGTTGCTTTGATGATGGGAATTAGCGCTTTGGTGGTGGCGCTGCTGTCTGGTGTGGGTTTGGCAAGTGTATGGTTGCAAATTGTAGTTTGGCTATTACTTTCCACATTACTAATCGTGCTTTCTCGTCGGTTTTTGCAACCGCGACAACGCAAATCAAAAATTCGGGATGCAGTCATAGCTGAAACTTTAACAGAAATTCTGCCTGGGAAAACAGGGCGGGTGCTGTATGAAGGAAATTCTTGGCAAGCACGATGTGACGATGACAAATTTACCGTACCACCTCATCAAAAAGTTTATGTGGTTAGGAGAGAAGGTACTACTTTGATTGTGATACCAGAAAATTTGTTGAATTCTTAGTCATTTGTCATTAGTTCTTCTTCCCCTGCTCCACTCCCCTTTCCTTTTGAGTCACATTTAATACTTAAAAATTAGGAGATTTACAATGGAACAGTTTTTTTTACTAATATTTTTAGCCCTTGGTGGTTCTGCCGTAGCGGGATCTGTGAAAGTCGTTAATCAAGGCAATCAAGCTTTGGTGGAAAGATTGGGTAGTTATAACAAAAAACTGGAACCAGGACTAAACTTTGTCGTCCCTTTCGTAGATAGAGTTGTCTACCGAGAAACTATCAAAGAAAAAGTTTTAGATATTCCTCCTCAACAGTGCATCACCCGTGACAACGTTGGCATTGAGGTAGATGCAGTGTTTTACTGGCGCATTGTGGATATGGAAAAAGCCTGGTATAAGGTAGAAAATCTCCAGTCGGCAATGGTAAATATGGTGCTGACTCAAATTCGCGCCGAAATGGGACAACTGGAGTTGGATCAAACCTTTACTGCTCGTTCCCATATCAGTGAGCTTTTATTACAGGATTTGGACGTTGCTACCGATCCTTGGGGTGTGAAAGTGACACGGGTAGAACTACGAGATATTATTCCGTCTCAGGCGGTGCGAGAATCGATGGAATTGCAAATGTCGGCAGAACGGCGCAGACGGGCAGCAATTTTAAATTCTGAAGGTGAACGCGAAGCTGCCATCAATAGCGCTAGAGGTAAAGCTGAGGCACAAATCTTGGATGCTGAAGCTCGTCAAAAATCGGTAATTTTGCAAGCAGAAGCCGAACAAAAGGCGATCATTTTGAAGGCTCAAGCTGAACGTCAGCAGCAGGTTTTGAAAGCCCAGGCGATCGCAGAATCATCAGAAATTATTGCCCAAAAGCTCCACAATAACCCTAATGCCAATAAAGCGGTGGAAGTTCTGTTTGCCTTGGGTTATCTCGATATGGGCGCGACAATTGGTAAAAGCGATAGCAGCAAGGTGATTTTTATAGATCCGCGCACCATCCCCGCTGCTTTAGAGGGCATACGTTCTGTCGTTTCAGATGGTCAGGTTAGCTCTAACGAATTGTTTTCTAAACAAATACCAGGATTAGAAAACAATCGCCCTAGTTAGAAGGGGTAGAAGGGGCATGAGGGGACAAGTTTCTTTCTTGTCTCTTGGTCTTTTCCCAATGACCAATGACTAATGACTAATGACTAATGATAATTAACCCAGAACAGGTCATCAACGCTATTATTGCGATCGCTAATCCTTTAATTAAGGAAAAAATTCAGCGCAATGAGACTGTAATTAAATTACTTCAGCAGTTTAATCTCGATCCAGAGCATCCACCAGCAGATTTTAGTGGGGTTTATGCATACACACTGGTAGAGTACGGTATTGGAAAACCTAAACCTTTTTTAGAACTTTTTCGCCAAGAATCAATAAAACAAGCTTTCCGCAAAGCATTGGATCATAATAACCCCTCAATTTTGCTTTCTGAGGTTGATGCTTGGCTTGATGCATACTCGTTGGGTGATGACATTAGAAGTTTGGGAATTGACATTAAACGGGAAATTGCCGCGTTTTATATTGTTTTTGCCGAAGTTGCTAAACGCACTCGCAACCCAGCAGATACACTTATGAGCCAACAAATTGGCTCTTTGCAAAAACGCATTGTAAATATCCAAGAAGTACTTGACAGGTTGCCGACGCTGGAAGGTATTCGTACAAAGATAGCGCGGTTGGCTGCACAAAATTCTCCCGCATTGCTGGAGGCCGAAACACCCATCGAAAATCAATGTCGAGCCATAGCCCTAGCTCAACAAATGCGCGGCTGGTTTGAAACCTTGGGCTACCGCTTTGAAAAGTATGAAATTTGGGGTGATTCATATTTTGAATGGATTATTAATGTGCCAACCCGGCGTAACCGATATGACCGCATCCTAATCCGGGGAATTGAAGGCGAAGTTGGACTCAAGGATGTAGCTGTTTTGCGTGCTTCTGTGGAGCAGCAGAGAACTGATGAAGGTTGGTTAGTAACAGCAAGACGAATTGCACGCGCGGCACGGAATGAAGTTGAAAAGGAGGAAAATCGCCATTTAGGTTGTTACACTTTTGACGAACTCATTGACCAAGATGCTGATTTTAGCGATTATCTTGATTGGTTGTCAGCAGAAATTATCCGGCGGCAAATAGATACAAGATACGTTCCTTTAGCCTGCACAAAAGAGGAAATTGACCCCGATACTAAGCAGCGAATCGGCATTAGTCATTATAGCGATCGCGATGGTTGGATTGATGGTTATATTGATGTGTGGTTGGACGATCCCGCCAAAGAGCATATTTCTATACTAGGAGAATTTGGTACGGGGAAAACTTGGTTTGCTTTCCATTATGCTTGGGTGGCATTGCAACGTTACCGAGATGCCCAAAAACGCGGTGTTGAGCGTCCCCGTTTGCCTTTGGTAATTACACTCCGGGATTTTGCCAAAGCAATAAATGTTGAGAACGTTTTAGCTGGGTTCTTTTTTACACAACATAATATCCGTTTAACTAGCGAAGTATTTGATCAGTTGAACGGCATGGGTAAATTGCTGCTAATTTTCGATGGTTTTGACGAAATGGCAGCAAAAGTTGACCGTCAGCAGATGATTAATAACTTCTGGGAACTGGCAAAAGTGGTGGTTCCCGGTGCCAAGGTTGTTTTAACTTGTCGCACCGAACATTTTCCCGACGCAAAGGAAGGACGCGCTTTACTCAATGCCGAGTTGCAAGCATCTACCAAGCAGTTGACGGGGGAAACACCACAGTTTGAAGTGCTGGAACTGGAGAAATTTAACGACGAGCAAATTCGACTGGTGTTGTCGCACCAAACGGAAGCTGCAACAGTTGAGCAAGTAATGGGAAATCCACAATTATTGGATTTAGCCCGTCGTCCGGTGATGACAGAGTTAATTTTGGAAGCTTTGCCAGATATTGAGGCGGGTAAACCTGTGGATATGTCGCGGGTTTACTTGTACGCGGTGCGGCGGAAAATGGAACGGGATATTAAGAGCGATCGCACGTTTACATCTTTGGCAGAAAAGTTATACTTTTTGTGCGAACTATCTTGGGAAATGCTGTCTAAAGATGAAATGAGCCTCAATTATCGGCTTTTCCCAGAACGCATTCGCCGCTTATTTGGTTCTGTAGTTCAAGAAGAGAAGGATTTAGACCACTGGCACTACGACATGATGGGGCAAACAATGCTCATTCGCAATGCTGATGGTGATTGTACTCCAGCGCATCGGTCTTTATTAGAGTTTTTTGTAGCGTATAAATTTGCAGCAGAGTTGGGAGCCTTAGCGAGTGATTTTACTGATTTAGCGCAGGTGCGGTTCCAAATAAATCATGATGTTGCGCCTGTTGATTATAGTTGGTCTACTTATTTCAGTTGTCAGGTAGATGTGGCTGGGGAGATTTTACCAACTGCGGCATTGAAAGGATTTGTGAGTGAATCGTTGGAGAAGTTAAGGGTGACTTTTGGTAAAGCACCTTTAACAAAAGCCGTGATGGATTTGTTAGTAGGGATGATTGATGTTGAGCTTAAGGAATCGGTAGTTAAGGTTATTGAGGAGACGCGGGGAAAAAGTGAGGATGAGGTTGGTTATGTTGGGGGAAACGCAGCAACAGTTTTGATAAAGGTTGATAAGTTTGCTTTGGATGGAAGAGATTTAAGCGGCACTGTGCTTAAAGGTGCTGATTTTACTGAGGCTAGCTTGCGTCATGTTAATTTTGCACAAGCAAATTTGATTGACAGCACTTTTACTAGACTATTGGGTGCAATTTCTTCAGTTGCGTATAGTTTTGATAGTCAATTTGTAGCTACTGGTGATGGTGAAGGCATTGTTCGTATATGGAAAGTTTCTACTAGCGAGGAAATTTTGACTTGTAATGGACATACTGGCGGAATACTTTCGGTTGACTTTAGTCACGATAGTAATAAAGTTGCTAGCAGTAGTCACGATGGGACAATCAGGCTATGGGATATCCGCACTGGTAAATGTTTAATAATTTTACAAGGACACAATAGTTCTATAAATTCAGTTTCTTTCTGTCCTCAAGGTAAGATTCTTGCTAGTGGCAGTTTTGATAATACAGTGAGATTATGGGATATTCAAACTGGTAAATGCTTACAGATTTTGCAGGGGCATACTAATTCAGTATACTCAATTGCATTTAGTCCAGATGGTGAGATGCTGGCTAGTAGTGGTTTTGAACACACGATCAAATTATGGAATATTAAAACTAGCCAATGCTTAAAAACTTTAGAAGGACATAGAAATTCTGTAAAATCAGTTGCTTTTAGTCCAGATGGTAAGATGCTTGCAAGTGGTAGTTATGATGAGACTGTAAGATTATGGAACGTGAATACAGGCGAATGTAAGTTAACTTTGCAAGGGCATAATACATTAGTAGTTGCTTTTAGCCCTGATAGTAAGATAATTGCTACTACCGGCCACCAAACTATCAGATTTTGGGATGTAAAAATAGGTAAATGTTTCAAAATATTGGAGGGGCATTTCAATTCAGTACGTTCAATTGCTTTTAGTCCAGATGGAGATACTCTTGTTAGCGGTAGTTATGACAAGACAGTGAGATTTTGGGATGTTGCTACAGGTGAATGCCAAAAACTTTTACAGGGACACAGTATTTGGGTAAACTCTGTCGCTTTTAGTTTAAATGGTGAAATCATTGTTAGTGCAGATGATGAGACAACAGTAAAATTATGGAATGTTGGTACTGGTAAATCTGTAAAAATTTTACAAGGTCACACCAATTGGGTGCAATCAGTTGCTATTGACAGAGATGGTGAAATAATTGCTAGCGGTAGTGTTGATACAACAGTCAGATTATGGAATTTCCGCACAGGACAATGCTTGAACATTTTGCGGGGACACAGTGATTGGGTACGATCAATCGTTTTCTGCCCAAATGCTCAGATACTAGCTAGTGGTAGTGTTGACGGAAGTGTAAGATTATGGGATACAAAACTTGGAGAATGCTGGAAAATTTTTGAAGATAATCACTCAATCCGCTCAGTTGCATTCAGTCCCGATGGTGAAACATTAGCTATTAGTAATTCTGGCGGAGAAGTGAAGCTATGGAACATCTATACGAGCCAATGTCTTAAAACATTAGAAATCGGAAACGGCCCTTGGACACGTTCAATTGCTTTCAGTGCGGATGGTAAACTTTTAGCTAGTGGTACTCTTAATGAAAGCGTTGGGTTATGGTGTCCCTTCACGGGTGAATGCTGGAAAACTTTACAAGGTCACACCAAATCAGTATCGGCAGTTGCTTTTAGTCCAGATGGTAAAACTTTAGCGAGTGGTGCAGACGACCAAAGTGTAATACTTTGGGATATAAGCAGTGGTAAATATCTTAAAATTTTAAAAGGTCATTCTCTTTGGATTCGTTCAGTTGCTTTTAGTCTGGATAGTAAAATGCTTGCTAGTTGTAGTGGTGATGGCACAATAATGCTTTGGGAGACTAGCACAGGTAATTGCATAAGAACCCTTAGACCAAAAAGACCTTACGAAGATATGAACATTACAGGCGTTACAGGTTTAACTGAATCTAAAAAAGCAACTCTCAAAGCATTAGGTGCTATGGAATATGAAGTTTAATATTTTTAGCCTATTGCACTTCTGCTAATTGTGGAGTCAATGCAATTAAGGAAAGTTGATTTACCACAGTAACAAAACCTCAACTCCTAAAACCTCAGCACTTGTTGCTAAAGCTTCATCAGCCGTTACCAATTGAATATCATTTTGAAATGTAATTGTCAAATGTAGAGCATCCAGTGTACGCAATGGTGTATCAAACCGACTAATCCACTCACGCGCTAAATTATAGTGAACTGTTTCCACCGCAATTTGAGTATAAAATCCACTATCCAAATCTGCTTGGAAACTTTCTACAATGGCTATTGCATCTTGCTGAGATATTTCTTGCATTCTGACTCGACGCGATAACGCAGAAACGAGTTCAACCTCAACCAACTGACTCAAACCTACTTCAGTTTCATTGAGTAGTAATTGTTCAACTGCATCGCTTAAAGCTTCTGTCCAATACAAAGGAGCGATAACGCTTGTATCTAAATAAATCAACGACGTTCCTCTATACGTGCATTTATGACAGTTGTACTCAATGACTCACCCTTAATCCCAAGAGAATCACGAAATTGTTTCATACTTGCTAATCGTTCTTCTTTTGGTAGCGGAGGAACTAAACGAGCTACAGCTTTATCTTGCTCTAGCAAAATTACTTCTTCTCCCCTAGCTACTTGTTCCAAGAGAGATTTTAAATTCATAGCTGCTTCTTCAACGCTAATTCTCAACACTGCATTACTCCTGTAGTTAAGCTTGAAGATCAAAGAAAATTTCCTGCTCACATCATTTCTTTATAGAAATTCACATTATTAGCCTGTATAAGCAGGCTTTTTTCTAGTAGCCACGGGCTTGAGTCTGTGGAAAAATGAAATGCAACATAACATAAAATGGGTATGATTATTGACTAATTTCACTAGCTTGATTTACCTGGCATTGATTGCACAACCCAAAAAACTCTAAGGTGTGGTAAAAAACTTTAAACTTATGGCTGGATTTTAACTGGTCTTCTAGGTCATGAACGGGGCATTGATTAATCGGAATTGAGACACCGCATTGCAAGCAAGTAAGGTGGTGTTTGTCTTGCTGCGCTAGACTATAGAGGGCTTCACCGTTAGCCAAATTTCGCACTTGTACCATGCCTTCGAGTTTTAAGGCTTCTAGGGAACGGTAAACTGTTGCTAAACCCATGCTCTGATTTGTGTTACGTAGTTCTACGTAAATATCTTGAGCGGAAATGCCTTTTTTGATGGTTTTCAGTAGATTGAAAATACGCTCTTGACTGCGGGTGCGTATGACTCTCATAGATAATTATTTTAATATGCCACTGTAGTTGAAGCTGTTAGATAGGCTAATTGATCAATTAACTTTAACGGCTTCGTAATCTTATTTTCACTCAGTTGGAACAGAAAGTTATAGTATAGCGATCGCAGCATTCAGCAAAAGCCCGTGCAAACCAAGTATCTAGCCAAAATTTTCGTGACGCTTCGTCCTTCAGTCTTAGACCCTGCTGGCGTAGCTGTACAATCCGGTCTTAAGCAAATGGGATACGAGAACGTTGACCAGGTGCGGATTGGTAAGTACATTGAACTCACCATTACTTCGTCTGATGAGAAAAAAGCTCGTCAAGACCTCGATCGCATTTGTGACCAAATGTTAGCAAATCCCGTGATTGAAAATTATCGCTTTGATTTGATTGAGGTCGAAACCCAAACGGGAGTCTTTTAGGGATTAGGCATGGAGAAGAGGACAAGGGGACAAGGAGAATTGGGGACAAGGGGAAAGACTTGTTGCAAGTTCTAACTTTTGTCCCCTTGTCCCCCTGCTCCCCCTGCCTCCCCTGCTTCCCCTGCCTCCCCCACTCCCCACTCCCCACTCCCTTTGATTAATCATGAAATTCGGTGTTATTGTTTTTCCCGGTTCTAATTGCGATCGCGATGTTGCTTATGTAACCAGAGACTTGTTGGGGCAACCGACTCGCATGGTTTGGCATCAAGAAACAGATATTGCTGATTTAGATGTCGTTATTATCCCTGGTGGCTTTAGTTACGGGGATTATCTGCGCTGCGGTGCGATCGCGCGTTTTTCACCCGTGATGCAACAGGTTATTGAACATGCCCAAAAGGGTAAGTTTGTAATCGGTATTTGCAACGGTTTTCAGGTATTAACTGAAGCTGGACTTTTGCCAGGGGTGTTGACTAGAAATCGAGATTTACATTTTATTTGCGATCGCGCCCCCTTGAAAGTTGAGCGGACTAATCTCCCTTGGACGCAAGCTTATACGACTGGTGAAGTTATCACTTTGCCCATTGCCCACGGAGAGGGTCAATTCTACGCTAACGCAGCCACTCTGGCAGAAATTGAAGATAACGGGCAAGTTGTGTTTCGCTATGAAGGGGAGAATCCCAACGGTTCAGTCAATAACATTGCCGGAATTTGCGATCGCCAGGGCAATGTGTTGGGGATGATGCCGCACCCAGAAAGAGCCTCTGACGCGATGCTAGGGAATAGCGATGGCTTGAGGCTGTTTCAGGGATTGTTGGAGAAGGTAGCGGCATTAGCCTAGTACCGCAGGGCGGAAGTCAAAAGTCAAAAGCCAAAAGTTTTATATATCAAGACTTTTGTAAGTTTTAAAATGGTAGTTTGATTTTTACCGCGCTGTACTAGTAGTCTGTCAATAAAAGACCTCTTGCAAAAATCTCTAACACCCCACCCCCAACCCCTCCCCGCTTGCGGGGCTACGGTGTACACACAAGTTATCGAATCACTACCAGTCCTCGAATTACCCCACCCTAACCCTCCCCTTATAAAGGGGAAGGAACTAGATAGATTTCTTTTTCCCCCCTTAGAAAGGGGGGATTAAGGGGGGTAATTCGACTTGTGTGTACACCGTAGGCTTGCGAGGAAGGGAGCGTTTGCGTTAGCAAATGCGGGGTGGGGTTCTTCGGGTTAATAAGCAATCAAGCGGACATAATATTAACGTACCTCTTTAAGGGTATCAATTTGCTTGGTAAACAATTCAGTGAATAAACTAAGCACAGTCCGTTCTTCGCGTACTTTTATATTGGCACTAATTGACATACCTGATTGTAACTTGACGTTTTTCCCCTTAATCACTAAGAATTGTCTATCTAAATGGAGCTTTGCTGGAAATCTATAAAACTGATGTGTTTGATCTGGTGGTAATGCGTCTGATCCTATCCCATCCACTTCCCCTTTGATATCGCCAAATTCGCTGTAAGGAAAAGAGTCAATTCTGACATCTACCTTCATTCCTTTTCGGACGAAACCAATATCTTTGTTAGTAATGAAAACTTCAGCTATATAGTTTTCATTTGGGACTATTTGCATCAGTTTTGTAGTCGGAGTCGCTACGAATCCAGGGTTTTTTGCTTGTAAATCAAAAACTGTTCCGGCTACAGGCGCACGGAGTTCTTGATATTTAACATTTAACTGGGCTTGAGATATTTTACTATTGACATCTGCCAAACGTTGTTCATTATCTAAAATAACCTTCATGAATTGGCTATCGATTTCGGCAATGCGCTGTTTGTTATCAGCTATCTTATCCAAAATGTTTTTATCAGAAAGAGCCACTGTATTGCTTAACTCTTGTTGCCCTTTTTGTATATCAAACTGGAGACGTTTTTCTTCCTCGCCCAATTGCGCCACTTCTGCTGTGCGGTTTTGTACTTCTTGCTGTTGGTTGAGATACTGAAGCTGAGAAATACCACCTTGTTCTGCTAATATCTTAAGTTTAGCTAAAATCCCCTCTTGAATCGCTAAACTTGCTTTACTATCTTCCAGCTTATATTTGTTTTGAGCGAGTTGTTTTTTGGTTTTTTCTACTTCTAATTGCGCTGCCAAGGAGCGAGAGTCTAATTCTTTTTTGGCAACTTGTAGAAGTTGTTGTTCATCAATCCCTAGTGCGGAACCACTACCAGAATTTTTTAATTGAGTCCGTAATAATTCGTTTTCTCCTACTAACGTTGCCCGACTTTTCAGCAGAAAAGCAGCTTCTTGTGGCAAATTACTGCGTAAATATAACAGTTCAGAACCACTGGTGTTAGTTGCCATCATCAATTGGCGATAAATTTGGTTTTCTTTAATTAATGCAATGCGAATTTTCTTCAAAGAATCTAATTCAGCAACAGAAGCGATGGAATCAAAAGTTAGCAATAAATCTCCTGCCTTTACCTCTTGCCCATCTTTAACATTAACTGTTTTCACGACTCCACTAACAGGAGCCTGAACTTCTTTGACTGTTCCTTCAGGCTTTAATTGCCCTGTTGCTGGCACTACTTGCTCAATTTTGGCAAAATAAGCCCAAGCAATCCCAAAGCAGGCTAATGCCATTAGAGTGATCATAATTGTACGCGACCACATTGGAGATTGGCGCAAGACAATAGATTGCTCAAATTCCTGACTACTTGAGTTGATTAAAGACTGTTGAGCAGCTTTCTGTTGTTTTGTAAGGACTAATGAATCTTGCTTGACTCCATTTTTGTGATTGCCGTTGATGTGATTCCCATTAAGTTGAGTCATAACGATTTTAGATTTTGGATTTTAGATTTTGGATTTTTTGTAGAGTCGGCATTCTTTACCAATGCGAAAACCTTAATTTTGATATTTTGTGACAGTACCTACCCTACAGTTATTGCTATATCTATAAAATGTTAGTCAAACTGAAATATTTTGAAAAAGATGCGGGTAGTGAGGGGGATGAGGGAGCAGGGGGAAAATTACTCTCCTCTGCTCCCTGCTCCCTGCCCCTCTGCCTCTTCCTCATGCCCAATGCAATTGACTAATTACAAGTTCACATCTTGTTGCTGATACAGGTAAAAATAATGACCCTTAGCAGCCATTAATTCTTGATGGCTACCTTTTTCTATAACCCTGCTATTATCCATCACAACGATCATGTCTGCATTACTTACAGTATTCAGTCTATGGGTAATAAAAAATACTGTATCACCCTTGAATGCTTTGGCTAAATTGAGACATATTTGCCGCTCTGTGGGATAATCTAGTGCGCTGGTTGCTTCATCTAAAACTAGCAATTTTGGTCGTTGTAAAACAGAGCGAGCGATCGCAATTCTTTGTCGTTGTCCCCCTGAAAGTGCAGAACCCCGTTCTCCTACCCGCGTGTTGTAACCGTTGGGTAAGTTCATGATAAACTCGTGGGCGCACGCCACCTGAGCCGCTTCGATAATTTCTTCGGTTGTCGCATCAGGATTGGTTAGGGCAATATTTTCCTGAACGCTACCATCAAACAACAACGTTTCTTGGGGAACTACGCCAATTTGTCTTCGCAGTGAATAAAGTTCAACTTTGGCAATATCATAACCATCAATCAAAATTCTGCCGGACTCAGTTTCGTAAAGCCTCAGCAATAACTTCATCATCGTACTTTTACCAGATCCACTTTGTCCGACAATGCCGACAAATTTTCCTGGCTCAAATTCGAGGTTGACATTAGAAAGTTGCAGAGGGCCACTTGTGCCAAAACGGAAGGAAACATTTTCGTATTTCACTGCTCCCTTAATCGTAGGTAAGGGTATATTGTAGCGGTCTGTTTCTCCTTCTTGTGGCGTATCGACAATATCGCTTAAACGTTCTAAAGACAAGGCTGTTTCTTGGAAGCTTTGCCAGAGTTGAGCTAAACGCAATATTGGGCTGGTGACGTAACCCGATATAATTCTAAAGGCAATTAATTCGCCTAAAGTTAATTCTCCTTGGAGTACTAAATAAGCTCCTACCCACAAAACGAGTAAGCTACTGAGTTTGTTGAGAAAGTTGCTGGTAGAGTTAGCGAGGGTGGAAGTAACAACAGTTTTAAAACCAGCAGCAACAAACCGAGCGTAACGCTCTTGCCAAGAAAAGCGCGATCGCAATTCGATATTCTGCGCTTTTACGGTTTGAATTCCTGACATCACCTCAACTAAATAAGATTGAGTTTCGGCGTTGCGTTCGGCTTTGCCACGTAACTGTCTACTAATCGTGGGAGAAGCAACTAAGGTGATAATCACAAATATTGGAATTGTGCTTAAGCCTACTAAGGTGAGTTGCCAACTGTAAATCAGCATCACACCGATATAGACTAGCGAAAACAGAGCATCTAACCCAACTGTTAAAGCAGTACCTGTCAAGAATTGGCGGATATTTTCTAATTCGTTGATACGAGTGGAAAGCTCACCCACCGGTCGGCGTTCAAAGTAGCGCAGTGGTAAACGTAACAAGTGGTCGATAATTTGTGACCCTAAACCCATATCGATCCGGTTAGTGGTATCGACAAATAAGTAGGTTCGTAAAGTAGTCAATACTGCTTCAAATAGCCCGACTACTAATAGTAAAATCCCCAAAATATGTAATGTGCCAATACTATTTTGAGTGATAACTTTGTCGATAATTAACTGAACCACCAGAGGATTCGCCAACGCTGCCAACTGCACGAAAAAGGAAGCGACAAATACCTCTATCAGAACTCGGCGGTGGCGTGACAAATAGGGTAGAAACCACCGTAAACTAAAACGCTCTTGCGGTGTTTGATTGGTAGCAGTCAGCAGTAATACCTTAACTTTGGGCGGAAAGTCGGTTGGATCGACATCTAATTGTTCAACTAATTGAGCGGGTTTGCAGCGCACAATTCCTTTGGATGGGACACCGACAACCACGGTATTTGCATCCACTTCATATAAAACGGCAAAATTATCACCATAACGAATCAGCGCCGGTGTGGGGATGCGCGACACTGAGGCGATTGGTAGCTCTATCAACTGCGCCTTCAGTCCGATTAACTCTGCCAGGTAAGCAGTAACTTGAAACGATATGACACCCTGACGTTTGACTTGCTCAGTTAAGATGCGGCGAACCACTTCTCGACGAAACGGCATTTCTAGGTGCTTCGCAATCATTTGGAAGCAGGCGAAGGCTGTATTTAATTCTCCCTTACCACTAAAAAACGGGTATTTTTGTTTTGACGAACTTTTTGAGGTTGGGGTGGGTGTCTGAGGAAATATTTCGTCTGATGCATAGGGAATATCTAATTCCTCTGTGCTATCTGTGGTGTTACTTGCCGCAAGGACTATCTCATGACTATCTTCTAATATCAAATCTGACGGATGTATGCCAACCAACCGGGCAGGGTTTTGACTTATGACTTGGATATTGTCTCTGTCATTATCGAATTCTATGCGATCGCCAGGTGAGAAATTCGTGACTGTACCTCCGCCACTCAAAAACCAGACCCTTTCGCTATCGAGTTGGTTGAATGGAGTTGCCCCTGGAGGGAGGTAATGTATTTTTGCCTGTGGTAGGGCATTTTCTGCCACTTCTTTAAAATTTAAAGTAGCAAGCGGTTGCTGTTTCCAATACGAGCTGAAAATATCAAAAACTTCTACTAAATAGCTGCGGTTCTTGCGAGCATTGGCAAAATCTGGGTATAAACCCAGAAAGCTAAAATATGCCGATGCACTCACGGTTAAACATACTACTTCGGTGGAGGCGATCGCGGTTTCACAGGCAACATCGCGTAACAAACCAATTTCGCCAATAATTTCCCCCGGTTGCAGCAATTTTAGGGTAGTTGGCAGTTGCGTGTGGGGATCGTATCCCAACAGGCGCACTTGTCCCTCATAAATGATGGTAATGTGTTCTGGGAGACTTTCCTTACCAATAATTTTCTGACCTATCCGATAGCGCCAAGCTTGCACCTGTTCTGATAGGTTAGCGATCGCTGCATCTGGTAAACGATCAAACCCTTCTAGGGTGGTGACAAATTCGAGGAAACTGTTCTTAATATAAGTCATATAAAACAAGTAAAAGTGAGGAATTAAGCCGAAAACATTAGGGAGTATTACTTACTAACAGTTAGAGCTTTGGCTTTTATGCTAGTACTGACAATACTTCTGTGCATTCCGGTGTCTAAATATGTAAAAGTACAGAGGGTAGCTTCGTCTAATTGCAGGAATGTATTTATATCACACGGTTAGAATTGTTGGGCGTTTTTCAAAATCAATTAAAGTATGGTGTAAATACATTGAGGATAAGTTATCACTTAAGGAAACTACATAATTTATACAAACTTAAACTCAGTAACTAGCATTGCAATTATGTAAAATGGATACTTATCATCAAACGAAGACACATAAACGCAGTTATTAAATTTAGTATCGCCTATTCTAATTTATGATAATCAACATGAAACTATCACAGATGCTTTTTTAAGTAAATACCCTAGTTAAGAATTATGTAATAAACAAAACTTTAAATTTCGGAATTTTTTTAACAAATTCTTGAGTATGGGGATTGACGGTATCACTGATGGCAAAATAGTAAGCTTTTCTCAGCAAACAGCGCTATACCTGATTTGTAAAACAATTCTCCATCACTTTTTTGCTAGCCTAATTTAATAAAAATTAACTAGAAAAGTAAAGGTGAAGATTTTTTGTCACCTTACAGTAATTAAGTATTAAATTTATGAATAAAAGACAATAACTGGCTTCGGTAAATTTACCGATTTAATTAATATCAAGTTCATCTAATTACTATGCATAAAACAACCTCTTTTTCAATCAGTATGAGGTTGTTTTATACTACTAAGTAATTACTATGATTAGATATTACGCAGGATTAATACGTAAATTTGCCTGCACAATTATATCGTTGTAATCTTTGTCGCCACCATTTACCAAATCCTCAAAGCCAAAGGTGTTGTTCCCTAACATCCGAATGTGATCTGTCTTGTCTGAGTTAGCACCCAAGAATGCGAAGTAAACATTATTATTAGCATTGTTATTGAGAATCGTATCAGGACTACCATTAACAATAATAAATGGTGCAAACAGAGAATCAGGCCCAAAAGTCGCAGTAGAATCTGCTGTCCCTTGGTTATTCACTCTTAAGTCAATGCTTGAAACGCGTCCACGCACGGCGGCTTGGGCGTAACCAGCCTGTCCAACGAGAATATCTGCTTTGCCATCACCATTGGTGTCAATGCCACCATTTTGATCAGCCACCCGATAAAAGCCCACAAAGTTGTTGTAAGAAGCTTCTCTGTTGACTACAAAGTTAGCTGTTACCGATTGTGCCACACCCCGTAAATCAATCAGTTCCCCTTGATACTGATCTTGCAGATTTGTACCTAAAGTTACTTGTTTATCTGTTGGCTGAATCGTCACAACCAAATCCGGGAAGTTGAGAGAAAACCCTTCCTCTTCTGTGTTGTTATTTGTAGCTGAGGAAAAAATAACGTTTGAGAAAGAGCTTTTTCCTGAGAGTATATCCTGAGTAGTGCTGTTAGATACCAGATAAAATCTGAGTTTGGTATCAGAGTCAAGTTCTAAGATGTTTGTTAGATCGGCAGGATTAAAACCATTAGGCAGATTGGCAAGGGTAGAAAAAACCAGTTTGGAGCGCAAAAGAGCTGCTTGTGTATAGCCTTCTGCACCAGGGGCTATGCCGTTAATCCTACCTTGTTCATCATCAACAGTAAATACATTCAGTTCATTCACCTCTTTGGAGGTGTTGGTTTTAATCTTGATTGAGAGCTTTCCTTTATCACCTTTAAGGTTCAGCTTAGTCTTGACACTAAAGATATCGCCTGTAATTTTTGTCAGTAGAGGAGTCCCCTCAGCAACTGCAATTGTAAACACATCACTGGCTTTTTCTCCAGCAACATCCTGAGCGGTAACTTTGATGTTTATACTACCTACCTCCTGATTATCAGGAGTACCAGTAAAAGTCCTGGTAGCAGCATTAAATTTCAATCCATTCGGCAGAGGCGTATCGTCGTCTAGAGTTGCAGTGTAGGTGAGGGTATCTCCGACATCTGGATCGGTGAAAGTGTCATCTGGTACAGTGAAGCTGAAGAAAATACCTTCAGTGGCTTGTTGGTCTGCGATCGCCTTAGACAAGACTGGAGGATCATTGACATTATTAATCGTGATTTTAAACACATCACTGACTTTTTCTCCACCACCATCCTGAGCGGTAACTTTGATGTTTCGACTACCTACCTCCTGATTATCAGGAGTACCACTGAAAGTCTGGGTAGCAGCATTAAATTTCAATCCATTTGGTAGAGGCGTATCGTCGTCTAGAGTTGCAGTGTAGGTGAGAGTATCTCCGACATCTGGATCAGTAAAAGTGCCATCTGGTACAGTGAAAGTGAATAAAATACCTTGGGTGGCTTGTTGGTCTGCGATCGCCTTGGACAAGATTGGTGCTGCCATAATCTTAATTGATTAGTACTTACTATTTATGAATATCTTCGCCAAAAAAAGGGTACGAAAAAATCACGCTGAAGTAGTAGAGTTATTGTTTCTCACTACGACAACTCAGAAACCACTTTTCAGCCCGTGCCGGATATCTTATCACTGTTACACTACCGCAGATCACCCCTACAACGGAAGCCAATACGGTTCGGTTAATAATATTTTAAGAGTTACATACTTTACAAATTAAGCATCTTATGAGTTATCAAGCTTATTAAGATAAAACTTTTGCCCTATCTCGTTCCTGGGCTGCTACCTGGAAATGCGATCGCTCAAAAGCAAGAATGAGTAACAAAAAATCGGGCTTTTTGCTCCCCTCTCCTTACTAAGAAGAGGGGTTAGGTTTTGTAATTTATTAAATCCGCGTTTTAAGTCAAGACACTAGCAGAAAAAACGAAATCATTTATTGTGAGGCTAGTTGATACAATTCCCACTAATGAAGCCAACTCTATATTTCCAGTTTTCACGATAGTGTCAGCACCCTGTTGCAATAGCCTGAGATTACTGAAGTTAATACCGCCCAGCCCGATTTTATCAATGCCGATCGCAAAATCAGTAATAATGTTCTTGCTAGTTGGTAGACTGGCGTTAGCAATCCAGAATTGGTCAGCACCAGCACCACCAGTTAAGCGATTACCGCCTCCAATACCTGCAAATAGCACATCATCGCCATCACCACCAAACACCGAATCATTAGCACTAGAGAAGAGTTTGTCATCCCCAGAACCACCGTAGAGACGGTTATTGCTACCATTACTTTTGAGGGTGTCGTTACCTGAGCCACCGAAGGACAGTTGACGAGTTCCTTCAACTACTGTGAGAGTATCATTGCCTGCTGCCCCAAATAGATTATTACTACCATTGGCTTCAACTACGGTAATTTCATCATTACCATTTCCACCATCAGCACTAGTGTTGTTAGCAGGACTATTTGCGCCAATCAAGACTTGATCGTTACCGTCTCCTGTCGACACCGAGGAGTTACTGCCGACCACCACCGTGTCATCACCTGTTCCAGTGAAAATTGTGTTACCTTTATTACCCTCTACAAAGTCTGCTCCGTCGCCTGTAAATAAGGTTTGCTTTGGCTTGAGTGTGACATCATCACTGTTAGTAGAACCAAATTGAAGGTCTAGTGTTGTTAGTCCAACAGTGCGACCATCAAACCCTGCGGCTGTAAAGTACTGAGTATTACCTACACTTTGATAATCTAGAGTTGTTGCTTGACCATTAGTAGTTTCTTCCGAAGTCAAGACTTGTTTATTGGAGAGAACTGCATTCGGGCCTCCCACTAGTGCTTCTGTAATGACACGACCTTTTAAATCGCCATTACTGGGAATATCTAAACCCAGAATCCGAGCAAGTGTAGGCGTTACATCAGCATTACTGACGGGTGCATAGTCTACATAGCCTTGTTTAAAGTCGGGGCCAATAGCCTCCATGTTATTAAAAGTATCACCTCGACCAAAGCTGCCATGCATCCCCTGTCCTTGCTGCAAAGTTGTATCAGCAATTTCTACTTGAGCTTGAGGATTGTTTGGGTTGCTTGGGTCAGTGCTAAAGCTTTTGAAATTGATAACTATAGATGGAACTGGTGTTTTAGCATCACCTTTTAGCCCGATCGCACTCAGTGGTAAAGCACCTGGGATGTCTCCATAGGCATCGTCTACAAAAATACCACTGATGTAGTCTTTTTGGGAAAGCAGATCCACGACTTGTTTAGCAAAGTTAGCATTGCCATTAGGCAGATAAATTAAGTCAGAACCACCATTGGCAGCTACAACTATCTTTGTACCTGAGTCAAGTTGGCCATTAATTACCTGACCTGTACCACCAATTACACCATTCCCAGAAATAGGACGTTGACCTTTTGTGGCATCAACAGTTGCATACTGGATTTGGTTGAGGTTTGGGGGAAGGGTTGTCGGGTTAGGATCGTATAATGGTAGACCGAGATCGTGAGCTAAATCAATCGCCACAAAGCCTGCTGGTAGAAATCCCGGATTTACGCCTTCATAAGTTTGGGTGGCAGCATAACTTGTAGTTTTTGTGCCTTGACTATCAATAGCTTGTTTGCTGATGGTAGAAAAACCGTGGTCAGAAGTAACAAAGACATCAGTAGTCTTGTCTAAGCCTGTGCTTTTGAGATAGTCAAGAAGTTGCTTTAAATTATCATCAGCATTTTTGACCCCAGCTTTTGACGTAGGGCCATTGATACCTGGTGTCAAAGTGTTTAAACTATCACCCTGATTGTGTTGACTACCATCAGGATCTCTTGACCAGTAAACCAATGCGAATGGTTTACCGTCTTCCTGAAACTTGGGTAAAATTACTTTGGTAGTGGCATCTGCAAAATATTGTTGTTGAGCAATATTGGCATTGAGAGTGCCAGGAGTTGTATTATTACCAGCTGGTTGGACTCGTGGTGTGGGTTTTACATCTAGACCAGCTGCTTGTAAGCGATTAACAATATCTGGATCGAGTGGAACACCAGAAGGTGAACCGGCGGCTGTAGGCGGCGGTGTTGCACCATTTGTAGTGTCATCAATAATAATTGTATCGGGAGTAGGAATAGTACCTGTAGTACCACCTTCTCGATTAACTTGGGTAACATCTTGGATGGCAACTGGCCCTAGTTTACCAACTGCTGCTGTGTTGAAACCCTGCGATCGCGCATAAGCTAGAAGTGACTCTTCATCTAAAAAGTTGTTACCGGGAAACTTTTCGTCAATATCCCCTAGAACCGCATCATTTTCGATAAATGGCGTAACACTACCATTGGCATTAGCACTAGGAAAACCAGTGTAGATGGTGTTGCTAAAGTCACCTGTATCACCAAGATAATGCCCGGTGGCGATCGCAGAAGCATTCGGCGTGGTAAATGTCGGAAACAGTGAATGACTATTGGCAAAAGTAACTCCCTGCTGACGGATGCTATATAAAGTTGGCGTATCAATGGGGTTTACAGAACCGTTACGCAATCCATCTGCAACAAAAATAATGACATTTCTACCGTTGCCATTTGTATCAGCCATGTCAGTTAATCCTTAAGTATTGTGAGCTACGATTAATCGCAGCAATTGTATGTCTGTAGACTGAGCGATTAATTACACTCAACCCAAACTGAAAAATTTTTTGCTAGAGAAACCTGGGTAGTATTTGGCGACAAAATGCTTGGTGTCCACATAAATTAGTGGAGAAAATCAAATGAGTATAACTCTGGTCACTGCCTCAAAAGATAGTTGCTCAATGTTTAAGAAAGGTTATAAAAAAGTTAAGATTTGGGACAAAAAGCAGAAGGCTCTTTACGAACAAAAAGATCCCCGATTCCTTCAATAAATCGGGGATCTGCTCCTTTCGGTGGAGAGCAAATCAAATATGATTTCTATATCACTTTTTTGCATTAGCAAAATTGCTACAGCTTAATTAATGAATGTTACATCTAAGCTGTAATCATCTTTGGGCTAAATGACACTAGCAGAAAAAACGAAATCATTTATTGTGAGGCTAGTTGATACAATTCCCACTAATGAAGCCAACTCTATATTTCCGGTTTTCACGATAGTGTCAGCACCCTGTTGCAATAGCCTGAGATTACTGAAGTTAATACCGCCCAGCCCGATTTTATCAATGCCACTGGCAAAATCAGTAATAATGTTCTTGCTAGTTGGCAGACTGGCGTTAGCAATCCAAAACTGGTCAGTACCAGCACCACCAGTTAAGCGATTACCGCCTCCAATACCTGCAAATAGCACATCATCACCATCACCACCAAACACTGAATCATTAGCACTAGAGAAGAGTTTGTCATCCCCAGAACCACCGTAGAGACGGTTATTGCTACCATTACTTTTGAGGGTGTCGTTACCTGAGCCACCGAAGGATAGTTGACGAGTTCCTTCAACTACTGTGAGAGTATCATTGCCTGCTGCCCCAAATAGATTATTACTACCATTGGCTTCAACTACGGTAACTTTATCATTACCATTTCCACCGTCAGCACTAGTGTTGTTAGCAGGACTATTTGCGCCAATCAAGACTTGATCGTTACCATCTCCTGTGGACACCAAGGAGTTACTATCCACAAGCACCGTATCATCCCCATTCCCAGTTTGGATTGTGTTACCTTTAGTACCCTGTACAAAGTCTGCTCCGTCGCCTGTAAATAAAGTTTGATTTGGCTCAAGTGTAATATTATCGCTGGTAGTGGAGCCAAACTTAATTACTTCAGATTGAGGTTGACCTAAACCAGGAGCAAGATTGAGGGAATTATCCAGCTTCAACAGAATAATTTCATTGTTGTCTATGACTGGATTTTGAGGATCGTTTCCAGGACGACCTGTAGAGAAAGGATAGTTGTTGTCATTAGCTACCAAAATGGTGTTTTTGTCAACAACTAAAACATTTTCAATGGTTTGGAATGGGAAGTCAAAGGTAGTTTTACCATCTCCATTCAGGTCGTTGGGGTCTTGGATATTTAACAAGTCTGCAACTTCTTGTTTAGCTACATAGCCATTAGAATCTGTCTTAGACAAGTCTATTTTGTAAATCTTCTTAAATTTAGCCGCAGCCCCTTGATTGTTATCCCGTTCAATAACTAGGTACTCATTATCATTAATTACTGCTAAATCACCGATGGAATTTGACGGATTATCCAATCTGTAGTAACGTAACTGATCGCTGTATTTATGGCTAGCAATATCAAATTCGTTAATCCGCAAAGCACCAGGAGTATCGCCTTGAACCGTACCCTCTAGCAGCATATAGAGTTTGGTTTTGCTGGCGTTGATTGCTCCACCTTCAAAACCTTTGGAACTAGCTAAGTTAGCAAAAGCATCTCCTGAAAGAACATCGGGGTTTTGTGGCGATCGCACTATATTATATTGAGGATCGTCTCTGAGTTTATCCCGTACTCCATCGGCGATATCTGGGAAATCTGAGAAGAGTGCATCTACCCCTAGTTGATAAAACTGCTGAATTTCTAGTGCTAGCTTGCCTTTGTAATCTGCTGCTAAGTATTGATCTTCTGCTCGGAAGGTGTAAGGATGAACCTGCAACCCGGCATTGTGAGCATCTTGAACTAATGTAGAGGGAGGTAATGTTGTCTTATCAGCATCATTGACTACTCCATCGCCATTGACATCATCGGCTTTGCCATCACCATTAGCGTCAGTACCTTTGACGCTAACAATCATCCGCTTCCAAGGGCCAATGCCATCAGCATAAGTGGCAACTTCAGCCAAACCTTCTGGTGTTCGCAAGTCGCCATAAGTGCGAGTGTCACCACTGACTTTCAAATCATAAGGCTGACTCTCGATGATCTTGCCGTTAATGTCAATGTCACTAGCATCTAAAAGTTGAACAAGGGGAATATCCACCCCTGCCGCAGGCATAATGCGATCGTGCAGTTCTTTAAGGTTACTCACTTCAAAGGACTGGATGAAAATGCGACTGGGGTCAGTAAAATTATTTGCCTTCAGTGTATCGATTAATAACTGGCTGATGTTTCTGTTTATTTTGTTCGTGGTGCCAACATAGGTAGCTTCATCGGCAAAATAGGTCGGATGCTTAGTTTCAGGGTAGATACCAATCTTTTTACCTGTATCAGCTTCTACTTGCTTAACTAAATTGATGATTTCCGTGAAGGTAGGAATTTCAAATTGATCGTCAAAGGAGTGATCGCGGAAAGGTAGACGTTCTTCTGCACGTAAAGTCTTGATTTCAGCTAAGGTGAAGTCTTCAGCAAACCAACCTGTAATTGTGTTTCCATCTAAACTTACCGTTTTCTTGCGATCGGCAAACTCTGGATGCTTGTAAACATCTGTGGTTGTATTGTTGAAATTGACAGTACCATCAGCGTTCAAAACTGCTAAAGCTGGCTCATGACGAGCAATTAGCACACCATCTTTTGTAACTACCAAATCAGGCTCAATAAAGTCAGCGCCTCGGGCAATTGCTTGTTTATAAGACTCTAAGGTATGCTCTGGACGATAGCCACTTGCACCTCTATGACCAATTACTTTAGGAACTTCTCCATCTAAAGTTTTGAATCGGTCGGGTGTAGCGATCGGAGCCTCTAATAACTTACCAGTCGCATCAAAATGTAGTAGGTAGGGGCCAAACTCATCTCCTACCCAGATTGTCCCATCTTTATCAAAGACGAATGACTCTACATCAAAGTCTGCACCAGTTAATAATCTTCCAGTAGTTCCCTCATTGACAATTTGGAAAGGAACTTTTTTATTAGGATCAGACAGTTGGATGTAGTCTAAAACTTTAACACTGCCGTCTCCATTTTCTGTCCCTTTAAAATTTGGATCTACACGATTGATTCGTAGTAGAAAATCTGCACTATTATCTTTGCTACCGTAACCATTATCTGATAAAAAGTACAAAGAGTCACTGTTAGCAAATTGGACACCACTAAAGCCTTGTATTGGCTGTCCTGGGAAAGGCCCGGTTCTGCCATTAGCTGAAACGTCTGCACCAGAAGCTGGCCCATCACTAAAGGTATCAGCAGGTAAAGAAGCAAAGCCGACTAACTCAATTGCCATAATTTAGAATGTTGGTTGGGTATTTGGATTTAACTGCATCACAAGCTATTGAAGTTTTATCATTACTTGTGGGAAAAATAAATCATGAACTCAGGCTAGAAAACGGAATTATTGGTAAATTTCAGAATTGCAAAAATATAGCTTGAGAACTTGTATCCAAAATTAATCAATTATTCAATTACGTCAGCAATTGCCAACTGCGATCTGTTCAGTCAACTACTAATCTGTGTTAGTGAGTAATGAGTCTATAATCTGAGATTCAGAAAATATTTTTCCAGGAGAAGATTAAGATAAGATAAAATTAAATAGAAGAAATGATTAAGTATTTACATGAAAAACAAAACTTATACAGATGATATTGTGACATGATAAAGTCAGCCCCTTGCCCACAAGATGCTGCGCGAACGGGGAAGTCAGAAGTCAAAAGTCAATATATTTATATTTTAAATCCAACTGAATGTATTGATAATTATCAAAAGATAAAATTTGAGTTTTTGCAGCTTTATTTTGTTAGCGATCGCATCACTTTTAATCGTCAGTATTTATATCATTTGTGAAAATATTTATAACTAATGAAATGTTTAGATACCCGACTTGTTTAAGGAGTCGGGCATCTCATTGTTCAAGAATAATTTAGGATTCGGATGACCCTAGCCAACAAACTAAGCCACAACGCTAGCAGAAAAAACGAAATCATTTGCAGTCAGACTCGTTGAAATAATTCCTAGCAATGAAACCAACTCTGTATTTCCAATTTTCACCAAAGTGCCACTACACTGTTGCGACAGTGTTAGCTCACTAAATTGAGTTACGCCAACACCGCCAAGCCCAATTTTGTCAATCCCGATCGCAAAATCAGTCACAATGTTCTTGCTAGTTGGCAGACTACCATTGGCAATCCAGAATTGATCAGCACCAGTACCACCAGTTAAGCGATTACCGCCCTGTTGAGCAGCAAAAAGCACATCATTACCATCATCACCAAACAGCGAGTCATTGATATTAGAGAAGAGTTTGTCATCTCCAGAACCACCGTAAAGACGGTTATTGCTACCATTACTCGTGAGGATGTCGTTACCTGAGCCACCGAATAATGATTGACGAGAACCTTCAATCACTGTGAGAGTATCATCACCTGCCGCCCCAAACAAATTATTACTACCACTAGCTTCTACCACAGTAATAACATCATCACCATTGCCACCATCAGCACTGGTATTTTGAGCCGGGCCATTTTGACCAATAAATATGCGATCGCTACCATCTTCCCCAGAAACTGAAGAGTCGCTGCCTGCAAGCACAGTGTCATCATCGTTTCTAGCTAGGATTGTGTTACCTTGAGCGCCTTCTACAAAGTCTGCTCCGTCACCGACACTAAAGAATTGTCCTGGCTCAAGATTGACAGTATCGCTGTTGCTAGAACCAAAACCATTGGGGAAAGTAGGTAGTTGGGCAACAGGATGACGCGGATCGTAACTAGTGGTGTCGATATTTAGGGAATTGGGGAAGGCATTGGCGATATTTTCCCAAGGCACTAGCTTAAAGTTAGAGTTGACATTTTCGCCATCGATAGTCTTAGCAGGTTCATTGGAGCCGTCTTGGGTGACAAATAAACCAAATGGGAAGTTAGGCCCCAATGGCACATTAATCACATCAGCCCCATCTGACTCTTGCACACTGTCAATTGATCCATTGTTACCAATGGCAAAGTTACCCACATATTCGTTGTTACCTTCACGAGTGTAGGCAACAAAGGTGCTATCGCCTTGGCTAGATGCTAGCAGGTAGCCTGTGCCGTTTTTGCCGTAGTAGATGGTCAATCCTTCGGCATCGTCGGTGAGGTGAGAACCACCCTCAAAACGAACGCGATCAATTAGCTTGCCTGTTGTGCTACCGTCCGGTTCTGCCTGGAATTTCCAGATGCCCACATCTTCTTGGGCTATATAGAGAAAACCGGTTTGTTGGTCAACTACCATACCCTCTGTTTGGGGAGAACGCCCTTCTGTAGTAGGCGAGGGGATGGTAAATTCCCGCACTAGTTCTGCTCCAATTTGGCCATTACCTTTGTCAATCAATTTGAACTGAGCTATATCTCCAGTTTGGCGGCGACTGGTAAAGACATAGTAATCATTAGTTACAGGACTACGGTATAAGGTAAGTCCGTAAGAACTGCGAGTTGATGCAGAATAGGGAGGTTCAAAAGGTGATTCTTGGAAGATAGTACCAATATTGCTATCGGTGATATTTTCCAGATATTGACCAGGGGTGGTGGGGTTGGGGTTAATTTTGAATATTGCTAGTTTGTCGTTGTTGCGATCGCTAGCTACGGCAATATCAACAGATTGATTGCCTAATTTGAAACCGTATTGCAGGTCAATGTTGTTGTAGCGAATGCCACCAGGATTAACTGTCTGCAACAAATTACCAGACAAGTCATAAACCCGCAATCCAGCATTTTTGACTGAGGTTAATACTAGGCTATCACCAGAGTTTGTAGCATTAACATAGATGGCAGGATCATCAGCATCGGCATTCTGATCTACAGCAGGTAGTGCTGAATCTTCATCATCAAATAAATCGGGGTGGGTTTCTACTGTGGGTGCAGCAGTAGGAACTAAGTCTGCATTCAAAGTGAGAATTTGGGTAAATTGACTTTGGCTGAAGTTATTATCACTTACCAGCACAATCGACTGGCTACCATCTGCTAGTTTTGGCCCAAAGGTAATGCCCTCGATGTTATCTGTACCGTTAGGCAAGTTTAAGTCATTTAAATTCAACAGCAGACGTTTTTGAGCAGGTTTGATAGTAGCTAGTTGTTCAGCACTCAAATTATTGAGAGAATCGTAAAAACTAATGTCAGTTGCACCTTGTAAAGAAACTTCGTAGATTTTAATGGTGTTGCCTACACCTTCGGCAAAGGAACGTTCTAAGGCCAGTAAGGTTCCCCGGTTATCTATTGCTAGTAAATCTGTCAAACCATTGTTACTGGAACCTGTGCTAGGGTTCGGCGCTTGAGCGATAGTATCGGTAGTGTAGAGGTATTCTTTTTCTGGTTGTCCAGTAACCAGATTGTATTGCAGAATCCGGGAAGGGCTGCCACTAGTGAGTGAAGCCTTTAATCCATCTTGGGAGAGCGCGTTTTCAGTGGCGGTAAATAAAGTTTTTTGGTCGGGTGTAATGGTGAGACTTTCAAATGCCAAATTATTGTAAACGCCTGATGTCTGCGTATCACCTGCATCGATAATACCGTTGTTGTTGGTATCTTCAACTACTGGTAAGAATTTGGTAGGAATAAGTAGAGATCCTACTTCTTGCCCTGTTGTAAGGGAAAATTCCTTAATAAAGGGATTGGTAACACGACCAGCAGTAGGATTTACTTCGCCCTCTGAAGAAATGAAAACATTACCATTGTTAGTTAAAGCAATGCCTTCTGGGTCAAGGCTATTGAGTGCAAAGAAATTACTATTGCTATCTTTTAATGGTGTAACATCCGTAAAAGTTACCCCATCGCCAGCAGTGAAGGTATAAAAACGAGCAGGGGCAACTTGAGAGCGATCGTCTGAGATCGCGTAGTAACGATTATTTGCTGCATCATAAGTTACACCAGACAATCCACCTAAGGGAGTAGAAACTCCATTTACAGTTCCCGCCGCACCAGCAGGAATAAAGCCAGTAACGAAGGTAGTTTGTGTTTCAAAACTTACATTAGGAATGGTTTTACCTGCTTCAGTTGGTCTACCTTGCACATCTGCGAACACTAAGCGATGGTCAGAACTGGGGAAGGGAAAAGTACCTACTGGGGAGAATGTCGGGTCAGTATTTAAAGGCCAAAATACTCCTGAGTTGGTAATTGTTAGGTCAGCAGAGGGTAGCACGTAATCAGTCCGCAGGTTTCCGGGAGTTGTATCAGCAAAGTCTGCGGTATCAAAGCTAGGATTACCTTTTTGGCTAGCATTTGCACCACCTTGTAACCTTGCTTGTTGGGGGCCACCAAGGCTGGTAGGGATGACATTAGTATTGATATTGGGATTTTGCAGCAGTTGGCGAACAGCGTTGTCATAACTGTCACCATCTACGGGGTCAGCATTTTGATCACCCATAATCACAAAGTCTGAACCAGCAGCAATACCACCCGTTTTACCTGCATCATCATAGATATAATCATTTTTACCAGGCGTAATATAGTCTGCCCAAAAACGGATTTCATCATGGTTGCGTTTGCCGTTGCGGTCTTCCGGCCCATCAAAGGTTGGGGGTGTGGGGTGGCTGACGAGCACATGAATTGTCTCGCCGTTTACCTGAATGGGGACATCCCAATGACTTTTGGAGGAGAGGCGTAAAACTTTCAGTTCGTCCTCAGAATACCAATCTCTTGTCTGTGGTGTTGTCGGATCATCGGGAAGCAAAGCATTGGGCATATCCTTCCAGAGGAAGTTTTGGAAGGTGCGGACATGGGCAGTGTCGATGGGATATTTAGATAACAGCAACATTCCGTATTGACCAGGAAAATTACCGAATCCGAGGGCATCATCGCCATATCCCGGTTCGCCTGGGGTTGTAACTACTGTGCCGTTATTGTTCAAGTCAAAGCCAGAGGCAATACCCGTGTTGGAAGGAGCGATGTAAAAATAAGGATAATCAACGGGAGTTGCACCATTTTGACTGACTGCAAGATAATTTTGCTTGAATAGTTGAACTGCCTCCGGGGAGTAGTCAAACTCATTTATCAGTTGCACGTCTGAGTTATTGCGCTGGATGATTTCAGCAACAGCCTTGGCTTGAGCATTGTCAAGGGTAGACAAATCGCTGACTAATTGACCTTCAACGTTTCGATTCAGGGAAGCGTTGAACTGGGAAAAGCGAATTGTATTTGTAGTTACCATACTGGGAAAAGTTAAAGGAATTTAATTTTTAAAACTTATTGTTTTTGCCAAGCCTCAGACAACAGCGAGTTAATAGTGAAAGCGTCATCAACTCACCCTCGTAAATTGCCGAAGGTATTGATTAAGAATCTGCTTTCTTGGATTAACTTTTGCAGGTGGATACATCAAAGGTGCAGGTGGATACATTAAAGGTGCAGGTGGATACATTAAAGATGCAAGTCGATGCAACTTAGTTACAAGTCAATACATCAAAGGTGCAAGTCGATGCAACAAAGCAATTTGTAGAGTGGGCAAACATTTGCCCACCCAACACACTTAAACAGAGATAAAATTGCTTTGCGTCAGCGTCTTAGTATCAAACGCAGTCAGCACCGCTAGAGTTTGATTGCCTAAGCTAATCTGATTACCAGAGAAAGACAACTGATTAAAACTCAAACCAGACAAGCCGATTTTATCGCCCTCACCTAAACTGAAATCGGTAATGGTTTCTCGACCTGTGGCTTTCTCCAACACAAAGATATCGCTACCAGTACCGCCAGTTAAGTTATCATCACCCTTGCCACCGTTGAGGAAATCATTACCCGCACCGCCGACAAGTAAATCTTGACCATCACCACCTAAAAGGGTGTCGTTACCGTCACCGCCATAAAGTTTATCATCACCGTTATCACCTTCAAGATTGTCATTACCAGCATCACCATAAAGTGTGTCTTGACCATTACCGCCAAAGAGATTATCGTTGCCAGTACCGCCATAGAGTAAATCGTCACCATTGTCACCCACAAGGTTATCATTGCCAGCATTGCCGGAAATGGTATCTTGCCCATTGAGTCCGTTAATGATGTCGTTGCCGGATGTGCCACTGAGGTTATCGTTATTGTTAGTGCCGTTGAGGTTTGTACCGATTGCTACCGTTACTATCGCCACATCTGTGCCACCATTACCATCGCTGACGGTATAGTTAAAGCTGCCATTACCAGTGAAATTGGTTGTGGGAGTGAAAACTACATTGCCACTGCCATTTAAGGTAACACTACCGTTAACACCGTTATTCACAGCAGTGATGCTCAAAGCACCGCCGTCTACATCGGTATCGTTGGCTAACAAATCAGTCGCTAACAGAGTCAATGGCGTATTTTGATTGGCGCTAGCAGAGTCATCACCGGCTACAGGTGCTTGGTTTGCAGACAGATTAAACCGAGCTAGGCTAGGGTCATGGTCGCTATCCTGATCGGCGAACTCTGAGTTGATGTGAACTACATCATATCCATCCAGCTTACTGAGTAAACTATTACTCACTAAAACGTGGTCAAGTGTCTGCGCGTTGCCTTCAAAGTTGTAGGTGTAACGCTCATTTGGAGGTAGGGTTTCAATTAAGGAAGTCAGCCCAGCGCTTTCTAAAATGCTAACAGGATTGGAGAACTCAAAGTCATTTAAGTCGCCTACTACTGCGACATTGGCATTGGAGTCGATCGCTAAAATACTTTGGACAAAGTTTTTCACCAGCGTAGCTTGTTGCTGACGCTGGGTTTCGCTACTAAGAGTTGGCGGTTGGTTTGGCCCATATAGCGGTTGGTCGCCACCTTTAGAATTAAAGTGGTTGCCAACTATATAAACAGTTTTACCGTTGAAAGTAAATTCACCAACTAACGGTTTGCGACTGGTAGTAAAGGCGGAGTTGGTGGGATCAATGCGACCAGGGCTAGCAGAAAGTGTGGGTACACCATTGACATTGCTGACTGTGGTATTCGTTAGAGTACCGCCACCGGGGATGTCTACAAACTGAACTCGGCTAGGATTAAATAAGAAACCTTGGCGAATATTACCACCAGGTTCACCGCCATCTTGGTTGTTTGCTGGGTCAATTTCTCGATATTGATATGTGGGGCCGCCAGCCGCAACAATGCTATTTATTAATGTTTGGAAGGTTGTGCTAGCATCAACTACACCGTTATTTGTCGGCCCGTTATTGTCTTGAATTTCTTCTAGAGCAATGATATCTGGCGATTTCAGATTATTAACAATGCGGCTGGCAAGGTTGTTAAACTTGGCTGCACCATCGCCAGGGTCAAGGTTTTCAACGTTGAAGGTAGCAACTGTCAGTTGATTATTGGTGGGAGTTAAATTAGTGACTTCCTTAGTCAGCGTGTTGGAAGTCACACTCACCGAGGTAGGCAAAACTTCATAGTTGCTGAAACTGTAATCGACCACACCTTTAATCGTGTCGAAAGTAGCACCGACGTTAACTTTGGGTGAGCTACCAGAGGTAAACAGCGCGTCATCAATTTGGATACGTTCTGGATTAAAATCATTAGGACTAATCACCACACCACCGCGTGCTGTGCGTCCAGTGGCATTTGCGCCATTGTCCGCTAGTACCCAAATCTCTCCAAAAGAATTAGTTGGACTCACTGCCACAGGATTATTTACTTGTACTAGCATTCCTTCTAAACTTTCATAGAAATCAATGCCATCTTGGGCAGGGTCAAAGGTGGTGGTTCCAGTTTCGATATTACCAGTAGTGTCGTTATCGATTACTGAAGTGGGAATGGTTCTGCCGCCATTGCCGAGAATGGTTGCAGATGGTAAAGCATTACCACTAGAGAGTTTGACAATTGTGGGGTTAGTAATTTCTGTGGTTGTGAGGTTGTTAGAACCAGTAGCGCCACCAGGGCGGAACTCTGTTACCGTACCGCTTACCTTTACAGAGTCACCTACTTGTACAGTTGGCGCTGATGAGGTGAAGATAAAAATACCTTCGGAAGTGCGATCGTCGCTGTCTGGGTTGGGGTCTTGGATGTAGAAACCATTAGATTTCAGTGCGGTAACAATTCCTGGAACATCAGCTACATCTTGTCCATTTAAGGGTGAGATGTGAGATGCACCCTGAATATCGTGAATCCGAGGATTCACGACAACAGCGCCTAGTATAATGCTATCGGTGCGAAACTTTTTGAAATTGTTTTCTGATAAATCTTTGGCTGCTGTGCCGTCGTTGTAAAGAACGCTGTTGCCATCATCGCTGACGAATTGAATTTGAGAGGTATTTGTTAAATTCTCAGGGATGGTGATAATTCCTTCCGGGTTGAAGCTAGCAGGAAAAGTGGCAGTACGCAATTGCGGGGCGCTGTTAGGATTGCCATCCCAAGTGTAGAGGCGGAAATCGTTAGGGGCTGCTCCGGCATCTCCTGCTGGGCCAGCAATAATTACGTACTGGTTATTGGAATTCTTGCGAATTTCCCGAATACCCCGACCGCCTAAATCTAATTCTATAGGAGCGCCGAATTGTGCCGAGCCTTGTGTACCACCGCTAGCTGATATTAGGCTGGCGAAGTTGGTAACTTGAACAATCAGGGCATTAGCTCGTCCAGACGGGGGAACTTGGGGGGCGCGGAAAGCAATATAAGCTGTGGTATTGTCGGGAGCTATTTCTAAGCCCTCAATATTGTAGCCGTTTGTTTGCTTTGACCCGATACTAGTTGCAGCACTAGCAGCCAAGCCGTAGTAATTGGCTCCCTTGCCATGACCATTGGTAACATCCCAGTTAATGATGTCTTCGCGTAAAAAGTTATAACGTCCACCATAGCTAAGTGTGGTGGATGCTCCCGTACCAGTAATATCGGTGGCAAAAACCCGATCGCGGTTAGGGCGAGATTTACCATCATCGCTATTACTTTCTGATCCTAACCAGAAAATGCGATTGCCTACCCTGGTAGAAGCTTCAAGATCCACTTCTCGTAATACCCCAGAAGAACTATCAGTTAATCCTAAAGAGCTTGTAAAATCAAAGCCAGTTACCGGGAGTCCTGACTTACTGGAATCGTAGAGACGCAAAACTTGATTTTCGTCATCGGCTTCTAAGAAAAATGTTCCGCCCACGGGGATAGCGGTAGATGCATCACTCGTACCCGTTAAAAATTGAGTTGTGGGAGTACCGTTATTCGCTGATGCTGCATAAGCGATCGCATAATTAGCAGTATTAGCACCATCACTGACGGTCACTGTAATATTGGCATTACCAACACCTACAGGATTAATTTTCAGATTGCGGCTATTTCCAGTGCCAGTTAGCGTTAAATTGCCGTTAGGAACTACTGCGGCATTACTGCTGGTGACTGTGACGGTTAAATTGTCTACAAGAGTATCGGAATCTGCGATCGTAAAGTTTACGCCTAGTGTCTTTGCTGGATCGTTGGGGTTGTCGATAACACCGCTAATTGCTCCTGTTCCTGTGGTGGATAAAGCACCGTTAGCATCTAACAAATCTGTGGTGCTGGCTGTGTCTAGTTGAATAGTTGGCGCTTGTCCACTGACAACATCATTATCGGTGATGGTAATATTTTGAGTAGTAGTGCTGCCAAGGCTGATACCAGAGGAAGGGTTGCTGATAGTTAAGGTAGCGGTTTCTGTACCTTCAACCAAGGCATCATCAACAACGGTAAAGGTAACAAAACCTGTGGTTGAACCACTAGGGATAGTAATTATAGTGTCGCTGAGGTTGTAATCCTCTGGGGTGATGTTAGTTCCGGTTACAGCCAAGTTAACTGTTTGATTGCTGGATACTGCACTAGAAGTTGTGGCTGTAACAGTAATTGCTGTTTTACCTGCTTCCGAACCAGCATTCGGACTGACAGATAGGTTGACTGTTGGTGTTGCTGCACCACCAATACTAAACGTACCACTGAAATTTGTTGTGTCGGTGTCGCTACCAGTCCAGTTGCTTGCTGTATTAATTGCAGTCCTCGCTTCTGCTACTGATGCAAAACTAGTCGGGCCTGTGTAGCGTGAATCGTCAAATTCAGAAGATGCCTTACCGACTGCAACTGCATTGGTTCCAACAGTCAAACCAGTCGGCAAGGCAGTGGTGTTAGAATCGATCGCATTGGCATCGAAGCTTGAACGGTTGATAGTCACAGCAGCCAGGAAAGTAGGCGAAGTGCTGGTAGTTGAACTACCTGAACCACTTAGCGCACCCTGAAAGGCAATCAGGGAGTCACCCGATGTTGATAGGGCAAAGCTTGTACCGCCACTAACATTAGTCCAACCAGTGTTAGTGCCTCCATCAACATAAGTAACGACGGTTCCGACAGTCTGAGCCGTGGGTGCTACATACTGCAAAACTCCTTCGCCAGTACGGAAAGAGCCAGATGACTGCCAGCCATTATCTGTAACATTAATGATAGTCCCAGCGTCGATGTCTTTTAGCAGTACAAAAGAGAAGGTGTCGGGATTATCGGCAATCAGACTTAGAAATGCAACATCGCCAGCAGTTAGATTTGTAGGCATAACAATTTTCTTTTCCTTGAATTGGGGGAAACAAGCTTGAAGAATTCAGAAGTGAGAATTTAGTAGTCAAAATTAAAACAAAAACTCAAGTAATTTTAACGAAGCCAATTAATTCGCAAACAATCTAGATCGAACAAGGGTAGTTATGTGACAAGTATGACTTAATAAGATGTAATTGCTTATGTATTAAGTGCGATCGCAACACTCATACTAATTCACGAAAATCCTAATATGTATAGATTTATTGTAGGGGATGATAATGCCATGCCCTTACCAGTATTTAAAGTGAAATGGTATCACCAGCAACTGAGGCGATCGCATCCCATAACCACAAAAGGATGGATGCAAAAACTTAATTCATCCAAAAATTGACTATATAGTTAGTAAAAAAGTCACATATTTTAGTAGTATTAATCCGTATTCAACAACCTCAAACTATCTTGTTAACATTAAGAAACCGCTAGCAAAAGGTTAAAACAACAAATATTTGGTATGGCATCTCGTTTGCCCATAAAAAAAGCGGACACGATGCCCGCCTTACAATAAGTAGTTGGATATTATTAACTAAAAGTTACTATTGCCTACCGGAAATTACCAGGATTTAAGCGAACAGAGTTAGGTTGAGACTGACGACGAATTGCTACTCCATTGCGAAGATTTCTAGCGCTACCACCATCTTTGCGATCAAGGAAAGGTTTGAGATTAATACCACTTCTAGATGAACTAACCCGATTATTGCCACCGCCTAAAAGAGTGCGTCCTAAATTATATAATTCGTTGCCTCCACTACTGCGATCGCCATAGGTGTTAACGGCTATAGTTTGTTGCCCACTGTCAGCAGTGGTCAAGTTCTGAAAAATACTATTGCGGATAACATAGGGGTCTTTCCCAGGCGGTACTGTCAGCACAATTCTACAGGTTGGGTTAGCTTGTGTTGTAACGCAGACAATATTTTCGTTATTTTCTGTTGCTGTCTGGAGTTCCTGTAAGCCATCTGGGCGATACTGTTCTAAGCGACTGGCAATTGCTGTACAACGTCTTTGTGCATCCCAACCACCGCCCAAAGCTGCAGGTGCAGCCCAAGCAAAGTATTGCCCTGGTTGACTTTGTGGCTGATACATAACAGTGTATTGACCATTGTAAGTCTGACAGGTAAACCGAGTTGTACCATCAGCTGAGGGTGAAGTTGGTATACCGGTTGACGTGTCTATTGGTACTGGTGCTGATGAACCATCTGATGGTACTGTTGGTACGACAACGCCATCGCCAGTAGAATTATATTGCGCCATTGCTACGGAATTGCCCAGACACAAAGATAAGCCAAGACTACCCAAAGATATCAATCGAAGCAGTTGTGATGGCATAAATCATCCTCCAGTAGAAATAGGTAGGGAACTGATAATTTAAGTGACGAATAATTCTCTGTTTTGATTCATCAAAAACGCTATTTTTTTTCCTCTCTTGCTTTTTTCTCTGCAAGTAGCTTTTTTACCCGTGCTTTAATTTCTAGATAACGCATTATTAATTTTGACTTTTGACTTTTGACTAAAATTCGAGGCTATCAACATCTGCGGTTGGATAAAACCACTTATCTCAAGGCTTTCGCGCAAAGCACCAGCCAATAGTGGCTGACCTGTATTTTCCACAGATTCATCCTCTAACTGAAAATCTGCGGGCAAGGCTTCCCAAGATATTACCAATTCTGTTGAAGATTTAGCTTTAGGGACTTCCAGAAAATAAATTATCCAATTTACTCAGATCATATTTTTCTTTCTCCCCCAGCAAGAACTGCTCCCTGCCCCCCTGCCTACACCACGATAGAATATTTTTTTAGTTGGAAGTCCCTTATCGAGTTGGGTTGTCATAAACACCCCTTTTTATTGATTTGTCTTTATTTTATGGCTGACCCGTAGCTTGTTGCTGACGAGGTGACAAAAAAAGGCTAGGATGTAAGTCAACCGCTCCGCCCACAAGGGGGTGGGGCGGTTGAACCAGCGCTCCCATAACACCGAAAATCTGTTTAAACTGTGACTTTTGTACCGTCAAATTTGGTGAATGTAAAGCCATTGAATATTTCGTTGTAACCCAGTCTCTCATCCCTAAGCAGGCTAATAGCAACCTCTTCTCCCAAAGCCAAAGCAGCTGAACCATCGGAACGCCAATGGATACCGCCATGACCGCGACCAATAGCATAGTTAGTTGCTAATTTATTCAATTCTCCACCTACAGTTAGTGGTGTCCCACTGTAAGGAATTACTTTTGTGGGATCATTGGGATCAGGTACTACTGGTGAAGGGATAATAAAGTTTTCATCAAAAAACGCTTTCAACAGTGTGACATTGACGCCAGCAGTGGCAGCCGCACCACCAGTATAAGAGGAATGGGTTGGCGCTGCTTCTGGATATGCTTGGGGCAGTAGATAGGTATTGAAGGTGCTAAAGGTCTGAGCCAAAGCTTGGGAATTAAAAACCTCCGAATTAATCGGATACTTAGTTTTATTAACAATGTTGTTGTATACTAGCCCACCAAACGCTTCTGGGCGTAAAGTGCGGTGTACATAATACTTCTGCCAGTATGATGCTCTGATTACACGCGAGCTAGCCAAGTTAAGCAAGGCTTGGAAATGTCCCAGTGCAAAGGTTGCATTAGAACCAATTTGGGTCTTCGATCTGACGTAGGGATTGCCCGGATTCAAAGGTGTACCGTTGCTATTAAGAATCAAGGAGGCTCCCAGGTATGTAGGGCCGCCAATATGGGCATATTCACCTAAATCCCGAACTGTGGTTATGTAACGATTTTTGGGATCGTATTTTATGGATTTCCCTGAACTACCTCCATTCTGAATAGTCAACCATTCTTGAAAATTAAGTAGAAAGTCATTACCTGGAAGAGCAGTACGAATCAATGGCGAAACAAACTGAGTTCCCCAAGGAATAGTTAGCAACAAAAATTGTGAAAGATAGGGCCCGTCTAGTACTCCTGGTGGGATAACATATCTTGTACTTGAACCTGAACCAACGTAGTTGACACTACCACGAAATAAAGTTTGAGGAGTGACACGGCCATTTTGTTTTGGCCCTCGAAACGCCGAAAGCTTGTTGAGGTCTTCGACGGCTGCTAAAACTTTTGGGTTGTCAGTATTGTTTTGCAGCTTGGAAAGAGGTACATCTCGGAGTAAAGCTTGCCAGTAGAGTTCAACTGCTTCAGCAGCGCGTTCGGCGCTAGCTAGAGCTGGTGGTGGCGGCACAGCTATCTGTGCAGCATTGATTCCTTCTAGGCTAATTGCCAGAGGCCCTTGAGGATTAACCAGCTTTCTGCCGCCACCCAAGATGATATTTTCATAATCATTCGGGTTTTGCGTTGTCAGTGCTTTGGTCAAAGAGTTGTAAGCTTCTAGCTTGACTTCGCCTCGCTCGTTATGCGGTAATCCCCTACTGTCAGAGCCGATTTTGTTGGGATAACGCTCTTCATCGCCGTTGGTCGGATGCGGCGGAATGGGAATACTCCGTTCAACTCTGGCTGCTTCAACACGGACTCGATAGGCTTTATCAACAAAGCTGTTGTAGTTGAAGGCTCGATTATACCGTCTGTTGATATCTTGGGCTTGTACAACATTTCCTCCCTTCTTTGAAGAGAAAGGTGAACCTAAAACTCCTGCAACAACGCTAGCGGCACTAAACAAACCAGCACGACCGAGAAATGAGCGTCTGCTAGCGTGACTACCAAAAAAACGTTTGCTAGCTACACGGGGTTGTTTCAGTTTATTTATTTCGCTATTAGCCTGAGCAGCTTGCTCGGAACCTTCATGAGAATTCGGATCTTCTACTTGCATGAGATGTTCTCCATTGGCAAAAAATAATACAAAAATTTAGTTATGAGTGAATACATGAGCATTGCAAAGCTAGAACAACTAGCCACACACAAAATACGCGCCTCCAGAAAAACAAGTTAATATCGCCGGATTTAGGATGAAATCTGGGATTACTCTACTGGAGGTTAACTTGCATAGAAGGTGATTTTTCTGAAAGTCATCTAGATATTCAGTGCTGTTATGATGCTTTCATCACACGGCTGTTATAACTTTGTGGTTGTAACTCAGTCTGATAGGATGTTGCCGGGGTTAAAACATAGCTAAAACTACGGCTTAATTCTAGTCAAACTACAAACTACTGTAAATTTATCGATTTACCGTATTTTATAGATATTAAATTAGACTTTCTCACAATCGGTGATAAAAATCAAGAGGTTTTTACGTTAAACTTAGGGACTTCCAAGAAATAAATTATCCAAATGAACGAACCACAGAGACAAGGCAGCGCGGTCTTGGGGGTTTCCCCCATGAGCGACTCCGCGCACAGAAGCCAGTGCGTCCTTGCGGTTCCCCGACTTCTACCCCTACGGGGATCTTGTCTTGCTACGCTTTTAGCATTCCCGCTCTTTAGCAACTGGCGCGACATAGAGAGAGAAGGAAGAGAAGGAAAAATTGCTTAACTGAACTGTATTGAGATAAATTTCCGTCAAGACAAAGGATTGATTATTGCAAAGACGGCGATTTATCGCGTCTCTTGCCTTAACCGAACCATATTTGGATTAGCGCCAATCAGAGAAGCATTAAAGCCAACCCACAGGATTAAAAAACAAAAAACCCCGGCGAAACTAACCGAGGTAAGAGAGAGAGGTACGAATGACGATGAGATACAGCAATACCGAAATTTAAAAAATCTTAGCTAACGCTAAAACCTACTAAAACTAAAGTTGTAACAATTAAAGTTGCAAAAAGACCCTGTAAAACATATTTACGTTGTTCCCAAATTGCTGGGTACTCAGCGTAGTAAATTTTGGGTTCAGATGCGTAGTTATTGAGAACGCCGTCTTCGTTAGTGGTGGTGTACATAGTTTTTTCTCTTTTTTGTTTGTTTATGTAACTAAATTTAACAATATTGTTACAAAACGTCAAGAGTACTTGACAAAAAAAGACTGATGGATTTAATAAAAGTTGCTTATCAGGTATAGGGGATTTAGGCGAAGCTGCCCCAGCCGCCGAAAGCGGCATATCTGTTGGCTCACCGCTATGCCTTTACGAAATTTTTTAAATCGCAAAATCTAAAATCCAAATTAGAAACACGTTAGCGTAGTGATTTCGCGTCTCTACTAGTAATCACATTTAGCGCTCTATCTATTGCAATTATTCAGGACTTACGCAAAAATTGCTAACTTTGCTTAATTTATCGAACTGCCAAGAGCGCCGAGAATTCATAGAGTGTGCGTAAGTCCTACTAACCAAGGTGCGAAGCTCGTCACATCGAACCTTCGACGTGGTAGACTTCGGGCGATCGCTTTACTTTTTCTGGTTGGAGATCGCCTGTTTATTCGACAAGCGCTCGCGCTTCGACTAAGACTCTGCATCACCATCATCATCTATTCGTTGAATTTGCTCTTGATGAGTTGTCACTGTGGTAGTGGGATTGCTTTGCATAATCGCTGGCGGAACAGGTATTGATGGTTTTAAAACCATCACCGCCAAAGCAAAAAACATTGCAGTTATAGCTACGATGGCAACATTATTGCTACTGTCTTTACTCACGGCAGTCATCACATGTTTTAGCAGTGCATGAAACTGCTGCTCTTGTTCGGCATTTGCTGCCCTAAGCACAAATGCTTTAGGAGCATTTAATTTATGATTGAAATTGCTGGGTCTAGGGTGATCGGATTTCATGGTTGTAACCCCTACTTTTGATACTTGCCTGGAGAAATCCAGGTTTTTTCTTGAAACAGCGATCGCTCTCTATCTGAAGTTGTCGTCAAAAGCTTGAAACGACCAAATTCCGTTAATACACAAGATAGTATTTTTGTACAGTGCGTAAGTCCTATTATTTTTAGATGAAGTATAAATCTACATCTAATTATTCATTACCGCATCCAAAAGCACATTGGCATCAAAGCGGACTACATCTGTGCAAGGTAGCCCAGTTTCTGCTATTGTTTGAGCAATGCTTTCCTCTGCGGCAGACTGATCTAAATGGGCTGTATTCAGCGCTATCCCCACTACAGGAACACTTCCAAAAGCACCACCAGCGCTAGCAACAGTTTCATAAAGCCGAATCACTTCTGATAAAGGTGGAATTAGTACATGGGGATGATTACGTACATGAACTTGTCTTGCGCGATGTGCTAACAGCAGTTGGGTTGGTTGCGAACCACGGATTAGGGGTAAGGTTGCTGTTGAACCAGGATGTAGCAGTGAACCTTGTCCTTCAATGTGCAGGATGTCGTGGTTTTTGCCATAGCGCATAACTATTTGTTCTACAGCACCGGCGGCAAAGTCTACCCGCACGGCATCTAAAGCCACTCCGTCCCCTTCTAACATCACGCCAGTTTGACCGGTGGCGAGGAATTTAGAACGCCAACCTCGCTGTTTTGCTGCCCAATGTAACTCTAGACTAGTTGACATTTTACCGATCGCCATATCGGTTCCCACTGTCAAAACCCGCCGACAGGAAAGGGTACGTGCCATTCCACTAGCAACACTTATATTAGGTGGCTCTTTGCGTATATCCCAAATTACTTGCCCTGGTTTTAACAGTGCATTTAACTCTGGTATGTTCGCCATTGGTGTATGTAAACCATTTACCAGCGACATTCCAGCTTCTAGAGCGCCTTTAATTTCCAACCAGTAATCATCTGGTACAGCACCACCTCCTGGAGCAATGCCAATTACCAAGACTTCTGGCTTGTATTCTAGGACTGCGGCTACCGATGCCACTATTGGGACATCACGCTTGATTTTGGTTAATTCTGGTAGGGATTTGCCAGCACACTCGCGATCAATTACGGCTACGATTGGGGCTTGACTGTAACGTAAAATTGCTAACCCTGTTTTGCCGTGATGCCCAATAACTCCTTCATGCAGCAAGATAGCTACTCGTTGATTAAGTGATAGTTGCACTGTGGTGTACCCCCAAACCTGGTAAATCGTTTGGCAAAACTTTTCCTTCTTTTAGCAATGCACCCATAAAAGGGTCATCAATTAAATTGAGGTGACTGTCTAAATCTAGATAATCAGCTAGTGGCGCTAGCTGTAATGCTGCTGTATTAGCTAGGGAACTGTCAGAATAGCAACCAAACATTACTTGCAACCGATATGCTCGCGCTGTATGTACCATTCGCATTGCTTCAGTTAGCCCCCCTGATTTCATCAGTTTGATATTAATACCATCCACGTAGTTTGCCAAATGGGGAATATCGGAGCTTGTGAAGCAACTTTCATCGACAAAGATGGGCAGGGGAGAGTGTTCTTTGAGTTTTGCTAAACTTTTTTCCTGCCCCCGTGGCAATGGCTGTTCTACATATTTTATACCTAAATTAGCTAGCCAATTGCACATTGCGATCGCATCCTCCAAACTCCAGCCCCCGTTGGCATCAACAAAAAATTCTAATTTAGGTGCTTCTTCTCGCACTGCTAAGAGCATTTTTTTATCTGCATCTATGCCATCTGGATTACCCAGCTTTACCTTGAAAAGGCGGACATCAGTAAATTGTAACCAGTCTCGCGCTCTAGCCCTGGCTGCTTCTGGTGAATTAATCCCAATTGTGACGGAAGTCGGGACTATTTGGTTGCGATCGAGTCCCCAAATTTGCCATAAGGGTAATCCTACGCGCTTACCCAACCAGTCATGCATTGCTATATCTAACGCCGCTCTTGCAGCAGAAGGAACCTGGTTTTGTGTTAAAACTTGTTCAATTTCTTGTCGTTGTAAAGGGCTGAATCCTTCCAAAAATGAAACAACTTGCTGTAGGGCATCTTTGATTGTATCAGTTGATTGCCGATGATTACCCACACCGAATGGCGACGCTTCCCCCCAGCCTTCGATCCCATCATGTGAAATTCTCACCCAGACATTAGTTGTCTGTGCCGTTGTACCTCGACTAATAGTCAACGGAAACCTTTTATTTACTGTAAATAACTTTATATTTATTTGCATACTTCTTATACATATTATGTTATGCAAAGCCAGTGTAAGTTCAAAGTTTAGATTATTAGATGCATCTGTTATACTTTTTTACATTCATTGCTTGATGACTGAAGTTTTTATACATTATTTTTATTTATGAATGACTTAAAAAAATGGAAGATTTTAAAATCAAAAATGGTTTTAGATCATCCTTGGTGTCAGGTGAGGCAAGATGAAATAGAATTACCGAATGGGAAAATTATAGATGATTATTTTGTCAGTATTAAGCCTGACGTTGCGATGGTTTTACCTATTACTAATAATAAAGAGATAATTTTTGTCCGGCAGTACAGACATGCAGTAGGTGAATTTTTCTTAGAACTGCCAGCAGGCAATTTTGACCCAACAAAAGAGAGTGCAAAAATAGCAGCAATTAGAGAACTGAGAGAAGAAACGGGTTATATTTCCCAAATAATTAGAAAAATCGGAACTTTATACGATAAGCCGAGTAAAGATACCAATAAAATACATTTATTTTTAGCAGAGAATGTGAGCAAAATTGGAGAGCAACAATTAGATATTACAGAAGAGATTGAAGTTGTATTAATTCCCGTAGAATCAGTTTTAGACAAAATTATTCAGGGAGAGATTTGTGTTGCAGGAACTATAGCCGCTCTCTTCTTAGGTTTAAAGTTTATCACTTCTCAATAATTAATATAGCTTTTTTGGTTTTAGCAAGAATGATGCTTGAGACAGTTTTAAACTTTGGGTAATTTCAACTACTTCAATTGACATATAGTTACGCATAGCAGCCTAACAATTCTTTAAATTTGTAGCATACAATGCAATCCATGAGTACCGGACAAATTCCAATCTTTAATCAAAAACACTATACTTGTGACGATAATTCCAGATGAAGCATTGGTAGTTCGGGGAGGGCGTAATCGTCCAGAGGATATTCGACGTGGAATAGCTACTCATCCTAGTGGCATAACAGGAATTTCTGTAGAATGTGCAGTAGGATCGTCAGTAGCGGAGTTGGCATTGAGTATTCCTCATGGGCAGATTGGTGTAACAACAGTTGGCGAGGTTCGCCAAGCAGGTGGTGATGTAATCCGAACATCCGGTAGAAGTGCTAATCATGCAACATTAAGGGGTTTAAACCCGCAGCAAGTTAGTCAACTCCTTACACCTACTGTTCCAAATCCAATAAAGCAGCAGTTATAGTTTGGATCACCTAGAATGATTACTCCTAGAGTTTTTGCAGATTTTCATAATGCTGATGCTGAAGGGCGTTTGCGTTTGAACTGTATTGGTACAATCGAAGACTTGGCGAATCAAAGTATTGAGCTACGAGATGGGCAGTTACTCACTATATATAGCGAGGATTTGGAAGTTGATGGAGTGGTGCAGTTCTCCGAAGAGGAGAAGTTGTGGGTTGCTGCCATTGATTGGGATCGAATCAGACAAGTTGAAGATTTTGTTGTGCAGGCACAAGTTTGAGTATGCACGCACCTAATTTTTTAGTTTTTATCTTGCCCATTGCTGCAAGATGTAAGCATAAAAAGCCTCTTTATCTACTTTATCCATTGCATAAATTTTCCGACCACCAGGAACTACTTTAGTACGCCCCTGACTAATACCAGTGGTGATAATTTCTGTTTCCCACTCGCGCAATTGATAAAATTCTGGATGTCCCAGATAAGCTGTTGCCAACACATCCCAAAAATAATAATCCTGGGGGATAACTAGTGCATAACATTGTCCGGCTAAATCAGAAATTGGGTAGTGGCGTTGTCGTCCCATTTTGTATACTAACTCCGATGTGACTGGGACATTGTTAGTTAAATCCAAAGGACACATAATAATTTCAATTTGCGTTTGCCATACCCGCGCTGCTGAAACCGCATCCCAATAAACATTCCATTCGGCAGAACCATCTTGTCCTGCTTCTAAGCTTTTTTCTACATTGCCACCAACATTTAATGCACCCCCCATCCACACAATTTTGTGAATCTTGGCTTCAATATCTGGTGCTTTGTCTAACGCCACTGCAACCGTTGTCAAAGGCCCAGTTACCATCAACGTTACGGGGTCTGATGCCTCCCGCAACACCTGTATCATAAAATCTTGACCTGTTTCGGCAACCAAAGGCGTAGTAATGGTTTGGCTTTGATTGAGAATGGGGAGATGGTCAACGATAAACGAATCGCGGCGATAGAGAGTAGGAAATGGATTGATACCGCGCACAGTACTTTCTGCTACCGGGATATGAGAAAATCCCATCAAATCTATAATTTTACGTGTGGCGCTAACAGCAGGTTGAATGTAGCAATCTGCTGGAGTAACAACAACACCAAGGAGTTCAATATGATCCATCGTCAACAGCAGCATAGTTGCTAAATAATCATCTACACCGCCATCGTGATCCATTAATACTAGTTGTTTTGTCATAAAAGGAGAATTATATGGATGAGTTTATGGAAGCTGCTATTCAAGAAGCAAAACAAGGCAGACAAGAAGGGGGAATTCCCATTGGTTCGGTTCTCGTTAAGGATGGCAAAATTCTCGGCAGAGGACACAATAAACGTGTGCAAGACGCAGATCCTGTAACCCACGCGGAAATCGATTGTCTCCGCAATGCTGGGAGAGTTGGCAGCTACAGAGGTACTACACTTTATTCAACTCTAATGCCGTGTTACCTGTGCGCTGGGGCAGTAGTACAATTTGGAATTAAAAAAGTCATCGTTGGAGAATCCAGAACTTTTCCTGGTGCTAAAGAATTTATGGTATCTCACGGTGTGGAAGTAATTGATCTTAATCTTGATGATTGCGAACAAATGATGAGTGAGTTTATTGAAACTAACCCCCAACTTTGGAATGAAGATATCGGTAATTAGAGACAAGAGAGACGCGATTAATCGGCGTCTGTACAAGAGAGACGCGATTAATCGCGTCTGTACAAGAGTAGCCGGTGTCTTAGTGACTTTTGATAGGAGAATTATAGTAAGAGCGATCGCTATCTAAAAAGTCACCTTCACACGGACACTCATCACTCCTAACCTAGCAAAAGTGTGCTGTTATTATCAATCAGCGTCAGAGTTGCATTAGTAGCCATACCGGGGTTTTGCTGCGCCAATGCACCATAAGACTGAATGTAACGTCGCACTTCTAGGGGAAAGTGGGGGTAATCTAATAGTGCATCTCCATCAGCAATAGTTGCCCAAAACTCGCGCAAACTAGGAGCTAATTTTTTTGCCTGTGATAATGGTAAGTTTAATGGAGAGTGAGTTAGTAGCTTGATTAAGAATGGGAAAGAGCGATCGCCCATCCACTGCCGCGATGACTGTTGCAAGTCGGGGAACTCAGGCAATGACTCAACCCGATGAGATAAAATTTGCAACGATTCTTTACCTTGGTTATCTCGATGAAACTCTAGCACCCGATAAGGGTGAGGATAGCTTACTAAAGAACCTGTGGTAATATCATATACTCCATCTGAGTAAGCAATATCCTGAACGTGCAAATGCCCCGTAAATACTAGTTTGACTCCGTAGCGCCTTAGCAACTGCAACAGTTCTGCTGAATTGGACAACATGTATCGATTTGCCAGTGGATGGTTAGATTGATTGGGCAAATGCTCCACTACATTATGATGCACCATCACCAGAACTAATTCATCAACAGATGCCGCCAGCACCTCTTCTAACCACCGTAGCTGTTTGGCATCCAAACACCCTACCTGCTCACCTTGGTCATTAAAGGAGTTAGAATTCAGCCCAATCAGCTTAACTCCAGGCAATAACTGACGAATATAGTAAATCTGTTGTGGATCTTCATAGCCATACTTTGTGTAATAGTAGGGAAAATCCGCAAAAGCAATTGATTGCTGATCAGCCCATAGCACAGGAACATCATGATTGCCAGGAACAACATAGACGGGAAAAGGTAGCTGGGCTAAACATTGTTGCAACCAGGCGTGGTTCTCTGGTTCGCCGTGCTGGGTTAAGTCTCCTGGTAACAACAAGAAATCTAAATCAAGTTGTGTTAAATGTTCTAGTACACTTTGAAACGCCGAGATACTGACTTCTACTAGATGGAACCGATTGGGATGATCCCAGATTGTATGGGGAAGTGCCAGGTGTAAGTCACTGACTACCGCAAAGCGAAAATTGAGAGCCATTGATTTATGAAAATGTTAAAAGCAGAGGTTAAAACAAGCCTTTTCTCAAAAGTATAACGCTTGCTTTGTTTCGCTGCTCAGGAGTGCATTTACTTAATATTTGTATACATTGAGCATAGATTAAACGCTATGCTGACAATTAATTTAAAAGCTGAATATAACCATTAATCTGTAAAAATTATCGGAAATTAGCATCAGCCAATAACTAATGGGTAATAATTCAATAGTGTTAGCGACACGAAATGCAATCGCTTTGTTTGTTGGTTTCTCTGCTACTCACCTTTTCGGTAAAATAACTTAGCAGATCAGCAAGGAACAGGTTCAGGATCATGGCTCAAGCTAGTATTGGGATTATTGGTGGTAGTGGTCTGTATAAAATGGACGCGCTCAAAGATATAGAAGAGGTGCATATCCAAACCCCCTTCGGTTCACCATCAGATGCTTTGATTCTGGGGACTTTAGATAGTACACGGGTAGCTTTTCTGGCGCGTCATGGTCGCAATCACACACTGTTACCCTCTGAGTTACCGTTTCGCGCTAATATCTATGCGATGAAGCAATTGGGTGTGAAGTATTTAATTTCAGCTAGTGCTGTGGGTTCTTTGAAGGAAGAAGCGAAACCATTGGATATGGTAGTGCCAGATCAGTTTATTGACAGAACGAAAAACCGAATTTCAACGTTTTTTGGTGAGGGAATTGTTGCTCACATTGCCTTTGGCGATCCAATTTGTAAGAATTTGGCTGGTGTGTTGGCAGATGCGATCGCATCTCTCAATTTACCAGAAGTTACTCTCCATCGCGGCGGTACTTATGTGTGCATGGAAGGGCCGGCTTTTTCCACCAAGGCGGAATCGAATCTTTACCGCAGCTGGGATGCAACAATCATTGGGATGACGAATTTACCAGAGGCGAAGTTGGCAAGGGAAGCCGAAATTGCCTACTCAACTTTAGCTTTGGTGACAGATTATGATTGTTGGCATCCAGATCACGACAGTGTGACAGTAGAATTGGTAATTGCCAATTTGTTGCGAAATGCTGCGAATGCTCAAAAGGTTATTCAAGAAACTGTGCGGCGGTTGAGTGAAAATCCGCCGCCGAGTGAGGCGCATTCGGCGTTGCAGTATGCAATTTTGACTCAGTTAGATAAAGCACCAGCAGCGACGAAGGAAAAATTAGGGTTATTGTTGCAGAAGTATTTGTAGTATAAGAATTCAGAATTTATAAAAATTGGAAACCCTAATTTCATAATTTGAAGGAAATTAAGCAGCTTTACCACCCTTAATTTTCCAGTCATTCTGACTTCTAATTTTTGTACAGGCGCGATTAATCGCGTCTCCTAAATTCTTACAAAATAACTAATGGCAAATGACAGACAAGACCTCGCTAATATAATATCCATCTATGTTTGATAACGTCTGTCGCTTTTTAGCAGAGTCATTTTCAGGCGATTTTGCCACCTGGTTACTTGGCGAATCTATTGCACTTACCCAACTCAGTCCATCAGAATTATCCCTCGAACCGATTCGAGCAGATGCGTTAATTCTATTACAGTCAGACGAAATTGTTCTGCATATCGAATTTCAAACCGAAGCAAAAGCCGAAATTCCCTTTCGGATGACTGATTATCGATTAAGGGTGTATCGCAAATTTCCCCGAAAGCGAATGCATCAAGTTGTCATTTACCTGCAACCCACAACATCTGAATTAGTCCAACAAACAGCTTTTGTTTTAGAAAACACCCGTCATGAATTTGGAGTTATTCGTCTTTGGGAACAACCAAGCGAAATATTTTTAAATACTCCTGGTTTGTTACCGTTTGCAACTCTCAGTCGAACTGAGGATAAAACGCGAACATTGCAACAGGTTGCTGAAGCTATTGAGCGAATAAACGATACCCGAACACAAAGTAATATTGCTGCGTCAACGGCAGTCAAAGCTTAGGGTTAGTATTAAACAAGGAACTGATTAAAAGGTTATTACGGAGTGATGCTATGCGCGAGTCTGTAATTTATCAGGATATCCAGCAGGAAAAAGCTTTATCGATTGTTATCCGACTACTTCGCCGTAAAGTCGGAACTGTTGCACCTGCACAGCTATTAAAAATTCAAGCTTTAGACTCAACACAGTTGGATGATTTAGCAGAGGCTTTACTTGATTTTTCGAGTTTAACCCATTTAGAAGCTTGGTTAGCGCAAAATCAAAGTTAGTACAGCAGAATTGGGGAGTTTTCCGAGTCAGATATAGTTCAATACAGTTCAGTTAAGCATTTCTTTCTTCTCTCTGCGTCCTTGGCGTCCTTGGCGGTTCGTTAAAAAAATTGAGTTTGACAAAGAGTTTTAGCCTTAACTGAACCGTATTGAGATATAGTTTTTTAAATTAGAGCAAAAGCACAGATGTGTCAAGGAAGTACCAACGACGAATTTATTCGTCTTGAATATTAGCACCTCGCCATCCATGCAAAATCGGCATAGCAAACAATCCCCACGCTAAACCCGTAATTAATCCAAAAGGCGTAACCAGATAATTATTAAAACTCCACAAACCGAAAATCTGTGCTGCCAATTCCAAAGGATAAGCCATCATTAGCACACTAGCTAAAGCTACACCACTCCAGCCATACTGATTCAGCCAGTAAAAACCTTTACCACCAGTTATCCCATACAACAGACGAGTAATCAGCAAACCCGTGACAGTGCCGTAGCAGCGCATACACACAGCCATAATAAACGGTGGTGCTAAATCTAACCCCATATCTGGTTGCGGACATACATGATTACCCATGAAATAAATGATGTCCGCAATCCCAGGAAGCAAAGACACTCCAGACGCAGCCAAAAAGGGAGCGATAGGCGGGCCAAAAACCATCCCTACCAACAAGAAATCAGCAATCAAACTTACCCAATTAACCTGCAATTCTTCAGTGAAAGCTACTCTTGTCATTTTCCTTTCTTCGCGCCCTTTGCGTCTTTGCGGTACCCTGCGGGAAGCCCTACGGGTTCGCCAGATCCTTTATGCCGGGGAACCCGTCCACCGGACTGGCTCACCGTTTCCCGTCTACGTCCTCTTAACCTACCTTATTAACATAAGGACTTGTCAACTTATCCAACTGCTGAATCAACAGACTTAAGAATAATCCCACATCTGTCACTACACCCACCGATTCTACAGAACCGCGATCGCTTAACTTAGTCACCACAGCTGGATTAATATCCACACACACCATTTTCACTCCCGCCGGAGTCATATTCCCTACGCCAATCGAGTGCAGCATTGATGACAGCATCAAAATCATCTCCGCACCTTCTAGGTGTTTAGCATATTTCTCCTGTGCTTGAATCAAATCCATTACGGTATCAGGCAAAGGCCCGTCATCCCGAATCGATCCCGCAAGCACAAAAGGCACATTATTGTGGACACACTCATACATCACGCCACTTTTAATTGCCCCCGCTTCCACAGCTTTATGAATGCTGCCATAACGGCGGATACTATTAATTACCTTCAGGTGATGCCGATGTCCACCATGCACTACAACACCCCGCTTCATGTCTACACCCAAGGAAGTGCCCATGATATTTTGCTCGATGTCGTGAACTGCGATCGCATTACCACCCAGCAACGCTTGCACGTATCCTTCTCGAATCAGTTGCGCCAAGTGTTCGCCGCCACCAGTATGAATCACTACCGGGCCAGCCGTGACAACTACCTTACCACCAGCATCGCGGATTTTCCGCAATTCCCAAGCGACTTGCTCAACAACCAATTCCACGCGCCGTTCGCTGGAAACTCCCGCCGACATAAAGCTGAATTCTTGGGTGCTGCGGAGTTCGCGCGATTCAGTTTTGCGGATGGTGCGGATACCTAACACATCTACAATTACTCGTTCGCCAACTTTTAAATCGCGTAGTATTTTACACCGAGCAACTAGGCCATTAGCGGTTTGGGTAATTGCGATCGCACCATCCATCCGTTGATTTTCCACCTTCACCCACTGGCCATCAATTCGGACTTCGGTGGGATAAATTGTACTAACGTAGAAATCATCAGGTGCAACGCCGTCTTGAATTACCGGCTCAAGTTTTGCGTCTCGCTCATCATGCGGTAAATCTACAGCACCCAAATCAATCAACCGAGAGATGATTTCTTCCATCACCTCATGGGATGGCGCTGATACCCTAACCTCGGCGGCTGAGGTACTTTGACGCTGTTCTCCCAAGTTAAAATTCAGGACTTTGAAGCTTCCCCCAGCGTCTATAATTAAATCCAAAGCGCGGTTAATTAAGCCTGCGTCGAGCAAGTGTCCTTCCATGCGGATGACACGGCTTTCTACCGAGACATTAGCATGAAGTTCATCTCTAACTGGTTCTGTTACCCGCAAAGTTAAGCATTTAGCCGCACCGCCAGCTTTGAGAAATTCGGTAAGCGGTGTTTCCAGCACTTGGAAACCTACATCTGCAAGGCGGGTTTTCAAAGCCTCACTCGCCTTGTTCATAATGACGATGCTATCTACATTCACCGCATTACAAGCGAAGTTGACTGCATCAGCTTCTTCAAGTGCGATTCGCTTTTCGGGTGCGACTCGCATTTCGATTAAGCGGTTAGAGTAAGCATCAAAAGCGCCTGGATAATATAGCAAATAGCCATTTGCTAAAGGACAAAAACAGGTATCTAAGTGATAGAAACGTTCGTCTATGAGTCGCAGGGATAGCACCTCAATATCCAGCCATTTAGCTAAATAAGGGTGAGAATCTAATTCCGAGCGGAAACCGTATCCCGCCCATAACCAGCGTCCTTCTCGATCCAGCAGTGCGTCCCCTGCTCCCTCAAAGGGCAAATCTTTGGGAAGTTCATTGACTGTATAACCATTTGCCTCAAACCATTGTTTGAAGAAAGGCTCCTCTCCCTGACGTTCTTTGTGCAAAAAGCGACTGAGGACGACATTATTCCCTAATACTAAGCCAGCGTTGGCGGTAAAAACCAAATCTGGCCAACCTTTTTCAGGTGGTACTAAGTCTACAATGGCGTGTTCTTTAAGGATCTGGTGTAGTCCCTGCCACTGTTCCACGGCGCGATCGCGCGATGACTTGTGAATATTTCCTTCCATCCAAGGATTAATCACATAGTCCACATCGTAGTGGTCAGGAGGGCACATCAAAAAGCGAATACGGGAAGTCATAAAAATCTTACAAGCGTTTTATATGCTAGCCTATTTGGGATACAGAGGGATAGAGATTTTCGATTTACTGACATTCGATAGAATCTGTTACTAGAGCTTCTATCTTTTGATAGTTGAAGGTTTTACAAAGGGTTCACTATTAATTCTATTACTGGTAGATAGTAATAAGTACAGAAGGTGGCAAAAGTAATTAGTCATTAGTCATTGGTCATTAATATTCTCCCCCTGCCTCCTGCCCCCTGCCTTAAAATATTGCTCGTAGGTTAAAAATTAATATCATTTAGCCTAATAAGTGGCACAAGTAGAGCCAAAATATACTTTAATTAGATGAAAAATTAAGTATATACTTATACTGCTGCCGCTTATGTCATCGCCCCTTGAGCGCCCGCTAAAACTTGAGATCAGACTGCCATCCTCCCATCCTCACTTATTAGAAGGGCTAGATATATGGCTGCGTTTGGGTTTGATATCCGATGCCCAAGTTAAGCAGCTATGCCGAGAATTCTTGGTGTGTACGGTGGTGTTACAACCCCAGCCTGAAGCTAAAACAAAGGTAGCGTTTGTAACTTCCAACCCCGTGCAGCAGTTGCCCGTAGCAGCTTTACAACCTAGTAGCCGTAGACAACCGCAGCAACAACCAGCTAAACCCAACTTTATCAGCACAATGTTGCAGTCCTTGGGGGCAGAACTGAGTGTGCGTTGGCTACTTTTTCTAGGGGTATTCTTGGTAGTTGTGTCCTCTGGGGTACTGGCTGCGAGTCAGTGGGAGAGGTTTCCGGCTTCTGGACAGTATGGAGTTTTATTTGCTTATACTTTAACTTTCTGGGGATTAAGCTTTTGGGCAATTAGGCAAAGCAACCTTAGATTGACGGCTCAGACATTGCTAATTGTCACCATGCTGTTAGTGCCAGTGAATTTTTGGGCAATGGATAGCTTTCGATTGTGGCAAAATCCTTTAGATTGGATTGTAGTTGCGATCGCTTGTCCTACCCTCACTGCTATAACTGTTCTACTCTCCAAAAATCGCAGTATTTTTCCCAATTTACTTACCGGCAAATTACCTCTAATAAATATTCTGGGGCTGAGTTATCTGCATTGGGGTTGGCAATTACCAGGATTTCCCTTGATTGCCGTTTATGTGGCAATGATCGGCACAACTATTCTTACCGTTTATCATAATTACCAACAGCTTAATGCTATCAGTGAAGAAGATCGGCGTGATAAGCGCCAAGCAAGTATTAGTTTGGCTGCCACTGTAATTATTTATGCTTTGATAGTGCTGCTAGTGCGGGCAATTTTTGTTGTTCGGGTAGATGTGACGCAGTTGGGGTTAGCTATTGGTATTTGTGGCTGGCTTGTAACTTGGTTAGCAGAGAAGGGGAGGGCAGGGGGCAGGGGGCAGGGGGTAGGGGGAGCAGGGGAGGCAGGGGGAGCAGGGGAAGATAAAGAAGTAAATTCTTCATCCTCCTTATCTCCTCCATTCCCTTCGTCCTTGTTACTCTGGGAAAGACTGGGCGGCACTCTACTCTTCTTGGGTTGGCTGGTTTCGGTAGTAAGTTATCCTTGGCAGGCAATAGCTGTAAGTGGTTTGGGTTTGTGGTTTGTCGGAAGTCGTCTGCGGCAGTACAGTTTAAAATTAGACTTTGCAGCAGTTTTCGTTATTGGCTTGCAGACGATTTGGCTAGGTTGGCGATTAGTACCTGATAGCTTACAGAAATTAGCGATCGCAACCGCTACTCAACTTACTAATTCTCAAAATGAACCTTGGGCGTTGCTGAGTATAGCTTTATTTCCCTACATAATTTTGATGGTGGCGTTCACAGATAGTTTGCATCGCAACGAAAAGCGAGAATTGGCTAAATTTGGCGAACTGCTCACCCTCTTATTTGGAGCTTTTTTAACAACGATCGCAATAGTAAATCCGGCATTGCGATCGCTAAATCTGCTATTTTCTACAATTACTCTGGCATTTGTCACTCAACGCCGCTCCCCCGCATCCCTTCCCCTGATATATCTAACTCACATCGTGGGAGTGCTGACTTTTTGTTTTACCATTAATTGGTTATTACCAACCCTGAATCATCAAGTCTGGGCAAGTATTTTATTAGCTCTGATGGTTGCAGAATGGATATTTAGTTTAAGCGAAGGACTATGGCGACGTAGTGCCTGGGACATTGGTTTAGGATTAGCCGCCGCTAGTTTTTTCCTATTGTGGATGAATGCAGAATCATCTTGGTATGGCATAGCTGATAGACAAGCTTATTGGGGAGTCTTATGGCTAATTACGCCTATAACTCTCACAGGTGTTGCCAATGCCACAATTATAGAGCGTCGCCTTACTAGCCGTTACTTGAGTGTATTGGCTGTGGGAGTTGCCCAGTTACTGACTTTACAGCTACCTGAAACCAGATTAATTGGTTTAGCTGTAGGTACAGGATTGATGTTTGTAAATACGCGCTATTTGCGAAACCAAATATCTGCGGTAATTACAGAAGGATTTCTTCTAAGTTTTATCGTGGCACTTTTATGGGTAGGCGTACCTGGCTTACCTCGCCTCGCGCTACCAGGTTGGTTCGTCGTCGGAGCGATCGCAATCCTAATTTTATGGTTAACGCGAACAGTTTTGAACCAACGCGGTAACGAATTAGCAATTATATATGCAGCCGCCAGTGATAAATGGGCGATCGCCTTGTGTGGTTTTGAGTTGTTTGGTTTGACGATACACTCAATATTAATTTATTCAGGTTTTATTACTTCGGGATTTTTGTACATAGCTGCCACTGCAATCACCTTGGTAGCTATTGTTTATCGCAGTTGGCGAGAACCGACAAATTGGGCATTTTATGGCATCGGTTGGTCTTTGGAATTGTTGACTGCCCAAGGGCTGGGATTTGGGGAACGATCAATAATTAGGATTGCGATCGCAAATATTGCTTTAGGTTTAATCGCTCAACTTGTCGGCGAGTGGTGGCGACGACGACATCAATTAGAAAGCCTTCCTAGCAGTTTTCATATTTTGCCATTAATTTATGCTGCATTTAGTGTATTGCTGCGTGTGAACACCTTCACCGAATGGACTGGTTTGTATTCTTTGGGTGTAGCTTTAATTATCATTGGCGTGGGGCGACGCCGCGAAGACTTTAAACTCCTGCTGTACTTAGGAATTATTGGCGTATCAATTTCTGCCTATGAACTTTTGTTCTATCAAATGTCACAAGCTACAGGAGGAGCATTAGGTGATGGATTGATTGCCATGTCTACCCTTGGCGCAACTATTATGTATGCTTACCGCATCCTGTCGCCTTGGTTGGTAAGCTACTTACGGCTGACTCCTCAAGAACTGAAAGGAATTGCCCATATTCACTGGGCTTGGAGTAGCTGTTTATTAATGGCTGCCATTCCTCTTCCCATTGCAGTTAACCGTTTAGTGGGATTGGGAACGGGAGTATTTTTGATTCGCTATGCCATCTTTCAAGGACGAAATTTGCCCATTTCCCCCAGCATTTTTGGAGGAATCACAATCGCCGAAATGTGGGTTTACCTTGGTTTATTAGAGGTAGCCGGGATGAGGGTTTATTGGCGCGAGACAGCAGTAGGACGATTTTGGGCTGGGCCGTTAGTTCCTTGGAACGGTGCGAGCGCCTGTGTGGTAGCCTATTTTCTGTACATCTTACCTTGGGAAAATTGGGGTTGGTCTAAAAGACCTTGGCAGCAAGCCGCTTATATCATACCACTGATAATTTTATGGGAAACTAGACTGCGAACTTATCCCATTACCTTGCTACTCGCAGCTGGATTTTACATCTTCCTTGCAAAGGTCAGTGAAAACATCCGTTTTACTTATATTAGTGTGGCGTTGATTGATTGGGCGCTTTACCGTTGGTTTGATTCCTTACGCCTAACTGATGCTTTGTGGTATGTAACACCCATTGGGTTATCACTGCTTTATATTGCTCAAGTAGACACCCAACTGAAGCTACCAGAGTACAAAATATCTCGCCATATTCTGAGAGTGTTAGGTAGTGGTTTAATTTGTGGGTGGGCAATTTTATTTCATCAAAATACAGCTTGGATACCGGGAATTTTCAGCCTCATCGCCATTTTTGCCGGATTAGCTTTGCGAGTGCGGGCTTTTCTCTACATTGGTACAGCGACTTTTTTAATCACTACAATCTATCAATCAGTAATTTTCAGCTTGCAGTATTCCTTTTTAAAATGGGTTGTTGGCTTGCTAGTTGGCATTCTCCTGATTTACATCGCCGCTAACTTTGAAACCCGTCGCGCTCAAATAACTTCCTTAATTCGTAGCGCCATTGATGAATTCCAATCATGGGAATAGTCAGCTAAATGTTGAACTAATTAGATAGGCGGGCGATTGACTCGTATCAGTTTTCCAAACAAAGATTCTTCAGCTGCAATTGCCTCATGAATCCGGGTGGCTAATCGCTGCCGATCCAAATCCTCTGTGCAAACAATGATACCTGCATGATCTGGACTCATGCGATGCAAGCGGATAAAATCATCTCGATTTACTGTCAGCACTGCCCGCCCCTGAATCGTCGCCAATACAAGCACTTGGTCATCAGGAATTTGCTGGTTGGCTTGCCCTGCTTCTTGTACCGTCAGCACATCGTGACCAAATTGACGCAATAGCCCCGTAACCACTTTGGGAAACCCTTCATCGGCATAAAGCAATACCACCTTTAAGCCGCCTCTTGCCGTGCGATCGCTGCTTCAATTTCTTTAGGATAAACCTCAGCGTACAGCCATGCGTTCACCAAATCGGCAGCCGTTAGTGTCGGGTAATCTTCTAACAAATAGGCTTCACTTGCCCCTTGATGGCGCAAGCTAACCAACAGCCAAACCGGAATTCGAGTCTGCCGAATACAGGCATCGCCCCCCATCACCCCTGGTGTTTTCTCAATACCAATCAACCCATTGCCCAGACTCGCCGCCAAAATCTGAATTGCTTGTGCCTTTTCTTCCAAAGACAGGGCTAAAAGTTGAGGTTGTAGCTCTTTGAGTGTCATTGTGAGTATTAAACTGAATACTTGAGATGACTCATCTCCTAAATTGTTTAATTCTATCTTAATAGAACACTCTTGACTCCCGATGCGATTCGTTCGCGTAGCATCTCGCACGAAAAGAGCAATTACAGGAGATAAATTGCAACTAATACAGCAATCCTATCTAATTTGTGAAAATTCGCAGTGTCCAGATCCCCGACTTCTTTAAGAAGTAGGGGATCTAACTTTTCAATAAAACTCGTTAGCATCCATCAAAAAATATTGCTCCAGGGTTGACGTTTCGGTGTTTCGCGCAGTCTGTAGCAGCTTCCGTCTTCCCTGCAAGAACTTCTGTCTTCACGTTTCGGTGTTTCGCGCAGTCCGTAGCAACTTCCGCCTTGCCTGCAAGAACTTCTGTCTTCACGTTTCGGTGTTTCGCGCAGTCTGCAAGAACTTCTGTCTTCACGTTTCGGTGTTTCGCGCAGTCTGTAGCAACTTCCGTCTTCCCTGCAAGAACTTCTGTCTTCACATTTTGGTGTTTCGCGCAGTCTGTAGCAACTTCCGTCTTCCCTGCAAAAATTTCCGTTTTTCCTGTAGCAACTTCTTCTTTAACTCAGTGCTAAGTCGTGAGTCGTGAGTAAAGAGCAACTACGGTTATAAAAGGGAGAGGAAGAATGAAAATTGCTGAAATGACTCAAATTTTAGTTTTCTGAAAAAAAATCAACAATTTTACGCAGGACAACCTTGTAAAAAATTGTCCACTATTGAATTACTTGAATTAGGGTATTAATTATGGCAAGACAAAAACGCGATTCACGTATCCTTAGCAAAGCTGAGATGCGCTTGGCAAGTGTTAAATCTATCAGTCCTACTCTAGATGTAGGAGATAATTTAACGGTTAAAGATTATACAAACAAAATTGCAAGTCTCCGTCAATCTTTGGAAGCATACAATACCACTCTCTCTACTATTGATGTTTTATTAACCCAAATCACCGAAAATGAAAGAGATTTGGCAGACTATTCTGAAAAAATTTTGCTTGGTGTTGCTTATAAGTTTGGTAAAAATAGCCACGAGTATCAGATGGCTGGTGGTACTCGTAAAAGCAATCGCAAGCGTAGTGTACGCCAAGGTGTTGTTTTAACTAAGTAGGTCGTGGTGAATATTTATCGTCAGGATAAGGCAGGAGGCAGGAGGCAGAAGGAAAGAGGGTTTAAGCCTATTTCATTTTTCTTTACATAGTTTGGTTTTTCTTACTCGTTCTACTTACCAGCTAAAGGCAAGACTCTTCAAAAGTGAAGTTTAAGAAGATGAGGGGGATAAGGAAAGTTAAGAGGATAGGGAATACAAAGATTTTATCCACTCCCATTCCTGTATCAAACCTTCTCTTAAGGAAACTTGCGGCTGATATCCGAGAATTTTTTTCGCTTTAGATATATCAGCCGCCGTGTGGCGGGCGTCTCCCATCGCTTTTTCTATGTAGTTTTTCTTAATTGATTTTCCAACAATTTCTTCAATCGTATCCAAGACTTCTGCTAAAACCACCTTGCTACCGCCACCGATATTAAAGATTTCTCCTACTGCTTCAGGTGTAGAGGCGGCGGCTAAATTGGCGGCGATGATATCACTAACAAAGGTAAACTCCCGCGTTTGCTGGCCATCGCCGTAAATAGGAATCGCCTCATCCTGCAAAATCGATTTAAAGAACTTATGAAATGCCATATCTGGGCGCTGTTTGGGCCCATATACTGTAAAATAGCGCAATGACACACAAGGGACGCCAAAGTTTTTGTGATATAGTTCACATAAAAACTCCGCAGCTAGTTTCGTAATGCCGTAAGGAGAAACTGGTTTAGGACAAATTCTTTCATGGGTAGGTAACGTTTCTGCATCACCATATATACTAGATGAAGATGCAAACACTAACCTTTTCAGGTGTTTAGCATCCTTAGCTGCTTCTAACAAAACTTGTGTAGCGTTAATATTTCGTTCTGCATAACCTCGAAAAGCTTTACCCCAACTTGCTCTAACACCTGCTTGCGCCGCTTGATGGTAAACTATATCTACATCTTTTAAGAGTTTTTGCCAATCTAAAAACTGCATGTCTGCTTCAATTAATGTAAAGCCAGGTGACTGATGTAAGTGTGCAATATTTTTACGCTTTAACATCGGATCGTAGTAATCATTAAATTCATCAATTCCGATCACTTCTTCTCCTTGTTGCAGTAATGTTTCTACAAAATGAGAGCCAATAAAGCCAGCAGCTCCAGTAACAATAATTTTAGCCATGTTGCCTATTTTTTGATATTTAAATTGTTTTCTATATTCACAGATTCATAATTGTAATCAATAATCGTCATTACTTGAAGATGATTTTTTTACTCAATTATTTAAATGGTTAAAAACCATGATAAATAGTTAAATATTTTACTGATATTGGAACAAATTCATATACTCGTTTAAGTATTGCAATTTGAGAAAAGTTATAATTATACTAGTTAACCAAGTTAAATTTTAAGAATTAATACAGTAAAAATTCAATATAGTGGTTCTCAGTTTACTAGGTACAGAACCCCATTTTTAACCTAAGATCAAACAAAGAGCTTGCTTTGATGAACTTCATTTGATTACAAAAAGCTATAGCTATATTTATTACTGCCCCTGCTTGTGAGCCTTTTTATTTATGAAGCAATACAGTTTAGTCAAGCTTTTATTCTCTCCCCCTGCCTCCCCTGCCTCCCCTGCCTGCCTTAACAGATAAATTTCCTTAACCCAAGCGTATTGATTTATGAGGGGGCTTGCATAAGTGTGAAAATTAATGAAAAATTGATCCGCGAGAGCCAAATAGGGCATTCTCGTTTCGCAAGGAACGCACGAGGAAAGCAGTGAAAGTTTTAGTTGTAGGTAATGGAGGGCGCGAACATGCTCTGGCATGGAAACTGTTGCAATCTGAGCAAGTTGAGCAAGTTGTCTGTGTACCAGGCAATGGAGGTACAGCAAGTCTGGAACGTTGCCATAACTTGCCCTTAACAGTAGGTGATTTTGAGGGCATGAGCCGATATGCTCTAGAAAATGGTATTACTCTGGTGATAGTTGGGCCAGAAGTGCCTTTGGCAATGGGAATCACAGATTACCTCCAAAAGAAAGGATTGATGGTATTTGGCCCAGTCAGAGCGGGAGCGCAAATTGAAGCGAGCAAAGCTTGGGCAAAAGCCCTGATGCAAGAAGCAGGGATTCCGACGGCACGGGCTGCGGTATTTACGCAAGCAGCAGCAGCAAAATCTTATATCAAATCTCAGGGAGCGCCAATTGTCGTTAAAGCTGATGGCTTGGCGGCTGGTAAGGGCGTAATAGTAGCTGAAACAGTTGCACAGGCAGAAAGTGCCGTTGATGCAATTTTTCAAGGGCAATTTGGCAGTGCTGGTGAATTTGTTGTCATTGAAGAATGTTTAGTTGGGCAAGAGGTATCAATTTTAGCGTTAACAGATGGGTTAACGATTCGCTCCCTGTTGCCGGCTCAAGACCATAAGCGAGTTGGTGAGGGCGATACGGGAGACAATACTGGTGGCATGGGAGCATACAGCCCAGCACCCATCGCTACGCCAGAGTTGATGGCACGCATTCAAACGGAAGTATTAGAAAGAGCGATCGCAACCTTACTAGCTCAAAATATTGATTACCGAGGTGTACTGTATGCTGGGTTAATGATTGCACCCGATGGCGACTTTAAGGTTTTGGAATTTAACTGTCGCTTTGGCGATCCAGAAACCCAGGTGATTTTGCCACTGTTAGAAACACCCTTAGAAGAGTTGCTTTTAGCCTGTGTACAACAGCGATTAGGTGAATTGCCACCCATTGCCTGGAAAAAGGGAGTATCTGCAACTGTAGTTGCAGCTTCAGGTGGTTATCCAGGAGAATATGAGAAAGGCCAAGTCATTACTGGCATTAGTGAGGCAGAAGCAACCGGAGCAACAGTATTTCATGCAGGTACAAAATTAAACCAGCAACAAGAAGTTGTCACAGATGGGGGTCGGGTATTAAATGTGACTGGAATTGGAGAAAATTTTCAGCAAGCGATCGCCCAAGCATACGCAGGTATCAAATATATCCAGTTTGAGGGGATATATTACCGGAGAGATATTGGGCATAGAGTAGCCAGCGTAAAGCAGAGGCAAGGATAAGGCAGGGGGCAGGGGGAGGGAAAGTCGTAGTGAAGTCCAGAAATTGGATAATTTATTTTTTGGAGTTCGCTAACCTGAGCCGGAAAACTAGCCTAAAATCACGACAGGTTGAATTTTTGTTAGACTGCTCATCTGATCTGTGCGTAACTAATAGTCACAAAAATGGAGTTTAACGCCTTAATCCTCAACTGGATATCAACTCGGATGCCTGAAATGAGGTAAATTCGTTAAGACTACCTTACATAAATATCCCCTGGAGTTTCCCATCTCTCCCTCTTCCCTAACATGTTTGTCAAATTAACTGTTAATTTTTTAGTTGTTGGGCTTTATAACAAAGAGTATTAACAACTTTATTTAAGATGCTAAGTCTGTTTAAAACAATTCAACATGTGATCGCCACTTGGTGGTCGGAGTTCACACTCCAGACCAAATTATTGGCTGTAGCCACAATGGTAGTTTCATTGGTGATGAGTGGCTTGACCTTCTGGGCTGTGAATACAATCCAGCAGGATGCGCGGATGAATGACACCCGCTTTGGCCGTGACTTGGGGCTGCTGCTGGCTGCCAACGTTGCCCCCCTAGTCGCTGACAATAATCTGACTGAGGTTGCCCAATTTTCTCAACGCTTCTACAGCAGCACCTCTAGTGTGCGTTATATGCTTTACGCTGACGAAAACGGGGAAATCTTTTTTGGCATTCCTTTTTGGGAAGCGGAGGTAGAAAACTCTCTCACCATAAAACGGCGGATACAACTGCCGGAAGATTACCCTGGTGATGGGGAAAAGCCAATGGTGCGGCAACATACAACCCCAGATGGAACAGTCACCGATGTATTTATTCCCTTGATTGTCAATAAAAAATACTTAGGTGTATTAGCGATCGGTATCAACCCCAATCAGACTGCTGTCATCTCCACCAATTTTACCCGCGATGTCACCATTGCCGTTTTTATTACCATTTGGGTAATGGTGATTTTGGCAGGAGTAATAAACGCCTTGACCATCACTAAGCCCATTAAAGAACTACTGGTGGGAGTGAAGCAAATTGCTACCGGGAATTTCAAGCAGCGCATTGATTTACCTTTAGGGGGCGAACTGGGGGAGTTAATTTTAAGCTTTAATGAAATGGCAGAGCGATTAGAGCGCTATGAAGAACAAAATATTGAGGAACTGACCGCAGAAAAAGCCAAGCTACAAACCCTAGTTTCAACGATCGCAGATGGCGCTGTGTTGATTGACAATAACATGCAGGTGATTTTAGCTAACCCCACAGCAGAGCGAATTTTTGGCTGGGAAAACGCTGATGTGGAAGGTAATAATTTGTTACATCACTTGCCATTATCGGTACAAATGGAAATCGCTAGCCCCTTGTACGAAATGGCAGCAGGCAAATGCGAAAGCGCCGAATTCCGAATTTTTCTTAACCAACCCACCCCGCGAACGATCCGAATTCTCTTGACTACAGTACTCAATGTGCAAAGGGAAAGCATCAAAGGTATTGCGATTACTGTCCAAGATATAACCCGTGAGGTGGAATTAAACGAGGCAAAAAGCCAATTTATCAGCAACGTTTCTCACGAACTGCGAACGCCTCTATTCAACATCAAAACTTATATTGAAACTCTGCACGACTACGGCGAAGACTTAGCTTTAAAAGAACGAAAAGAGTTTCTGCAAACAGTCAACCATGAAACTGATCGCCTGACTCGGTTAGTTAATGATGTTTTGGATTTGTCAAAACTCGAATCTGGTCGCAATTACAGCTTCGATGGCGTAGATTTAGCCCAAGCGATCGAGCAAACCCTGCGTACTTACCAACTGAATGCTAAAGATAAAGGTGTTGAACTCATTCAAGAAGTTGCTCCTAATTTGCCATTAGTGATGGGTAATTACGATCTATTAGTACAAGTGTTTGGCAATCTGATTGGTAATGCCCTTAAATTCACTAAAGCCGGTGGTAAAGTGGCAATCCGCGCCTACCAACTAGATTTTAAACCCAGTCACACCCAATCTGCTCCAGTGCGGATTGAAATTTCTGATACTGGAATTGGCATCGCCACAGAAGATCAACACTCAATTTTTGAACGCTTCTTTCGCGTAGAAAACCGAGTTCACACTTTAGAAGGCACGGGTTTAGGTTTATCGATTGTCAGAAATATTATTGACAGACATCGTAGTAAAGTCCATCTGGTGAGTGAAGTTGGTATAGGCACCACTTTTTGGTTCGATTTAGCCACCTTTGAAGAAAAAGCGTCACCCATATTAATTGAACCTATTGCTGAAGCATCCAAAATCACAACAGTTTGAAGGTTAGGGAAGCATCCAAAATCATCACAGCCTGGAGATTAGGAATTGGGCATGGTTTGTTATTTTTTACCATTCCCTATAGTGACGATTTCGGATGAAGCGTTTGAGGGAATTGCCAGATGAATGGGGAATAGCTGCACTAGACTATAAGTAAGTTGAATTGACTCAATATTTAACAACATTGTCATTATCTATGAAAGCAATTGAAACCACAGCGACAATTAATGAGAGTGGACAACTTACGCTCGATAAATCACTGGGATTCATCAAACCACAACGTGTTCGTGTTATTGTCTTACTTTCCGAAGATGACGAAACCGATCCCGATGAAACACCTACAGAAGTTGTTATAGAAGGTATTCGCCAAGGTTTACACGAAGCTTTAACTGGGCAAACTCTTCCCCTCTCCGAAATGTGGTCAGGCATCGATGCAGAGTGAACTATCGCCAACCCAGATCGCTCTTACACCTCGTTTCAAAAGGGATCTTCGAGAACTTGCCAAACGTTATCCTTCAATTCGTACTGATCTCCAACCCTTAATTGACCAACTTCAAGCAGGTGAAATCCTCGGTGATAGAATTGCTGGAGTTAAATATCAGGTTTTCAAAGTTTGTCTCAAAAATAGCAACATTCAAAAAGGAAAAAGTGGAGGCTATCGAGTCATTTATTATCTGAAAACCGATCGAGGAATTATACTCACTACAATTTATTCCAAATCCGATATTTCAGATGTTAGTAATGAAACAATTGAAGAAGCAATCGCACAATACGAGCAAGAAATTCAAATAGCTGATAATTCAGATGTATAAACCCGGGTTTTTTGATACATCATCAATTGCAATTTAGCTGAGGAGACAATTTAAATATAAAATCGTAACTATTTAGCTCTGTATTAGACTCAACACAGAAGCATTATATTCCCCACTCCCCAGAAAACCCACATCAAGACCTTAATATAACGAATAACAAACAGACCAATAATAAACCCAAAAGTAACAGCAAAGCCTGATTGCGTTTTACCCAATTTTTTACAGTTATTGCAAAACTATTACTGTAACGTTGCTGTTCTAACTCTAACTTTGTCTCTTCAATATTTTGGTAGAGGGTACAGTCTTTAGCATAGGGACGCTGAGGAAAATTGCAAGTATCATCAGCATGATAAGTGCAGGTGTCGCATAGATACCCGCCCCCAGTGGCGCGGTGTAATGGAATACCAGGATGACCGTAAGCTTTGAGTGTCGTCCGGCAATAGGGACAACTAATAGCTTGACTATCAACGAGTTGATGGCAGTGGGGACAAGATACAGTAGCCAAAACCTTTAGTGCAAATAAGTTGAGTAAACTCTTTGATTCTAGCCATTCTTGAATTTTACTAGCAACACAGGCAAAAATTTTTACAAAGTAGAAATTAGCGGATAAAATTGTAAAGTTGGATGCCTCTCGGTGCTAGTATGATTGCTGACTATGGCTCAATACTGCAAAACATTTTTCAAGCGATCGCTCCAAATAGTAATGAATCCGATGTAGAGCAAAAGGTAGTAGTTCCCCTATTGCGTATCCTTGGTTACAGCAATGCCGATTGGCAGTCTCAAGTGGTAATTCTACAATCTAAGCTTGACTTCCTAGTGGGTCAACCAGACTCCGCTTTAATAAAACCAGCATATTTAATTATTGAAGTTAAAGCGCCCAGCAAAAACATTGCTCACAGCGTTTGGCAAATTAATAATTACATGCGCCACACTGGGTCTGTTATCGGGCTATTAACCAATGGCTATGACTTTCGTATACTTTATAACTATGATAAAAAAATTACAACTATTGTAGAGTATTCCCAAGCCACACTTATTCATAAATATCGGTCATTTTACAAAATTTTATCCAAAAAAACTTATTTAAACTTTACTTCTACTTTGTATAAAAATCAACAAAATATTCGTTTACAGTTTTTAAATTTAATCTCAAAAGAGGTGCAAGAAGAAGATATGTTGGGCTTATTCAACAAAGGCAAAACTTCTCCTATTCAAACACAGCAAACTAGTGAAGAAAAAAAATTAGTTTCTGAAACTAAAGAGGAACGCAAATCGATGATTATTACTGTATTTAATAACAAAGGTGGCGTAGGTAAAACGACAACAACTATCAACCTTGCGGCTGCTCTCAATAAGCTAGGTAAGCGAGTGCTGCTGATTGATATTGACGCTCAAGCTAATCTAACAATGGGATTAGGGATAGATCCTTTAGATGATGTTGAAAAGCAAGGTAAAAAAGATATTACCCATTTACTGACTGAACCAAGAACTAGTTTAGAAGAAACGATTATTCATAAGAACTGGGATGATGTTGAACTAGATATTGTTCCATCTCACATTCGTTTGAGTTATATGGAAGCTACGCTGATTAATACACCAGATATTGATCGTGTACTAGCTAAGAAGCTAAACAAACATCGTAATCAATATGATTATATCTTAATTGACCCACCGCCATCATTTGGTAAAGCTAATACTATTTCACTCATGGCCTCTTCTGGAGTATTAATTCCTACCCAGTTAGCTCCTTATCCCATTCGGGCATTAGAGTACGTGATTTCAAGAGCCATTGCACTTGATGAATCCAAAGATGAACCACTGCCAATTTTGGGAATAGCAGTCAGTATGTACAATAGAGCCGCAAATAAGGTTGCTTTAGCTATGACTCAGCAGATTTTTGATATTTTATCAAAGAATCCTGAAAGTAAAAATATAGAGTTATTCCCCCAAGAAACATGGATTCCAAGCCTGAGCATAGTTTCAACTACACCTAATAAGGGGTATCCGATTTGCTTTGCAGAATTTGATAAAGAATTAAATTCTAAAGATAAAGAAGCTGCACAGGATGCTTTTAACTGCTATATAAAACTAGCTAAACAATTGATTTCTGTTACCAAGGAAAAGGAGTAAGAAAATGAATAGCGCAGAACGCCGCGATCGTATTGTTGAATATTTACGTATCAAGTCAATCTCTCATGGACAAGTTTACACTTTTCAAATCGCTGTACCAGAGTCTGAAGTTTCAGAAGTTCCTTTTGAAAAACGTGAATACTTAAGTAACAGCCTTATTCAACAAGGCACTAATTTAATTCCTCTGATTGTGCGTCGTACTGAAGCATACAGTGAGGAAGAAGAGTATGAAGTTGTTTATGGTGCTGATTGGTGTCTAGTTGCTAAAGAACTTGACATTGAGAAACTCTGGGTTTGGGTATTTGATATGACTGATGAGCAAGCTGCTGCTGCTAAAGAAGAAATGCAGCAATTATTAGGGTTTTCAGATCCTATTGTAGTCTTACCATCAGTTTCTGAAGACACAGAATCAACTCAAAGAATACTTAAACAGCTTAATAAATTAGTTCTGGAAGTAGAAACGCTTAACAAAAAGATTGAACAAGTTACTACATCAGTTAAAAAATTGGAGGAGAGTCGAAGCAAGCAAACAAATATTGACATTGAGTTAGTTCAGCAATTTACAGAAGCTGTCAAAAAGATTATTGAAGAAGTTCCAAGCAAGCCATTGTACAGCATGAAAAAAGACCAACTTCAAGAAATTGCAAGAAAAAAAGGTGTTAAAATAACAACACGAATGACAAAGACTGATATTCTCAATGCTATTGAAAAAGCTGATAAAAATCATGTAGGCTAACTGAGCATTGCTTAAGATTCAGTTATTCACAGTAAATAATTTTCTTTACCCCTCTACGCCTCTGCGTGAGCTATTCCCCACCACGTACTTGATAGAAAAAAACGATCCCTGCGGCGAACTGCGTTAACGCATTTCTATAGCCTAACCATGCATCTGTCGCAATGCATTAAACGCCTTACCTCGCAATCCAACTGGTAACAACGATAACCCTAAACCAGTCCAAGCTTTAGCAGCCGAAAAAGACTGTCCTGCTAAAACTAGCTCTCTGCCTTTTTGCGTTTCACCCTTTTCAATTAAACGCAAACCTAATAATAATTGCGTTTCAGTTAGACGATTTTTCCTGATAGTCTCTATTTTTTCAGACTCAAACTTATAACTTTCTAAATACTGCATTTTATCAAACAAATAAGGAATGGCTCGATTAATACCTTGCTGCTCCGCATGGGTGCGATATTCCATCAATAATTCTGGTAAGTAATAACCTTTTTTGCCAGCCAAAGCCAGACGCACAAATAAATCATTATCCTCACAATTTTGCAGATTTGGCTGCATATATCCTAATTCTTGTAATGCTTTACGGCGAAATAATGTCGCCCCAACTTGAAAGCTTTGCTGAATAAATACCACTTCCAACAAATTGTCTACAACACCTGCTGGTAAATTCTTTCTACCCCAGCGATGAGAATTTTCTTGAGTTTTTACCTCATCCCGCACATTATCAATATCAATTATCCAATGGTCTGTACCAACAAAATCAATACTAAAGTCTTGAGCAAGAATAGCTGCTGTACTTGCAAGAAAATCGGGTGTTAGCCGATCATCATCATCAAATTTAATAAAGTATTCACCACTAGCTGCATCAAAGCCAGAGCGCATATTATTACTTTTACCAATATTTTGCAGATGACGGATATATTTAATCCGATGATCTGTATACTGTGACATTAATTCGGGTGTGCGATCGCTAGAACCGTCATCACAAATAATTAGCTCAAAGTCTTGCTCAGACTGATTGAGTACACTGTCAATGGCATAAGGAAGGAGATGAACACGGTTAAAAGTAGGAATACAAACAGTAATTTTAGGCATATTCTATACTATTTTAGGAAATATAGTAAATAAAATTGTATCCGCTCAGTAAGTAGGGGTAAAGAGAAAAATAACAAGGAATATTGATACGTTTCACGAATGATTTAAGATTGGTATAGTTTGCATGACGTTAACATTACCCGTTGTTTGTTTACATTGGTAAAACCCCTGCTGTGCTATCGTTTGTCCCAAAAATTCACTGTAGGGACTTCCAGAAAATAAATTATCCAATTTACTCAGATCATATTTTTCTTTCTCCCCCAGCAAAAACTGCTCCCTGCCCCCCTGCCTACACCACGATAGAATATTTTTTTAGTTGGAAGTCCCGTATTCTTGGGCATTGGATTAAAACACTCAACCGACAGTTAATCACTGATAAATAAATACTATTTTTAATTTAAGTAGAAAAGGAGTAGCAATGTCTGGCATTGAAGACAACAAAATAATTGCTCAACGGTGGATAGAACTCATTAGCGAGCATCGGATTGAAGATATCTGCGAGATGACTGCCCCAACTTGGAGAATGCACGGTGGTTTACCTGGGCTTCCTCCGGGGCCAGATGGGGTACGTAAACTTTTTGGTTCATTTGGGGCTATCCAGCAGAAATGGACAATTGAAGACGTAATTGCTGAAGGTGACAAAGTAGTGGTGCGTGCAACTAATACCTGCGTTCAGGAAAGTTTTTTTGGAATACCAAGTTATGGCCGAGAGCAAACGTTCACAGCTATTTTCATTCATTGGATTGTTGACGGGAAAATAATTGAAACCTGGCGTAACGCTGATGATCTCGGACGAGTTCTTCAGCTTGGGGCGCGGATTGAGCCAGGAGCTTCTGTATAGTAACTTTAGAGACTTGCTGAAATGGCAAGTCTCTTGAGAAACATTGGTGTCGTCGTTTTGATGACTGCTTTGGTTGCAGAAGCGGAGATTTATTGAGATTAATTTTGTCGCTAAATTGAGCCAAGCATTCTTGTATTTGGCGATCGCTTGAATAACTCCCATCTCAGTAGTATCAGTGTATCGCTAACAACTTTATGGAGTTCCACATTTATCTGGGTTAAAGCCTTTTGCATCCGTTGAAAATGAACACAAGCACTATTAGTAGCTTAAGGTATTGTTAACAAAAATTAGTATTTTGCAAATGCTCCAAGAAAGGAAAATTTTGTCAGAGTAGAAGTAAAGCTTTCGAGATTCACTCGTGTGTAAATTAAATGACTCTAATATTTAAAGAAACAACCAATAAAGACAATTATACCCGTGTTGCTCAACTTAAAGATGTTCAAGCAGCAGGCAGTTTGTTAGTCCACAAGGGAAAACATACTATTGTTTTGTTTTACTCAGATAATAAAGTTTATGCAATAGATAACCGATGTCCCCACATGGGTTTTCCATTGCAAGGTAGCATTTGCAAAGATGGTATTGTTACTTGTCCTTGGCATTATGCCCGCTTTGATATAGCTAGTGGTGGAACCTTCGACTCTTGGGCAGATGATGTTCCGGCATTTCCTGTGGAAATCCGTGATGGTGAAGTTTGGGTGAATTTAGCACCGCCAGTTAATCTTCATGCCCACCAACGCCAACGCCTTGAAGATGGTTTAAAGCAGAGTATTTCTTTAGTGATTGCCAAATCAACGATCGCACTGTTAGATATAGGAGTAAATCCGGCTGAACCATTTCAAATCGGTCTAAAATTTGGCACTAGTTACAACAAAACAGGTTGGGGTATAGGTTTAACTATCCATACCTGCATGATGAATCTCCTACCTTATCTAGATCAAGAAGACAAGCCTCGTGCCTTATTTCACGGACTTTCGGCAGTCGCTAATGATAGTGCAGATGCGCCGCCTCTGTTTGTTGTTCAGCCATTGCCTAACTCTACCGTTGATTTTCCGACTCTTAAAAGCTGGTTTTGCCAGTTTATTGAAGTACGGGATAGTGAAGCTGCACAAAGATGTCTAGTATCTGCGATTCGCTCAGGGGCTAATTTAGAGCAAGTTGCAGATATGCTGTTTTCATCGGCTACAGATCATCGTTATCTTGATATTGGGCATACCCTTGATTTTATTAACAAAGCACTAGAAGCACTTGATGTTGTTGGTTGGGAAGCTGCGGAATCTGTTCTACCTAGCTTAGTTTCGGGTTTAGCTAGTGCATCCCGAATGGAAGAATCTAATTCTTGGCGCTACCCTGTAGATTTGGTGGCAATATTAGAGTCGGCTTTTGAGCAATTACCCACTGTCTTAAGTGCAGGGAAATCTCAACGAGGAACTTGGTCAAACTCGAAGCAATTAATACCAATTTTATTAGGTGAAGACCCACAAGCGATCGCAGACTCGCTACTAAATGCCCTACAAGCAGGTTGTACAGAAGAACAATTAGCAAGTGTTGTTACTTATACAGCCGCACTGCGTGTAGCTCGTTTTAATACTAACAATGACTTTGGAGATTGGAATTCAGCACATCATCCATTTACTTTTGCTAACGCTGTGCATCAAGGGTTACGACGAGTGCCAACAGTTGAACTACTCAGAGGAGTCTTTGATGCGGCGATGAGTGTCTATTTAAATCGTTTTTTGAATGTACCACCAGCACGACTTCTAGAAGCTAAAGACTCCGTTTCAAATCCCGAAGAATTACTCCAGCAGCTACCAGATTTATTAAATCGTCAGCAGCAAGTTAACCAAACAGGTCAATTAGTGGCTAATTATTTATATAGTGGTGGCAAGCCTGAAAGACTAATGGCGCTGCTAGGAAAAATGATGCTCAGAGAAAACCGTGATTTTCATGTAATTCAAGAAATAGAAGCCGCTTTTCGTCAGTATTCTTTATTAGGCGATGCTCCTGCTGGGATTCATGTATTAGTTGCTGCTGCTCGGTATTTAGCAGCCCATTCTCCCACAATGCGATCGCAAGCACAAACCTATCAAATCGCTTATCGGTTACATAAAGGCGATCGCCTATTCGAGGAATCTTGACAAGCTCTCGGCTTCTAGTCATAGGCGCCGACTTTGAAAATTGAGTTTTCAATTTAAAAAGCCCTGGTAAAAATCCAGGGCTTTGTTTTATATCGGTTTATTAAATGCCAGCTAAAAATCTTTGCCAGCGCTTTCTATACACATAATCATCGCTCAATCATTTGCTAAAAAATAGCGCAGAACTACCCAATTTTTACCCATCTTACCTGGGTATTGCCTTAATAATTTCTTTAGATTTGCACATATTTTTACCGCGAAATCATTTATCTTCAGATTTTGCACTACGGGATTTAGTGTAAACGCTCCTCCCTAACTACTCCATCCCCTACAATCCATGCTACCCAATGGCTTTAGGTCAACAGCAGCAACCACTACACCCAACATCCTCCGTTATCACTAGCTAGCATGAGGTCATCTGCTTTGTAATCCCAGGCGTGACAAAGCAGATACTTCTACCGTTTCACTTTAAGGTTGATACATTTAGGCAAGCAGGGGAGCAGAGGAGCAGGGGAGCAGAGGGGAAAGAATTTGTATCAGGATTTTAGTGAAATGGTATTCTACCCCAATACGGTTCAGTTAAGGCTAAAACTCTTTGTCAAACTCAATTTTTTTAACGAACCGCCAAGGACGCCAAGGACGCAGAGAGAAGAAAGAAATGCTTAACTGAACTGTATTGACTTCTACCCCACCAAATCCACTTTGCTGTTGCTTACCAATATCTTGTAATCTATTTTTTAAACTTGATAATGTTATGAAAAAAATATCATCGCTCAAATCTTCTAACTTTAGCAAAAAATTCACAATGAGAAGAGAAAAAACTTTCGGCATATTTCTTGCATCTGCGCTATTACTTGCTTCTTTACCTTGTGTAACAGTTGCACAGACTAAGCCTGGCGCAGTTCCATCTAAAATTAATGGCAGTACGACCCAATCTAAAACAGTAGTTGCACGTATTTGGCATGGTCAAACACTGACGAATAAAGCAGAGGAATATTATAAATATTTAACTGAAGCTGGAATTAAGAAAATCCAATCGATTCCTGGAAATCGAGGAGCGCAAGTATTTCGTCGAACTAATGGCACAATTACAGAGTTTACTGTTATCTCTTATTGGGAGTCACGCGATGCTATTCGTGCCTTTGCTGGCAATGATATAGAACAAGTACACCCTTTACCCAAAGATAACCAGTATCTGATTGAACCAGAAACCAAGGTTAAACATTTTGATGTTTTACTAGATCAACGCCAATAATTCATTAAGGGAGTAAATACTCTTACGTCGAGATTCCACCTCAAATGCCGATTACTAAAATTTACCCTAGCAATACCGACCGTAAGCAATTGGTTTAGTAGAGTTAGCGGTAAAGGGGAGCATTGGCTCTATATTGCTAAATTACTAAGCCACGAACTGAATCACACCCCATTGTCCATTAGTTAACCAAGAATGGTCAGATTTTGCTACTTTCTCAACAACCTCAGATTCTAAACCTACTGCTACTTCCGACTTCAGGGTGCGTAATGCTACTGTTGGTACAGGTAAATAACAGACTATATCTGCAAAGCTGGTAGTAATATCCCAGTGGCGATCGCCTAATAATCGGCGATAATTTGCATCTCCTTTGACTATAATTAAGCTGGCATTGGTTAACTCATTCTTGAGAGAGTTAGGCATTTCCCAAAATGCTAAAGGTGATGTCCAAAAGTAATTTTCAGACAACACTAAACGCCTTGATGTAATATGCCTCTCCAATCTTTGAGCGAAAGATGTCACTTGTTGATCACTAGTAGCGGCTAAAAAACTTATTGTGTCATGTACATCCTTAATCATGGCATCAGAAACGAAAGTAGGATGGGGTTTCAGATGCAGGTAAACTTCATTAGCTAAGTTGCTACTTAATAAAAAATCTACTAAGCATAAATCACAAACAAGTTCAAAACCAGCATTGTCTAAGACAAAATCAATACGACCTCCTTGACAAAGAGTTAATAATTCACTAACTTGGGAGGCATCATTTACTAAAATGTGAGCTAGTTGATTTTGAATATCAAAACGGCTCCGGTCGTCCTCGAATGCTGACCATAAACTCAAGTCAACTCGATTTCCCCACAAAGCGAAATATAAGAGTGCAATTAAAGCTGTTTGATGTGCTGGGGCATCAATTTCAGAATCTTCTAGCCATTTATTAACCTGAGTACATAGAAGAATAGTCGAGTCAAGAGACGCTTCTAACCCCTGAGATTTTTGCAATTGGAATGGATCAACAGCTTGCCATATACCAGGGCGAAAATAATGAGTAATTTCTAGAATTAACCGATAAAAATAAGTCTCTACAAAAAACCAAGGAATATCTATCCAACGCTGACCTTTGTAAGCTTCTAGATACGTATCCCAAGCTGAAAAATCTGCACCAGTATCATTCACTAGAGGTTGTAAATATCCTGTTGGCAGTTCTGTAGCAAGGCTTTCTAATCTTGTATTAATATCCGCTGAAAAATTATTTTCCACGATAACTCGGCGAGCGATCGCAGGCATTCTTTGAGTGACTGTAAACTCAGTAAAAGAACCGATTTCTGAGCCTAAAAGTGATGGAGGTAGTGGTAATTTTGGCACTTTATATGAATTGATCACGAATTTCTCTTGCCCTCTATTTATAATCTATTAGCATTCAATAATCCTATAATCACCCTTTAAGAGGAACTTGTGTGTATGATAACGTCAAATTCCTAATATTTGAGATCATCTCCTTGAATTGCTTAAGCATCACCGCAAAAATAAGTTGTATAAATTTATTTTTAAACTAAATATTAGCCTTAATTTTCAAGCAAAAATATTTAAATTGTTTTTCTGTGGCTCCTTACAATAGCTATAAACTTATACCATTTCTTTGTGAGGCTGCGCCAAACCTTCTTAAATTCTTTCTTTCTTTGTGTCCTTTGCGGTTCGTTTTTCTTCCTTGTACTTAAATATGGTTTAGCACATCTTCATACAGAATTGGTATTAACCAAGACTACTTGTTTTAAAAGCAATAGTTATATAGAACTCATATTTGATTTTTGAACAAAACTCAGTACACCCTTATTCCTTCTTCCCAGTCCCCAATCCTTTACCTCTAGGAGTGATTCAAAAATTAAATCGGATTGCTATATTAGATAGGAATTTGGATACAAAATTCTGTTTCTTGGCTTGTTTTTGAGGTGCAAGTTAATTTGCCTTGATGCATTTCTACTACAATTTGATAACTAATAAATAAGCCAAGCCCAGTTCCTTTGCCAACAGGCTTTGTTGTAAAGAACGGATCAAATATTTTAGAAATTACCGATTCGTGAATACCTAAACCATTGTTTTTAATGCAAATATTAAGCCAAGTTTCATCAATGATCTCAGTCTTAATCCAAATAGTAGGAACAAACGTTTGACATTGAGTATCTTGACTAATTGATAGATTAGCAATTGCCTCGTTTAAAGCATATATAGCGTTATTTAAAATATTTAAAAATACTTGATTTAGTTGTGCAGGATAGCACTTTACATAAGGAATTACTCCATAGTTTTTAATTATTTGAATTACCGGATTTCCTGACTCACTTTGTAAGCGGTGACGAAGCAATGTGATTGTGTGATTGATACCTGCGTGAATATCAACATTTTTGATATCTGCTTCATCCAACCGAGAAAAATTTCGCAGTAACAGCACAATTTCTCTAATGCGTTCGCTGCCAACTTGCATCGACTCCAGCAGCTTACCTAAATCTTTTTGAATAAAGTCCAAATCCCAGGCTATTATTGCTTCTTGAATTTGTAGCGAGGGAACTGGATAGGTTTGCTGATAGAGTTGCAAAATTTTTAATAAGACTTCTGTATACTCAGATGCATGAGTGAGATTAGCGTAAATAAAGTTAACTGGATTATTAATTTCGTGAGCAATCCCTGCAACTAATTGCCGCAAACTCGACATTTTTTCAGTTTGCACCAGTTGAGCCTGAGTATATTTGAGTTTATCAAGGGTAACTTTTAGGTCGTGATTAGCTTGAATTAGCTCAATATTTCGTTGTTCTACTCTAGCTTCCAGTTGCTCATTCGTTTGCTTCAATAATGCTTCTGCTTGTTTGCGTAAGCGAAGCTCGTCGTAGACATCACTAATATTAATCAGTGAGCCAGAGAATTCTGTTTCACTTTGAGGTTGAGCAGATAGTTCCAACCAAACAATTACACCAGTTTGATGGTAAAAGCGGAGTACTTGACAAACCTCTACTCCGGTTTGTAGCTTTTCTAGAGTTTCTGACCACAAGTGCCGATCATTCAAGTCAATGAAATTGCCTAAAGCACTACCGATGACATCTGTTATCCCATAACCAAGAGTATTTGTCCAGGCTCGGTTAAGGAAATTGAGATTACCCAAGCGATCGCACTTAAACACAATTTCGCGCAGACTATTCACCAATTCCCGGTAACGCCGCTCGGATTCAGACAATTTCTCAATCAAACTGTACTGAATCTGTGTATGCAATTCATTGTTTATATCTGACATTCTACTATACTCTCAAACGCTGAAGTAGCTCGGTATGGTTAATTGTATCGGCGTATAAGGGGAAAACGTGAGTGTGGTAGAATTCTTGCTCAAACACCGTGCGAGCAGAAGTACAATCAGACAAAATAACAACCTGATAGCCTTTCTCATGTGCAGAACGACCTGTAGAATCAATACAGACCGAAGTGACTGCACCAGCTAGAACTACATGAGTAATCTCTTTTTCATGGAGAATCATGTCTAAGTTAGTATTCATGAAAGCATTAAATCCTCGTTTCCCGGGAACTTCGAGAATTCTGCTGCTAAAGGGTAGCAACTCATCAATCATCTGCGATCCCTTCGTACCAGCTTGAAAAGCCCCAACTGACTTGATAGTTTTAAGAATGCCAACAGGTTCAACCAATTCCTCGTAGTTTGGCGTAAAAAAAATCGGTGTGGCAATCATCAACACTGGAGTTTGTCGCAAACATTGTACAAGCTCAACAGTGTTTTCTAATACTTTGGTGGCCCTTGAAGATTCCTCAATCACACTATGTAGAATACCATCGGTTGCAAAGTAGTCATTTTGATAACCAATCAAGATCACAGCAGTACTTTGAGGTTGCATTGTATTTTTAAGTATTTAGTATATATAGACTCTTTATTATTCCCGTTTTAAATGTGTTTCTAACGATAACTAACACAGGGAACATATAGGGGTGTGAGTCGAATGGCATAATCGTTAAGCGTTAACCTTGATCTGGTTGGCTTTGAAGCGTAGGGCAAAGCAGCGCCATCGCTCTTAAGGCAGGCGAACGGCATCATAAAAGCCTAAAGCCAAAGAGCTTAAAACTTTGTAATAGTTCTCCCTAGTTGCTGTTATCTAGTCAGGACTTACGCAACCGACACAGAGCAATCGCAAACTAGTAGTACATAAGTATTGCTTGGAAGGAGAGATTTAAGTCTTCAGGTTTTAAATCACCGTTATCTTCAGATGTGTCTTTTAAGATTTTTTCTATACCTTTAGATACCATACTATGTATGCCCGAATCTAATACTTTTTGTATTGTTTTCTGTGCAAGTTAGTTGTTTGATATAAGTTCTTTTCTTTCTCACAAAATTTAGGTGTTCACTGAAGAGTTTTCTACATTTTTCACATTTGATTTCCTATCAAGGAGCAAAGCTGAAACCGATTACTAAAATTGTATCAATCACTGCTTTAAAGCAAATTAATTGGTATAAGCTTTCCCGTTAAGTCTTTCTAACTCTAGTACTTTGTCTACCAAGCTTTTTCCGCCATGCCTCCATGTAAATGTAAAACACTGGAGTTAGATAGAGAGTCAATATCTGAGAGAACGCTAATCCACCAACGATCGCAATTCCCAAAGGACGACGCGCTTCTGAACCTATTCCTGTACCCAGAGCAATAGGGAGCGTGCCAATTAAAGCTGCCATCGTCGTCATCATAATCGGGCGGAAGCGAGTCAAGCAAGCGGTATAGATGGCATCAAAGGAATTTTTACCTTCCTTTCGCTGCGCTTCAATGGCAAAATCCACTAGCATAATGCCGTTTTTCTTAACGATGCCCACTAGCAGAATGATGCCGATGAAAGAGTAAAGATTTAAATCAACCTGGAAAATCAGCAGCGTCAGTAATGCGCCAAAACCCGCCGAAGGCAGACCGGAAAGAATGGTGATTGGGTGTATAAAATCTTCATAGAGGATACCGAGAATTAGATAAATTACTAAAATAGACACCAACAACAATACACCTAAATCGTTGAAAGATTGTTGGAAGGTTTGGGCTGAACCTTGAAAGCTGGGGGTAATTGTTGAGGGTAATAGCTCACTGGCTGCTTGCTTGATAGCATCTGTAGCCTGACTTAGAGATGTTCCTGGGAGCGTATCAAAAGAGATAGTTGCAGAGGGGAGTTGAGCAACGTGAGTAACGGTGAGAGGGCCGACATTTTGAGTGATATTAGCGATCGCACTTAGGGGAACCTGTTTTCCAGTACTCGATTGCACATATAGTAGTGATAGGGCGCTGGGATCTCGCTGAAACTCCGGTTTTACTTCTAAAATTACATAAAATTGGTCATTTGGGGTATAGATAGTTGACACCTGGCTGGAACCATAAGCGGCGCTGAGGGTTTGTTCAACTTGTTGGGCGGTAATCCCAAGAGTTGCAGCTTTGTTGTGGTCAACTTGGACTTGGATTTGAGGAGTGCTGAGTTGTAAATCACTGTCAACGTCCCGGAGTCCTGGTAGAGTTTTGACTTTATCTACAAGTTTAGGAACGTATTGGCGCAGGTCTTGTAAATTCAAACTCTGCAAGGTGAATTGATAAGTAGAATTAGTTTGTTGACCGCCGATGGGAATAGCTGGCGGAGAACGGAGGAATGTCTTAACCCCAACTACACGTTTCAATTTGGGGGTTAGTTCTTGAATGATTTCGTCAGCACTCAGTTTACGTTCTGAACGTGGCTTGAGCCGAATCGTAATTCGCCCGGAGTTTACCGACGCATTCGGGCCACTTGCACCCACAATCGAGTCAACTGCTTCAATGTTGGGGTCTTTACGAATGATGTCAACAACCTTTTGCTGGTGACGGCGCATATCATCAAAAGAAATATCTTGCGCTCCTTTGGTGTTCGCCATCAGTTGTCCGGTGTCTTCGGTTGGAATAAATCCTTTGGGAACGATGACGAACAGATAGACGGTCATTACCAGCAAAATGCCAGAACCAATCAGTGTCATCAGGCGGTATTTTAAAATTGGTTTGAGCGTCCAATCATATCCTTGCAGTAGTAAATCAAATGCTCGTTCTGAGACGCGATACAACAAATTTGGTCTTTGCTGATGTGATGAACTTAAGAAACGACTGCATAACATGGGGGTGAGACTGAGGGAAACAAAACCCGAAACCAAAATTGCCACTGCGATCGTCACGGCAAATTCATGAAATAATTTCCCGATTATTCCACTCATAAACATGATGGGAATAAACACCGCTACTAAGGAAAGGGTCATTGACAAAATGGTGAAGCTGATTTCCTTCGATCCCTTCAATGCCGCGTTCAAGGGAGATTCGCCCATTTCTCGATAACGGACGATATTTTCTAACACCACGATCGCATCATCCACGACAAAGCCCACAGAAAGGGTTAACGCCATGAGTGAAAGGTTGTCTAGGGAGAAACCCGACAGATACATCACCGCAAAAGTGCCAATAATTGCTACAGGTAACGCCAAACTGGGAATTAGGGTAGCTGTTATGTCACGTAAAAATAAGAAAATCACCAAGACAACTAGACAAACCGACAGAACCAAAGTAAATTTCACATCGTTGACAGAGGCGCGGATCGTTTGGGAGCGATCGTACATAATCCCCATCTCAATGGATTTGGGAACTTGTTCGCGGAGTGTAGGTAAAAGCTCTTGGATAGCATCAACAATATTTACCGTATTAGCACCCGGCTGCGGCTGTACAGCGAGAACAACAGAATGACGATTTGTTACTTTGCGATCGCTATACAAATTCGAGACTTTAACGTTTTGTTCGCTGTCAATTATCTGCCCCAAATCCTGGAGTCGCACGGGCGCACCATTCTTGTAAGTTACAATTAGCTGGCGATAGCTGGCAGCATCGGTGAGTTGACCGTTCGCCTGAATCGTATAATTTTTGTAACTGTCAGAGAGACTGCCAGTTGGTAAGTTGACATTTCCTTGTTGAATTGCAGTTTTTACCTGACTTAGACCAATTCCCCGCGATGCTAACTCTCGCGGGTCAAGCTGGACGCGGACTGCATATTGCTGTTGACCAAAAACCTGTACCTGAGCAACACCATCAATCATCGAAATTGGTTGACCAACTGTTACCTCTGCGTATTCATCTACTGTCGAGATTGGCTGTGTCTCCGAATACATATAGAGGAAGAGAATTGGTGAGACAGATGGGTTAACTTTACGGTATGTGGGGGGGTGAGGCATTCCGGCTGGTAGTTGTCCGGCTGCTGCTGAGATGGCTGCCTGTACATCTTTGGCGGCATCTTCCACTCGGCGACTAAAGTCAAATTGTAGGGAAATGTTAGTGCTACCGGTTGAACTGGTGGAATTGAATGAATTGAGTCCGGCTATTTCGGTAAACTGTCTTTCTAGTGGTGCGGCGACGGAAGATGCCATTGTTTCGGGGGTAGCACCAGGGAGACTAGCAGAGACAGAAATAAAAGGATATTCAACGTTGGGTAAGGCGCTGATGGGTAATAGTAGATAACTCATCAGACCGAAGATGAGTATACCCATCATTACCAAAGTGGTCATGACTGGACGACGGATGAAGAGTTCTGAAAGGTTCATGGGTTTTGTTATTGAGTTAAGGCTTAACTCTTTGTCAAAGTCAATTTTTTTTAAACGAACCGCAAAGGACGCAAACAGCGCAAAGGAAGAGAAGGAAGAAATGGTTAAGTGAAATGTGTTGAAATTATATTTCAAAGTGAGTTTAATAAATGTGTGATGGGTGCAACGGCTCTATCTGCATATTTATAAACATCTCTAACGACTCCCACACTGCTTCTTGAACTTATCTATCTCTTCCTTTGTGTCCTTTGCGTCCTTTGCGGTTCGTTTAAAAAAGTTAAACATTACGATCGCTCACCTGTAAATGAGAACACCCGCCGAAACTTAACTTGATTAAGCTTTTTCCGCCACGATTCCATATATATATAGAAGACGGGTGTTAAATACAGAGTCAATATCTGAGAAAATACCAGTCCGCCCACAACTGCAATCCCTAGAGGACGGCGGGATTCCGAACCAGCCCCAAATCCGATCGCAATAGGCAAGGTTCCCATTAATGCTGCCATCGTCGTCATCATAATTGGACGGAAGCGCACCAAACAGGCTTGATAAATTGCCTCAGACGGTTTTTTCAATTCTTCTCGCTGGGCAACAATTGCAAAATCCACCATCATAATCCCGTTTTTCTTCACAATGCCCACTAAGAGAATTATGCCTATGAAGGAGTAAACGTTGAGTTCAACATGGAATATTATCAGCGTTAACAATGCCCCAAAACCTGCTGATGGCAAACCCGAAAGAATTGTAATTGGGTGAATGAAATCCTCATAGAGAATACCCAGGATTAGATAAATTACTAGGATGGCGATCACTAACAATAAACCCAAACTCGGCAGTGAACTTTGAAATACTTGGCTTGCGCCCTGAAAACTGGTGCTAATACTCTTAGGAATCACTTGATCGATCAGTTCTGCAATTTTTTGGTTGGCATTTCCCAAGGACGCACCAGGGGCGAGGTTAAAGGAAATGGTAGCAGCGTTCATCCGACCGTTATGATTGACCATTAACGGGCTGACTCCCTGAGATAGTTTGGCGAATGTCTTTAGAGGAACTGCTACTCCTGTGCTGGAGTTAATGTATAAGGTTAACAGAGCATTGATATCCTGCTGATATTGCGGTGCTAATTCCAAAATCACCTGATACTCATTGGTTGCTGCATAGATGGTTGACACTTGGTAGGAACCGTAAGCACTTCTGAGGGTATTTTCGATTTGCTCGGCGGTAATACCATAAGTTGAAGCTTTATCGCGGTCAATGTCAATTTGAATCTGGGAAGCAAATTGTAAATCGCTGTTGACATCCTGGAGTTCTGGTAAGTTCTTCATCTTCAGAACAAGTTGGGGAACATATTCTTGTAAGGGTTTAACATCAGAACTCTGAAGTGCAACCTGGTAAAGTCCTGTGCTTTGTTGAGCGCCAATGGGTATCGCTGGAGGATTTTGTAAGAATACTTGGATGCCTGGAACAGTGGCAAGTTTGGTTCGCAAATTTTGCACGATTTCGTCAGCACCAAGTTGGCGCTGCGATCGCGGTTTTAAGCGAATAAACAAACTACCAGAATTGGCTGCAACTGCTGCCCCACTGCCACTAGCACTCGCTCCCGCGCCAATATTGGAGTTGACTGCATCTACATTTGGATCTTGGCGGATCAGGTTAGCAACTGTCTGCTGATGCTGGACAAGATTATCGAAGGATGCATCTTGGGCTGCTTGGGTAATGCCTGTAATTTGTCCGGTATCTTCGCTAGGAATAAAGCCCTTTGGAACTACCACCAACAACCCAACTGTCACCACCAATAGAACGACAGATAAAATCATCGTGGTGAAGTGATATTTTAAGACTTTTTTGAGACTCCAATCGTACAGACCGAGGAAGCGATCAAATACATATTCGGAAGCTTGATATAACCGACTTTGATTAGCATGATCCACAGGACGCAGAAAACGGCTGCACAACATGGGAGTCAAAGTCAAAGATACAAAACCAGAGACGAGAATTGCCACTGCGATCGTCACAGCAAATTCATGAAATAATCGTCCCAGCACTTCACTCATGAACAACATGGGGATGAACACTGCAACTAGGGAAAGTGTCATCGACAGAATTGTAAAACCAATTTCTCTCGACCCATTCAACGCCGCTTCTAAGGGACGTTCCCCCATTTCCATGTGGCGGACGATATTTTCTAGCATGACGATCGCATCATCCACTACGAAACCCACTGAAAGGGTCAACGCCATCAGTGACAGGTTATCTAGTGAGTATTGCAGCAAATACATCACCGCAAAAGTTCCAATCAGCGAAACGGGTAAAGCCAAACTGGGAATCACCGTCGCCGAGAGGTTCCGTAAAAAGATGAAAATTACTAAGATAACTAGAGCGATCGTCAGAATCAACGTAAATCTGACATCATCTACTGAATCTCGAATTGATTGAGACGCATCATAAAGAATCCCAATTTCTACTGATGCCGGAATCTGCGATCGCAAATCCGGGAGCAATTTCTTAATCGTGTCTACGACTTGCACCGTATTGGTTCCGGGCTGCCTTTGAATAGTGATAATAATGGCGCGAGTATTGTTATACCAGCTTGCTACTTTGTCATTTTCTACACTGTCAACAATCCGACCCAGTTGATTGAGATAGATGGGCATTCCATCTTTATAAGATACTATTAACTGACGATAAGCAGCCGCATCCTCAAGTTGTCCGTTAGTTTGGACTGTAAAATTCTTGTGATTTCCCGAAAGACTGCCGGTAGGCAAATTGACATTACCTTGTTGAATAGCCGTCGCCACCTGATCTAGCCCAATTTGTCGCGCTGCCAATTGCTGCGGATCGAGTTGAATACGAGCCGCATACTTTTGGGAACCGTAGACAGCTACCTGTGCTACCCCATTGATTGTAGATAGCTTTTGCGCTAAATAAGTCTCGGCATAATTGTCTACCTGGGAAAGCGGCAGAGTAGGAGAATCGAGGTAAAGGTAGAGAATCGGTTGATCTGCGGGGTTAACTTTGCTGTAGGTGGGAGGATTAAGTAAATCGTTAGCAATTTGTCCCGATGCTCCCGATATCGCAGCTTGTACATCCTGCGCTGCATCATCAATGTTCCGACTCAGGTTAAATTGCAGGGTAATTTGAGTCTGTCCCAGAGTGCTAGTTGAGTTGAGCGAATCGAGTCCAGCAATACTGGAAAATTGCTTTTCTAGAGGACGGGCAACCGATGCTGCCATTGTTTCCGGGCTGGCTCCCGGTCGGGAAGCACTTACCTGAATTGTAGGATAATCTACACTTGGTAAATCGCTGATTGGCAGCAGGCGATAACTCATGAAACCGAAGATCAAAATCGCCGCCATCACCAGAGTTGTCATGATCGGGCGACGGATAAATGGTTCTGAGAGGTTCATGAATCACCTCCACCAGAGTTACGGGAATGATTTCTTCTTGGCTGATTCGAGTCATTACCGCCTTGAGAATTGCCGGGTGTTTTGACGCGAACTTTGCTCCCGGAGATGAGATTTGCCTGACCATCGGTAACAATTTTATCCCCTGGTTGTGGCCCTTTCTGAATTACATCTAGCCCCTGAATCGTGCTGCTAACTGTAACTGGAACGTTTTCTACCGTCATGTCTGGCTTAACTACAAAAACAAACTGCCCATCGGGGCCATTCTGCACGGCTTGGGAAGGAACAACCGTTGCATTCGGTTCTTCGGTCAACGTTAAAGTTGCGTTGACAAATTGACCGGGAAACAAATGTCCCTGAGTGTTGTCAAAGTCGCCAATTAGTTGAATTGTCCCCGTGGTGTTATCAACTGTGTTATTGACAAAGGTCAAAGCACCTGGTATTGGATGAGATGGATTATCGGGGAACGTTACATCTACCTTCAGCTTGCCATTCTGCATATATTTTTGTACCTGGGGCAGATTTGTTTCAGGAATGGAAAAAGCAACTTGAATCGGGCGAATTTGGGTGATGGTAACAAGTGGAGTTGTGCTGTTGGCTTGTACCACATTGCCCTGAGTCACGAGAATATTGCCAGCGCGACCATCAATCGGCGCATAAATTTTGGCGTAAGATAATTGCACTTTGGTATTGTCTAATGCTCCCTGGTCTGAAACGACAACAGCTTGAGCATTAGCGATCGCAGCTTGATCGCCCTTGACAACTGCGCCAGCATTAGTCAGCGCCACTTGATCGCTTTTCAAAACAGCCTCAGCATTAGCGATCGCTTCTCGATCTGCTTGGAGGGTTGCTGTAGCCGATTTACTATTAGAAACGTATTGCTGTGCTTGATCTAAACTGATAGCGCCTTTTTTGTATAACGTAGTATAGCGATCGCTCTGTCCTTGGGCAAATTCTGCTTGCGCTTGATCCTTGGCCAAATTCGCCTGGGCTTGTCGCACTAAAGCTTGGTCTTTGACTAAAGTGGCTCTGGCTTGATCTACCTGACCCAAATCTCTAGTTAATGCGTCTCTGGCTTGTTGTACCGAGGCTTGGTCTTTAGCTACAGTACCTTGAGCTTGCTGGATTGCAGCAGCTTGCGATCGGTCATCTAGAGTAAACAAAAGTTGTCCCTTTTTTACATCTTGACCTTTCTTGAAATAAACGCCAACAATCCGCCCACTAGCTTGGGGCGTAATCGATACCGTAGAACCCGCTTGTACATTACCGATCGCCTGTAGTTGCAACGGAACCGTTTTTTGTGTCACCATTGCCACAGTTACAGGTGTCACTTGCTGCCGATTACGCCCAGACTTTTCAGATTTGTCTGACTTGGCTGCACTCGCATGGATACCAAAAAAACCTAGCCCAGACAGCAATAGCATACCCAAAATTACCAAACGAATCTTTTTCTTTTTAGGCGATCGCGGTAGCTCTGGTTCTATCCTGTTCTCAGTCAAATTCTCGTTAGAAATTTCAATTTCATGGTTCATCAGAACCTCCAATGGATTTTAGTGTAAATATCTAGGCGTAAATAAATTAAAGTTTGTAGTGAGTTAGCGCGGTCTTCTCCCAAAGGGAGAGGCTTCTGCTAACACGAAGCGTCTCGTAGAGAAGGCGGTTTCCCTGATGAGCGACTAACTTTCCTGTTGGGTAAGGACTTTAGTTTTGATAGTCATTATTTTTAGAGATGAATCACTTATCACAAACCAGGATTATTAGAAACAATGAAATCTTTTACCACTTCAACTCCCGCTTATACCAATTTTATTTGAGGCGGCACATTTGAATAATTAGTTTTTTCCGGCTTGCTCGACGTGTTTTACAAATGGTGATTTTGTAGAATGTGAATCAAACCAATAATATTGTTCAATGCTTTTTAGAAAATCATACTTAAAATATTTCCTCATTTTATATACTTTGATAAATACTTATCTTTGTGTTTATTTATTACTTGTTAAACTGCCGATATAGAACTTGTAGAGCTTGTTTTTCTATCTGTCTAACTCGTTCTCGACTAATACCTATTCGCTTACCTATCTCTTCTAGAGTAAATTCATGTCCATCTGTTAATCCAAAATGCAAGGTTAATATTTCTTGTTGTTGTTTGGACAAGCTTGACAATAAGCTATCAACTTCATCATCGAAAAATTGCTGAGTAGTATAGCCATTTTCAGAATATCTATAATCTTCTATTAAATCTTCTAATTTCATCTCTTTATCTGACCCAACTCGAAGTTCGAGGGAGATAGTTGTACGAGCCAAAGCTAGATATTCTCGAATCTGACTAGGCTCTAAAGAAAGTGCATGAGCAATTTCTTTAGTGGTAGGAATACGTCCCAGCTTTTGAGATAACTCTCGCTGAACGCGCTTAATTTTGTTTAACTTTTCATTGATGTGCATCGGTAATCGAATCGCGCGTCCTTGTTGGGCGATCGCTCTGGTAATTCCTTGACGAATCCACCAGTAAACGTAGGTTGAAAATCTGTATCCTAGAGCCGGATTGAATTTTTCAACTCCTCTCTCTAAACCTAATGCACCTTCTTGAATTAAATCCATTAGCTCTAAGTTACGTCTTTGATATTGCTTGGCAATTGACACCACAAGCCGAAGATTAGACGCGATCATTTTCTGCTTGGCTTTTTTACCTTGATTTAGCTGTTGAAGTAGTTCCTGTTCACTTAACTGCATCTGGTTAGCCCATTCTGGCAATGTAGGTGTACGCTTTAATTCAACAGTCATTTTTTCTGATTCAGCAAGTATTTTCATCATCTGCTGAACTTGCTGGGCAAAAAAAACTTCTTGTTCTTGAGTCAACAGAGGTATCCGTCCAATTTCTTGAAGATAAGCACGGACTGTATCAGTGGAAGCTTTGCTTGTGTTAATAGCTTTAGTATCTGGAAATGATGTTAAATTACTCATAGTGAGTTAGCCTTTGCTCATTAATTAGGGTATTTTAGATTAGGGAAAAACCGTAGATAGTGGCTCGACGCTCCATAAAGGTTTTTATAAAAAAACCAGGTATCAAGCACTAGCTCCAAAAGAGCAATCAATACCCAAATTGCTAAAGAAACAATTACAGGTAGGCTGATATCAGGAAACTTCCTTTGCAAATCGATAATGCCAAATAACAGCAAAAACAGAAGTGAAACTCCCAATAGAAAGGACAGCTTAACGATCGCCAGAATGAAACGACTCATCTCTAAGATGCGATTGTAAAGCCTGGAAAATCTTTCCAGGATTTCCTCCATATTATTGATGACCAGTAGAATTTGTTGTTGATGTAGATGGGTAGCTAACGATAATTGTTGCTGCATTTGCATCAATTCATGTTCATTCTTGAAATTATCTAAAAGCTTGTCCCAAGGCAGTACTTGAGAGTTATTTGCCCAGATTGGAAAATCTTTTAAATGCAAGGGAACTAAATAGTTAATGAGTGCTATCAGAGCTTCATCAAAGTTACTAAGTTCAGAGGGAAGGGACTGAGTTAAACGAATGAGTTGGTCAATCTGAATCTGAAGTGTATAGTAATCTTCATATCTCCTTTGAGCGATCAACTGACTAGTAAAGGTGAGGAAAACAATTAACACCCCCAATAAAGCAGCTAGGGACTGGGATACAGCAGAAAAAAATTCAATCGCTACCTGTTTAGGTACTGTCAGCCAGGGGGCGTTTTCCCGCATAGAAAAAACTAGAGTGGCAACAAATACAAGCCCAACGATCGCTAGCTGATGGCGGGTAATCATAGCTATGACTATCCGCACTAAAGGAGTGTTACTGAGTTGAACCAGGATTTTTAGACCTGGGGCTGGTTCATAAATTTGGAGTCGTTTGGTTTTATAGGTTGACATGGTTGAAAGATACACTTCTTGACTTGTTGACAAGTATTCGTATACTTATTTACCACGCTGTAAACTTAGATGATTGTCCTCTGATTGAATCAATTTGCTCAGGTTAGCAACGGCGCTAGCATACTGAGGATCGGCTAATGTCGCCAAGGTTTGGTTTTGCACTAATGCTTTCTGTTGTGCCTCGCTTAACTCCACGTTAATATCTGGGGCAATGCCGACATGATTGATATCTCGACCTTTTGGTGTGTAGTATTTAGCGATCGTTAGTTTCAGACCTGAACCATCCTCTAGTGGCTCTACGGCTTGAACTAAACCTTTACCGAAAGTGCGAGTCCCTACTAAGGTAGCGCGATGATCGTCTTGCAGCGCTCCCGATAGAATTTCGCTAGCGCTAGCAGATCCCTTATCAACCAGTATTACTAAGGGTTTGTTGGTGAGAGGATGTCCCGATGCATTGTAGCTCTCTTTAACTTGGTCTCGATTTACCAAAGACACGATCGCCCCTTGCTTCAACCACATACTGGCAATTTGCAAACTTGCATCCAGCAGTCCACCTGGATCGGAACGCAAATCCAAAACGTAGCCCTGCACCTGCTGTTTTTCTAATGCTTGAATTGCTCGGTGCATCTCTGCGGGGGCAGTTTGTGTAAACTCTGGCAAACGAATATAACCAATTTTACCTGCTGCGGTTGTTTGCGTGTTGTAAGTTACAGGATGGATAGCAATATTGGCACGGGTAAGTTGGAAAGTTTGCGATTTATTGCCCCGTTGAATCATGAGTACTACTTTGGTTCCCACGGGGCCAAGAATCCGCTTAACGGCATCGTCAATTTTCATCCCCTGAGTTTTTTGACCGTTAATCTGAACAATTACATCATCCGGCAAAATACCTGCTTTAAAAGCAGGGGTTCCTTGAATTGGGGCGACAACGGTTAAGGCTTTAGTTTTTTCATTCTGTGCAAGTTCTAATCCTACGCCACTGAGGTTGCCAGAAATGTCGTTATTTAGGGCTTTAAATTCTTGTGGGTCAAAAAACTCCGTGTAGCGATCGCCTAATTTTGCCACCATTTCTTGAATCGCTCCATAAGCCTCTTTCTTAGAACTATAGGAACGGCTCATATACTGTTGTCGAATTGCTTTCCAATCTTGATGGTTAAAGCTGACATCAACATAATTTTTATCTAGGATTTGCCACACCTCATCCACCATATTTTGGGAGTTAGATTGGGGTTTACCTAAAGCTTTAGAAGCGTAAAAACTACTTCCTACAAGGATTGCTGCGATAGCGGCTAGTTCTATATTGACGAAGAATTTTTGTTTAAACATGCTTTAACTCTTGAAGAATAAGACAGAATTTAGAATATAATCCATGAAGGACTAATTTTTGACTTTTGGCTTTTGACTTTTGACTTCCGCCTTGCGGTACTAGGAGTTACCTTGGGATTGTCCTTTGCGGTGGGGATAAGCAGTCTTAAAAATATTCTGAATTTTAGTCTTTTGTTCAGCCGTAAGATTCAGGCTCAAAACTGCTTTACGCATTTTTTCACCTTGCTGTAATTTCGTTGACAATTCCTTTACCTGATCTGGGGTCAGAACTGCCTCAACTTGCTTGCGAACTTCTTCGCGCTTCTGGGCACGTTCTGGCGTATTGGCTCCTGGAGATGTCGTAGAAGTATCAGATACCTTTGTTCCATCATTCCCTTGAGATACATCTAGAGATTTAGAACTGGTGCAACCTGTCATTCCTCCAATCAGGATAGTTGCAAATAGCAGGATTGGTAAAATTATCTGTTTTTTAATCATTTACTTCTCTTGTGTTTGTTGTGTGTAATTATAGATAGCTGTTTAGTAGAAGATGTTTGAAAAGTCGCTGCTTTACTTACACAAGCTAATCTTAAAAGTTAGAATCAGTTTGCACATGAGCTAGAATTCCTAACCTAACCAGTAAAAAAGTACTCAAGTTATTGTGACTTTTTTCCTAATTTAGAAATAGTTAATTAGTCGGAACGGCTCTACCGATACTAGAGACAGATTCGTTATATAGGGAAGTAATGAGGACTGGGGACTGGGTAAAAAATTATCAGTCCCCAGTCCCTAGTTCCCATTCCCCATTTTCCAGTTCAATATTTACCTCTAAAATTGTGAAAATACCTATGGTTTTGTTAGAAAGACCATTGAGTTGGAACAGTTCTATGGTTCGCTTGATCTACCCATCTTTCCGTCTGTTGCTTTACTTAGAGTGGCTGTTATTAGCCACGGCAGTGTTCATGGAAGTTCTGCTGCCGTTTCAGTTGTCCTGGTCGTTGCTGCTAAGAATTCTGGCGATCGCAACTTTCAGTTTGATGGGCTTGAGACTACCAATGGTTAAGCTGGAAACAAAATTACTTTATACAGCCCTGGAATTCGGTTTAATTTGGCTACCGGCGACTCAACATAGCTTATCTCCTCGCTCCGTTTTGCTACTGTGTCTGGTACTGGTGATGCGGAGTTGTCTGATATTTAAGCGATCGGGACAGTTGGTTGTCTTGGGTTTATCTTTGCTATCGCATGGAATACTGCTTTTGTCAAGACCCATTGAACCTGAGAATTTTATGCGAGATAAGATGATCGCTATGTCTTGGGATTGGCGATTAAGTAATATATTATTGTTTAGCTTAACGTTAGTATTCGCTTTATTGTTAATTAACGCCCTGCTTGCAGAGCGCCAAAGTCGAGAGCAGTTAGAAATTGCCCATCAGCAATTAGAGAAAATCAATCAACAACTGTGCCAGTATGCTCTACGGATTGAAGATCAGGCAACTTTGCAGGAACGCAACCGAATTGCCCGCGAAATTCATGATGGGTTAGGACACACTCTCGCCGCCCAAACCATTCAGATTAATAATACTTTGTTGTTTTGGCAATCAAATAATGATAAAGCATTGACATTTCTCAAGCAGGCGAAAGAATTGGGGGCTGAGGCACTGCTAGAAATTCGGCGATCGCTTTCTGTTTTGCGTTCAAATCCTTTGCAAGGGCAATCTCTTAAATCAGCCATTGAAAAGCTACTGACAGATTTTCAGCAAACCACAGGTATTGAACCGTCCTGTAAAATTGATCTACTGTACAGTTTATCAACAGAAGTAAACACGGCCCTTTACCGCATTGTGCAAGAATCGTTGACAAATATTTGCAAACATGCTGAGGCAACGAGTGTCACTGTTAGACTACTGGCTCACGCTGGAATGATTCATCTGTCAATCGAAGATAATGGAAAAGGGTTTAACCCTACTCAAAATACAACTGGGTTTGGGTTACAAGGGATGCGAGAACGGGCTGTTGCACTGGGCGGCCAGTTGAATCTCCACAGCCAACTAGGAACTGGTTGTTGTATTTCTGTTTCTTTGCCACTATCAAAGGTTTTGTTATAAGGCTTTTCAATTAATTGAATTACCCACTCCCCACTCCCTACTCCCCATCTAAGTTATGATTCAGATTTTATTAGTTGACGATCAGCATCTTATTCGCCAGGGACTTAAGAGTATGCTTGAGTCGAATGCCCAGATGCAGGTAGTCGGTGAGGCGGAGAATGGGCAACGGGCGCTCGAACAGATTGCCGCGCTGCAACCCGATATTGTGCTAATGGATATCCGAATGCCTGTAATGGATGGAGTTGCCACAACAAAAGCGATCGCTCAACAATATCCTGATATTAAGGTTCTCGTCCTCACCACCTTTGATGATGATGAGTATGTTTTCCAGGCAATGCGACTAGGAGCCAAAGGCTATTTGCTCAAGGACACCGAACCAGATGAACTAATGTTAGCAATTCGAGCCGTCTACAAGGGACAAACCTTACTCGGCCCAGGATTGTTTGAGAAAGCACTCACGCCTATTGCTGCACCTGTCGCATCTGTGCAACCTCCTCCAGAATTGGCGCAACTTACACCTAGAGAATTAGATGTATTGCGGTTAATTGCTTGTGGAGCTAATAACCGTGAAATTGCTGAATCCCTGTTTCTTTCAGAAAATACTGTTAAGAATTATGTTACCAACATTTTGAGTCGGTTGAGTTTACGCGATCGCACTCAAGCCGCTTTGTTTGCCTATTCGTTGTTTGGTGAACTTAAATAGATAAATACAAAAATAATATTAAGGGCAGGGGGCAGGGAGAAAGAGAGTTTGAGGCTTGTTTATTTTATTTACACAGTTTGGTTTTATTATGCCGACTTATTTAAATTTGGGATTGTGAATGAGGAAAATCAATATTTTCTTTGATCGACAATTTAAAATTTGGGGATTGTTTGACTCTATAAGTATGTTAATAGAGGAACTATTCAATTTGCTGTCTAAGCGACGGTGTTAGAATCATTAGTCCCCGGACAATCTCTTCAGGAGTGGCTGTGCTATCTGTCGTCTTTTGAGCGATCGCCATCACTTCCAAAGCTAGGTTCGTGGGAATTCCCCTTGCTTCTAACCGCTTCAATTCCAAAATGTCAATGCCTGCTGCCAATCCATCTAAATACTCTTCTACACTCACTCCTAAGTTTTCAATTTCCGACATGGGTATAATTGGTTTTTTGTTTGACTTCTATAATTCAAGCATCAATATGTTCTTGTTGGGGGCGTAAGCTATTAATAGTAGCGGTCAAAACTAGGACAATTGCCAAAATCAACACGCTATTTCTGAGCATTGAATTATCAAAGTGCTTGATTGCGATCGCCACCAATGCCCAGAGTATTACTCCTGTATAAGCGATGTCTCGACGCTGGATGACAATAAATGCTGCAACTGCTGTTGCTATCGATACCATGACGAGAGTCCAGATTACAGCAGAAATTCCCCAACCGTTCCACCTATGAAAATACAAGGCACACGCTACGTTGACAATGGTAGCCACGCTGATCCAGCCTAGATAAATGCTGATCGGAAAGTGAATACACCATTTTTTCAGCCGAGATACACGCGATTTACCAATTTCTAACCGCATATAAACACCAATCAGGGGCAACAGAATCAAGAGCATTGCTATTACAGAAAGAGCAAAAAAGCGAGACAAAAACAGATACACCCAGATACTTTGAGCAACACAGGCAATTACCAATAGATAACCTGTGTTACGCAAATCAGGCTCATCTTGTTGGTTAGGTAGAGCTTGGTATACCCCAAAAGCAAATAACCCAAGGTAAATCAGCCCCCAGATAGCAAAGGCATAATTGGCAGGGATAATCAAGACATTTTTAAACAAAGTATTGGAAATTTCCCCTATACTGAGTCCATTGAGCGGAAAAATGTTCGATATTACGTTGATAACAAATGCACCAAAGATTGCAGCCAAAGTAACAAGCTGCCGCCAAAAATCCCGGTAATTGCCTTTTGTGGACTGCTGCATAGGATGTTAACTCATATCTTTTGTGCTTTTAGCTTACATCTGAAAAAGAGCGACGCATATAAACCACAGGCATATCGTGCAAGTTAATGAGGAACCAGAGCGATCGCTCTCTACCTAACTCAAATTTCTTTTCTGCGATCGCCTGCCGGAAATTGTAAACCAGCCCACTGCCAGAGATTTCCTTTCTACGAGACGCTGAACGCGAACGCTAGAAAGAGCGTGATTCAGTACCTAATGCCACACCAGCAGTTTTTGGCTGTATGTATACAATGTGTTCTATGATCATTGAAAAATCTTTTTGTTAGCAAAATGTCCAAGCGTAGTTACGCCATTCTAGGAACTGGTGCATTAGGTGGCTTTTATGGTGCAAAACTGCAAAAAGCTGGCTTAGATGTCCACTTTTTGCTGAAGAGTGATTATGAATATGTCAGTAAATCTGGTTTACTTATTGAGTCAAAAGATGGTGATTTCACCTTGACTCAAGTCAATGCCTACAATGATATAGAAAAAATGCCACGATGTGATGTGGTAGTGATAGCACTAAAGACGACACAAAACCATTTATTGCCGCAGATGTTACCACCACTCGTTAGGGATGATGGGGTAGTGTTGGTATTGCAAAATGGACTGGCGGTGGAAGAAGAAGTTGCCAAAATAGTTGGCAATGTCAGCATTATTGGTGGTTTGTGTTTTCTTTGTTCCAATAAAGTCGGAGCAGGACATATCCGCCACGTTGACTATGGAAAAATTATTTTAGGGGGATATGCTTCTGGCTATGATCCTACTGAGATTACAGATAAGATGCAGCAAATTGCCGATGACTTTACTAATGCTGGTATCTCAATAGAATTAGTTGAAGACTTATTAATAGGGCGATGGAAAAAATTGGTGTGGAATATTCCCTATAATGGACTGTCTGTAATTCTCAACGCTAGAACAGATGAATTAATGTCATATCCCCACACCCGCAAATTAGTTGAACAATTGATGTATGAAGTTGTAGCAGGGTCGAAAAGTTGTGGACGCATCATTCCTGATAGCTTCATTCAAACAATGCTGGATTACACCTTGAAGATGAAGCCTTATCGTACCAGTATGAAAATTGACTACGACGAAAGGCGACCTATGGAAGTAGAAGCAATTTTCGGGAACCCATTACGGAAAGCGCAAGCAGCAGATGTAGATTTACCGCAGATTAGCTGTATATACCAGCAGCTAAAGTTTTTGGATGAAAAAATAAGAGTGGGAGAACGGGAAAACGCTTAATTATTATTGTCTGAAACACTACACCCAACACTTAATATCGTGGTAAGACGATTAGCATAAAATTTTACCCCTCAAAACTTTTCAAACAGCCTCTAAAAACACAAGACATCATGAGTCAGGGAAGCATAATATCTCTCGGTAACGTTAATGCAGATTTTCAGGTACGAGTTGATCGCCGTCCAGACTGGGAGCAACGCGAAAAAATGAAACCATGAATGCGGATGGAAGAATACTTTAAATAATCGTAAAAATTCAGTCCACAAATCAACCTTTACCTCTTGGTGTAAATCTGCAAACCCAACAACAGGGAGAACTGATTGATTTACGGGGTGTCACAGAATTGGTTAAAGCTGATTTTGTGGTGAATAGAGAAGCTGCTTTTAATAACTTTGTTGGATTCTATCAAGTAGCGAATGAGAATGGTGGTATTGATACTAATGGCGATAGCCAACCTGATATTCTCCCCGGAGAGGCTGGTTATACTCAAGCAGCAGTTCGTGGGCGTATTGCTGGCATTGAACTAAAAGTTAATAACCAAGGTACGCCTATTTACATCGGCAGTTTAACACCTGGTTCTATCTTTGCACCATTTATAATTGTTGATGGCAGACCCGATGCAGTGTTAGATACTAATTCTAGTAACGATCCAAGCGTTTACTTCCCCTTTTTGGGTGCTAACACTGAGAAAGTGGATCATCTTCGCCTGTTAGGAAGTAATATCTTTGGTTTTGAAGATTTAGTCAATGGTGGCGATCGAGATTTTAATGATGTAATTGTGCAAGTTAATTTAAGTAAATATATTGTTTAAATAGTCATACCTCCTCAAGTTTCAGCACTTAGAACCGGGAACTCTAAACCCTCAATAGACCATTCGTAAGAGGTTAAGATCACAGGAAATCTATTGCTTTATCTTGTCGCAGCATCCCAATGTTTACCTGGCTTTGGGGTTGCCGATTTAGAGCTTGTTCCAAACCCTCCTCCACAAATAGCTGTCTTACCCTTTCAATTGTTGAGGTCCTGATGTTTATGGTCGAAGCGTAGGCGTAGCCCGCCGTAGGCATCGCTTGATCTATCCAACCTCCTGACTCTCGGTTAGTATCTGCCAGTAGTAACACACGCGTGTAATTTATTTTATACGCAGAAGTTTTACATGTAGTTGTCAATTTATCTAAGTATGCTCTCTCTTTAGATGTTAGAGAGACAATGTATTTTTTCTTCGGCATCAGATACGCGCACTACTTTGAGTATCTACAGATTACACTGTCCGCATATCCATCAATTTTCAATTGACAGACTACTAAAACTGTATTCAATCAGACTCCTTTTTTCTCTTGAACATTACCGATTTAGTCTAAACTTCAGTATTAATACTAGTGTTGTTAATATTTTTTCATGCCATATTAGGGCATCAATCTCAGTGTTTTAACTAAGAATCATTAGATATTTTACACAGATTGAAAACTATAGTTTTCAATCTAGTATTTCTGGCTAAACAGCAAAAATAACTGTAATTTCACCTTACCTTAAAGAAATAACTATGAATATAAATCATAATCTTCCCCATACCATTGTTTTTATTGATGCCAACATTTCGGGCTATCAAGACTTAATACAGAAAGTCAATCCCGATGTTGAAGTAGTAATACTTGATACTGCTAAAGATGGAATTGAGCAGATTACTGAGACTTTAAACGGACGAAAAAATATTGCCAGCATCCAAATCATCTCTCATGGTGCTGAGGGAGCCATTAAACTGGGGACAACCCTGTTAAACAAGGACAAGTTGCAGGCTTATCGTCAGCAATTACAACAATGGCGTACTGCTTTGACAGATGACGCAGATATTTTGCTGTTTGGATGTAGTATCGGTTTTGGTAAGGGTGAAGCGTTTTTAAGAGAATTAAGTCAGATTACTGGTGCAGATGTCGCCGCTTCCTTAGATATTACTGGTAATGCTGCTTTAGGGGGAAATTGGGATTTAGAAGTTGCAACTGGGGAAATTGAATCTGTTAGTGCTATTTCCCTAGAAGGACAGCAAAATTATGCAGGTATTTTGCCTCTAACAGTAGAGTATTTTGCTGGCAATAATACAACAGAAGGAAATGGAAAGGAAAGAACAGAGGTCAGGGAATGGTATGCGAATGAGAATACTAGCGGGGAATTTATTCATCAAGATTGGGGGTTTGGGTCTCCTAAATTTAGCATAGGTAATGATTCATTTATCGTGCGCTGGACTGGGTACATTTATGCACCCACAACTGGAGAATATTCCTTTGAGGAAGATTCTGATGATGGTGTTCGACTTTGGGTAAACAATCGGCAAATTATAGATCAATGGTCTAAGAGTGGTTTGAATGACAAACATAGAGCCTCAATATATTTAGAAGGAGGGAAATGGTATGGTATCCAAATGGATTATTTTGATTGGGATGCGGCAGCAGCTATAGATTTAAAATGGACACTACCTAATAGAAGTACAACTTATATTCCTAATGATCGACTCATTCCCTTAGTTAGTGATGGTTCATTTAGCGTAATGTCTTCAGGTTATGGCTTGAAAGGGGAATATTTTAATAACCGCGATTTGTCTGGAACACCAGTTCATACTGAAATTGATTCTGCTATTAACTTTGATTGGGGTAATCGTAGCCCTTGGGCAAGTAGCGTTAACAGTGATAACTTCAGTGTGCGCTGGACAGGAAATATTATTTTCCCAGAAAATGGATATTATAAATTTTTTACAGAAGCCGATGATGGTGTCAGGCTTTGGATTAACAATGAGCTAATTATAAATCGTTGGTTTGATGCTAGCCAAACTGATGAGAGTAATGTGGTTTATCGTTCAAAAGGAGAAGCAGCTTCCATCAAACTTGAATACTACGAAAGAGGTTTTGGCGCAAAAGCCAAATTACAGTGGCAAGCTTGGATAAATGAAAACAAAAATAATCAAATTATTTATAGAAGTTTTGTTCCAGCAACCAGCTTAATTCCTTACACTTTAAGACCCTCTATTTATGTATATCAACAAGGGGCTTCTGAACAAGATAAAACAGCCAAGTTTAAAATTAAGTCTTCAGATATAATACCAGAAGGTGGAATAAACGTATTTTATAGACTGGTTCCTGTTAATGGTGCATCAAATGATGATTTCTTAGATAACAACTTGGGGCAACTGACGTTAAGTCGCAATCAAACAGAGAAAATTATTAGCATTGACATTGTAGACGATAACATTGCTGAATCAGGTGAACAGCTGCGACTAGAAATTTTACCAGGTGTACAATATGCTAATACTGACTCAGAGACAGTTACTATTACAGATAATGAGCCTACAGTCAGCATTGTAGAAGTAATACCAAATCTTCAAGAAGGAGGTAATAAAGGTAGAGTAAAACTGAAGTTTGACAGAAATTTAACAGAGAAATTAACCCTCAATTTTGAAACATCACAGACAAGAGATACAGAGTCTGGTGATTATTCTATTCTACCCGTTACGATTAGCCCCAATCAACTTGATAATAATAGAGAAGTGATTGTCGATTTGGTTCAAGCAAACGATGATGACATTGCTGATGAACCAAGAAATGGTGAAGCTTTTAGCCTCTCTTTAAAACCAAATATCAATCAAAATAATTATCATGTTGGAACAACAAATATTATTGATTTTACAATCCAAGATGATGAACCAACGATAGGTATTGAAAAGCTGACAGATGGTTCGGAAAACAGGGGTAAAAATGCAGAATTTAAACTCAACTTTGAGCGATTAAGAAATCAATCATTTAAATTAAAACTTAACATACCTACTGTTAGAAACAAAGACGACTCAGATCCCAATAAATACATCAAAACAACTGGTATAGAAAGTATTAGAGGTAATTACATCAATACTGCCAAAGGTGCTGATTATCTAGTTTATTGGCGTTATGCAGATCATAGTAATAAAGAATACTTTTCTAATGATGAAATCACTATAAAGGCTAAGACCGGGCAAGGTGATAAAGCCATTATCATTGGTATAGAACCTATAGACGATGATGTTGCAGAAAATCTTGAATCTGTTACTGTTGAGCTAGCACAACAAACAAGCAATAGTGGTACTGAGTCCAACCTCTACTATCAAGTTGACCCCAATAAAAAATCTGCAACAATTTCCATTGAAGACAATGAACCTACCTTAGAACTGGTAGAATTTAGAAATGCTAAAGAATATGGCAAGTTACTGCTCGCTCAAGAAGATTCTGAGTCTATTGGTTATATTGAATTAAAAGCAAATAGACCAATTACCAATTCTTTGGGGTTGTGGGTAAAATACACTATTACTGCTGGCAGTAATGTAATTCAAGGCATTGATTACCTCAATTCTCAGTATCGGAAAGTATCTTTGCAACCGGATACACAACAAAATGGCATCATTATTCCTCAAGGCGAACAATTAAATATTCCGGGCAATAGTGTTGTCGATGCTTCTAAAATTAGAATTTACTTTATGGCATTGCCAGATGCTATTAAAGAAAATGCTGAAACTGTCACAATTGATGTTCAGCCTTATCATTTTGATACAGATATCACAGGCAATCCCTCAATTTCTAATTTCCGGTTGAAACAAGACGGTCAAATTGTTAGTAAAATTACGGCTAAGTTAAATATTGAAGATAGTAATCTCTATCAGCCACAAGTTTTCATATTAGATCAGGATAATCAGTTGGTTTCTGCAACAAATCCCTTAATAGTTAGAAACCAAAAAGTTGTCTTTAAGGTCAAGTTAGGCAGCCAACCTATTAGTGATGTTAATCTTCAATTTAATTCCCCAACATCAGGGAATTTAGACCGCAGCAATGTTAAATTCCAGGCATCGGCAAAACTAAATCTCGGCACAACAACTGTCAGCGAAGAAACCACAGGTGCTACAGAACCTAATAATACAGCATTCCAAGCAATTCCCATTACAACAACTAGCTTCAAATTTGATGGTTCCATTACTAGTAGCGCCTCCTCGACTGATGTTGATTTGTTTAAAATTTACTTGCAAAAAGGTGACAAAATTACTATTCGGGTAGATGCTCAATCGATCAAGTTATCGAATTTAGATTCAAGATTAAGGTTGCTAAATTCTCAAAGTGAAATTATTGTCGATAACGATGATACGAATGGAAGAGATCCGTTTATACAATATACAGTTACTGCGACGGATACTTACTATATCGGAGTTGCTCATTACAGTGTAAATTATAAACTTTCAGGCGCAACAGATACCAATTCAGGTTCTGGAAAATATAAATTGGCTGTTGATGTAAATCCCATATCTGCTACCAATTCTTGGGATGAATTACAAACATTCACTATTAATAATGTTACATCAGATTTGAATTTGACGGCTCAGATTACAAGTCAGGATGCTAACTTTGCTAACTTAAATATTAGCATTCCAGTTACAACGCAAATACCCTTAAAAACAAAGGTTACAGAAGGGACACAACCACAGGATCTTGGTAACCCAGAAATTAGCCTTTTAGTTTCTGACGCTATCAAAGAAGACAATAATCAACCGGGGCAATTTGGATTACAGTTGAATCATGCAGCGAAGCAAGATTTAGCTGTCAAATATACCATTAACGGTAATGCCACCCTTGGTAAGGACTATCAAGGTTTAATTAGTCAAGGAACGATCGCGATCGCTAAGGGTGAAACATCCGTCACAATTCCCATCTCTGCAATTAGCGATTCTATTAAAGAACCGACAGAAACGATTACTCTGACTTTAGATCAGGGAACAGGCTACACCCTAAATAGTGCTAATTCCACTAAAACCCTAAATCTTTTCGATAGCAATACTGTAGGGCTAGAAATAGCAAACGTTACCGTTGATGATCAAATTGTCAATGCTGAAGGTAAAGTCCTACCCATAATTGCCCCTACGTTCCGGACATTGCAAACCTCAGAACGGGTTGATAAAGAAACCTTTGCCATTCGTCTGAAAAGTCAACCTACTCAAGATGTCACCGTCAGCTTTGATGGATTAAATCAGGCTGAAGGTGAGTTAAAACTCTATAACGGTGCTTCTGTATCGACAATCACTTTTACTCCAACCAACTGGGATAAATACCAACTCTTTGATATTGTTGGGAAGCCTGATAATAAAGTTGATGGCGATATTACTTATCAGCTACAAGCAAAAACTACAAGTAGTGATTCTAACTACAATAAATTAACGTTTCCCATTGCCGTTGCCAATCAAGATATTGATGACGATATCGATAATTCGGTAACCATAACTCGTCCTGACTCTACCATAGCGATCGCCAGCTTGCAAGGAGGGAATGTCAATCTTGCTGAAGACAATGGCACGCAAACATTGAAAGTGGTACTCGACCGACCTGCACCACAAGGGGGAACCACGGTCTTCTTATCTTTAGATGGGAGTACTGCAACCTTAAATCAGGATTTCGCCCTCAATACAAACTACTTCCAATTACAAAGCGATAATAGCCCCTTTCAAGGGATAGGTGTCGGTCAATTTAGTACGCCCAGTTTTGCCGATCTCGATCAAGATAGCGATTTAGATTTAATTGTTGGCAAAGCCGACGGTCAAATCGCATTTTATGAAAACACTGGTACACCTGCTGTTCCCTTATTTAAAGAACTACAAAAAACCAATAATCTTTTTAACAACATTAATGTAGGCAATAACAGTACGCCAACCTTTGCTGATCTCGATAAAGATGGCGATCTAGATTTGATTGTTGGTAATGCCGATGGCAAACTTGCCGAGTATGAAAATATTAGCGATCGCACAGGAGTTAAATTTGGGCAGCGTTTCGGCTTAAGTAATCCTTTTGAAGAAATTAATAACAGCCTGCCAAACTTTTTTGAACGCTATTTTAGAAATATTAGTGTACCGCAAAACAGTGCCCCAGCCTTTGCCGATCTCGATCAAGATGGCGATCTAGATTTGATTCTTGGTAATGCTGATGGCAAACTCAAATACTACATAAATACTGGCACAGCTTCAAAACCAGTCTTCTCACTTAAAGAAAATAGTCCATTTGACGGTATTGATGTTGGCGATAATAGCATCCCATCTTTCACAGATATCGATAACGATGGTGACTTAGACTTATTTGTGGGGCGAAAAGACGGTTCTGTTGCTTTCTATCGCAATACAGGTAACCCAACAACACCAACTTTTACCGTAGATACTATCAACTTCCCTGGTAGTCCGTGGAAAGTAGGAGCAAATAGTGCGCCTGTTTTTGCCGATTTAAATAACAATGGCAGTGTAGATGTTGTCATTGGCGCAGCAGATGGAAAACTGCAATACCTCAAGCAATTTCCAGCAGTTGTGATTCCTGAAGGACAAACTAGCGCTGAAATTACAGTTAAATCTATTGGCGATCAAATTAAAGAAACAGACGAAACTATTAATCTGAAACTCGGTAGTGGAGAAGGATATCAAATCGATCAAAATGCGCCAGAAAATTTCCGGCAACCTCTGACAATTCAAGATAATGACCAAGCTGGAATTCTGATTAAGGATGCTCAAGGAAAATCATTACAGTCGCTACAATTTTCTACGAAAGAAGGCGATACTACTCCCCTCACCTTCACAGCCGAATTAACCAGTAAACCCACAGATACAGTTGAGATTTATTTTTCTACTAGTAATAATATAGAAGGAAAACTCATCACCAAAAACTCAAAAAAGTCACAATCTTCAGATGAAGTTGCTTTAAAATTTACTCCCGACAATTGGAATCAACCGCAACAATTTTTCATTGTTCCCCAGGACGATCGCGTTCAAGATGGGGCTGTTAGTTATGTTATTAACAGACGTATTCAAAGTAATGACCCCAACTATAACGATACGAACGATACGAAAAAATATCAGTTGACTGTCGTCAACAATGACGATGGTGACCAGGCAGGATTGACAATCACTCCACTAGTGGGTGTGACAGAAGGTACAGGAGATTCCTTTACAATTAAGCTCAACAGTCAACCTGTTGGTAACGTCGTGGTAACGATGACTCCAGGTAATGAGGAATTTAACTTCATCGGTAAACAACCTGGAGAAATAGTCAGTCTTACCTTCGATTCACAAACATGGGATATACCTCAAACCGTTCAAATTACTGCTGTTGATGATGACAAAGTTGAGTATCTACAAAAAAGTCAGATCAACTTCCAAGTTTCTGGAGAGGATGAACTTTATAAAAAACTAACTGCAACTCTCAAGCCTTTAGAAGTCCTCATCAAAGATAATGATATTCCTACAGCTCGCATTACAGCAGGGAGAGCCGCAGCAGAAATTTTCTCCACTCCTGGATACTTCATTATCGACTTGGATCGCGATCTGACATCACTACCTCCAGAAAATACAGGAATTGAGGTCAATTATCGTATTAATGGAGGAAGTGCTACTCTCAATCAAGATTATCAATCAATTCAAACTGATTCTAATACAACTGGTAAGGTTCGCGTTTTTGGTAATCAAGTCTTAGTGCCGATTGTTCCCATTGACGATAAGGTAGTTGAAGACCTAAACCTTTCTGTTAAGAATGTAACTCGAATTAACAATACAACATTAAAATTAGGAGTTTCTGCCAAAGCTTTAAGCTCTAATAAAGACGTAAAAAATGCCCAATCTTTGCCATTGTCTAAAGACAGCATTGTTGAATTTGGTAATATTAAAGGAACCGTAACTGAAACCACAAATCTGACTCAAATTGGCCAAGGTTGGTTCAACTTTGATGGCAAGGATGACTACGTTTCTGTCAATGATCCGAAAATTAGCGGCGATTATACAATTGAGGCTTGGATTAAAATCGATCAACATCAATCATTCTCACGGATTGTTGATTTTGGTAATGGTGAAGCACAAAATAACATCATTTTGAATTTTGATGGTGCTACAGGGAGACTGCGCTTAGAAACCTATGTAGGGAAAAACAGAAACTATACATCGGTAACCACAGAGAACTTGCTACCAACTGGTGAGTGGATTCATGTTGCTGGAGTCAATGATGGTAAAGGAAATGCTCATCTCTATATCAATGGAGAGTTAGTAAAATCAGCAAGCGGACAAAATATAGCTGAGAATGTGGATCGGGCAAGTAATTACATTGCTCGCAGTAATTGGGCAAATGATAAGTATTTTCAGGGGAATATAGCGGAAGTCAGAATTTGGGATACTGCCCGTACGCAACAGCAAATTGTAGAAAACATGAACCGTTTTCTCATTGGTAAAGAAGATAGTTTAAATGTTTACTACAGTGCTAATACTAATAGTATCAACCAACAGCAATTAACAACGGGAACAATTACAGATATCACTGACAAGGGTGTCAATGGCAGCTTAAAGAATGGGGCCAAGTGGACAGTTGACACTAATAATAACCCTGTTGACAATAACGTACTAAATTACAGGGGCGATATTCAAGTAAATGTTGACTCTGCTGTAGCACAGCAAATTACGGCAGGTTCTGTGGCCCGAATTCCTTCAGAAACAGTGTCGGTAGAGTTACTTCCTGGTGACGGCTATAAGTTAGATAATGCTACTAAATCAGCCAGTCTGAATATTATTGACAATGATGTCCCAGGAGTGCGAATTGTCGAAGCGGGAAATCGGACAGTTGCGATCGAAGATGATCCCTTCAAAACTAGCGATCAGGATCAAATTCGCTATTCTCAATTTGAAGTGTCGTTACTGAGTGAACCTTCTGCACCTGTGACATTAACGTTAACTAGCCCCACCACGAAAAATGGGAAAAAGCAGTTAACCTTGATGGATCTGTCTAGTGGAATTCCTAAGCCTGTTGATTCGGTGACGCTAACGTTTAAACCAGAAAATTGGTATCAACTGCAAACCGTTAATGTGCAAGGGTTTGATGATGGTATCCTCGAATCCGATACAGACCCCACAAATCCCCATGAGGCGAAGATTAAATATCAAGTTACCAGTAGCGATCCCAATTACCATAATTTACCAGTTGTCGATCAAACTATTGGTTTAGTCGATCGCGTTCTGGATAAAGCAAAAACCACTGAAGGCGTAACAGCAGGCTTTGGGACACTGCAACAGACGATAAATCAAATTGAATTGCCAATTATTGGTTCTTTAGAAGGGCGTTCGCCGACGTTGTTTGCAGATTTAGGGAATGCGATTGTTAAAGGCATTTCTCAAGCGCAAGCCGATCGCCTGACTTCAACAAAACTCGATAGCATTATTGAAAACGCTTTAACAGATTTAGGACTTACTGGTGTCAAAGTTAATACTAAAGTTACAGATACAGACACTTATTTTTCCTTTGAACTGAAAAAGCAGTACAACGCCTTTAATGTCAATCTGTCTAGCAATTTGGGGTTACCAGCTTTAGGAATTGGGTTTCAATCGCAAGGGAAACTCAGTGCTGATTTTAAATTTGATCTATCGATTGGGTTTGGGCTAAATAAGTTACTTGGGTTCTATCTCGATCCAGAAAAGACAAAATTGAGTGCGGATGTCAGCCTCACCCTCCCAGGTTTTGCAGCTAAGGGGAATTTAGGATTTTTGCAAGTTGACTTTAAAGACGACGATAAAAATCCGACGAAGTTAGGGGTTTCTTTTAACGCCCGTCTCAAAGATCCCGAAGCAGAGAAAAACAAACGTCAAACTGTTGAGACTCCTACAATTACAACAATTGATGTTAAAGCTACTCAAGTAGAAACCTCTCCAGATGATGCGGTAACAATTCCCAAAACGAAGAGTCTTGCCGCTGTTCCGTCAGAAAAAGCGCCCAGTGAACCTTTGGCGAATCCTGATAAAGGGCTACCCGATCAACTCACCAAGGCGATTCCCACCAAAAAGATGCAGCAAATTCCTGTGGGTAGTCGTACTTTGGCACAGACGGTAGACCAAAAAACGGTGCAATACAATCAGAATTTGCAGACAATTGAGCGAATTCCAGATTTAACTTCTGCTTTTCCCAAGGTATCTACCCAAACCTTAATAGATTGGTTAAAGAAGCCGTCTACAGAGATTTCTGGTATAGATCAGGCGATCGCCGATCTGCTCAAGCAAGCTTCTCCAGAAGTGAAAACAGCGCTGTTAACTCTCCTCAAAGACGCGGGTAATGTTGACATCGCACTGACAAATTTGCCTAATCAAAAAGACCTGCAAATTACCTATACAGGAACCCTAGATTTAACCAAGCTGTTGAGTGTGATTCCTGGAGTTAAAGATTTACCACTCAAAGGATTGAAGTTACCTGTCGAAAAACCCAGATTAACTATTACAAATTTAGGGCAGGAAAATGCAGACTACATTTTTGCGGCTGACAGTCTACCCAAACAAGAATTAATAACTTGGCTCGCAAACCAAGGCAAAACTCTATTACCTACAGAAGTTCAAAGTGTTCTCGATCAACTCTCAGCCCTGACAAAAAAAGTCAATTTAGTATTAGGGAAGCATCAAATTAAAGTCTCCTATCAAGGCGACTTAGATATAGCGCAGTTGACTGGTATAATTCCAGGTATTAAAGATTTACCCTTGAAGGGATTAACCCTAAACGTCACCAATCCTAGTATTACGATTACCAATCCAGGTAGTAAAAGTGCAAATTATGCGTTTATCGCTCAAGAACTGCCGAAGAAAGCACTAGTAGATTGGTTAACTAACCAAGGCAAAACACTTTTAAGCACAGAAAGTCAGGATGTTTTAAATCAGCTTTTAGCACTGACAGAAAAAATTGATTTGGTGCTAGGAAAAGAGCAAATTAAAGTCACTTATAAAAATAGTTTAGACTTAGCGAAGCTGACAACAGTAATACCTGGGATTAAAGATTTACCTTTAAATGGATTAACGCTACCTGTCATCAATCCTAGCATTACGATTACCAATCCTCAGAGCAAAAATGCCAGTTACGCCTTTAGTGCCGATAGTCTACCAAAGAAACAACTAGTAGATTGGTTAAGCAACCAAAGAAAAACACTTTTACCCGCAGAAGTTCAAAGTGTTTTAAATCAACTGTTAGATTTTACAGAAAACATCGATTTGGTGTTAGGGAAGGATCAAATTCAAGTCGCTTATCAAGGTAACTTAGATTTAGCCAAGTTAGCTAAAGTAATTCCAGGGGTTAAAGATTTACCTTTAACTGAATTGATTTTACCTGTTACCAATCCCCACCTGACAATTAGTAATCTCAAAGGGACTCCAGATTATGCCTTTGCTGCTGACAGTCTACCAAAACGTCCTCTGATAGAGTGGTTAAGCAAAAAAGGTAAAGAACTTTTACCCGCAGACGCACAAACTGTTCTCAATCAACTTTTTGCTTCTGGATTGGAACAGGTAGATGTGATTTTGGGCAATCAACAAATGCAAATCACTTATAACGGCGATTTGCAGTTGAATGCATTAATACCCTTAATTCCTGGGTTGACAGATTTACCTTTAGAAGAGTTGAATTTGCCTGTCACTAATCCCAGCCTAACGTTACTAAATTTCGGCGTGAAAGATAAAGCAGTTGATTATGCTTTTTCTGTGAAGCGCTTACCGAAAAAAGAGCTAATTGATTGGGTGAAGAATAAAGCTGTAAACCTTCTACCGCAAGAGGTACGTGAGGTTTTAGATAATCTATTGCAGTTAACAGAAAATGTTGACTTACAACTAGGTAAAAACCAGATTCAAGTTGCTTATTTGGGCGATCTAGATTTAGGGGCGATTTTAAAACAAGTTCCGGGGCTAAAGGATTTACCATTAAACACCCTGAAACTACTTGTAACAAATCCTCGGCTAACAATTACGAATCCTAGCAGCAGAGATATTGATTACAGTTTTAGTGCCGATCGCTTACCTAAAAAGGAACTGATTGAGTGGTTGGTGCAGCAGTTACCCGAAGATGCTAAATCCATGTAAATCAGGTTTCTGATATCGCCCAACAGGTGGATATTCTGTTTAGCGATCGCCAATTGCAATTAGCTTATCAGGGCAATGTCGATTTAGCTGCGATCGCAAAAGTCATACCTGGCATTAAAGACCTATCTTTAGATGGATTGACTTTACCTGTTAACAATCCGCGCCTCACTCTCAGCAATTTGGGAACAAAGAATCTCAAAGATATTGATTTTGCATTTGCTAGCGATCGCTTACCTAAGACAGAATTAGTCAATTGGTTGACAAAAACTGTCATCGCCAAGTTACCCCAAGATGTTCGAGAATTTATCAAAGGAGCGATCGCGGTTGTTGAGAATCTCGATGTGAAGTTTGCCAACAATCAAATCCAAATCACCTATTTAGGCGATCTCAATTTCAAAACTATCCTCGATAAAATCACCACGCAACTAGGAGACTTTTTACTTCCCCTCAAAGGATTAGATTTAGCGATCGCTAATCCCAGCATCACGATTACCAATCCTCAAGATTCCCCTAGCTTCAGCTTCAGTGCCGATCGGCTACCGCTCAACACCATCAATTCAGTGAAAACTTGGTTGACTAATCAGGTTAACACTTACATTACCGATGAAAGCACGCGCAATGTCTTCACGGGACTGTTGAAGGAAATTTCTCAAGTTGATTTAGTGCTGGGAGATAAACAAACTCAAATCAACTACCTGGGAACAGTCGATTTAGCCAAGGCGCTGAGGGTGATTCCGGGATTAAGTTCTTTGACTCCCAGTACTTTACAACTTCCGGTTCTCAATCCCAGCTTTACTGTCATTACCAACGCCAAGAATCGCAGCTATAGTTTACTTGCTGAACAGTTGCCCAAAAAACAGTTAACAGAATGGCTAACTGAAAAAGTTAAGGCGTTGCTTCCAACAGAAGTGAGTAGCATCATCGATTCCCTGTTGAACATAGGCGATCGCTTGGATGTGGAATTGGGTAACAATCAACTGCAACTGAGTTACAAAGGAAACCTTGATTTAGCCAAAATTATCGCAGTCATTCCGGGATTAAAAGACTTACCACTCAATGGTTTGCAGTTACCTGTTCTCAATCCCAGATTTGCGATTACGAATTTGGGTAAAAATGCCAGCTTTAGCTTTGCTGCCGATCAGTTACCCAAACAACAACTAATTACTTGGATCAAAGCCCAATTGCCTGAAGATGTGCGATCGCTACTCGATAATATCTCTGCGGTAGCACAGCAGTTGGATGTGGTTATGGGCAACAACCAGATTCAAGTCACCTACAATGGTGCAGTCGATTTGGTGCAAGTGCTTGGCTTGATTCCGGGAGTAAAAGAACTGCTTGCTAGTTCTACAACTCCCCTCAACATTATCAACCCCAGTCTGACTATCTTCAACCCTGGTAAGAACGCCAGCTTTAGCTTTGCTGCTGAGAAGTTACCCAAAAAAGAACTGCTCGATTTAATCAGTTCTCAATTACCAGCAGATGTTAAAGCTGTCTTCGATAAGTTATCAGCGAATCTGGATGTTGTCTTTGCCAAAGATAAAATTCAACTGGATTATCGCGGCGATATCGATCTCATGCAGATCGCCAATTTAATTCCGGGGGTAAAAGACTTACCTTTGAATGGGTTGGCACTCATTGTTACTAATCCCAGCTTGACATTAATCAACCAAGGTAAGCAAGGAGGAGCCTATAAATTTGACTATCTCTTGAGTGCCGAACGCCTCCCTGTTCAACCCCTAATTACTTGGGTAAAGGCTAATACTGGCAATGTCTTACCCCAACAAGTGGGTACGCTTCTCGATCAGCTACTAGCAATCGGTAAAGATAAGAATGGTAAAGACCTTGACATTAATCTCATTTTAGGAACTGGACAAATGCAAATCGCTGTGGTTGGCGATCTTGACATTGTGAAAGTCATTAGCTTGATTCCGGGTGTGAAAGATATCAAAGCCCTTGCGGGACTTAACTTGCCAGTTACCAATCCCAGCATTACCATTATTAATCCTAAGAGTAGCGATCCCAATCAAAAAGCTCAGTACCTCTTCAAGAGCGATCGCCTACCCAAAGAAGAACTCGCAACATGGTTAACAGAGCAGGCGAAAGCCGTACTACCAGAAGATGTAGTAGCAATAGTAAATAGTTTGAGTGCGATCGCTCAAGGAATTGATTTAGAAGTCAGTAACGATCAAATTGAGTTGTCCTACGAAGGGACAGTAGAACTGAGCGACATCCTCAAGCAAATTCCCGGCGTTAAAGACCTTCCCCGCGACCAATTCAAGTTACCTGTTCTCAACCCTAGTCTCACAATTAGCAATCTCGGAGCCAATCAAAAGGCTAATTATAGCTTCGTCGCCGATCGCTTGCCCAAAAAAGAATTGATTGATTGGCTGAAAGTCCAAGGAAAAGAACTAATTCCGGCAGAACTGCAATCTATCTTCGACACCTTAAGCGCAATAGGTGAACAGCTAGATGTTAAAGTCGGTGATAGTCAAATTCAAGTAACTTATCAGGGTGACTTAAAGCTAGTAGACATAATTAAGAATATTCCTGGGTTATCCTCCTTTAATTCCCAAGATTTAACTCTTAATGTTAAGAATCCTAGTATTACTATTCTCAACCCTGGCAAAAAAGCTGACTTTCGCTTTCAGGCAGAAAATGTCCCGATTCTAGACTTAACTACCTGGTTAGGAAATCAAGCAGCAGATATACTTCCGCAAGCTGCTAAAGATATTCTCAAGAGTCTGTCTGAGCAAAAAGGCAATCTCAACGTTGTCCTTGACAAGAACGAAATTCAAGTTCTTTATGATGGTGATTTTGATCTGTTTAAGCTTCTGGGACAAATTGATGGAGTCAAAACTTTAACATTGCCACCAGCAGGCAGTTTGTTAGTTAGCAAGCCAGCCTTCACGATTACCAGATACAAAGACAAACCCACAGACACTACTTACAAAACAGACTTTAACTTCACCGCCGAAAAACTCAAAAAAGACGGATTAAAGCAATGGTTAATCGACCAGGCAGGGTCTGCACTACCCCAATCCGTCAAAGATATTGTGTCTGCGTTAGTGGATACAGCCGCAGAGTTTGATGTCCTGTTCAAGAACAATAAACTGCAAATTAGTTACCCCGGAACGCTGGATGTTGGCAAGATTATTCAGAAGATTCCGGGCTTGTCAGACTTAACCACAGGATTGAACTTACCGATTACCAATCCCGTGCTGACAATTTATGACTTAAATAAAGGACTCAGCAAAGCAAATTATACCTTTGCAGCAGATCATTTACCCAAGGAAGAATTGGTAGATTGGCTGACCAAACAAGCCAACGCTCAACTCCCCCAAGAGGTGATGAATGTTGTCAATGATCTTCTGGAATTAGCTCGTCGCCTTGATGTACAGCTAGGCACAAATTCCATCCAAATCACTTACGAAGGCGTTCTCGATTTAGCCACAGTCTTGAAAAAGATTCCTGGCATAGATAACTTATCCGTTGATAATTTAAAACTACCAATTACCAATCCCAGTATCACCATTATCAAACCGGAGAAGAATGCTAGCGGGTTAGCTGGCACTTGGAAAGATGCAACTTTTAAATTTAAGGCAGATCAATTACCAACAAAAGAGTTAACATCTTGGCTTGGTGAAAAAGCGAAATCCATATTGCCGAGTGAAATGTCTAATACCGTTACCCAGGTCTTGAATGCTTTTGGTACGGTCAATTTGACATTAGAAAGCAATAAATTTCAAGTTACATCGGATCAGATCAAACTGGATCAGGTAATTAAGGCAATTCCTGGGCTAGACACTGTATTCACCACCATCCCCGATTTGTCTTTAACCAATCCCAGCTTGACACTGAGCAATTTTAATAAAACAACCAATTATCAGTTTTCTGCTAGTGGCATTAATCTGAGTAATTTAGCCACTTCCTTGGGATTACCAGCCAAAATTGGGGATGTAGATTTACTGCCGTCTACTGTTAATTTATTTGTCAGTAACGATCGCGTACAAATAGTTTCGCCAACTAGTCTTAATCTCACATCCTTAAGTAAAACTCTGGGCTTGCCAGAGGTGATTACTAAATATATTCCGGAAATTAAACTAGATAATCCTCAAATTAGCGTGATTAAAAGCAGCGCTTCCTCCAATAAAGAAATAAGTCTTTCAGGAGAGTTGAGCGGCTTGCAAGTTGGCTTAAGTTACAAAAATGGCAAGTGGGAATCTCAGGGCATTAATGATGGCAATCGCTTAAGTGTCTTGGATTTGGTCAACTTACTAAAAACAGCTAAATCTGGGGCAAAACAAGGTTTCTATGACCTGGTTGAGTATCAATTAGTAGGTGCGGCAAATCTGGGACTGAAAGCAAAAACAAGTATCAACGGTAATTCAGTATTTCCATCCTTCAGTTTTGATATCGCGGCTCAATTCCCCATATTTAACTACGGCAATCAACAACAAGCCGAAAAAAATGGGGCCAACATCAAACTTAATAATATCGCTATTGACTTAGGGACATTTATTAGTAATTTTCTTGGGCCAATTATTAAAGAAGTCAACGAAATTATTGAACCTATTCGCCCTGTAATTAAACTGTTAAATAGTGATACAAAACTTCTGGGTGAACTGGGGCTAGGAAAAGTATTTGATGCGAATAATGATAAAAAAATCACTCTTTTAGAAATTGCCAAAAAGTTAGTTCCAGCAGAACAGAAAGCGAAATTAGAACAATCAGAAAAATTCATCAAGGCTGCCGGGGATATTATCGATCTGATTGAGATTTTAAGCCAGATTCCTGCTAATGAACCGATTGTGATTGATTTGGGCAGCTATGCATTAACTGACTTTAAAGCAGCCAGTCAGAATGCTAAAGATGCTGCGGGTAAAGTAGATACTGGTGCGGGTAATACTAACGGACTACAAACAACAAAAACCACATCCGATCCACTCAAGCAATCGGAACAGAAAGTTAGTAGCAATCCTAATGCTAAAGCTACATCTAGTTTCTTCAGCAAACTAAAAAATCTTGAAGGGTTACAGTTCCCCATCCTCACCAATCCCCTCAAGGCAATTGATCTGCTGTTAGGTAAAACTACCGACCTGGTGATTTATGACATCCCCGACCTTGATTTTAACTTTGCTATTTCACAAAGCTTCCCTATCTATACTCCTGTCTATGGAGAGTTAAGCGGTGGATTTACAGCCAAAACAAATTTGGTTGGGGGTTTTGATACCTATGGAATTAATCAGTGGAAAAACAACAATTTCTCCTTAAAGGATTCCTATAAAGTCTTCGATGGTTTCTATCTAAGTGACTGGGATAGTACAGGAAAAGATGTTGATGAGTTGACCTTAACTGCCACTATTGCTGCTGGCTTGCAGTTAAAAGCCTTAATTGCTGACGCAACGCTCCGAGGCGGTATTCAAGGTACGGTTGGTTTAGATATTGTCGATGTGGGTGAAAACAATGGCACCAGCGATGGCAAGATTCGAGCTTCTGAAATTATTTCTCGGATCGACAAACCATTTGAATTGTTTAACCTCAATGGTAAAGTTGATGCTTTTCTCGAAGGAGAAATTAAAGTTTTCGGATTGGGTTCAGTCTGGAAAAAAGAATTTGGACGACTGAATTTAGCAAAGTTCTCTTTGGGTGCATCAGGATTTAGTGCTAGTGGTTCTGTTTCTCAAAGCTATATTGCGGCAGCGACAATTATCTTCGATACGAATTTCAACAATCAATGGGATGAAGGCGAAATTAAGACCATTTCCGATGAATATGGTCAATTTAATTTAGATTTACCCCAAGAATTCGATATCAATGGTGATGGCATCATTAACCCATCAGAAGGGCAATTGCTAGCTTTGGATGGTTTTGATACTTCCAGTGGCTTGCCATCTGGTGCTTTGATTGCGCTTCCAGATGCCAAGATTATTACGCCTCTAACGAGTTTACGAGCGAAATTAGTTCAAAAAGCAGGATTAACTGATAAAGAAGCAGATGTGCTGGTAAAAGAGCAACTAGGGCTAGAAAAATTTGACGATGATATCGATACCTTTGATCCGCTTTTGGCTTTAGGTAAAGGTAGCCAAAAAGGTTTAACTATTTATCTCACCCATATTCAAGTACAGGCGTTGCTAAATCATGGGCGTGCTTTTCTGGATGGTTTACAGAGCAATCCCAATAATTTACTAGAGGCGATCGCATCTTTGGCGAAGTTTTTCCAACAGCGATCGCAACAGCAATTACCAGCTTTTGATTTAACGAATTCAGAAGTTGTCAAGTCTTTCCTCACCTTCTTACTCGCAGAAAATCAACTCACAGCAACAGATGCCCAACTAAGTAAAGTTGCTGAAATTACCGCCGAAGGGAACAAATTCTTATCCCAAGTTGCTAAAGTTGGTGCATCAAAATCTCTAGTGGATGCTTTACCCGCCTTAGCTTCTGTGAAGCGAGTAGTTCAAGGCGATGTCGCAAAGTTAGTTAAGCAATTGGCTGAGGGGGGCAATCCAGATGTCATCTTCCAAGAATTTCAAACCACCCTCAACCAAAACTATACTTTTGTAGATGCCGATATCAGCGCCTTTGGCAATCGCATAATTCGCGTTATTGCTACTGAAGACATCAATGAAACTACTGATAATAAAGCAGAATTTAAAATTAGACATCTCCGAAAACGTTCAAAGTCTTTATGTGGCTAGGCTATAGTCCGTAAATGCAATCATCCTAAATTAGCTAGTTTATACGACAGAATAATGCTTTGAGATATTGACTGTTGATAATTAGGCAAAAAAATCTAATTATATGCGTTAATTTTAACCTAATGAAATAGCAGGTATTTTTAATGGTAATATTAGCGCTCTAATTTGTAATCTGACTAATCCACAAATTGTCAAAATAACTTGTTCATACTTTTTGGGATTTAACCTAAATCTGTCTTGAACAACTCGAAAGATTTTTACCGAACGGATTCGATGTTCGACAAATATTCGTTTAGAAGAAAATTCTTTGTTTGATTTTTTCTGGTCAGTTGTCAACTCTTTATTTCTTGGTTTCTTAATTGGAGTATCAATTACATCTTCTCCTATATAACCTAAATCTCCCTTAAAACTTTGTTTTAGGTCAAAATTATCACGATTTTCTCTAAACATTGTTATATCGCTTTTTGGGCCTGGTTCTCCTGCCACAAGATCAACAATATCTCTACCATCTGGCATAATGATTATTTGGCTTTTAAATGTATGATTACTTTTCTTGCCTGAAAAATATTTTTCTTGTTCCTCATTATCTCTGGGTCTTTCCCTGACTTGTTCATAGCTGTCTACAATTAATTCATACTCTGTAAGTATTTCTTGAACTACCATCAAGTCAGACTCGTTTTTTTTTACTTGTTCAATTAAACTGCATGGAAGCAATTCTCTCAGTATTGGCAACCAATAATTAAATGTGTCATTCGCTGTCGATTCACTCACTCCAAACTGGATACCAAGAAGTTGAAATGTCGTCATTTGTCTGAGATACACCAAGGTTAAAATTATTTGTTCTGTAACAGATAGTTTTGGTTTTCGACCTCCACCGCCAGCAATAATTCTAATTTTTTTTGATTCTTTTAAAGCTTGTTTTTCATAATTTAATTGTTCGGCATTTTTGATTAATTGTTGTAACTGTTCATACTTCAGGCCAATTAACCTCCGTGTTTCTTTAGGATTTTCTTCAATGTGCTTCAGTATATCACTCATATTTATGTGTCAAAAAACTTTTCTAATGTTCTTTTATCACAGAATGATACTATTTTGGAGATGTCTATTGAACTCAGTCAAGTTGCACCGAATCAAGAGTTAACGATACTCTACTCACTGTCTGGGACTGGAACTGAGAATGAAGATTATAAAGTTGGACAAGAAAATGTAGAAGAACTCTACATTCAACCAGGAGAAAGCAGTGCCACAATCACGGTTTCTGCCCTAAATGACGAAGGTACCGAAGGTCAAGAATCCATTACCCTAACACTCAAGTCTGTTGGCGAAGGTTATCTTATTGATCCGACAGCAAAAGTAGCGTTAATCAAGATTGGAGATGATGAGAAGCAGGTAATTGATAGTGTAGTCAAGGGATCTGATATTCGCGGTGGCTTAGGTGATGACACCTTAAATGGCACTCCAGATGATGACCAGTTAGATGGGGATTATGGTAATGATCTGCTGGATGGTAAAGATGGAGATGATGATCTCTTAGGCGCTCAATGTAACGATACCCTGATCGGTGGTTTAGGTGATGATGTTCTTGAAGGGAATTTCGGGGATGACAACCTTGACGGTGGTTTCGGAGATGATTTTATCGCAGGTAGTTCCGGAAGCGATCGCCTCGTGGGGGGTGACGGTGCAGATATCCTCAATGGTGGAGTTGGCAATGATTATCTCGAAGGAAATCATGGTAACGATGAAATTGCAGGCGGCAGCGGCGATGATATCCTGAACGGTAATGAGGATAATGATTGGCTGGTTGCTGATGATGGCAATGATATTTTAATTGGTGGTACGGGTGATGACATCCTCAATGGCGGTGACGGTGCAGATGTCTTCTTCCTTAATTCTCCTGAAGATGGATTTGATACTATTTTGGATTTCAATCCTCAAGAAGGAGATAAAATTCAGATTTCTAGCAAAGGTTTTGGTGTCACCAATCTGAATGATTTCCGCTTCATTAGTGGTGTGTTAGATTTTAAAGGTAAAAATATTGCTCTCATCCAAAATCAAGGCGATACATATTCCTACTTCCCGAATCTAGCTGACAATATTCAGATAGTTGATCAACAACCCACGGCGATTTCTCCGCCAACCAACAACAATCACAGCAACTCTATAATACCCAGCGATCCAGCCAAAGCAGCTAATACTAATAACCCTACACTGCTCGACAAAATTTTGCAGCGTGGTTATATCAAATTGGGTACATCTGCATCATCAAATACTCTGAAGTTTGATACTGAATTTGTCCGCGCTTTGGCTGCGGCACTTTTTGGGGATGCTAGTAAAGTTGAGCAGGTTACAAGCAATTTTGCTGACACATTCCAACTCGTTGCCGATCGCAAAGTTGATTTAAGTGCGCGCCGAGTTACCGAAAATCTCACAAGAGATGCCAGCCTGAATGTAGATTTTGGCCCTGTTTATCTCTACGATCACCAAGCTGTTCTTGTCCGAGCTAATAGCAATATCAAAAATGTCTTAGACCTGAATAGTCACACAATTGGTCTGCTGACTGGGACAACAGCCTTAGATAATTTACAAAACCTCTTAACTCCTGAAGGAGTTAAATTTGTTCCCCGCTTCTTTACCTCCACTGATGAACTATTTACTGCTTATAGCCGAGGTGAAATCGATGCTGTTTCTACAGATCGGTCGCTGATTTATAATCGAGTAGGCAGTTTATCCCAAGCGCAAAATCAGCGGGTTTTAGATGTCGAATTTTCTCAAGAACCCATTGCCTTAGTCTTACCGGAAAATGAGTCAGAGTGGGCAGATGTTGTGCGCTGGGTGACGAATGCGACAATTCAAGCTGAAGAATTTGGCATTAGTTCCCAGAATATTGACCAGATTTTCGCTGATAATACCGATAAGCGTGATGATAATGATTCTGATCTGGCAATTCGTCGTTTCTTAGGTTTAGAAGACGAATTGGGTGCAGCCTTGGGTATCCGCAAAGATTTTGTTGTCCAAGTAATTAAGCAGGTGGGGAACTATGGGGAGATTTATCAACGTAGTTTCCCAAATTTAGAGCGCGATCGCAATCTTCTGTGGACAGATGGCGGTTTAATGTATTCTCTACCTTTCTCTGGTAGCTCAGACGATGTTCAGTTAATCGATAACGATCAGCGCCAATTGTTAGCAGAGATTCAGCAGCGAGGCGTAATCAAGTTTGGTTTACCGGAAACTCTACAATTTCCAGGAATTGCCGCTAAACAAAATGATGGCACTCTCAAAGGCTTTGATGTTGATTTAGCTAGAGCTTTATCTGCTGCGGTGTTCGGAGATGCAAGCAAAGTTGAATTTGTCACCCAATCATTAAATGATGCTTTTGTCAATGCAGCTAATGGCATTGTTGATGTTTCTGCGGGAGCTTATACCCACAACCTGATACGTGATGCCAAGCTGGGAATTGACTACAGTCCAACTTATCTTTACAGCCAACAAGGGATTCTGACTCGGTTTGATAGCGGAATTACTACACTACCTACCCTCAATGGTCGTAAAATTGGTGTCGTCACAGGAACTTCTGCCCTGCAAAACCTGGAAGATGCTCTGGAGAAATTTGATGTCAGCTTCACTCCTTCCTACTTCGATCGCAGTGATGATATGTATGCTGCTTACGTCAAAGGAGATGTGGATGCTATTTTCAATGACATCACCCTGCTGGCAGGAAAAATACCGACTTTTGAGCATCCAGAAGAACACGAAATTTTAAAAGAAGTCTTCTCTAAGGAACCCTTAGCTTTAGTGATTGACGAAAACCAGTCAGAGTGGGCTGATGTGGTGCGTTGGGTAACTTATTCCTTAATTCAGGCGGAAGAATATGGTATTACCTCAAAAAACATTGATGAGTTGATTGCTAAAAATACCAATGACAACCTGGCTGATGATTCTGATGCCCAAATTCAGGAATTTTTAGGAATCAAAGGGAATTTAGGAGCCACCCTTGGCTTACCCAATGACTTTGTAGTCAAGATAATTCAGGCAGTAGGTAACTATGAGGAAATCTATGCACGGAATTTCAACACAGACTTGTTACCCCGCGATCAAAATGAACTCTATAGCAACTTTGGCATCCAATATGCTCCACCTTTTAGTGTTAACAACGCTAGTTTAACCGATGAACCAGATTTCCCATTGCTGCTGAGTCGCTCTCTTGCCAATGACAAAGTGCTAAAACTGGGTAGTGCAACTAAACTAAAACTGAAAATCAATAAAAACAATAGTACCCAAGTTAACGAAATTGGCGTATTTGTCGTAGATGACGACGCTGGTACTATAGGCGGACTGACTCCAGGTGCATCTGGTTATGCCCAAGCAGCATTAGCAAGGGCGCAAATCATGTTTAGTGCGATCGCTAACTTACCCCAAGGTTTTGCAGCAGAAGAACTGTCACGCATCTTAGACGAATTACCAGCATACACTCGTTTAGGCTTCTACGCCGTACAAAATGGTACTACTGATGCTCTCCTGCGCGGACAAAATCAAAGCGTATTCTTTGGCACTGTAGTTGGCAGTGATAATGCATTGAAGCTGTTGGATGCAGGTAACAATACCTTCTCCTTAGTTTGGCGCACCCCAGATGGCAGCAATTTTCTTGACTTAGAAATGACCATACAGCCAACTACTCAACTCCCAACCTTGGGCACAAAAACACAAACTCGATCCCAAGGCGAGATGCTAGACTTGCGCGAAATGAGTAACCAAAGTACCACAGCCAACTTCATGATTTATCGTGAAGCTGCCTTCGATAACTTTGTTGGCTTTTATCGGGTGATTGATCCCCTTAACGGAGCTATTGATACTGGTAATGGCATTGTGCTGCCAGGTGAAGCTGGTTACACTCAAGCTGCGATCAAAGATGCTCAAAAACTAGGTATCAATCTAAGTACCGCTAACCAAAACACCACAACCTTGAGCGCTACTCTTGATAAATCGATATTTGCACCATTTATTGTCAGCAATAGTAGTTTTGAACAAGTACTGAATGGGCAAGAACTTGACCAAGTTTACTTTTCGTTCCTCAGCGCTAATCGGGATGGTGTAGACCACATACGGATGTTAGGAGATAACATCTTTAGCTTTGAAGATTTGCCAGGAGGTGGTGATGTTGACTATAACGACATCATCATGCGCGTTAATTTGTAGCAAGGATTTTAATATCATGCAGAATCATTTTCATATATGAAATCAGCAACGCCTCTAATCAACCTGCAAAACTTTGTCATGCTCTGTTGTACATGCTGCTAACCTGAGCATGTTTGTATTTTTGTCGTTGAAACCAGAAATGGAGAGAGCCAAAGGTGAACCAATGAGTTGAGCAACTCGAAAGGCAGACTCGATCGCTCCTTCATGCAAGCCATCTCCAAGATAAGCTCCCGCATAATAAGTATTGTTTTCTCCATTGGTGGCAACTACTTCATCTCGATATCTAAAAGACTCAGTAGTATACAACGGAGTGTGATGTTTTTGAGTGTGAATAATGCGATCGCGAGCAATCAATCCTTCTAGTTGAAACGATAAAAAATAATGCTGTGGAGATGATATGTTGCAAAGCTGATTCAAATAACTGTTATAACCCCATCGGCTCTCTGTCTGGAAGAAATCAAATTCCGAGGGATGGTGGATGTGATGATGATCATACATGGAAGTATCCGTATGAATTGTAGTGGTTGCATAATTGGCTCTCCAACCTGAAAAACGTTTAATTTCAGCATCGGTTGGGTCAGCTAACAGCGCCATAACTTGGTCGGGTGGCGTGGCAAACACGACTTTATCAAACTCTTGGATCTCATGCTGCGATCGCTCGATTTTCACACCATCTAGGCTTCTTTCAATATTGGCAATCTCCACATTCAACAAGACTTCACCTTTAAATCGTTCCAAAATTTTTTCAATATAGGAATATACACCGCCTTTAATCCTGACCCATTTAACTGCAAGGTAGTCGCGTAACATCGGAATTGCCATCTCTGCGGGAAAGTTATCAATGAGTTGAAACGGTATTGAGTAACTATACATCGTCAGCAACTTTAGCCAGATATTACTGATACTTTGGTTGTTCACATATTGAGATAGTGGCTGATCGTAAAAATCTTCCATCTGAGCAAATCGCGTTTTTAGCCATAATCCAACAGAACGGGCATGGAGAACATCGAACCGCAGAGATTCAATGAGGCGGTGAATACCTGTATAGTTGTTCTCAATCATGACCTTCGAGAAAAAGGGATTGCCATCTTTGGGGAATAAAGCTGAACCAACACGGATGGGTTCTAGTTCCACTCCTAGCTCTTGCATAAGAGCAATGAAGTTGTGAAATACAGTAGGAAATTCTAGCACTCCACTTTCCAACATTTCATTGCAATCAGATTGGTTAGGCTGAACATTCTTGTTGAGTGTCCGAATATGTCCCCCCAACATCGGCTGCCGTTCAAACACGGTGACATGATGCCCTTGTTTATCAAGCAGGTAAGCTGTAGCCATACCACTGCCTCCACCACCGATAACTGCAATTCTCATAACTGACCTCTCAGTTGTTGAATATGAATGATATGTGTGATATCAAGTCCGGTTAATCACTTGTGATTACCGCATCTGTGCAAAAATCCCAAAAGCCTCTTTCCCCCTGCCCCCTTTCCTCTTCCTAACTGTCTATTTAGCTATTGCCTAAAAGCACATCACCAGATAATCGTTGATACAGCAATGCTCCAGTCCAGAATGTGGGAGCAAAACCGGGATAGCCTGATGAAGCATTGCAGAAATAGAAATTGTTGAGTGAGGTTTCGTGATTTAAGCGTCCCAGACCCATGTTGCGCGGTGTGAGACTAGAACCGTAGGAATTTCCATTGGGACACCAGCAAAAACGTTCATTGGTGGTAGGGCTGCCCGTGATATGAAAGACTAGATGCTTTCTAAAGTTCGGCACATATTCTTTTTCTACGACATCCAAAATAGAGTCAAAGATTTCTTGCTTTTTCTGGTTGTAGGCTTTGCGTTCGGCTTTGCCGTCCCGAAGGGAATCGCTCTGCCGCAATTGTTTAAAGTAGTTGTAATTAGCAACGGTCAGGAATTCGACAATCTGGCAATCCTCTGGACAATCCCGACTTGCTTGTGTCAATAAAGTGGGCGTTGTGATGGCAAAGCTGGGATTGGAAAAATCATTGTGTTCATACATCTGAGCAAAGGCTTCATTCAAATCCTGATGACCTGTGTGGAAAAGATTCCACTCGCCAAATCCATAATTTCGCAGGTCGAGGTCTTTGACGACGCAATAAGCCATGTAGTTAGATGCAGAATACTCATAGTTGAGTTTTCGGCGCACGGTTTTAGAGAAGTTTGACTCACCAATCATTTTGGCGGCTTTTTTGGGGTCAATGTTGCAAATCACAGTGTCACCTGTAAATTCATGAGTTTGATGGGTAGTTAGATCCATCGCCTCAACTCCGGTGATTGTGCGGTCTGTGAGTCTAAAATTTGTGACTTCATGGTTGAGCAATACCTGCCCTCCATTTGATTCAATCACTTTGACTAAAGAATTGATTACATGCTCAAAATGCTGGGTTGGGTAAAATGCACCGGCTTGATAGCCCTTGAACAAAGCGACCCAGGCATAAAACGAGAGTTGATTCGGAGGCAGCAGAAAATCAGGCCATTGCAGAGCAAATAAGGTTTGGGCGGCTTGGGGTAGCCGAAACTTGTCGAATACATCCTGAAGTGTGCTGTTGAGATATTGCACGGTACAAACTACTTCACCCGGATGTTGGAGCAGTTCAATTGGCTTAACTGGAGGAGCGAGTATTTTCAAACCTGCGCTCGTTTTTTCGACATCGTTAACAAATTGGCGAATGCGATCGCTATATGCAGGAAACAACCTTGATAATCGCTGGATTAGTTCTTCCGGTTCCGAAGGAATATCTAATGCATATCCCGGCATTCGCATGTGGTCAAAGCCATCCGGGTCGTACCGTTCAAAAGTCACTTCCCGATCCAAGCCCAGTTTCTTGAGTACCCGATTGACCGTTTGTCCTTCACCGCAATCCCAAACATAATGGAATTGGGCATTAAATGTATATTTTTTAGCCATCGTAAAGGTGTGACCAAAACCACCTGGATGCTCATGGGCTTCAAGGATTTGCACGGTCTTGCCATTTGACATTAAAGCACCAAAGACTAATGCTGATAAACCGCTACCGACAATAAGATAATCCGGTTTCATAGTATGATCCCTCGCTCGACGAGATATTCACAATTCGTCCGCTTTTTATGCTAATAGCCGTATTTCAAACAGGATGCGATTAAATGATGGCGATCGCATCGTAAATTAATTATTTAATACCACTTTAGAAGATGTTGATGCTTAAGTTCTCTTTCATCAGGAATAAACACCAATTCATCAATAGGTGAACTTATAATAAAAAATATTGTGATGCCGAAGATGGCGGCATAAATTTATCTTGATACCGCCCGGAATTAGAGTAACTTTAGTAGAGACAAACGTCCTGATAATTTGGGGTTGCAAAGTTCCTAGAGCAACTAATTCTTCACAAGTGCAGCACAAGTTAACTGGGGTTGTATATTTTCAGGAGATTGCGTTGCAATTAATTCAACTTTGCCATTAGCGTTGCGATGCCAGGAAGTAGCTTGGACAAGTCTCTCTGGAGAGGGAGGAATTTTGACTGTCACCTCACGATTGCGGTATGCTGAGATATCGCGGGTGTCAGACCAAGTGCGATCGCTCACTACTTGTTGATTTGGATTTTGCGGCACACCACCCCGACCCGTTACAACAAAGCGGTTGCTTTCATTGTCCGCGCAGCCTGTGGCAATTTGCTGAGATGGATCGGTGACATTTGCTGGTAATTCAACTAAACCCGAATTTGGATCAACGCCGATGGTATTGACTTGAACCGTGCCGCTAACCCCAAATTGGGAACTGGCAGTGATGTCATTTTCTGGCGTCAGTTGGGGACGAAACTTTTGTCCGAAAAGCCCTTGTGTAGTGATTTGGATATTGCCCCCCCGACCTTTGACGGCATTAGCAATAATGTCACTATTTTCTAAACCTACAATGTTCGGAGCGTTGAGCGTGATATTACCACCATCTCCTGCTTCCTTGGCTTCAACAGAAATTTTGCTGTTACCCCGCATTAATAACAGTTGTTGAGCATTGAGAACCAAGTTTCCTCCGTTTCCAGATTGTGTAGTTGCGGAAATTGTTCCGCGATTAGTCAGGAGAATCGAGTCAGCATAAACCTCGAAATTACCTGCATTGCCTGTACCCTCATTTCTCACCCCGATGTCACCTCGATCCATAACGCGCAATTGAGGCGTTATCAGGATTACCCCTCCCGCATTACCACTGGGAAATTCTGGTAGCCCATAAGTCGCACGGGTGACAGGATTAAGGCGTAGTGCATTAGAGCCAATTCTACTACTTAACATAGTATTTGGTGATGCACCGCTCACCTCGATAAAGTCTGAAGCCAAAATCTTTACATTGCCAGCATTTCCGATTGCGCCAGTCGAAGAGGTAACTAGGCTTCCAGCCTCCACTGTTAATCGTGCAGTTGTGATAGTTAGATTTCCAGCATTTCCACTTCCTACTGTTGATGAACTCACAACAGTAGGGAGAAATGTGATGTTATTAATTCCAGAAACATTTATCGAATCTGAGGCATCAATTTCGACATCGCCACCATTACCAATTGTAAGAGTCGTTGACCCAATAGTAGCGCCGTTAGCAACTGTAAGTTTTTGAGTTGACAAGGTAACGTTTCCTCCCTTTCCAGAACCAAACGAGCTTGTCAAAATCGATGTCATTACTGAAGGATTGACAGGATTAAATCCATTGGCTGAGATAGACTCGGCAGCCTTTACCATGATATTTCCACCCTGCCCCGAACTCAAGTTTTGAGATTTGATTTGCGCTCCATCCCGCAGCAATAGTTGTCCAGTTGAGATGGTAATGTCTCCAGCCTGCCCCTTCCCGGTTGTGTAGCTTGCTAATTGGCTGCTTCTAGTTCCTGTTGGGTTTGTTCCTGCGAGGGTAAACAATCCAGTGCTATTAATCGTAATCCGATTTGATGAAAAGACACCTTGATTTTGACTGGTAACAGCCGAACCTTCTAAAAAGCTGATATCTCTACCCTGCATTTGAATAATACTATTGCCAAACCCAAAGCCAGATACTTGTGCTTGTTGAGTCAACTGGATATTGCTTAGTCCCTCAGCATTAGAATAATCAAATGTCCACCCTTGGCTTGTAGGATTTAAGCGAACTTGTCCTGACTGGACACTACCAAGTTGGATCGAGCCATTTACGGTTTTGAGAACGCCACCTGTTAAATCAATTCCATTTCCTAGCAAAGCAAGGGTATTACCTGAACTTAGCTGCAAACCGAGTGGAGTTTGGGGGATGCTATTAATCGAGTTTTGTACTGCGATCCCGCCTGAGTTTTGGCCAAATTGCAAGCCAACTGGTACATTGATTGTCAACAGGGGTGCTACTGTAGTGTTGGTAGCATTAAACTCCACCCCATCAGCAAATTTAATGCTATTTGCAGTTGTACCAATAAAGGAGCCACCAATATTCAGTTGAGCATTGGGGCCAAAGACAATACCACTAGGATTGAGCAAAAATAAGCTAACCGGGTTGTTGTTGTTAATAGTTTGAATCACGCCATCAATGTGAGAAACACTACCTCCTGTAACCCGACTGAATATTGAGGATATATTAGGCGTGTTGATTAAATCAAAGATGGCTGAAGTACCGGTGGGAACACTAAACTGCTGGAAACTGTGAAAGAGGTTACTGTTTGCAGCACTACCGTTAGTGATAGTAAAATTATTACCAGTTTGGGAAACAGTGGTGTTGACAGTTCCATCTGCGGTGACTTGAGCGTTGGCAAAGCCGCACCAAAAGAGCATCCCACCTGTCAAAATTACATTAACCAAATTCCAGCAAACAGAGACAGCTTTCATCGCTCAGTTCCCATCAATATATATATATCAATAGGTTTCCCTAAATAAGATTGTGCATTAACAGTTTTAGAATCTTTAGTGTAATTCTGTAAAAACAGAACTTGCCGCAGACATTGCGTTCACCCTACCTTGATAGGTTTGTCCTTGCGATCGCATTGTGGGACAATGGGCTGCTAGATACCGAGTAAAAAATGCAGTCCCAATCTCCTCGGAAAAATCGTACTAAGAAAAAATAAGAGAAGGAATGAAGTTATATTACATCTCCACAATGGGAAATTGATAGTTAGTGTTGTTATTTGTAAATTACAATTTCTAACAGAGGTCAAAGGATTTAGTAATTTTGTCTAGCTTTGCTCAACGTTCAGTATTCATCCGCCATTTTCTAAAACTTGCATCTGTAAATGTTCTTTCAAATCTAATGGTTCCGTTGGCAGGACTAATAGATGTAATGTTTTTAGGGCATTTAACGGAAATTCGCCATTTAGCAGGTGTAGCACTAGCAACAATTTTATTCAATTATATTTATTGGACATTCGGTTTCTTACGCATGGGTACAACTGGAATGGTTGCACAGGCGATCGGGCGTAAAGATAACCAATCGGCAGTACTGATTGGTTTACAGCATGGAATTTTAGCACTGATATTAGGACTCGCCATCCTGATATTTCAACAACCTTTACAAATATTAGGGTTTGCGATTCTAAGTGCTACACCAGAAGTTAAAAGTTCTGGTGTTGATTTCTATAATGCCTTAGTATGGGGTGCCCCAGCAACACTGATTAACTTTGTCTTGATTGGTTGGTTTCTTGGACAAGCACAAAGTAGTAAAGTGTTGTTGCTTTCAGCTATTAGTAATTTTACAAATGTGCTACTTGATTATCTATTTATTGTTCAGTGGGGATGGGCAAGTAAAGGAGCTGGGTTAGCCACAGCCACTAGTCAATATCTGATGCTAATAGTAGGGATTTTGCTATATTGTCAAACAATTTCATTTAAACAAATACAAGCTTTAATTCGGGAACTATTTAACCTATCTGTTTTAAAATCAGCTTTAATGCTGAATGGAGAAATTATTATTCGGACTTTCGCTTTAATTTCGACAATGGCGATGTTTAGCAACCTCAGTTCTATGTTAGGAACTGAAATTTTAGCGGCAAATACCCTGCTGATACAAGTGGTAAGCTTGGCAGCATATTTCATAGATGGCTTGGCATTTGCTACTGAGAGCTTGGCTGGAATTTTTCAAGGTAGTGGAAATATTACTTCTTTAAAAAAACTGTTGCAAACTTCTGTAGTCAGTAGCTTAGTTATAGGATTAATGTTTGCTACTGCATTTATTTTGGCCCCAGAATCATTGTTAAGATTGCTGACTAATCATACTGAAATTATCAATCATTTACGTTCTTATATTCCCTGGTTGTTACCAGTTTTGGGTTTTGGCTCAGTCGCTTATGCGTTAGACGGTTATTTTCTAGGGTTGACTCAAGGTCATATACTTCGGCAAGCTATGCTTACAGCCACTGTAATCGGTTTTATTCCATCAGCAATTACAGCTTGGTACTTTCATAATAGTCATTTACTATGGCTATCAATGTCTTTATTTATGGCAGCAAGAACAATAACTTTGGCATTGTGCGTACCAAAAACATTTTCTAAAAGACAGTGAGTTTATTGACAAAGATTGGGGCGTAGACGTAGCCCTTCGTAGACATTAGATACGCTGGGTAAGGAAATTTAGGGATAGAGCAGCGATGTCTACGACGGGCTACGCCAACGCTCTAAAATCGAGGCATAGAATCTTAAGATTGCCAAAACCCTTCTGATGTGGGCTATTGGATTGATAAATAGCATATTTGATGTTAAAGTGCCAAGATTTCATTATCTAAGCAAATTGTTAGAAAAGCCAAGGTTGAGGGAAAACTTAAAGTAAGGAACTATGAACTATTAAGGCTGGAGTATGAATGCAGGAACATCGACTTTAGGAGGAGTAAAGCTGTGAAATGGTTTTGGAATATAAGTTTTTACGCAATTTTTTGGCTTTGGAATCTGACATTTTTAATGTTAGTTTACGTGGGGATATTGCCATACGTAGGTGTGCCATTATTTCAGGCAACCTTAATAGGTGATATTCCAACTGAGTTTTCCTTGACTCTAGTTACTTTAATTGCCATTCCCACAATTTGCAGTATTATTGGTGGTTGGAGGTTTATTAAACAACCTTTACAACTAATTCGCCTGTTTTATGGTGTAGAAGCACCACTATTTGTGTTGTGTTTATTGCGGTTATTTGTGATTAGAGAACTGACATCAGCTAGTAGCCAAATTCTGATAACAACGGGCGTATGTATAGCTGCTTTTACTAGAGAATTATTTTGGGGTTATGTTTCCCGGCGCAAAAGTAGTTTGCAATGGATACAAATGTTAGCCCATACATTAATGCTGATATTTGGCATTTATGCAGGTGCAGTATTGTTATTTTATGCCTTGCCTTTAGCAATATTTCTGTTGCAAGCATTCATCAAATTTGCATGGGTACAACCATTATGGGATGTACTATATCACTCAGCTTTTGTGGGGGGGTTATTCCTAATTCTCACTTGGCTAAGTATTCTTGGTTTTAGTGCCACATTATTTATTGCAATGCCATCGGTGTTAACAGCAATGTATGTACATTCGGGAGCAAAAATTTTAAGAGCTTTTGCTTCAGAACATGGTAAAAATAAAACATTTGCTGCTGCTGGTGCAGTTGTTGTGGCATTTGTAGTTACTTTTGTATCTTTACAACAACAACCCCAAGTATTAGCTTTTTCACTCTTAGCGAATGCACCCAAAAATGATGGCGATCGCCAAACACTCGTAGCCAAATCAGAACAAATCCGCACAGGATTAGTTAACGCTTATTTATCTTCTTACCGCTATCTTAGCAGCAAGCAAGAAAATAACCACATCAGTGCTATGTATGAGTATGTATTAGGCTTAGATAAATCGGCTGCTAATGGATTGCAAGCAACTTATAACTTTCTAATGTCACCATTTTTATATAATGGCTCTGACAAAGATCCTGCTAAGGCAGAGAAACTTTATGCCGATTTTTTTGATACACCTCTACAAAAAGTAGAAAAAGCAGCAGTTAGTCACGCAGTACAATCTACTTTTAATGAACAAGAAGTTAAAGCAGGTTTATTAAATATCAACGAAAAAAAAGTTTTATTGGTATCGCAACAAGTCACAGTTAAAGAACATGGTGATTGGGCTGATGTCGAATTGTACGAAGTTTATAAAAACCAAACACAAGAAGTTCAGGAAGTTTTTTACTCTTTTTCTTTGCCAGAAAGTGCTGTAATTACTGGCTTATACTTGGGAGATACTAATAAATTAGACCAACGTTTCCCTTTTGTTGTCTCTCCTCGTGGTGCTGCCCAGAAGGTTTATAATTCTCAAGTTAGACGTTCACGGCCTATAGATCCCGCTTTATTGGAACAAGTAGGGCCGAGACATTATCGCTTACGGGCTTTTCCTATTCCTCCTAAGAATGTACAACAAATAGTAGGGCAACCACCACTCCCCACAGAAATGCACCTATGGTTAACTTACGAAGTACTGGGACAAAACTTGGGTTGGGAAATGCCCGATTTAGGGGAAAGACGTAATATATTCTGGACTAATCAAACCAAGCGTATCCGCAACGGCAAAGAAATCAGTTTGAAAGACGATGCTTGGTTAGAAAAATTCATCCCCGCAAGTGGAAAAATTCAGCCTGTATTACATGAAGTAAATTTAGAGGAAGGCTACAAAATATTAGCTAAACCCCTATCTCGTCAAGATTATACTTTACCCAAAAACCAACGAGTTGCTGTAGTTCTCGATACTTCTCGCAGCATGGGGGAACATATTAAAGAATTGGCGCAAACATTATCATGGTTGAAAAAACACGGCTTTGCAGATAATGATTTGACAAACAACGATGCAGATTTATATCTTAGTGTTTCTCCAGGGGCTGCACCCAAACGGTTAGATGATCTCCTACAATTTCAACCGGAAAAAGTCGCCTTTTACGGCACAATTCAACCCCAAGAAATGCTGACACAGTTTAATAATTTGCGTGGAGATACAGCTTATGATGTCGTTTTGCTGTTGAGTGATGAAGGTAGTTATGAATTGTCGAAGAACGATAAAACCGTTCCCGATACGCCCGCACCTCTGTGGATGGTACATCTAGGTGGATTACCTGGGGTTTATAACGATGGCATCATTAAATCATTACAAGATAGTGGTGGTGGAGTTGGTGTTGATATTTCTGAAGTGCTGCAACGAATTGCTACCAAATCAGTTTTAAGCGATGTTGTGAGTGTTGTTAATGGTTATGCTTGGTATCTGCAAACATTAAACACAGCAATTGTAACTAGCAACCAACAGGATGATTTATTGCCCTTAGCAGCCAGACAATTAATTTTAGGGTTGAGTAAAAAAATTAAGTTAGACAATCTCAAAACTTTAGATGCAATTCATGCCGTAGCTAAAAAGTACAAGATTGTCAGCCCTTATTCTTCGATGTTGGTATTAGTCAACGATGAACAAAGACAGTTACTCAAAGAAGCAGAAGCCCAAAGCGATCGCTTTGACCGTAAAGTTGAGAATGGTAAGGAAAATCTCTCTAAACCCATTAATCCCTTGAAAGTTAGCGTCCCTGAAGCATCAGGGGGATGGCTTTTAGGTGTGAGTGCGATCGCCCTATTGATCTTTGTCAAGCGTCGGCGTTAATTAATTACTCACCGTTCTCGATTAAACAACGAAATCATCTCAGTGGATAAGTACACCTATTGATGGCTAGCATATACTGTTGATAAATGCGGATACATGATAACTGATTTCACCTACACTGCAACCAGGCAATCACAGACCACGGATTTATACCATGTGTAGGGTGGGCGTTGGCAATTGTCAGCGCAGTAAATGAGTTTAGCTGCACCGTGAGACTTTGGGATGGCGAACACACTGTTGGGTTGCATTTGAAATCATGCAATTACTTACCGATTGAGTGCTAGCAGGTTCAGAAGATTAACGATGGCACAAGCCAATACTGCACGCTTTGTGCATTTTTAACTCGGAATTGGGTTTTGGGAAAAGGTTAAAGGGTAAAGGTTCAAGGTTTTTTCTTTCCCCTTTTCCCCTTAACCGACAAGTATTGTGGCACAAGCAAGCGCCTACCGTAGGCGATCGCATCAGTATAATTATTCCAGTTCCCTCGAAGAATCAGTTTTTGCACAGATCCGGCAATCATAACTAATCAGGCAAACATCATATAATTCCTCAAAAATGAGCCAACGGTGAGTAACTTGCTAAGATGATGTTGATTCATTTTGACTCAAAGCAAACCATCGCTGACGAGCATTAGAACCATGAAGCATTTGTCAGACTACAACTTCTTTGACCCAGAAGTGCTTGTGTGCCCTTATGAATTCTACAAGCTAGCACAAGAGCAAGCACCAATTATGGAGCTACCAAGTCCCAGAAGGGAAGCAAAACTGTTTCTTGTTACTCGCTATGACTTAGTGCTCGAAATTCTTAAGGATACCAGAGTATTCTCTAGCAATTTCTCTACTTTACTAGCTGGCAAAGAAGAACAGGATGATGAGTTGCAGAAAATTTTGGATCAAGGCTGGCCTCAGATGAACACCTTACTCACGGCAGATCCACCAGAACACGAGCGATTTCGCTCGTTGGTAAATAAGGCATTCACCTCGGCGCGTGTTAATAAAATGCGTGACTTGATTGAGCAGATTGTTGATGAACTCATTGACAGTTTCATTGCTCACAGCAAGTGTGAATTCGTCAGTGAGTTTGCCGTACCTTTACCGCTCAAAGTTATTTCTCAACAGTTAGGTGTGCCGCAAACACATCTGCCGAAGTTGAAGCAATGGTCTGATGCTTTTATTGCGCGTTTAGGTAACACACTTTCTAAAGAGCAGCAGATCGAGTGTGCTAAAGATGTTGTGGCTTTCCAGCATTATTTTCGTGATGTCATAGAGTCACGCCAAAAACAGCCTCAAGATGATTTGATCACTGACTTAGTAGAGGCAAAAGTGGATGGAGAGCGATCGCTCGATACTGCTGAACTATTGAGTATAATTCAGCAAATATTAGTGGCAGGCAATGAGACTGTCACTAATGCGCTTGCAGGTGGGATGTTGTTGCTGACAAACAATAAAGAGCAGATGAAGTTGCTACAAACAGATATTTCTCTGTTAGAGAACTTTGTTGAAGAAGTTTTACGAATGGAAAGTCCCACAGCAGGAATGTGGCGAGTTGTGACGCAAGATACAAAACTCGCGGGCGTTGATCTCAAAGCTGGGTCTTTAGTTATGATCCGCTTTGATGCTGCTAACCGCGACTCTATAAAATTTATTGAGGGTGAACGTTTCGATGTGCGTCGCCATAATGCCAGCAACCACCTAGCTTTTGGTCATGGCATTCATTTTTGTTTGGGCGCTATGCTTGCTCGTAAGGAAATGCAGATCGCATATCAGCGTTTGCTACTACGGCTGAAGGACATTCGCTTGGCACAAGAAGGATACCAATACTTACCCAACGTACTCATGCGGACACTGAAGCACCTCTATATTGAGTTCGATAAGGTAGCATGAAATCTGCCTGACCACAACCAAACGGGAGCAGTATCAAGCAGTATTACTTACAGATGTGATGTCTATTACTATGACATCTGGGGCATCGATTTATCAACAAGACCTACAATAATCTTCTTCATTACAAAACTATTCACATTTTTGCAACACCAATTGTCTCGCTAACTCTTGAGGCGTGATCTGTCAAACCAAGCAGCATTTTCTTTCTCGTGAAAGTCATCTTCACGCCATCCATTCCACCTAATCGGGCGCTGCTAACACCAGTTGATAAAACTTGGATAGGTTAACAGAAACAACTGCATAATTTTTGGTCAATTGACTTTTACGTAAAAAACGAAAAAACAAACAACGGAGAAGCTAACAATGGCTGGTAAGTTAACTGACAAAGTGGCAATTATAACAGGGGCATCGTCTGGTATTGGCGAGGCGACAGCACTAGCGCTGGCATCAGTTGGCGCTACGGTAGTGATTACTGCCCGTCGAAGCGATCGCCTACTTGACCTAGAAACCCGTATTACTAGCACTGGTGGAAAAGTCTTATCCATTACTGCTGATGTTTCAGATGAGGCACAGGTAGAAGCATTGGTAAACAAAACTCAGGAAGAATTTGGCAGAGTTGATATTCTGATCAACAATGCAGGGTTGATGCTGTTAGGTCTGATTGACGGTGCAAATACAGAAGACTGGCGACGCATGATCAATCTCAACGTATTGGGATTGATGTACGCCACTCACAAAGTTTTACCCTTGATGAAAGCACAAGGTACTGGGCACATCGTCAACATTTCATCGGTAGCAGGTCGAGTTGCAAACGCCGGAAGCGGTGTCTACAATGCTAGCAAATGGGCGGTTGGGGCGTTTAGTGAAGCACTTCGCAAAGAAGTTTATAAAAACAACATCCGCGTCACGATTATCGAGCCAGGGTTGGTAGCAACAGAGCTAACACAGCACATTACAGATTCCACTGCAAAAGAGCAGGCGAAAAACTTTTACGGTTCGGTCAAAAATCTGGAGAGTGAAGACATTGCTAATGCGATCGTCTATGCCGTCACACAGCCGTCACACGTTAACGTCAACGAAATCTTGATCCGCCCGACTGAACAAGAACGGTAATTGACATTCTCTTAAAACTTTAAAGTTGCTTTATATTTTAACCTGCAATGCCATTGCATCGACCCGTTATGCCATTGCATCGACTCGTTATGCCATTACATCGACTCGTTATGCCATTACATCGACTTGTTATGCCATTACATCGACTCGTTATGCCATTGCATCGACTCGTTATGCCATTACATCGACCCGTTATGCCATTGCATCGACTTGTTATGCCAATAAACTGGTAAAAGTTAGCCTACTCTACGTTGTTACGTAGCAACTCTAAAACACTTGTGTCTACACCGTAGCTTTGATAAGAAGAGGGACTGGTTTTGCTTAAGCATTACCAGGGTGAAGTATCTCAGAATCTATCTGGACGATAAACTTGAATGACCTCAACAAAGACTTGTGTTTACACCGTAGCCCGAAGAGCAAGGAGTTAATGGCAAAGAGTCTATAAGACTAATGTTTGATTTCTGAAAAAGCTTGGTACAAATTAAATAGCCTAATTCCCTATTCCCTACTCCCTACTCCCCGCCCACGGAGATAATTTCAAAAATCAAATACGATTCCTATAATCGTTTCAGTGTTAAAAATGTAAATTAAAGTACAGGCTTTTACTACGAAAGTGTTCTTTGAGAATTGTTTCTAAATCTTGGCAAGTATGATTTGTATTGCTAAAAATTACTTGTAGTATTTCTAAAGGTTCAGTCTGTGGTTGAGAAGTTGATAAATTCCAGAAAATTTCTTTAGAAAAATCACAATTTTAAACTAGATTGCGATAATACGTTTAGAGTAACTCAAACCTGTTTATCCTTAACTGTTAATCCCCATACTAAATATAAGTAGAGTCAATGGCTGCTTCATCACCAGATAATTCAATCAGTTCATCAAGTACTCATACTTTAGATATAGCTAGGCAAGAGTATCAATATAACTACATCCATATTCCATCTATTGCGATGCTGGATCAGCTTTCTATTGCTGAAGAGTTCACCACTAACTGGTATTTTTTATTAGCCCAGCAGTTACGAGTTATTTTTGTCAATACCTTGATTGTCAACAGAGGTAATCAAGGTTCTAAGTCGATTCGTGATGATGTCGAAAGGTTTATTTTAGAAGCCTTGCTTAAGGGAGCATTACCAGCCCGAATCAGCATTATAGTAAGAGTCCTGCAAATTATACCTCAGTTTTTACTCAAAAGCATATCTAAGGATCTTAGAGAACTCGACGATCTTTTTTATTCTATTCTGAAAGAAAACGGACTTGTAATCCTCAGAGATGCTCTAAATAGGGTAATTAACCTTTTATATGAAGGACAGCCTACAGGACATGCAACCAGTCTTAAAGACTACGAAAATTTGTTTCCAGTGATTGGTGTCCCAGCGATCGCTAAAAGTTACCAGGAAGATGAAGTCTTTGCCTACACGCGAGTGGCTGGCTATAATCCCGTAATGATCGAGCGAGTAACTAGTCTAGGCGATCGCTTCCCAGTCACAGAGGAACATTACCAAGCAGTGATGGGAAGTGACGATTCATTAGCAACAGCAGGACAAGAAGGAAGGCTCTACTTAGCTGACTATAAAATTTTATCTGGTGTGATCAACGGGACATATCCACATGAGCAAAAATATGTCTACGCTCCCCTAGCACTGTTTGCCTTACCCAAAGGCTCAGATCCCACCAGGCTATTACGTCCGGTAGCCATTCAATGCGGTCAAACCCCAGGTTCAGATTATCCAATCGTTACCCCTAACTCCGGTAAATACGCTTGGCTTTTTGCCAAAACAGTTGTTCAAATAGCAGATTCCAACATCCACGAAGCTGTTACTCACCTAGCAAGAACTCACTTGTTAGTTGGTGTTTTTGCGATCGCAACTGCTCGACAATTGCCACTTACCCATCCCCTCCGAATTCTGCTGCGCCCACATTTTGATAGTACCTTAGCAATTAACGATGCCGCCCAACGGATTCTCGTTGCTCCTGGCGGTGGCGTAGATAGATTGCTCTCACCATCAATCGATAACTCTCGCGTTTTAGTAGTGCTAGGGTTGCAAAGCTATGGTTTTAATAATGCCATCTTACCCAAGCAATTCCAACAGCGTGGTGTGGATGATCCCAATCTATTGCCTGTTTATCCTTACCGGGATGATGCATTATTAGTCTGGGATGCTATTCATCAATGGGTTTCAGACTACCTAAAGCTTTACTACCCTACCGATGAAACCATTCACAAAGATATAGCCCTGCAAACATGGGCAGCTGAAATCTCAGCTTACGATGGTGGTCGTATCCCTGATTTTGGCGAAAATGGGGGCATCAAAACGCTAAATTACCTGATTGATGCCACTACGCTGATTATTTTTACTGCCAGTGCCCAACATGCAGCCGTTAACTTTCCGCAAAAAGATTTGATGGGTTACGCCGCAGCCATGCCATTGGCAGGTTATTTACCAGCCTCAACTCTCAAAAGAGAAGTTACCGAGCAAGACTACCTCAATTTGCTCCCCCCTCTAGATCAGGCACAACGGCAATATAACCTACTCAGCTTATTGGGGTCTGTATACTACAACAAGCTAGGCGAATATAAGCAAGGATACTTTACAGACGAGAAAGTAAAACCATTTTTACAAGCATTCCAAAGTCATCTTCAGCAGGTAGAAAATACAATCAAGGAGCGTAATTTGCACCGCCCAGCCTATGAGTATCTGCTTCCTTCTAAAATTCCTCAAAGCATCAATATCTGAATTGGGGACTGAGGGAGAAATCAATTCAAAATTCAAAAATTTCCCCTGACAGGTATCTTGCTACGCGCAGGCTCTCGTAGAGAAAAAAAGGACTTGAAAAGATAAAGAACAGAGGGAGAAAAATTAATTACCAATGACCAATGACCAATGACAAATGACAAATGACAAATGACAAACGACAGTAAATATTATGACACTCAAAGATAAAGTTCTCAAAGGTCATGCTCGCCAGCTTTGGCTTGCACCCATACTAGATAAAGTAGGTTATGACACTGCGATCGGCAAGTTTCTGCGTTTGATTTTCTATTATATGGATGCCTTAATCATGCTCAAAGCATGGCGGGACTTTCTTTACATCCGTAAGAACAATATTGGAAACAAGTATTTTGCAGTAGACCAAGCAATTATGCATTCTTCTCACTCCCAAGTGAGTGAATTAATGCAAACCCAACCACAACTGCGAGGAAATGATTTAGGCATTATCAGAATATTAGCTCCTAGCTACCTGCTCGATAATCCTTTAAGCTTGGGAACCAACAGTAACGAACATACAGGGCTACGTACTGTGATCTTACAAGCCTTACCAGAACCGTCTCAAAAGATAGACTTTTTAGGGAATCTAGTTGAGCAAAGCTTGTTAGAAGCTGTTAAACAAGGCAAATTACACATCGGCGACGATTTGCCAAAAATTATCCTGTCAATTTTGCACCAACTGATTTTTCAGATATCTTTATCTGAGGAAGAAATCACAGCATCACGTAGTTACATTAAGGGTTTGCCTCTTGCATCCTTGCCTAATTTCATAAGCAAGTATCTGCTAGCAATATTAACAGCGCCAAAAATTCGGCATCGTCAACATTTAATCAAGCGATATAAACAATCCGCTAAATGGGCATCTTACTTTGAAACAGGCGCTCAGTATCAGTTGAACGAACACCAAATCGCTAATACCCTTTTCGATACGATTCATATAGCTGGTACTGCCGGTACAAGTGCGCTTTTAGGATCAGTTATTGGTGTTCTATGCTTGGATAATGCCCTCAGAAATGATGTAGTTTCAGAAGTCAATGCAGTCTGGAATGGCAAGAAAACTTTAGATCCAGATGCTTTAGACCAGTTAACAATCCTCAATCAGGTGATTTTAGAAACAGCTCGTCTCTATCCACCTGTGCGATTTGTTAGTCAACTCACCACTGAAGGAGGTGAAGTTGAGATTGGAGAACAAAAATGCCCATTCCAAAAAGGTACTCGCTTGCTAGGCTCTATTTTTACGGCTAATCGGGATGCCAACAGATACCAAAATCCAGATGATTTTGACCTAACACGGAATTTTTCAGATATCTTATCTTGGAACGGCGAAGGACATGAGCGAGCTTGTCCTGGTAAATCCTTATCAATTGGCTTTATTAAGATTTTCTGTTTACATCTATTCCATAACTATCAATGGGAATCAATTACAGAAGTCACGTGGGATTTTGAAAAAGTGACTGCCGTTACTCCTAATAATTTAGTATTACAAGGTTTTGCTCACCGACTATGAGTAATAAGTTACCGTTCGCCCTTGAGTAATTATGAATTAAAAATTGGTATGACTGAATTAATTGAAAAAAAGCAACTCAATGATATTGCAACCTGGATGATTCCAATCAAACAAACAAACTTACCATCTGTCCTTCAGGGTGTGTTTTTTATGGATGGAAATCCACTGCCAGATACTTGCATTACTATGTACAATTTGGAATGGGACATACAGAATATAACTTTGGTTTTACCGGTCTTTGCTCCCTTACAGTGGACTTTTCATAAATCGATTGCGGGTTGGATATTACTACGTTCAGTTCAATTGTCTAAAGCAACTTACAAAATTCAGTTTGAAGATGAAACTTTGCAAGAAGCTCAAATCATACCTGTTTTCTTCGGAATACCAATTTCAAAATCGATTGTAACTTGTACAATGTCCCAAGACAAAAATTCTCTCAATGGAGATATTTGGCATAGAAAGAACGTTTGGTTTGGCGGACTTTCTAAATTTGGTGAGTATACTCTCCGTAAGGTTGTTGATAAAGATGGTCGTTATACTCCTGCTTTTAACGATATGCTTACCAGGGTGGAAAATGAGTGTTTAGTGATTGTAGCCCACTTATAATTGACAGTTTCCCGGCTAATGCTCTCTTAGAAAAGAAAACTCAAGTGATTCTTGCGCCGTAAATTTATCAACAAAAGACTAAAGTTTAGACAAAAGATAGCGAATATTTACTCCAAACTAATTTTCCACAATCCCTCTAGCGGATTGGACTGTTGCAATTGATTATCACTGCTGCCGAGCCAATTATTGTCAAACACCAACCCAACGCTGAATATTCGATTTAGAGGATATTGCCCTAGCTTTCCAAAACCTTCAATATTGCGTGAGTCAGTGATCACTTTCTGGTTCAACTGTATGGTTGTTTGGTTTCCGTCGTCAAAGTAAATTGTGGCTCGTTTATTGTGAAAACTTACTTGAACTTTGTAGACACCACCAGTTGCATAATAGTAAGCTTTAGCAGGTAGCTTTTGACCATCAATATTTTGCCCTTTGAACTCAACTGCGATCGCAGGCGTGCCTAGCAGTAACAGGACTGGCAGGACTAACCCTAAAACTTTCATTGGTAGTAACAAGCACTTTCAATCAAACTACTTTCTACTTTAAAACATAAAACTAATTTGTGGGTTAACTAGCGATGGAAAGTAACAAGCCGCTTTAAGCTTTTACGCTTAATGTTTCGTTACATACTTGTAATTTTTTCTGCCCACCTACTTAGGTGATAGATAAAACTGGGGCTGATTCACCAAACAAACTGAGTTGTTGTATAATCTTGTTCTCTAAGCTTTTGAGTCAGAATTCTAGAAACATTGCAATTATGCTTGTGCAAGTTTTTTGACTTGTGTGAGCGTTAAATAGTATGCTAATAACAAGCAACTAACTAGAGTATTCGGCTATCATAGTCAAGCGAACGCTTTTTAAACGAGCGTTCGCTTTTAACTTTTGCTCAACACTTGTGGCTTCTCAGTAGCAAAAGCCCGACTCTCCAGCAACAACTAGACTGGTGAGTGATAGTGGTGTAATAACGGATGTGTTTAAGCTGGGATAATACGAAGTTGCCAAAGATAGTATTGTTACATTCCGTTATATTGAACACAACCAGGAAAATCCGACTTCTCCCTTAACGGTGGTTGGATTGTTCATCAACCACTGACACCGTTCAATCAGGACAGTCTCTAAAGAATCGAGGGTATGAAATACTTCATTGGCTAATCGTTCTCTAAGTAATGGCCATATACACTCAGTTGGGTTAAGTTGAGGAGTATATGGAGGAATAGAGTACATGATGATATCTTTAGGAACAGTTAGATGACGAGTTGTATGCCAACCAGCCTGGTCTACAAGTAAAATAATTAACTTTTCCCCTTTAGAATTAACTTGAGTAGCAAATGCATCAAGTGCAATTTGCATTACAGTCGTATTAACTTTGGGCAAAATAAACAAACAGCTATTGCCAGTTTTAGGATGGACAAAACCGTAGGTGTATAACCACTTATAGCGCGGATAATGATGAGCTGTTGGACGTTTACCTTTAAGTGCCCAGGTTCTACGCACAACTGGTTTGAGTCCTAAACGGGCCTCGTCTTGTGCCCAGACTTCTACAAGCTTATTCGGGCATAACCAACGCATCAATTGCACAAAAAACTTCAGTTGGGCTTTAAAAAATGCCCAATGTTGCTGGGGTCGCGCTTCGCGAGTGTAAAGGTCTTGGTACTTGTAAACTAAAGCCTAAGCGTCTTAGTTGTTTCCATGCCGTTACCCGATGTATACGGATGCCAAATTGTTGTTGAATCAATTCTCCAACTTTTGGTCCACTCCACAACCCACCATCCTTTGGCGGTGACTGTAACTTTTCAAACAGTTCTTGAAGTTGTTCATCTGTTAGAGTTTTTTGCTTGCCTCCAGGTTTTTTTTGATGTCCATCTACGATACCATCTGCTCCGTTGTGATTGTAACGGCGAGCAATTTTACGCACCCAGTCAGGACTTAAGCCTGTTATTTCAGCTACTTGCTCAACTTTCATTGGATTACCTGGTCGGCTCAATAAGCGAATCACCAACCATCGCGTGCGTTCTTTTACATCTCGACAACGACGGTAGCGTTGGGTTAACTCTGCATAATCCAGGTGAGGAACGATCTCGATCCGAGCACGAGGCATGACTGCACACTTATTTTACTTCCATTAAATAATACTATCTATCGCAACTTCGTATAATATGAATCTTGGGTTTTAGATTTTAAATTTTGGATTGTTAAAGGTTAGTGGAGATTGCTTGTACAGGGCAGGTGGGGATACACTGTTCGCAGACGATACAACGCGATCGCGTGAATGTGAGTTTGTATGTCTCTGGGTGGAGAGTGAGAGCTTCGGTAGGACAAACCCCAGTACACAAGCCACAATGGACACAGACATCCTCGTCGATCGCAATTTCGCCTAAGGTATGAGAAACATTAACATGGCGCGATCGCATCCACTCGATCGCCGCATCTAATTGATCGATATCTCCCGATAGTTCTACTACCAGTTTGCCAATTTGATTTGGGGCAACTTGGGCACGGATAATATTGGCGGCAACGTTGAACTCTTTGGCCAGTAAATAAGTGACTGGCATTTGTACGGCGCGTTTCGGGAAGGTAAGAGTTACTCGTTTTTTCACAGGTTTAGCTGAGGGTTTTTTCTGTTGTAGCGTATTCATCGAAGAAGCAGGGGGCAGGGGGAAGAATTTTTAAATTTTCCTGCCTTTATGGTCTTAGAGCCAGCAAGTTTATTTATCTCAAAGTAAAAATATTTATTTTCCAGACCCGAAGCGCAATAAATAATGCGTCCTTGTTTCAAAGCCAATAAATTTATTTATGCGGTTCTCTCCCCTGCTCTCTGCTCCCTGCCCCTTTTCCTCTTTGATGACTCGAAAGATAGTTAATCAGTTAGAGGGTGTAACGAGTAGGGAATGGTGTGGTTTAATTACTTGAAAAGCACTGTAATTAATTTTGCAATTTAAGTTTATTACTTGTTATCTGTAGTATCCATTTTAACTTGGAAAACTTGTAACATGAAAATTTTAGTTGTAGAGGATGACGAGTTAAATGCTTATGTACTCACCGCCGTTTTGACTAACCAAAACTATGCGGTTGAAGTTGCCACTGATGGAGATGCAGCTTGGGATCTTATTCAAACTTACGATTATGATTTAATTCTCTTGGATGTAATGTTACCCAAACTAGATGGCATTAGTCTTTGCCGTCAAATCCGGTCTAGTGGTCTGCAAATGCCAATATTGTTATTGACAGGGCGCGATAGTAGTCATGAGAAAGCAATCGGGCTAGATGCAGGTGCAGATGACTATGTAGTTAAACCCTTTGATCAAGAGGAATTAGTTGCCCGGATTAGGGCGCTGTTACGTCGCAAAGTTGTAACCTCACAACCTGTGTTGGAGTATGGTCAGTTGCAGCTAGACCCTAGTAGCTGTGAAGTGACTTATGCAGGCAAGCTACTACCACTTACGCCCAAAGAGTTTGCTCTATTAGAATTATTCTTGCGGAATAATCATCGGGTGTTTAGCTGCGACATGATTTTAGAACATCTTTGGTCTTATGAAGATACGCCACAAGAAGAAGCTGTTCGCACTCATATCAAAGGATTACGACACAAACTCAAAACCGTAGGAGCGCCCAATGATTTGGTTGAAACAGTTTATGGTATTGGCTATCGTCTGAAACAACTAGGAGAGGGAATAGGGAGTAGGGAGCAGGGGGTAGGAAATAGGGAAGAATTAAATTGTGCAAAATCCTCGGTTCCAAATCTGAAATCACAGCAGCAAGCACTAATGGCAGTTGCAGAAATTTGGCAACGATTTCAAGGGCGAGTAGATGAGCAGGTGAAGGTAATAGAGCAAGCGATCGCAACTTTGAATCAAAATAGTTTAAATCCCGAATTGCTCTCCCTTGCAACCAAAGAGGCGCATACTTTAGCAGGATCTTTAGGTACTTTTGGCTTACCTCTCGGTTCAAAATTGGCACGCAATATCGAATTGCTGCTGAGTTCTGATAAAAGTTTGAGTAAATCTGAAATTGGCAACCTCGCAAGTTGGGTAAAGTTATTGCGTCGAGAAATTGAAGGAAATGACACAGCAGCAATATCTACATCAACAACGCCACAGGTATTAAAAACAGTAACGCAACCGCCGCAAAATGACCCCCAGGCAGAAACTAAAATATTGGTTGTAGATGATGATCCACAAATTCAGGCATTGTTGCAAACCTTACTTAGTCCTTGGGGATTCAAAGCGATCGCTCTTGAAGATCCGCTTCATTTCTGGAGTACTTTAGAAGAAGTTGCGCCAGATATGCTGATTCTAGATGTGGAATTACCCTATAAAAATGGTATAGAACTTTGCCAATTGGTACGCAACGATTCGCGCTGGGGTGAGTTACCCATCTTATTCCTCACTGTGCATAGTGATGCCAAGATGATAAATCAGGTGTTTAGCGTTGGTGCTGATGACTTTGTAAGCAAACCAATTGTCGGGCCAGAACTAGTTACCCGAATCGTCAATCGCCTAGAACGAATAAAATTGCGGCAACGCATGGTGCAGGTAGGCAGAGGAGTAAAGGGAGCAGGGGGAGTAGGGGGAGATAAGAAAGTAAATTCTTCCTCATCTCCCTCATCTCTAAATTTACAAGCTATCAGTGATCTGGAACTGAGGGTAGCAGAGCGCACTGCTGAGTTAATTACCGTAAATCGACAGTTACAGTCACAACTAGATGAACGTCAGCGAACACAGGAAGAACTACGATTTTCTGAAGCCCGATTTGCACGGATTTTAGATATTGCTGATGATGCAATTATTTCCATTAACGGATTTCAAAGCATCACCTTGTTTAATCAAGGAGCAGAGAAAATTTTCGGCTACTCTGCCCAAGAAGTGATTGGCCAGGGTCTTGATTTACTCTTACCGCAACGCTTTTCACAAATGCATCGTCAACATGTGGTTGACTTTGGTCAATCTCCCAATATTGCCCGCAGAATGGGGGAACGGCGTGAAATCTATGGTCGTCGTAAGGATGGCACTGAATTTCCAGCAGAGGCTTCCATCTCTAAAATTGATATGGGCAAGGAAATATTTTATACAGTTATATTACGAGACGTGACAGAGCGTAAGCAAATTGAACGGATGAAAGATGAATTTATCTCCGTTGTTAGTCATGAACTCCGCACTCCATTAACTTCAATTCACGGCTCTCTAGGAATGCTAACCAGTGGTTTGCTACCGACAGACTCAGAGCAGGGAAAACGTCTGCTGCAAATTGCTACTGAAAGCACCGAACGTCTAGTACGCTTAATCAACGACATCCTAGACATTGAGCGGATTGAGTCGGGTAAAGCGAAGATGGAACCAGAAATCTGCAATATTGTTGATCTGATTGTTCAAGCAGTAAATGTTATACAGCCTTTGGCCGACAAAGCAGGAGTGACGCTATCCATTTCAGCTTTATCTAATCAAGTATTGGCAGATTGCGATCGCATTGTCCAAACTTTGACCAATCTACTAAGTAATGCCATTAAGTTTTCGTCTGCTGGATCTACAGTTTGGTTGGGGACGCAACAACAAGGGGATGAAGTTTTGTTGACAGTCAAAGACACCGGACGCGGTATCCCATCTGACAAACTTGAGAGTATCTTTGAGCGCTTTCAACAAGTTGACTCTTCAGATTCGCGCAACCATGATGGTACTGGTTTAGGTTTGGCAATTTGTAAGAGCATTATGCAACAGCACGGCGGACGCATCTGGGCTGAAAGTGTATTAGGCGAAGGTAGCACTTTTTACGTCACTCTACCTTTGTTTGGGACTTTTAAAAATGCTGATTTAGAAGATTCTAACATTCCTCTAATTTATAGTCGTTATGAGCAAACTACAAATAGCCAACTAAATCAAGATACAGAATTTTTGACTAAAGAGAGTGTGACTAACGAAGATTTTGAACAACGCATGATGGAGTTACTTCAGCGAATTACCGTGAACCAACAAGAGGATGGCAGTAATGACAACAAAGCAAATTTTAGTGGTTGATAACGAGCAGTATATTCAAGAAGTTGCCAAGATTTGCTTGGAAACAGTTGCAGGCTGGAAAGTTGAGACAGCGAGTTCTGGTAAAGAAGGCATAATAAAAGCCGAGACTTACCTACCAGATGCGATTTTACTAGATGTGATGATGCCAGAGATGGATGGTATCGCTACCTTTGAAAAGTTACAAGCTAATCCGTTAACTAAAGCGATTCCAGTGATTTTGTTAACTGCCAAAATCCAGGCTTCCGATCGCCGTCGCTATACCCAGATGGGAATGATCGGTGCGATCGCTAAACCATTCAATCCTCTAGAATTAGCCACTGAAGTAGCCGTAGCACTGGGTTGGAGTCTAGAGTAAGCTAAATACCCCCCATATCATCTATTAATCACTTGGCAAATACTGGATTGGGTTTTGGACAAACGGTAAAAATTGGGTTGGCTTTCACGGAACGCCTAATCCTGATTCAGTTGGTAAGGCTGCCTCACACGGCTGTATTCGGATGTACAACAACGATGTGAAAGAATTATTCGCTCAGGTAAGTCTGGGAACACCAGTTATTGTCGTGCGATAGCTGATACTAAATGTGAAACATAAAACACGTATAAATCTTAGATTAACGCAAACCTAAAATTTCGGAAATCGCCGCTACAATATCCAAATAGAAGTTGCCTTTCACTGCCCGAAATAATTCAAATTTAGAGTCAGGGGCACCAAAAAAGGGTCTGAGAAACCATCCTAACTGCATACCAACAAAGGCATAAAGCAATAACCAGGATCTTAAAATAGTGGTGCGGGTTTTTTTACCAATTTCATCTTGTTGAGAAAGTAATTGCATTCCTTCATAAAGGAACTTAACTCCAAAGATGCCTGTAATACCAAAAATTAATACATTTAACAGCTTAAAAAATTGATAAGAATCAGGTGTGGTAATCAGAAAAAATAGCGTGACTGGTGCCAAGCTGAATAAAAGTACACTAATCACTGATACCGATGTGAGCAACACAACGAAATGCTGTTGAATACTGCTCCGTGAACCAAACAAAACGTTAAAAAAGAACAAAGTTGGAAAACAAATGATCAGTGTTAATAGATAAAATGCTGGAAGCTTGATAGCACCAGATAATGCCTGTGCCCAACTGTTAGATGCACCAATAATTGCGCCATATATTGCAAAGAAAATGGAACTAGATACAAACAGAGAACTGATTTTATTTTGTAATCGAACTCCTTGACGAATTTCTTCTAGAAATGCCTGGCGATCGCGCAATAAATTAACCAAAACTCCAAATTGTTGAATTCCAAACTTTTCGTTTTTCCGCATGTTTTTAAATCTTTTATATTTTATATAATTACTAATGCCTGATTAACGGATTCCTAAGAGATAGCTAATAGCTTGAATCACACTCAAATAGAAATTACCTTCTCTTTCGCGGAATAGTTGAAAAGCAGAATCAGGCGTACCAAAAAACGGTCTGAGAGTCCATCCTAACTGACTACCTACGAAAGCGTAAAGAAATAGCCAAAATTGTAAAATCTTCTGGCGTGTCTTACTACCTTCATTATCTTGTTCTAAAACTAAACTTGTGGCCTGATATAAAGACGAAATACCAATGAATCCTGTTAATGCAAATATGAATACATTTAACAGAATTAAAAATTGGTAGTTATTGGTAGTAATCAAGAAAAACAGTGTGATTGGCGCAAAGCTAAATAAAAGTACACTCGTAACTGAAACAGCAGTCAAGACTAATGCTAAATGCTGTCCAAATGTGCGCTTTGAACCAAAAACAATGTTAGCAAAATACAACGTTGGAATACAAATTAGCAGTGTGATTAAATAAAGTGCTGGAAGTTTAATAGCGGAAGACAAAGCTTGCATCCAACTATGGTATGCACCAATGATTCCGCCATAAGCAGCGAGAAATAAAGAACTGCAAACTAGTAAAGAAATAATTTTATTTGGTAATCTCGTACCTTGGCGAACTTCCTCTAGAAATCCTTGGCGATCGCGCAGGAATCCAATCAGCACCGCAAAGTATTTGATTCCTACAGATTTCCGTTCAATCATGTTATCCTCACACAGCTAAAATTCTAAGTTTCATCTTCCTTGATCACCGCCAGAACCATACTTCCAGGCATCAATCAAACGATGCCAATAATATTGTTGTTCTTTTGGTTGATTTTTAATCCATGTTTCTAACATTGGACTTAGCCAAAACAAAGTAGTGTATACACCTAAATTACTGTAATGTAACATCCAATCTAACAAACTGGCAAAACCTACTTGCGGAATTATTTTCGCAACTAATACAGGATGATCTAAACCAGTTTTTAGCAGTGTTTTTGTTAGTGCCGAAAACTGCACTATATCCTGTAAAAATGGTTTTAGCACCGGTGTACCTAACTGCTGCATTTCTTGAAATACCGCAGAGAGGAGTTGGTTGATTTGATCTGGGGCAATTTTCTGATTTACACCAACACTCATCGCCCTTTGAAACAACCAGGTAACAGTCAAACTTGGTTGATAAGGTTGCAGTAGTGTTAACGCTTTTGCAGATAATTGTTCTGTTTCCAGTGCTTCGTAAATGCCAAACGTTAAACGCTTCAAATGACGCACCATTGCCCCAAAACCACCAAAACTTAAGGGAGATTGACTACCACTGCTATCTCCGGCTGGTAGAATGCGACTCCAAGAGGTTTTGATGGGGCTTTGGCGATAGGTGGGAAAGAAACCAAATAGCGATCGCAGAAATTTCAGTTTGCTTAATTCCATTCCCTGATATTCTGGTAATAGACGCAGATATTCCTCAAATAGAGCTTCTAAACTTAAACGTTGGGGATCTGCATCCATATAAGTAAATAAGTAAGTTGTTCTGCCATCTCTAGCTGGAAAAGCTTCCCAGAAGTACTGACATTGATTTTGCAAAGGTGTAAATGATAATAACAAGTCGCCTGAGTTATTTTCCGCAAAACCTTGGGCACAACTTCCTACAACTAAGCACAGTGCGTCTGGTTTTTTGCCTTGACGTGCTTGTTGGCTGATGGGTGAAATATGTCCCATTGCGTCGATTAATAACCGAGTTTTGAATTGGTTATTTACCATCACCCCATCTGGATGAACTACCGCTTCAGTAAAGGGTGTATTTTCTAATAACTTTCCACCTGCGGCGAGAAATCGAGTTTTCAAGGTAGCTAGTAGGTAAACTGGATCTACACCGATATTCAAAACATCTTCTACCCAAACTTCTGTACCGCCAGCAAAACTAACTCGTGCTGGGTTATATTGAGTTGCGATCGCACTTTCTAATTCTTCCTCAGTCAGCAAGTTTAATTCCACAAACACATCTAATTCTTTGCGAGAAATATTCCACTCTTGTTCCCTCCCCCGCAAGATTCCCCGTTCCAGTAACGCTACCCGCAGTCCCTTTACCGCCAAGGCGCAACCAATTAAAATGCCCAAAGTACCACCGCAGATAAGCACATCGAAGTCTACAGCGCCTAAAGGCTGTTGATTTTCTTTAACTAACGTTGGTACTGGTGCGGAGTTTTGGCGCAGAGATGTTAGGATGCGATCGCTTTGGCGCAATCCTGCTAAAGCATCGCCGGGTAATTGGGAAAGAATTTCTTCAGTTAAAGACATTTTGGAAAAATTCAACTCTACATTCCAAAACTACCTGAGAATGAAGAAAGTAGATACGATACAGCATTTTGCATTTGAATGAAGTACATCTTTTACCCCCCTTAATCCCCCCTTGTAAAGGGGGGAAATTCCCAATCTAGTTCCCTACCCTTTCCAAGGGGAGGGTTAGGGTGGGGTATTTTTGTACTTCATTAACTTGCAATCTGTTGTATATTTATGGAGAGCTACGAGCATGGTCAACAATAAGAATCAAATACTACCATTAACCTCAGAGGTTGATAGAGAAGAGTTAGAAGGCGTTGTACAGGTGTTAGCAAACGTAACTAAGTTCCCTGCTGAAGTGGTTAAGCCACGTTTAGATGCATTGCTTGAGCAGTTGATCAAATCAAAACAGGAGCAACCATTTTACAAAACTGCAACGGCTTTTGAGTGGATAATAGCTTTTTGGGAATGAGCAGAGAGCCATAGGAGAGATACGCCCTTATTATCAGAGTATGCTTTAAGTCGGGCAGGAATATACGATGATGAGGAATCGGAAGATATTTAAGTGACTTATCTTGTCGATACCAACTTATTGCTACTAAGCTTTTATTAGGATAAAAATACGATGGATAGTATAAAAATCCGGTCGCATGTGGGTAAAGATGGTATTTTACATTTAGATATCCCAGTAGAAATGCCAGATACAGAAATTGAAGTTACGGTAACAATTCAAAGAGTTACACCACAACAACGGGGCTGGATACCTGGGTTTTTTGAAGAGGTAATTGGTGGTTGGGTAGGAAAACCGCTAGAACGGGCAGAACAGGGAGAATACGAAACTAGGGAGCCGCTATTTTGATTTATCTGCTCGATTCTAATGTCTGTATGCGTTTAATAAATAATAGTAGTCCTGCGGTAACAACTAGACTGGCATCCCAACAACCGGAAGATATTTTAGTTTCTAGAATAACCCAATTAGAACTGTACTATGGTGCTTACCGTAGTGCCCAACAGGAGAGAAATTTAGAAATATTGCAATTAGCTGCTTCAACTAGGGAAGCGATCGCAGGTAAGCTGTTCTATATTTAAGTTGCATAATTATGGCGGGCAAGATGCCCACCCCACAAGACTTATGTTTAATTCAGTTATGCAAATTAGATGTTTTTCAGCTTAAGCCTGTAAATATCCCTTTCAACATGGTAATTGTTTCGGGAATAATGGAAGTGCGATCTTTCAGGCAGCAGCAGAGCAACGCTTACGCCCATTAATTTTCAAGCGTCGGGACAGATGGAGTAAATCAGTTCACTTTTTTCCAAGTCCCAACAATTACTGTACCTGGATTGGTTTGCAAAAGCAAGATTTCCTTGCCACCATCAACAATAGTACCGGAAGCACTACTGCCATCTGTATATCTTATCTGCACCGTGCAATTTTGTTTAACACTATAGGTTCCTGAGTATGTTGCGTTTAGAGATATGGTACCGTCAAGGCTACTAGACTGTGTTGCTTGAAAATTTCCCCTTCCATTAAACTGGACTAAAGCAACTCCAGCTATAGGCGTTGCTAAGATCGTCCCAGTGAATTGAGTTCCATAGCTACCTGTTATGGTTGCATTATTACAAGAAGGCGTAGCTTGGGCGTTCACCTTTTGAGAGATAGCATCTGAAATGGTCAACGCTGACACACTACCAATTATTAATGTCGTAAAAAAGCCCTGGATTTTAAAGTTCATCAGATTCATGGAATCAAGACACCTTTGCATTAAATATTGACATAGGTCTTACGCACTGTACAAATTAATCATGGTATGAATTTACCAAAATAGGTTATTTCAAGCCTTGATTAATTATTCTTGGATAGTAAATAAACGCGTGTTGTAGGGGTTTATCAATGCTAAACCCTACGACAGATATGGTTTTTAAAACCATCTATATTTATTTTGTATTTCTGTCAATGCGTAAGTCCTGTGACACTAGAAGATTACTATTAAATGACTTAACTTGTAAATACCACGAGAAAGTAAAAATACAATTTTTTCCACCTTTGAGGTTAGCGTTAGTGAAGTTTGCCCCTCGGATGTGGGCAATAATTAGTCAAATAAAAAGACCTCTAAGAGGTTTTACTACATAAAATCTGTCCCTCTTATACCAATTCACGAAAATTCTGATACAAATGATTTATCTTTAAATTCTTTCCCCCTGCTCCCTGCCCCCTGCCCCCCTGCTGCCTATTTGTATCAATTTTAAAGTGAAACGGTATTACGCGTCGCAGAGGGACAGAGTTGAACTTTAGTCCAAATCAAAGCAGGGAGAGGTTCGTCTAACTCACGCAAAATTATCCTAAACCAAATAATTTTGCGATCGCAGGCAATAATTTATTACTCGCTTCAACCAGTGAAGCAAAAGCAGGTAAGCCTGTAAATATCCCTTTCAACATAGTAATTGCTGTTTTTGCAGTCTTCTGCTTAGTCGATTCTTGGGGATTTTTCCCCGCTTCAGCCAAAGTTTTCACCTGTTCTAGGGCTTCGGCTTTCTCTTCTTCTGGTAAATATGTGGATTGGATGATTGCATCTTGCAACTGCGACAATAATTCTTTAATTCCTGGTTTCTCGGCATCGGTTGCATCAGGTAACTGATTCAGGGCAATACTCACGTTACCGCTAATGGTTCCTAGATTAGCAATAGAATTATTGCCAGCGATACCGCTAACATTACTACTACCTTCAATATTGATGCCGCTAATATCTGACATATTTGTATTTCCTTGTGTATAAAATTTCGGCTGCTTGAGAGCAGTATCTACCATATTTTCTAAACTAATAATGCGCTTATCTTTTTCTACCAGCAATAATTGCTGACTCTGCGATAAAGCTTTGAGTTGATTATAGTCATCAAAATACTCGGCACTCAGTTGAGATTTATCGCTAAGAGCGGCGGTTTTGGCTCTGAGCAAGATTTTATCATCGCCGCGTTTCTCCATTGCCACGATTTCTAACTCGGCTTCGGGATGGTTTTCGGCAAGGTTTTTGAAGGCTATGGCAACAGCGCGGGGGTCAACACCTTGATTATGGTAAAGGTCGAGAGTATCAAAAATTGGTTTGATAAAATCGGCAAAGTCACCGTCTGCAAATACCTCTTGTTTATTATCAGGTTTGCGGAGCGGGTCGGGGTCTTCTTTGGTGGGTAAGCGCATAAAGACATATTCACACCTTACCCCATGCAATTTAGTTGTATTTGTAATGCCCCAATCTTCAATGTACGCGCCTGTGAGGGTTGCACCTGTAAAATCTGTGCCGTCTAGTTGCGTTTGCTTCAGTTTTGCTCTTGACAAATCGGCATCTTGCAAATTGGCTTCACTGAGATCGACACCAATAAAGCTGGCATCTGCTAAATTTGCTGATTGTAAGTTGATACCCCGCAGGTTTTCACGGTAAAAATTCTTATCCTGTCCCTGTCCTGTAACCAGCAGTTGACGTACTTGTGAGTTTTGCAGATAAGTTGAGCCAGGACGAACACGGTCAAGCATTTTGGCTTGATGCCAACGGCTACAGATAAGAATAGTGTTTCGCAAATCTGTACTTTTGAGTGTGGCTTGAGTGAAATCAGCATTGGTTAAGTTAGCACCACGAAAACTTGTACCTCCTGTTGCAGCAAAGGCGATCGCGATATTACGAACTAAAGAGTGTTTTTGATCTCCTTTTATGGCTCGCCAGCTGATGTAGATACTAAGGAACGCTCCGGCTACGGCTCCGGCTACGGCTCCGGCTCCGGCTACGGCTCCGGCTCCAGCTATGGCTCCGGATAAGGCTACGGCTCCAGCTAAGGCTCCGGCTACGGCTACGGCTCCAGCTACGGCTCCGACTCCGGTTAAGGCTCCGGCTACGGCCAAGGCTCCGGCTACGGCTAAGGCTCCGGCTACGGCTAAGGCTCCGTCTACGGCTAAGGTTCCGGCTACGGTAAAGGCTCCGGCTAAGGCTACGGCCAAGGCTCCCGCTCCTAAACCAGTTGCTATTCCTTGGCGAGTTGTGACGAAGAAAAAGGCAATTAATACGATTAGGGCAGCCCAGCCGCTAATCTGCTCCTTTAAGCTGGAAGTATCAAATATTAGTGACACCAAAGAACCGTTGATAGCCCATAAAAATCCTGACAGTCCCGACAATAAGAATGAGATAATAACTAAACCAATTGTCCAACGTCGTTGCAGTCCAGCTTTGGCATGACTGAAGTTTGCCCCTGTCAGGTTGGCTTTGGTGAAGTTTGCCCCTCGAATGTCGGCATAGCTAAACTTTGCACCCGCAAGGTCTTGTTCCTTGAAGTTGCGTCCTCGAAGATTTTGACCGGAGAAGTCTAAAGCCATGTTGCACTTTACGGAGGTGAGCAAATTTTACTACACGCTCACCCCTGTAAATTCAGGAATGGTTAGATATATTTGTTAGTTGAGCTTAAAAGGTGCAATTTCGAGGATAAAAGGTGCAACTTTGAGCTTCAAAAGGTCAACGTCGAGGATAAAAGGTGCAACTTCGAGCCTCAGAAGGTCATCGTTGAGCCTCAAAAGGTCAACGTCGAGCCTCAGAAGGTCAACATTGAGGTTCTAAAGCTGATTGTTGTACAGCCAATAGGGTTTGGTTATCTCAAAAAATAAAATTTACAGGTGCGATTTCGGTGATTTTAGCGATCGCCTACTTTATCCTAGTTCAACTGCTAGACTACCACCACATGAAACCTACCCCGATCATTTGATGATATACCAAATACCGTTATTGCTTTGACGTAAAATCTGGTATTTTTGCTCAACAAATTCCAGCAGCTTAGGAAAATTTTCTTTGATTATCTTCTGTGGTTCATAATCAATGAAGATATAAGGAGGCTTTGATGAATCTAACTGCTCTACAAGTGTTAACCATTGCTCAGGTAGAAAATATTCAAGTGCCCAACCACGTAGTATTGTCGCTTGAGTCCGACCAGAAAAGTAGTAAATAGCTGGATCGCCAGCTACATAAATCTCACCAGCAACACTTCCTGGTTGAGATATAAAGTTAGCCTCTGAATGAAGAGATGGATATTTTTTTCTAAACACAGTCTGATATTTCAATCGTGTATCTTCAGTTAAAGCGAAATTATTATTAACCAGAGTTACACTCTTTTTTATAAGAGTGGAGGACAAAGGTAAAAACAATAAAAATATGAGCAGAATTGTTGGGAATGGGGAATTTAATTCTTTTAAATAGCCCCATAATATATCTAATCCTTTTGTTGCTAAAATACCTATGGGTACAAACAATAGTAAAAAATGGTATTCCCATAATGCTTTATATTGTAGAGCAATAACACTCAAACCAAAAATGCACCAAGCAACAAGTAACCAAGTTAATATATTCTTAGACTTACGCAATGAAGTATCCATTGCAACAATAGCCATTAAACCTAAAGGATAAAAATTCTGTAAGAACCATTTTACTCCCGAAATAAAATCCTTTTTATTTAATGCAGAATTAGCAATAATAAGAGGCGGATATATAAAAAAGGTCTGATACAGGATTGAAAAACTATTAAACCAGGCAAAGTAGCTGGCAACCACTAAAAGAGGGAATATAACCCCTAAAAATATTGGTAAACAAACTTCAACAAATATTTTTTGAATTTTCTGCTGTTTTATTAGTACAGAATACATTAATATAGTTAGCCAAAACGAAAGTAATATCAGCAAAAATATTAATTTAAATAAGAGGACAATTCCACCAATAAAACCTGACAGTAAAAGCAGGATAAATCTTTGTTTCCCTTTGCTTTGAAAAGATTGAAAAGTTAGCCAAAGACAAAGGAATAAAGGAAAACCAACCAGTGCTTCCACTTGAGTAAGATGCCAAGCACCTGAAACAATGTAGTAAACACCAACCGTTAACAAAGGTACTAGGCTTGCGATTATCTGATGCCGAAAATAGCTTTTTAGAGTCAGCAGTAATATTATGGAAAAAAATACCATGTAAATAAGTTCAAAGGCATGGATGCCAATCTCATTAAAACCAAACAAAGTTCCTGCCAAAAAATAAAAGCAGAAAATTCCTGGTTGCTTTACATCCCAAAAATCACGATAGAGTAGCTTTCCTTGTTGCATCTCTAAAGCACCTAACCTAAAAAATGCTTGATCTCCATCAAAGGGAAAAGGTAAATGTACAAGACCAATTATGACAATAAAAATTACAACTAAAAAGTCAATTTTATTTAATTTAGTAAGACTAATCATGACACTTGTAATTTAAATATAAGTGACTATCCCGCATTAATAAATATCCTAGCAAGATAATAGTAATTATGTAGCTTATTTATCACTGATAATGTTTAGATAATGTTTATAAACTATAAAGAAACTGTAATAGGGAATAGCTATAGCCTCTTGATACTTAACTTTAATCTTAATTTTGTTTTGCTCTACCAAATTTTTTATAGTTTGCAAATGCTTGCGGTGTAAGCAAAACTCCATATTTATATCTCGTTTTAATAAGCAGGTAGGCACGGAAAAACTAAACTATGTAAAGATAAATAACTTGAATGCATTACTAACGGAACGTCTAAACCGTTGCCTCGATAAACTGCAAGTATGTCTCAAGTATTAATGTAGATATAGATACAGCACAATAACTTGCATTAAAGGAAATACTGATGGAGCGTTCAAAATTAGTTGCCATTATTACAGGCGCGATTTCGATCATTTTAGCGATCGCCTACCTCATCTTAGTCCAACTCCTCGACTACCGGGATATGAAACCCGCCCCCATCAGCCAATCTGGCCAAGCACCTGCGATTATTTCTGTTTTTTGGCAGGTTGACAAAACTACCGAGGCATGAGTCACATTTAGCTGAATTGTAGAGACGCAAAGGACTTGCGTCTTTTATCATTTATGTCAATAAGTAAAAACTCATGATGAATAGATAAAAAACAATAGCTATTATTCATTACTCAAATAGTTTTATATATAAGATTTATTTAGAGGATTTATCTCAAATTTGTTTAGATAAAGTAATACCATTTTGACAAAGATAACGGTAAGCTGTTTTTAAGAACATTAAATAAAGATAAATTTGTCTGATCTGCGTAGGCGTAGCCTATCGTAGACATCGCTAGGTTAACGGGGATCAACGCGAGTTGACTCAAACCCCAAATTTTTGATGACAATATAGAGGTAAGTTAATGGCTCAGTTTCTACTAGAGACTGTTTGGCTAGTTCCGTGCTATGCCTTAATAGGTGGTTTGTTAGCTGTACCTTGGTCGCCAGGGATCATTCGGAAAACGGGGCCAAGACCGGCAGGTTATGTAAATTTGGTAATGACATTTTTGGCATTTGTACATAGTGCGATCGCCTTACAAGCAACTTGGAATCATCCAGCCCAAGAAGTATTTATTCCTTGGTTATCTACAGCTGGTTTAAACCTCACCATTGCTTTAGACATATCCTCGGTGAGTGTCAGTGCTTTAGTTGTGATTACTGGCTTGAATTTGCTGGCGCAGATTTATGCCATCGGCTACATGGAAATGGATTGGGGTTGGGGACGCTTCTATTCATTATTAGGATTATTTGAAGCGGGACTATGCGCCCTTGCTCTATGTAATAACTTGTTCTTCAGCTATGTAATTTTGGAAGTCTTGACACTGGGAACCTACCTACTAGTCGGCTTATGGTTTAGCCAGCCGTTAGTAGTCTCAGGTGCGAGAGATGCTTTCTTAACTAAACGGGTGGGAGACTTATTCTTACTAATGGGCGTGTTGGCATTATGGCCCTTAGCCGGCACTTGGAGTTATCCAGAATTAGCCAAGTGGGCGGCTACTGCTAACGTCAACCCGACAACAATGACACTGGTAGGTTTAGCCTTAATTGCCGGGCCAATGGGTAAATGTGCCCAGTTCCCCCTGCATTTGTGGTTGGATGAAGCGATGGAAGGCCCTGTTCCCAGTACGATTTTGCGGAACTCGGTAGTAGTAGCTAGTGGTGCATGGGTACTGATTAAATTGCAACCTGTGTTAACTATCTCGCCTATAGTTTCCTCAGCTATGGTAGCCATTGGGGTAGTGACAGCGTTGGGTGCTTCTTTAATTGCGATCGCTCAAATTGATATTAAGCGCTGTCAATCCTATTCTGTCAGTGCCTACATGGGTTTAGTATTCATCGCCGTAGGAACGCAACAATACGAAACGGCGCTATTGTTAGTACTCACCCATGCTATATCCGCAGCCCTTTTGGTAATGAGTACTGGCGGAATTATCTGGAATAGCATTACCCAAGACGTAACCCAATTAGGCGGATTGTGGACACGTCGCCCGATTTCAGCAATAGCTTTTATCGTCGGGACATTGGGATTAATTGGTTTTCCACCCTTGGGTAGCTTTTGGGCGTTGGTAAAACTAGCAGATGGCTTGTGGGAAACACAACCTTGGTTAGTAGGTGTAGTGATAGCGGTAAATGCTTTAACAGCCGTGAGTTTAACCAGAGAATTCGGTTTAATCTTTGGCGGTAAACCTACACAAATGAGTCAGCGATCGCCTGAAGCCCACTGGCCTATGGTTCTGCCAATGGTGATTTTACTTGGTGTTAGTCTACATCTTCCTTTAGTGTTGCAAAGCTTATCACTTTTACCCGATTGGGCAACTCTCAATAAAGATGTCGCACTGCTTTTAATTTGGTCGAGTATTTTCGGTTGCACTATCACTGGCGTGATTTATTTAGGCAATATTCCTAAACCGATTCGCCTTCCTTGGCAAGGTTTACAAGATTTAATCGCATACGACTTTTACACCCCCAAACTCTATAAAATGACCATAATTTTTGGAGTTGCCAAAATTTCCCAACTTGCCGATATGATTGACCGCTTTGTAGTCGATGGCATTGTTAATTTCATTGGTTTATTTTCGCTACTAGGTGGTGAAGGTCTTAAATACAGCACCTCTGGTCAAACCCAGTTTTATGCGTTGACCGTTCTTTTAGGAGTAGGTGCTTTAGGAATGTGGGTAACTTGGTCATTTTGGAGAGTGCAGTTTTTAAATTTGATTTTTCAAATCTTGACACTTGGTTAGTTAAGCACCCCTTTCTTACAAACAGATAGTTTAATATTTTGACAATTTGGACAAGAATTTTATGAGCAGACAACATCCTCAAATGAATCTTTCTAGAAGAACTTTATTCAAGTTTAGTGCAGGCGCGATCGGTACAGGTGTATTGACAGCCGGACTTAGCTCAAACTTACTTGCAGCCGAAAAAAAAGCCCCAGTAGAAGATGATATTACCCCTGACAAGGCATTGCAAGAATTATTAGAAGGTAATAGAAGATTTGTTGCAGCAAAACGGCGCAATCCTAACCAAACTCAATCACGTTTAGTCGAAGTTGCCAAAGGTCAAAAGCCCTTTGCTTCCATTCTAGGTTGTGCAGATTCACGGGTTCCTTCAGAGATTGTTTTTGATCAAGGACTTGGAGATTTATTTGTCTGCCGTATAGCTGGTAACATTGCCACAACACAGCAAATTGGTAGTTTAGAATTTGGCAGCTTAGTATTAGGTACTAAAGTCATAATGGTAGTGGGGCATGAAAGATGTGGTGCAGTAGATGCCGCTCTTAAAGGTGCTGAAGTCCCAGGACGAATTGGAAGTTTGCTTGAGGCAATTAAACCAAGCGTAGAAAGTTCAAAAGGAAAAGCAGGAGATAAGTTAGAAAACGCTTGTAAAGCAAACATCTTAGCACAAATTGAAAAATTGAAATCATCGTCAGTTTTATCTGAGTTAATCAAGGCAGAAAAGCTGAAAATAGTTGGTGGTTATTACGATTTAGATACTGGCAAAATCAGTATAGTTAGTTAAATTTTTTCAATCTCGTTTCCAGGTTCCACCTGGAAATGTACTTCGTTGCTATGCAACCGCAAATTCAGAGACATTTATAACAATTATCAATTTTTTCAAATCCCCAATTGCCATGTTAAGTGTTTTGATTTGGCTTCCAATTTTCGCTGCTATTGTTATAGCAATATTACCTGAAAGTTTCCCTAAACATCGTATTCGTTTAACAGCATTAATTTTTTCTGGGATAGTTCTTTTCTGGAACCTTTTTATCCTGCTAAAATTTGATATCAGCAATCCAGGGATGCAATTTAAAGAGTATTTACCCTGGAACGAAACCCTTGGCTTGAGCTATCAAATAGGTGTTGATGGGCTTTCTATATTAATGTTGGTGTTAAATAGCTTGCTCACCTGGATTTCCATTTACAGTAGTAGTAAGGAAACTGAACGCCCCCGGCTGTTTTACTCCATGATTTTATTAGTTAGTGGAGGAGTTGCAGGCGCTTTTCTAGCAGAGAATTTGCTACTATTCTTCTTATTCTACGAACTAGAATTAATCCCCTTCTACTTACTAATTTCCATTTGGGGAGGGGAAAAACGGGGTTATGCTGGAATTAAATTCCTGATTTATACTGCTGTCTCAGGAGCATTAATTCTGGCAACATTCTTGGGTATGGTATGGCTGAGTGGTTCTACCAATTTTGCTTTTGATGCAGTCTCAACAGAAAACCTGTCAACGGCAAAACAAATCCTTTTACTAGCAGGGATAGTATTAGGTTTTGGTATTAAAATTCCCTTAGTTCCCTTCCATACTTGGCTACCGGATGCTTATGTTGAAGCTTCAGCACCAATTGCAATTCTTCTCGGTGGTGTGTTAGCAAAACTGGGAACTTATGGACTGTTGCGATTTGGATTGGGTATGTTTCCCCATGCTTGGAGTATTATTGCACCGACTTTAGCAATTTGGGGGGCAGTCAGCGCTATCTATGGAGCAGTAATTGCGATCGCTCAAACAGATATCAAGCGCATGGTAGCATACAGTTCCGTCGGTCACATGGGCTATATTTTGTTAGCTGGTGCTGCTAGTACTCCCTTAGCACTCGTTGGTGCAGTCGCCCAAATGTTTAGCCACGGTATCATCTTGGCGATTCTCTTCCATCTGGTGGGAGTTGTAGAAGCCAAAGTTGGTACGCGCGAGTTAGATAAACTCAATGGTTTAATGAGTCCCATACGCGGTTTACCCCTAATTAGCGCCTTACTAGTTTTAAGTGGGATGGCTAGCGCAGGTATTCCCGGTTTAACAGGATTTATCGCGGAATTTATTGTCTTTCAAGGTAGTTTCTCTGCCTTCCCCATTCCGACGATTTTGTGTATAGTGGCTAGTGGATTAACCGCAGTTTATTTTCTCATCCTCCTCAACCGCACTTGTTTTGGTAGACTCGATAACTTCGCCTACTATCCTAAAGTTCTTTGGTCTGAGAAAATACCAGCTTTAATTTTGGCAGCTTTTATCATCTTTTTGGGAGTACAGCCCACCTGGTTAGTGCGTTGGAGTGAATCCACAACTACAACAATGGTCGCTGCAATTCCCGCTTTAGAAAAAACTGTAATCTCTGAAGTCGCGTTGAAATAAGTTACAGTTTCTTCCCCATTCCCCATTCCCCATTTTTATTACCATGACAGCAATTAAAACAGCAATTAAATTACCTCCTTCCAAGCACGAATTTGCCGATGTAATTCATCGCTTAGAAGCAGGCGGTGCAATGTTACCTGATACTCCAGAAAATTTGATGCAAATTATCGGTTTATATAAAGCTTATGCTGTGCCGATGGATTTTTACTGGCGCGACCTACTTTATATTGCCGAACGTGAATTTTTAAACCCGCTTCCCTTCTTTAAATACTTCTTACCCAAAGAGTATTTAGAACTGCATAATCATTATGCTGGCGATGATGCCGATTTGCGAATTTGGCGCGGCGAAGCTACTGCACATCCAGAACTTTTGGCATTTATCGAAAAAGGTGAAACCTTCAAAATGCCGAAACTCTTCCATCACTTGTTCCACGATCGCATTAACATGGAATTTGCCGAAGCTTGTATGCGGGCGATGTTATGGCATAGAGGGATGGGTGGACAATTTGACCCTTACCTAGATTCAGACGAATACAAAGCCAACGCTGACAGGGCAATTAAAGCTTACTTCCAAGGGAACCCTGTAATGCTGGGACTTTACAAGCTGTTCCCAGATATGTTTTTGGAACAGTGTCGCCAGATGTCATACTACGCTAACCTGGGCTTATTCTGGGAAATCATGGCTCCGGTATTCTTTGAAATGTCCGACCGTTATGACGAAGGTACTATTACCAGCGTCCCAGAGGCGATGAGCTTCATAGTTAATGGTATATTTGCGATCGCAGGTCGTCCCATTTACCATCACGTTTATATTCGTGGCGAATGCTACGAAATAGTCCCTAAATCCAAGGGTTTCATGTGGCTATATGAAGCAGCATTACCCTATGTAGAAGCCGTTTTCTACCGCACCGCACCCTTCCGAGGGACAAAATCTTATAATGCTCAAGCGCGTCAAGTACCGGCAGACCAGAAAGACTTTCACTTTGGTATTCTTTACGCTGATGTATTTCCAGTGGGTACTGCTGGCATTCCTCCCACATTATTAATGCAAGATATGTTGCATTTTTTACCCCCATATCTTCTTGATTACTACAGCCAATATTGCCGGGGCGAAGAAGATATGTTAATTCAGTTGGGAGTTAGTTTTCAACGGTCAATGTACTGTGTAACTTCTGCGGTAATTCAAGCCTTGCGAACTGCTCTTTTATATCCATTAGATGACCCAAATCCCAAGCATTTACAAGCCAATCGTGATTTTTTTGAGATGCAGATAAATCGCTTTACTCGAACCGACTACAATATTCGTGATGCTGCTCGTTTGCGGAGTATTCAAAAGCAAGATTATAGATAAGAGAACACCTAAGAAGATGTTTGAAAAGGGTCGCCTTGAGCCTCAAGTGCGACTCAGGGGTGCAAACTCAAATGCCAAAATTGAAGAAGGCAGGAAGCAGAGGGCAATACAGTTCAGTTAAGGAAATTTATCTGTTAAGGCAGGCAGGGGGAGCAGGGGAGGCAGGGGAAGCAGGGGGAGAAAAAAAGGCTTAACTGAACCGTATTGGGGCAGAAGGAACAGTTGCAAAACCTTAAGGAGCTTGCGAAAGCTTTTGGCTACAAAGGAGATATAAACTTTCATTACATCCAAAACCAATAAAGAGTGGGTATTAGCTTTTTTAAATTTTTTGTAAAAAGTCCAATATCAACGAACAGCTTTCAGAATATCGTAAAGTAGTTTGTAGCGATTAAAACCTGCTTCATATAAAAGATTTGCCTGTGGCTGTACTACATTACTATCCTGCGGTAAAATTTTGAGTGCAGTTTCTAAATTGGGGTAAACACCAATCCCCACCATTGCCAAAATAGCTGCCCCGTAAGCAGCTCCTTCTTCGGCTTTGGGAGCTATGAGTTTTGTTTGCAAAATATCTGCTAAAATTTGTAACCAAATGTGAGAGCGTGCGCCTCCACCTGTTGCTAAAAGTTGAGCGAGGGGAGCGATCGCACTAATTACCTCCAATGCTGATCGCAAGCTAAATGCAACCCCCTCCAGCACAGCACGAGTTATATCTGCTTGTGTATGAGCTAATGACAAATTCACGAAAGCGCCACGAGTATCTGGATCGAGATGGGGACTTCGTTCTCCTGTAAGGTGGGGTAAAAATAGAACACCACGCGCACCAGGCTGCGATCGCTCTGCCATATCCATCAAATCAGTGTAGGATATCTGCGGGGCAAATGTATCTCGATACCAACGTAGAGAACCACCTGCTGCTAGCGTCACTCCTAGCAGATGATAGCCACCATCCACATGGCAGAACAAATGTACCCGACCTTCGGGATCGGGAATTGGGCGATGTCTACGACGGGCTACGCCTACGCACGGTGCAAAGATCACTCCCGATGTGCCAATGCTCAAACTACCCCGGCTCAGGTTGCTTGATGAGATGCCCAAACCGATAGCTGCTGCGGCATTATCACCTCCACCTGCGACTATGGGTAATCCGGCTGGTAATCCTACGCGGGCGGCTATTTCTGGTTTGAGTCGTCCTGCGATCGCAGTAGATTCGATTACCGGAGGAAACAACGCTGGATTAATATTAAGAGTATGGAGAATATTTGTATCCCATTGTCGATTTGCCAGATTTAGACAGCCGACACCAGAGGCATCAGATGGTTCTGTCACTGCTTCGCCCGTTAGCACATATCCCAGATAATCTTTTGGTAAAAGAATCTGCCACAACCGAGTGTATGCTTGTGGTTCTTCAGTCCGCAACCATAGAAGCTTCGGCAGTTGAAACCCTGTAGTTGCCAGATTTCCAGTGCGCTGGATCAACTCCTGTCGGGGAATAGCGGCTTCAATCTCAGCAACAGCTTTACCTGTGCGCTGATCGTTCCATAAAATTGCCGGTCTAATCGCTTTGCCATCCGCATCAAGAGCAACCATACCATGCATTTGTCCAGACAAACCGAGGGCAATTGCCCGATGTCCGTTTAGCTGTTGAGTAACATCGAAGAGAGCATCCAAACTGGCTTCGACCCAATCCGATGAGTTTTGTTCCGTCCAACCGGGTTGTGGAGTTAACAAGGGATAGCTTCTGGTTGACTGAGCGATAATTTGCCCTTGCAAATCAACTGCGATCGCTCTTACTCCTCCTGTACCCAAGTCTAAGCCAACTACGATGTCGCTCAATTGCCCCTCCAAATTCTTAATATTCAAAAGGCAGAAATGAAACTTCCGCCTTCAAAGCTCGCAGCTTTCACTCTCCGGTTAAGTTTTGACTAATGTTTCTTTAGCTCCAAACTCATACAACCTGCGTAAATGGTTCGTAACTGCATCAACAAAAAGCGGTGACTGGGACAAATCGCCAAAAATCTCAGTTAAATTAAGCAATGGTTTGGCATCGCTACCACTGGAATGAGCTAGTTGAGTTAGAGTACCTGCTATTGGGTCATCAATGGCAATGGTATTGCCTTGGTCATCGTTTCCATTGAGGTAACGGAACCAAGCAGCAACAGTTAGGCTCATATAATCAATGGCTCCTCCTTGATGCAGCGCGTCACGGATTGAGCCGAGAACAAATTTTGGCATTTTGGCAGAGCTATTCAAGCAAAGACGCGGGAGTTGATCTCGAATCTTGGGATTGGCAAAGCGTTCAATTAAAGTTTTTTTGTAATTATCTAAATCAATCCCTGGTACAGGTTGGAGTGTGGGCGTAACTTCTGCCATCAAATTATCAACGGTTTGCCGAATCAATGGATCTGCCATGACTTCATGAACGTATGTATAACCTGCCAAGGAGCCGAGATAGCCTATTAACAAGTGACTGGCGTTGAGTAGCCGGATTTTCATCATCTCGTATGGATGAACATCCCTAGTCATCTGAACGCCAACGGATTCCCAATCAGGTCTACCTGCGCTGAAATTGTCTTCGACTACCCACTGAAGAAACGGTTCGGCAACAACTGGAAAGGCATCATCGATGTTAAACTGCTCTGCCACCATTTTGATATCTGCTGGGGTTGTGGCGGGGGTAATGCGATCGACCATGCAGTTAGGAAAAGCCACCTGTTCAGCAACCCAATGCCCCAATTCTGGGTTTTGCATTTGGGCAAATGCGGTTAACATTTTGCGGGCAATATTACCGTTACCTTGCAGATTATCGCAGGATAACACGGTAAACGGTGCTATTCCTTGTTGACGGCGGCGATTAAGGGCTGCTGTCAGAAAGCCATATACTCCAATTGGTTCATCAGGATGCTGCAAATCGTACTGGATTGTTGGGTGATTGGTATCGAATTCACCGCTACCTTCAATATAGTAGTAGCCGCCTTCGGTAATGGTGAGGGTAACAATGCGGCATTTGGGATCTGCTAAGATGTCAATCACAGCTTGGCAGTTATCTGGAGCAAACAAATATTTTGTAATTGCTCCAATCACACGAGCGCGATCGCCTGCTGGGGATCTTTCAACTAAGGTATACAAACAATCTTGTGATTTCAGTGCATCCCGCATCCGTTTGTCGAATTCTAGTAGCCCAACCCCGCAGATTCCCCATTCACTATCGGGATTTTGATGAAAGTAATTATCCAGGTATAAAGCCTGATGTGCGCGATGGAACCCACCCACACCGATATGGACAATACCGTTTGTAATTTGATGGCGATCGTAATTGGGTACGCGAACGTTATTGCCTAAATGAGACAGAGATGCTTCATTCAGCTTGATTGCTGAGTCTGTGCTGATATTGCTGTTCATGGGATTCATTCTGGGTTAGGTGGTGACGATGAACTTTAGGGATGGCTTCACCGTCGCGATCGAACAGATGGCAAAGCTCACCATTAATGTAAATCGGAACGTAATCGTGCATGTTGGCTGGATTATCTCCGTCTGTTTGCACAACTATAGTTTCGCCACCCGCAATCTTGATGTAGAGAAAGGTTTCTCCGCCTAATCGCTCTACAACTAATACTTCACCATTCACACTTGGGTTATTGCGATCGAGCCGCAGATGTTCGGGACGAATCCCTAATGTTGCTCTATCCCCAACTGAGAGGGTTTTGGGCTTCACCGGAATCGTTACGCTTGCGTCACCAGGCAGTCTGACTGTTGCCCCAGAGTCATTGACGGCTGAAACTGTCACCGAAATAAAGTTCATTTTTGGCGAACCAATAAATCCGGCGACAAATAGATTGCGGGGATGATGGTAGAGTTCCAGGGGAGAACCCATTTGTTCGATGATGCCGCCCTGTAACACCACAATCTTATCGGCAAGGGTCATTGCCTCAACTTGATCGTGGGTAACATAAATCATCGTGGCTTGCAGGGTGTCATGTAAACTGGCAAGCTCAATCCGCATCTGCACCCGCAATGATGCATCCAGGTTGGACAGTGGCTCATCAAACAAAAATACTTTGGGATTACGCACCAAAGCACGACCGATCGCTACCCGTTGGCGTTGTCCTCCCGATAGTTCTTTGGGCTTCCGGTTCAAGAGTGGCTCCAGTTGCAGGATACGAGCGACTTCACGCGCTCTTTCATAACGCTGGGCTTTCTGCATACCCGCAAGTCGGAGGCTAAAGGCCATATTTTCTGCCACTGTCATGTGGGGATATAAGGCGTAGGTTTGAAACACCATTGCTAAACCGCGTTTATCGGGTGGCACATCATTAACTTTTTGCCCATCAATGAGTAAATCGCCAGAGGAAATTTCTTCTAGTCCAGCAATCATGCGGAGTAAGGTTGATTTTCCACAGCCGGAGGGGCCGACGAAGACAACAAATTCGCGATCGCCCACATCGAGATTAATGCCTTTGATAATCTCTGTGTCGGCGTAGGTTTTATGGATATTTCTTAAAGCAACTGTTGACATAAATTGTTTCCATTAATGGGTTTAAGTTTTTTTATTGTGTCAAAGATTTGAAATAAGAGAACGAACCGCAAAGTACGCAAAGAGCGCAAAGGTAAGAGAGTTGTAAAGGGTTTTTGCGTCAAGACAGTGAATTTTTGAAAAGTTGTGATGTTTTTGAGAAGAAGACAAGATTATCTGGCTTCTACTTCACTGCACCGAAGGTCAGACCCCGGACTAATTGCCGTTGACTCAGCCAGCCGAAGATGAGGATGGGTGCGATCGCTAGTGTTGACGCTGCGGAAAGTTTTGCCCAAAATAATCCTTGAGGGCTGGAAAATGAAGCAATAAAGGCTGTGAGTGGGGCGGCATCTGCCGTTGTCAAGTTCAAGCTCCAAAATGCTTCGTTCCATGACAAAATAATCGAAAGCAAGGCAGTAGATGCAATTCCGGGTACTGCTAATGGCAACAACACATGCACAAGTTCTTGCTGTGTGGTTGCTCCATCCATGCGATCGGCTTCGAGAATTTCTTTGGGAACTTCTTTGAAGAAGCTGTAAATCATCCAGACGACGATTGGCAAATTAATCAGGGTATAAATAATAATCAAACCGATGTGAGTATCCAGTAATCCGGCGTTGCGACACAAAATGTAGATTGGCACTAGCACACCAACAGGTGGCAGCATTTTGGTAGACAGCATCCAGAGTAAAGTGCCCTTGGTGCGTTTCGTTGGGAAAAATGCCATTGCGTAAGCGGCAGGTACGGCAAGCAGTAGTGCGACTATAGTCGATCCAAGGGAAATCGCTACGCTGTTAAACGCATAATTGAAATAATTTGCTCGGTCTTGGATGGCAATATAATTCTCCAATGTCGGGCGGAAAAACAACTGGGGCGGAGTTGAAACTGCTGCTACTTCGGTTTTGAAACTGGTGAGAAACATCCAGAAAATTGGAAAAAACAATATGCAAGCGGCAAGCCAGCCGAGTAATGTCCATAGCCAAATCTTCGAGGTTTTACGTGCCATGTTAAGTATCCAAATTACGAGCAACACTACGCATCAAAAATATTGCCACGATGTTGGCAAGGATTACGGCAATTAATCCACCGGCTGATGCACCGCCGACATCGAATTCCAGCAAGGCTTTTAAGAAGATGTAATAGGCAAGGTTAGTGGTTGCAAGTCCTGGCCCGCCGCCTGTGGTAACAAAGATTTCAGCAAAGATGGTCAGGAAGAAAATTGTCTCAATCATGGCAACCACAGAAATGGCGCGGCTCAGATGCGGTAGCATGACGAAACGAAATAGAGCGATCGCATTTGCGCCATCCATTCGCGCAGCTTCTAACTGATCGCGATCGAGTGACTGAATTGCAGTCAATAAAATCAGCAAAGCAAAGGGCAGCCATTCCCAGGAAACAATAATAATGATGGCAAGTAAGGGAACGCTAGCAAACCAATCAATTGCCCCTAAACCCAAACCTCTAGTAATTTGAGCAAACAGCCCATTCACTGGATGCATCAGCATATTTTTCCAGATTAGGGCGCTAACTGTGGGCATCACGAAAAATGGAGAGATTGCTAGTACCCGCGCCACTCCACGACCATAAAAGTCTTGGTCAAATAGTACTGCTAGTAATGTACCCAGACCAATTGTGATTGCTAAAACGGAAACAACCAAAACTATTGTGATAGCGATCGATGTCCATAAAGCTGAGTCACTGAGGATGAAAGTGAAATTTTCAATGCCGATGAATTTCCGTGCATCTGGATTCAGCAAGTTATAACGCTGAAAGGAAAACCATATAGTCATCACCAGAGGCACAATCATCCACAGCAGTAGGACAACGACTGAAGGCGCAACCAGAGGTAAGGTTGACACTTGCCGCGTAGTCCGTTGTTTGGTTGGTGGTGGTGTTTCGGATTGAGGTTTTACCGCTAATGAAGAAGACATAAGCAATTCGTAATTCGTAATTAAGAAAATCAGGTTAAATCTGGGTTTCTGGGGTTGGTATCGCCGTGGAACATCTGAGAATTATTCGATATAACCTGTGTGTTTCATGAAGCGTTCAGTCGATTTCTGCGATCGCTGCAACGCTTGATCTACCGAAGTTCGATTGGTTAACGCTGCTGCCAAGGTTTGCCCGACTGAAGAACCGATCGCCTGAAATTCTGGAATATCTACATATTGAACTCCCTTATAAGGAGTTGGTTGTGCTGATGGACGGGTAACATCAGCAGATTGGATCGCTGCCAGCACGATTTCTGCAAAGGGTGCAGCTTTTCGATAGTTGGGATTTTCATAAGTGGAAGTCCGAGTTCCTGGTGGTACAGCAACCCAGCCATTTTCCTTGGCAACCAGTTGAATGTATTCTTTTGATGTTGCCCAAGCAACGAATTTTTGCGCTGCTTCGGGTGATTTTGAGGTTTTTGGAACCGCTAGCGCCCAAGCCCAAAGCCAATTTGAGCCGTTAGGATATTTTTCAATTGGCGCACGAGCAAAGCCAACTTTGTTATACACTTGGGATTCTTTGGGATTGGATAACAACCCCGCAGCAACGGTTGCATCTACCCACATCCCGCATTTACCCGTTGAGAATAATGCTAAATTCTCATTAAATCCATTGGAACTGGCTCCTGGCGGCCCATATTTGTTAAGCAAATCGACATAAAAGGCGATCGCCTCTTTCCAAGGTGGAGTATTGATCGTTGGTTGCCACTTCATATCAAACCACTGTCCACCATAGGTATTAACCAATGTGGAAACAAATGCGACGTTTTCACCCCAACCAGGTTTTCCGCGCAGGCAAACACCATAAACCCCATGCGCTGGGTCGTGGATTTTGCTTGCCCATTCTCTCATTTGGGGATAAGTTGGCTGTTGAGGAACCGTAATCCCAGCTTTTTCAAACAAGTCTTTGCGGTAGTAGAGCATGGAACTTTCCCCATAGAATGGCACGGCATAGAGTTTGCCGTTGTTGGAAAGTCCTTCTCGTATGGGTTTGAGTAAATCGTTTACGTCATAGTTTGCGCCTAGATCCAAGGGTCTTAACCAATCCCGTCTAGCCCAGATTGGTGTCTCATAGGAACCGATGGTCATCACATCAAACTGCCCACCTTGACTTGCAGCATCTGTAGTTGTGCGTTGGCGTAACACATTTTCTTCCAACACAACCCACCTGAGTTGAATATCAGGATTAGCTTCTTCAAATTTCCGAGAAAGCCCTTGCATCACCACCATGTCGCCATTATTTACAGTGGCAATCGTCACTTTAGTTTTCTCTGCGGCTTGCGATCGCGGTGAGCAAGCATATAGCAGTTGCGCCAGCATCACTCCAGCGAGAAATGCAGCTACCACTTTAGCGAAGCGGCGAATACGCATCGCATAACTCCTTTAAAGTAAAAACCGAACGAAATAAATTTTTGATTTTATGCTCTAATTTTGGGCAAAAGCTCAATAATAGAAATCATACCAATCTGACTTCCATCACGGTCATTTGCAACAATTCTTCAATAAGAGGTTGAATCTATGACAGCAAAAGCAACTTATCAGTTTGCAGGTAAAACGATCCTAATTACTGGCGGTGCAGGAGATATTGGCAAGGCAACTGCACACCGTTTTGCTGCCAATGGTGCAGGAATAGCCCTGCTAGATTTGAATGAACCGAAGATGGCAGATGTGGCTGGGGAACTAAAAGGTTACAACGTTCCAGTTGGCACGTTTCGCTGTGATGTTACAGCTAGTGATGATGTTGCCAAAGCTTTTACTAGCGTTGTAAAGCAGCTTGGGCGGATTGACTATGTGTTTAATAATGCGGGTTATCAAGGAGTGTTTGCCACGACTGACGAATATCCTGAAGACGACTTTCAAAAGGTAATTAACATTAACGTTGTCGGCGTTTTTCATATTCTCAAGGCGGCTGCACAACAACTACGCGATGCAGGTGGAGGCGCGATCGTCAATATGGCGAGTTATGCAGGGGTGGTTGGGCCGCCAAATATGTTGGCTTATGCTGCTTCTAAATTTGCTGTCATTGGAATTACTCAGACGGCAGCAAAAGACTTAGCACCTTACGGCATTCGGGTAAATGCACTCTCCCCTGCGTTAATTGGCCCTGGTTTTATGTGGACAAGACAAACAGAATTACAAGCAGCAGTGAGATCGCAATACTTTGATACCGATCCAAAAGTAGTTGAGCAACAGATGATCAATTCAGTACCAATGCGACGTTTGGGAAGCTTGTCAGAGGTGGCAAATGGAGTAGCGTTTTTGATGAGTGAAGAGGCAAGCTACATTACTGGGTTTAACTTGGAGGTGACTGGGGGATAATAGAATTTTAAAAATAATTGAGCAAAGATTATCTCTTTGGGCATATAGTATAAATAATGCAATTATACCTTTGATAGAGACATAGTTTTTGCAGGTAGTATATGGGACAACCTTTTTTAGAGCAGCGCGATGCCAGCAAAGCTGGCTTGCCTCTGAGGGCGCGCAAATTAGACCTGGCTGCACATGCTGCTTGGCTCTATTACATCGCTGGCAATACGCAAGAAGAAATTGCCGCCAAGCTCAATGTGTCCCGGCAAGCTGCACAACGCTTAGTAGCACTGGCAGTCAGTGAAAAATTGATTAAATTTCGACTCGATCATCCCCTGAGTGAATGCATTGCTCTGGCTGAGTCGTTACGCGATCGCTTTGCTCTATCACTTTGTGAAGTAGTACCAACTGATGCAGGTAGTGGTGATACATTATACGGAATTGGTGTATGTGCTGCCACCCATTTAGAGGCTTACCTGATGGCTAAAACTCCGACCATACTAGCGTTGTCATCAGGTCGCACATTGCGAACAATGGTGGAGCAGATACCCTCAATGAACCAACCCCAGCATAAAATTGTATCAATTATTGGAAATATGTCTCATTCTGGGCGTGCAGGTCGTCACGAAGTAGTTATGCATTTATCCGATCGCGTCGGTTCTCAAGCTTACCCAGTGCCGACTCCGGTTGTTGCGACTAGCATCGAAGAACGAGAACTCTTGCAGACTCAGCGATCGTTTGTCGCCGTCAAAACTCTTGCAGAGCAAGCCAAAGTAACTTTTGTTGGAATTAGTCATATTGCTTGGAATGCTCCGTTACATCAAGACGGCTTCATCAATGACGATGAAGTGGCTGAGTTGATTGAACTAGGAGCAGTCGGAGAAATTGCAGGTTGGGCTTATAGCGATCGCGGAGTATTGCTGCAAGAAGGGACAAACAGTCGGGTTGCCAGTGTAGCCCTCGAACAACCCGCTCATCGACTCATTATTGGTGTGGCAGGCACTGTGAGAAAGTCGGAGGCGATTTTGGCTGCTCTACATGGCAAGTTAATTACAGGACTGATTACCGATGAAGCTGCTGCTCAAGCGATTCTTTCTAAGATTTAATAAGTTTACTTTTTACTTGTTAAAGGAATACGAATAGTAAACTCTGTTCCACATCCTGGTGTAGAATCAACTTCAATAATTCCTGCATGTTTGTCTACAACAATTTGATATGCGATCGCCATTCCTAATCCCATTCCTTTGCCTACGGGTTTAGTAGTAAACATATAATCAAATACCCGTTGCTTGACATCCTCTGACATCCCAATACCATTATCGTAAATCTGAATGATCGCGTAATGACTTGATTTATCAACTTGAGTTTGAAGCTTAATTTGATTGGTGTTGGTTTTAATATCCTTAAAACTCCGCTTTTGGCTGGCTTCTTCAAGTGCGTCAATCGCATTCATTAGAACATTTATAAACACCTGATTGAGTTGCCCTGCGTAGCATTCTACTAGGGGTAAATCACCGTATTTCTTAACGATCTGAATTTCTGGTTGATTGGGCGTGGCTGTCAGACGATGGTTCAGAATCATCAGAGTGTTGTCTAATCCTTCATGAATGTCTACAAATTTCATGTCTGCTTCATCGAGGCGCGAGAAATTACGCAGCGACAACACAATTTGACGAATGCGCTTGGTTCCCCCTTGCATCGATGCCATTAGCTTGGGTAAATCTTCTGCTAAAAACTCAATATCAAGGTCTTGGGCGCGATCGCGAATTTCTGGTGTAGGATTTGGGTAGGTTTGTTCATAAAGCTTTAGCAAATCGAGGATGTTTTGGCTGTATTCATTGGCATGATTGAGGTTGGCGTGAATAAAATTAGCAGGATTATTGATTTCGTGTGCCACCCCAGCAACCAATTGTCCCAAACTAGACATTTTTTCAGTATGGATAAGTTGAGCTTGGGTATTTTGCAATTCTTTCAAGGTTTTGCTGAGTTCCTGCGCCTGCTGACTGAAAACAAAGGCGCGATTGCGGATTTGTTCATATAGTTGCACCTGTCGCCATGCACTGATCAACCCAATCACCAACAATCCTCCCAAAACTGTAGCCAACAGGTTCAACGCCTGCAATGGCGATTCAATATTTTCTTGTGGCACAATCAACGCTACCGACCAATTTGCTTCTCTGAGGGGAGTGTAAGCAACATAGCTCCACCTACCATCCAGTTGAACCAATTCAATATTTGTGCGTTTAGCTACCATCTTTTGAGCAATTTCCACTAACTGGGGATTAGGCAAATTAAGGAAACTTTGAGCAGCTTTTTCGGGTGTACCAATTAGTTTTATATTGGGATGGGCGATAGGAATTCCTTGAGAATTCAGGGCAAAGGCATAGCTGCCCTTACCTTGATGTAAATTACTAATCACCTCAACTATCCGGTTAATTGGAATTCCTCCCATTAATACACCTGCTGGCTTTGTGCCTGTCTCAGCAGGAATCGGCGAACTAATCTGAATCTGTAACTGATTAGTTGTACGGCCAATAATTGGATCGGCAGCTACCGTTTCACCTACCATACTCCGCTTAAAAAATTCTCGATCTTTAACATTAAGATGATCCCCATGAGTATTAATTAATGTAGCATCTGGTGTAGCCAAAGCCATAAGTAAAAACGTTTGCAGCCGCTTTACCTCAGATTGCAAGTAAGGTTGAATTGCAGACAAATCCAGCGATCGCACCACAAGAGAATTTGCTAAAGTCTTAATTTCTGTCTTACGAATGGCTAACCAGTTATCAATATCATCCTGACCTTGGGATGTTTTTAATAGTGCTTGCTCCTTAAGACTATCGAGCAACAATCCCTTAACAATGTTATAACTAGTGATAGCTGTGGCGCTAATGCTAATAGACAAAATCACCACAATTGATAACAATAGTAAATTTCGCGATCGCCATTTCGATAAATAGTAATTTTTTTTGATTGGTACATACCGCCGGAGGTTGACTTTCAACCAGCATCTGCGTAATTTAAGGATCATCGTCACTTTGCTCAAAATTAAAATTTAACAACAAAGGCAATGTTGCTGGAAGAATAAACTAAAAAATATCTAATGTGCCTTAGGTCGAAAAGCCCACCCAGCTTATGTAATTTAAAGGTAGAAGAGTTTACTGCCCTTTGTCTCCTGCTTTTTTGAAAAGCAACTGCTGTATTCATACTCGATCAACGTTAAATCAGCTATTTCTTTAAAGTAGTCTGCCCAAAAATCAGCTTTTTCTAACCCAAATTGGCGAAGTCTGCCAAATGATAGACGCAAAGGCAAAAAACAAGAAAGAGAAAGAGATATATAATTTTTACAAATGATTTAAGACTGCTATATTAACCAAGTTACTAGTTATAGACATTTTCTTTTTTAGATTTTAGATTAGATATGAGTCACCCAAAAACCCCAAATCATCAACCAGGATTGGTTTTGATGCCTGGCCCAGAAGGCTGGTGGGATTCGGAACGAGTTTCTTCGCCACAAGTCTTGTATTGTCCCGATGGAACTTGGAAGATGTGGTATTACGGTCGGGATGCGTCTTTTGATCGGCAAATCAATTTGCCCACTGGTCGTTGTGGTTTAGCGATTTCTGCTGATGGAATTCATTGGCAACGCGTCCAAGGATTATTAACTATGGGGGCTGTCTTTGAGCCTCACCAAAATCCTAGTCGGTTTGACTCAGCCCATGTTGGTGTGAGCAATGTCTACTTCTACGATGGTCTTTATTGGATGTGGTATTTCGGTGGAGACCACACAGTTGTTGAAATGGGAGGCTTTAAAGCTAAAGGATTAAATATGCGCCCTGGCTGCGCTATCTCCCGTGATGGCATAAATTGGGTACGGTTGGAAGGTATTTATCAAGGAGCTTTTCTCGATTTAGGCAAGGCAGGGGAGTTTGATGCTCTATTTTGCGCCTGGCCACAAGTCTTGCGTGATGATGATGGAACCTGGAAACTTTACTACCATACCTTAAATCCTGACAAAGGATTCTTGGTCGGTTTAGCTGTGTCTTCCGATGGTTTTCATTGGCAAAAAGTTGGTCATATTTTAGAAGCAGGTGAGTCTGGCAGTTTTGATGAGAGAGGCATTGGTACTCGTAATGTTCTGAAAATAAAGGGACAGTACGTAATGTTCTACGAAGGTGTTAACAACAATGGTTATCACTCCATAGGTCTAGCTGTTTCTAGCGACGGGATTCATTGGCAAAAATATCTAGGACAGCAAGTTGGAGGTTCTATCTTTTCCCATACTCAAAAGGGTTCTGGTCGTTGGGATGCACGGGCTGTAGGCACACCTTGTGTAGTCGCAATGGATGATGGCAGTTTTCGGATGTACTACATTGGCGCAAACGAAGGTGGCCACGATGAACTATCTTCACAGCACCAAATTGGTTTAGCTGTAAGTGCCGGAACAGATTTTTGCCAATGGCATCGTTGGGGTGAATAGTCAAGTCGTAGTGAAGTCCAGAAATTGGATAATTTATTTTTTGGAGTTCCTTAACTACTCGCTCTACCAGGTCAGAGCAATCACTTACTGTACATATCTATCTTTAGATACAGAAAAAATTCATTTTGATTTCATTTTTTTATGGAACACTATGGATAAGTGAACGATAAGATATTTCAGACATTTATCGTGAATTAAAGGGTTTAAGACCCCTACATCTATATGTAGCACCCATTTCAATCGGGGTTTAAATCCTTGTCTGAAATGTCTTTAATTTTGAATTTTGAATTGTTAAATACCTTCATTTATGACAAGTGATTGTTAAAAATATGTTAGCCCGGAGTAAAATTCTCTGGTTAAGGCTTTGGCGTCAGCTGCTTCGACCCAGGCGATTAGCTTTCGTGGAAGCTTGCCTGATTGGTCTTGTCTCTGGGCTAGCGGCAGTTCTGTTAGGACAGGCAGTGGATTGGGCAGGCGCATTGCGAGTCCATATTTCTTACCTTTGGCCTGCCTACTTGGTGCTACCAGGCATTGGACTGATAGGAGGAATCTTAGCTGGTTGGCTAGTCGAGCGCTTTGCACCTGAAGCATCAGGTAGTGGAATGTCTGAAGTCAAAGCCGTATTGGCTCGCGTACCAATGCCGTTAAATCTGCGGATTGCTTTGGTGAAGTTGATCAGCGCAACACTAGTGCTGGGTTCTGGAATGCCTTTAGGGCGGGAAGGGCCAACTGTCCAAATTGGGGCAGCCTTGGCAAATCAACTGAGTAATTGGGCGCCGACTTCACCAGAGCATCGTCGGCAACTCATCGCCGCCGGAGCCGGGGCTGGGTTAGCGGCGGCTTTTAATGCACCGATCGCAGGTGTACTCTTTGTAGTGGAAGAATTACTGCAAGATGTATCAGGTATTACTCTTGGCACTGCGATTTTGGCTTCTTTTATCGCTTCAGTCATCTCCCGGCTCTATGGTAGTCACAGCCTGGATCTGAATCATCTAAATTTAGGTCTTCCCGATACAACTTTCTTTGCTCAGGAAATCCCTTTCTACTTGATCTTAGGAGTGCTGGCGGGACTACTAGGCATTCTATTTAATAAAGGCATTCTTGAGAGTCTAGCAATTAACCGTCGCCTGGTAAGGTTGAGTTTACCCTGGCGAATTGGAATTGCTGGGTTAGTCAGTGGTATTGCGATCGCTTTGTTACCTGCTACCTTTCGGGATCATGCTGGGCTAAGAGAAATTTTGCTTGTAGGTAATACTAATTGGTCATTTGCCGCGATCGCTCTTTTAGTTCAGTTTATCCTAATTATTTTTACCTACGGCTCTGGAGCGCCAGCAGGTTTACTAGTTCCCACCTTGGCTTTGGGGGCTGCCCTTGGTTACTTAGTGGGTGCTGTCGAACACAGTTTACTGGGAATGAGTGCTGCAACAGTTTATGCTCATGTCGGCATGGCTGCTTTTTTTAGCGCCGTCTCTAAAGTACCAATTACAGCAGTCGTCATTGTGTTTGAGATGACAACTGATTTCAATCTGGTGCTACCGTTAATGATTGCTTCTGTGGTTGCCTATTTAGTCGCGGAAAAAATTGATCGGCGATCGCTCTACGACCTTCTACTAGAGTGGAAAGGGATTCACATTACCAAAGAGCCAAGCACAGAGGGGCTTTTAGCACAACTGAGTGCCGCAGATGTGATGCAAAGGCGTGTGGAAACTCTCTCTAGTCAAATGAGTACTGATGAAGCAGTACAAGCATTTTCCCACTCTCACCATCGCAATTTTCCAGTTTTAGAGAATGGTAAAGTTGTTGGCATTGTCACTCAAAAAGATTTAGTTAATATTGCTTCCCAACAGTTAGAAAAAGATACAACGATCAGCCAGATTATGACACCAGAGCCAGTGACAGTAACCCCCACGGCTACACTAGCTCATGTCCTGCATATACTCAATCGTTATCATCTAAGCTGTTTACCTGTTACAGAAAATCGGAAGTTAATCGGAATTATTACTCGTAGTGATATTATTCGTGTAGAAGCAGAGCGACTCAGTGGTAATAGCGAACAAATAGAACCGAAATCAGCACCTTCTTATGTAGTTTACCAAACTCGCGCTCCGGCTACAGGAAAAGGACGTTTGCTAGTACCACTCTCACATCCACAGACAGCCGAGACTTTACTGGCAATGGCAGTTGCGATCGCTAAAGATCGCAATTACGAAATAGAATGTCTACAAGTAATTATCGTTCCATCTGGGCGCATCCCATCGGAAACACCAGTGCAAATCAGCAAAAGTCTTCAACTTTTGCAACAGGCAATATTATTAGGAGAGAAATGGCGGATTCCTGTTCACACTCAAATCCGAGTTACACATAATGTTGCTGGGGCAATTTTGGAGACTGTCAAAGATCGACACATTGATTTGGTACTGATGGGTTGGAAAGGCAGTACATCAACTCCTGGTAGAGTTTTCAGCCGAGTGGTTGATACAGTAATTCGACAGGCTCCTTGTGATGTTATTTTAGCGAAATTGGATGATAAAAGAGCTTTTGACCGTTGGTTGTTGCCAATGGCAGGCGGCCCTAACTCTAGCCAAGCAATTAAGTTATTACCTGCTCTTGCTTCTTTAAGTACATCACCTCAAATCAAGTTATGTCAGGTTTTTCAGCCTACTAATTCTATTCTTGACACAACATTACTAGATAAATCTGTTCACTTTCTGCAACGCCGAGTTAGTGGTAAAGTTATGGCAACTCCAGTTCGTGCCAATTCTGTTTCTGATGCTGTCCTTAAGTGTGCAAAACTTGACAACAGTGATGTGATTGTTCTGGGAGCTAGCCGTGAAAGTTTACTACAACAGGCAATTCAAGGAAATATTGCAGAGAATATTTCTCGCAAGAGTAATTGTACAGTTATCATGGTCAAAACTTAATTACGAATTACGAAAATCTCTACTTCGCTGTTCTGACAAAAGAGAAACTGGTGTTAGAGTTTTTCGCCAGCGTTTCACTGCTGTTTGTAATTCCCCCGACAACCAGCTATCAAATTGCGGATAAACTGGCGATCGCGCCACCAATTCCCACCCAGCAGGTTGTAAAATTTCTCTTAATGCTTGTTCTTGAACATGAGGATAATCAGGATTCACTTCATCTTTTGGGCCAATTCCACCTAAATCTCGCGCACCAGCTTCGATACAAGCGAGTATCCAGAAGTTATCTTGAACTAAATTGGGCGGAATTTGAATAGTAATATCTGGCGGTAAAATCTGACGCGCTTTCGCAATTACTTCTGGTAATTCATGGGGATCAAAAGGTGGTGCATCAAAAGTTTGCTGATGTCCAGGACTATGAGGTTGCAGGATGACTTCTTGAATGTGACGATAACGTTGATGCAATTTAGAAATAGCTTCCAAAGTTTCCCACCAATCATTTACAGTTTCTCCAATTCCCAACAGTAACCCAGTTGTAAAAGGAATCTGCAACTCTCCCGCCCATTGCAATTGTTGTAAACGAACTTCTGGTAATTTACTTGGTGCGTGCCGATGTACAGTATTTAACAATGTTGGCGTTAACTGTTCCAACATCAGCCCCATCGAAACATTTACACGCTTAAGCTTTTGCATTTCCTCAAAACTCAGAGGGCCTACATTGCTATGCGGTAAAAACCCCATTGAAAGTGCTAATTCACACAAATCAAAAATCCGCCCAAACCACGCTTGACGCCTTGACGAATGGGGATGCACTTCACCACTGAGGATAAGAATTTCACAAACTTTTTCGCTTTGAAGCGATTTTAAAATACTTTCTGCATCTGAAATACTCATCCAAGGACTTTTACCCGGTTCGCTGCGAAAGTTGCAGTAACTACAGCGATTAAAGCACTCGTAAGTAGGAACGATTGTATAAGCAGGGCTATAGGTGACAAGACGAGAATTATTAATTGGCATAAGTAAGATAATCTAAAAGAATGCTTTGTTCAAACTATATAGATTATCGTGTGATTTTTGTTGCTATTATATTAGATAGACAATAACTATTTTGCTTTATAAACTTCTGGTAACTGCCACCAAGAAATATGAGGATATTCGTGATGTTCTTCGTGGTAGCCGAAATGATAGCATGTAATAAATGACCACCAAATTGGACGGCTAATCGTTTGAGCACGATGAGGCTGAATATAACCTCCTATGGGTTCGCTATGGGGTATAAAAGTACCAAAATAAAATAATTGCAATGAACTTAAGAGCGAGGGAATCACCCAAAAACTCGTTAGATTAGCATGGGGTATATGAAGGATGTGATTAGCAAAGTGATAGATAATCGTCAAAGCAATCATTTGTCCCCAACTCCAGTAACCCTTCATAAAATGAAAATACCAAGCAAAGAAATTTTTGTGCTTTCCATTATGGAAATCTGGGTCTATTTGACTTGCTGGATTGTGGTGATGTAACCAATGTTTTTGCAATAACTTTTTATAGGGTAGAAGACCATAAAGAGATAAACTTAATGTCCCAATAAAATGATTAATCTTGGGGTTCTGGGGAAACACTACCCCATGCATGGCGTCATGAGATGTAATAAATAATCCTGTATATAAAAATGTTTGCCATAGGATTACAGGCAATAACATCCAAAATTTTAGCTTAGAGATGTCAAGGGAAAGTAATAAACTCAGGCTAATGACCCATGCGCTAATAATGATGATAGCAATGAAAAGCCCCTTAAACTGAGATTTACTTTTCACTACTGGAGTCAGTTTTGTTGGATGACTGGGTGGTTCTTCTAACTGGATCACGCTTTTACTCCGCCTAGCATTCAGGTGAAAATTCCAAAAATATAGTCATGAAAAAAGCAATTAACAGAGAAAATCTGTTAGTGGCCAATGTTTTACACTGGACAATGCTCAAAATATATATATGTATAAATATTAAGATACTTTAACTAGTATTACACAAGTAGATGCTATTTTAAAAACTGTTTTCGGTTGAAAGGTTGAGTAAAACAAGTAAAGATACTGCCAAACTTAGTGTTTATTACAACTAGTGCTTTCTGCTTGATACTTGTAGATATAATCTAAGCCTGCAACAAAGATGGTCAATAATTAGCAGCAAACTTAGGAAACGAGGTGAAGCACGTCCCGCAATACGCTATAACCCTTGAGATCCCAAAACAGGTAAGCTAGAAAACCGATCATAGCCAAGCGACCGTTCCAAAGTTCAGACTGAGGAGTTATCCCCAGATCGCCAGCATTGCGGTCTTTACCATTGTATGCAGTTTCAGTTTTATCACTAGGATAAAGCGCCATTGTTAAAATTACTTAAGATAGCTAATTACTTTGTTCATATTACTTAACCTTTTCATTTGGCGCTATCTGTCTCTAGTTTAAAAGTAGAAGCAACTCTAAAGAATGAGATTTTAAGGCGTTTAGGAAATATTTATCTAACAAAAGTTCAATAATATAGGAATCGTATTTGATTTTTAAAATTATCTCCGTAGGCGGGGAGTGGGGAGTAGGGAGTAGGGAATAGGGAATAGGGAATTAGGCTTTTAATTTGTACCGAGCTTTTTCAGAAATCAAACATTAGTCCTATAGCTTTTATTAGTCTATGAAGCAGAGGTATTTTTACTACACAACTGCTGATGACAACTTATAATTTCACTGAAAAACTATTTTATACATGACAAAAAATCTAACGAAAGTTAGAAGTTTTCTAGAGTGTTATTAAACAGATGAAGAAACAGTAAATAGGTTTTTCAGACTTAAAGTATAACTCCTACGGTACTGATTACAGCTGCAATAGTTGGACGATACCCCAAGTTTTGTATGGGTTGTTCCCTTGTTTAATAAAGTGGCTTTCGCGGCAAGGGTTGAAGAATCAGAAAAATTAATTTTTGCTACCAGTACATTCTGCTATTGTGACTCACATTCTCGTTTCGTTACATAGTGGCGATAGCGAAACATTGCTTCTAGTTGCACTTGCACTAACCAACCACTGACAAATTCAACTGTTCCTCCGCCGGGCATAGAGAAGGAAATAGCATCAGTCAGCCTAGTTTTACCAGCTTCCGGTTCAAATTCATGGCGATGTACCCAAGATTCAAAAGGGCCAGATATCTGTTCGTCGGTAAACAGGCGATATTTTTCACATTCAGTATGACGCGCTAACCAAGTTAAGGGTAATGGGCCGAGAAACAGGCGAAATTCTGTGATAGCGCCCACGTTCAGCCCCCCCTCACGACGAACGATTTGGACTGGCTGCCAAGGTGGATTCAGCAGTTGCAAAATATCTGCCCTTTCGTGAAATTTCCAAACTACTTCTGGTGGGGCATTAATTACTGAGGAATGTTTAAAGTGCAGCATGGAAAGAAAAACCTAAAATTCAACTTTCGGATTCTGTATCAATCTCGATATCTAGGGTATCTTCATCAACCCGCACGTACAAAATATTTGGGTTACAGCAAACTTGACAATCTTCAACATAAGATTGCTGTCCTCCAGCACTCAAGTCAATAAAAGTTAAGTTCGGTTCGCCGCAATAGGCGCAGTAATACTCGGCTGTGTTTTGCATCAAGTTTTCAGCTATAAATTCAATGGCTGTAGTTCCTTGAGGGATGGGTTGATATAACTCTGAGCTTCAGCCAAATGCTTTAGTAGTGTAGACTGTGGCAGAGGCCCTTGCAAGTGGCTCCAGGGTAATACTTGTTCTGTTGACCAATCGGCGTGGACGTAGTAATCTAAATCGGGGATTTGTCCTTTGAGTTGTTTAAAAGCACGTTTGTAGCTACCCAAGGAGTCGCCAAAGTCACGAGTCAGTTGCAGGAGTTGGGACACTCTGCGATCGCCTCTCGATAACAAAGCTTGTATAATCGACCAATTATAGCTTTCTGGGCGAAACTCTATTCCCTGTGGTTTTAGCTGTTTTTGCAAAAACTGCAACCGCTTTTCGGCTTGGCGATTCACCCCAAACCATTGAAACGGTGTGTGTGCTTTGGGTACAAAGGTGCTGCATCCGTATGTTAACCGCAATCCCGGCGCAGCTTTTTTGATATTACGCATCATCGTCACGGTTTGTTCTAAATCTTCTGCTTCTTCACCGGGAATTCCTGCCATTCCGTAGAGTTTCAAGCTTTTTAATCCACCAGCTTTGGCATTTACCGCCGCTTGGATAATTTCGTCGTTATGCAGCTTTTTGTTAATGATTTGCCGGATTTTCTCAGAACCACTCTCTACTGCAATGGTAAGCGATCGCGTGTCTCGTTTCGTCAAAGTTTCTGCTAACTGCACTGTTACGGTATTAGTTCGCACTGAAGCAATGCTGAGACGGACATCATCGTATTTTGGCTGACTAATATAATCTAGTAAAGTCTCAAACTCTGGGTGTTGAGTTACAGAAGCCCCTAATAATCCTAGCCGATTTGTGACTTCTAGACCTTTTGCGATCGCTGGAATTAATGAACTTTCAAGACTGGCTGTTCTAAAAGGCAGTGTTAGATAACTCGCCAAACAAAAGCGGCACATTTCTGGACAACTTCTCACCACTTCCACCATGTAAATATTTTCCCATGCGGCTTTTTCGGTGACTACAGTTGATGCCGATAGCGTATTTCCTCTGTAAGTTTGCTTTTGCACCACTGCGGGAATTTCGGAAGAAATTGGTTTAATTGACTTTACTGCACCATCTATGCTGTGATATTCGATTTCATACAAACTGGGTACATAAATTCCTGGGATTTGTGCAAGTCTTTTTAATTGAGTTTGTCTAGAAGCATTTCTCACTTCTTTGTACGCCTCAATGAAATTTCCCAGGAGGTTTTCGCCATCCCCGAGTAAAATTACATCAAAAAAATCTGCAAAAGGTTCGGGATTCGCTGTGAGAACGGGCCCACCACCAAAAATTATCGGATGAGAATCGTCACGAGAAGTTGCCAGAATAGAAATTTCTAAAGATTCCAGCAAATTTAGAATATTCACATAATCCAGTTCCCAGGAAATCGAAAATCCCACAATTTCTGGGGTTCTAGGGAGTTGTTCGTGAGTATCTGTAAACAGGCGACTCACCTGCACATCATCACGCATTGCTAAGGTTGCCCAAACTACCTGATAGCCGAGGCTAGTTATGCCTACGCTGTACTCATTAGGAAAGGCGAAGATGATGGGTATAGCGTTGGTATCTGGGTTAGCGGGGGTGAAAAGGAGGTGTTCAGAGGTAAATACAGATGATGTCACAGATGTTGTTAGGGGTGTTTAAATAATAGAGTCTCATAGAATTCGCGCCTACACAGGCAAAAACCATTCCTTCTCTTTTCTACGAGACGGTACGCGAACGTGGGTTTGATTTTAGTCCGCGCAGGCTGACAAGAGTTTGTCTAGCCGAGATTTATAGTCGCCAGGGCTTCTTTATCTATATTTGATTTTAAGCCATAAAATTATCAAGTTAAAAAACAATGTCACGCTATTAGCAAGAATAATTGGCAAGGCTTGTAAATAAATTCCGTAGATTAACCACAAAAAAACACCAATAATGAATGTAATCAGCGTTACCATAGAAACATCTTTTGCTGATTTTGTTCGCCACGTTTTAAACATCTGTGGTAAAAAAGAGATTGTGGTTATTGTGGCAGCCGCTAATCCTAAAATTGTCAGAAAATCCATTACGATGCAAACCTATAAAATAAAGTTTTCATTGGTTAAACAACTTATAAATTGATTTTTGCTTGAGAGTTTGTAATTGGCAGTTCTCCAATAATACTTTTTATTTAAGAGCAACGTGATTTTCTGAAATTTGGGAAAAACAGGCGACAATGCTATACTGAATATCTTTGCGATCGCTAAAACATAGCTTTCAGTAAAATTTTTGAAGAAGAATTCAGAAGTCAGAATTCAGCAGTCAGAATTAATCAGTCGGGGATTCAGACCGGCGCAGGAATTGAATACCTCCAAATCTCCGATTTGGAGGGGGTTTTAGACCCGTTTATTCATCCGCTAAATCGATTCAGAATTCATACTGAATTCTGGCTCCTGACTTCTGAATTCTGTTTGATAAAATATTCAAGCACTGCTGGGATTAAGGAAAGAATCGAAAATAGAGTTACAAAAATTATCTCAACACCCAGCTATCCATCGACATCGTAAATGTAATATAATCTCTGCGTTACCTTGCAGCCAAAATTTACTGTTTTCCTTCATTATGTGATGAAATATATGATGCAATACGGTTCAGTTAAGGCTAAAACTGTGTTATCAAAATCAATTTTTTAACGAATCGCCAACACGCAGAGAAGCCAGTGCGTTGGGCGGGCTTCCCGACTTGAAGCAACTGGCGCGACGCAGAGAGAAGAAAGAGATGCTTAACCCAAGCGTATTGATATATGATGAGCTTTCAATATCTAAAAAATATATGTGTGCTAATTTTATCGTAGTTAGAAATCTAACTCCTGAACAAGTGAAATCAGATAAAAATTGAAAAGATGCTTGTTATGATAAATGCCATGTAAACAATTCCTTCAATTAATTCTACTTTTTTTCGGTCTGGCATCGCATGATAACGGCGTTCAAACTCGCTTTGAGTCAGTCTGTCACCGTTTTCCAGAGCAGGAATTGTGTTTTTTGGCGCGATGTCTTCGACATAGCTAAAGTAGGCATTTGAAGTCATAGCTGGAATATTAAGAGGAGAAACTGTAGGGAAAATATTTTGCTTCTATCCAGATTTTAAAACATTACTATGCTGATATAGGATTACTATTTGATTTTTGAACGAATTATATGTGCGCCAATGCGATCGCATTGTTAGTCGATGCAATGGCATTGTCAGGCGATGCGATCGCATTGTTAGTTGATGAAAAAAACCAGATTGCAATCTGACGAATCTGAAATTACGAATTACGAATTGCTTTGCAAGATGCAGGCTTTAACCAAGGACTATGGGGCGTAGTGGTAGGATGATTTGCTGTTAGCACGACTTCCCCTTTTTGATTTAGCGCCAAACCAGTAGCTTCTATAATCGGTTCTGGTGCGGGGGTAGTTGTTTTGCTGGGAACAAATGAGCGATCAGGGTTATCACTGTTTGGATTGAGACTCACCAAATCTACATGCACTAGGTCAGGAGTTAGAATATCCGTTGTCGGATTAGGCGGTAAACCGCCGCGTCCAGTGATTGTAAAACTGCTCTTAGCAAAAGTTCCACCAGCTTGACAAGTCTGTGCTACTTCAGTGTCAATTGGTACTGTTGGTAGGTTGACTAAGCCACTCTTGGGTTCAACATCGGGCGTGTTTAATGTGACCTGTCCAGTTGCAACAATGTCACTTTCAGGGGATAACTGTTGCCGAAATTGAGTGCCAAAAATTCCTTGTGCATTGACTTGAATATTACTACCGGGGCTGCGTCCAAAGCCAGTCGCAATAATATCACTATTCTCTGAAGGAACAGCAACTAAAAATTTAGTACCAATGTTTATATTGCCATCAACTCCATTACTACCAGCAACACCACTAGTGGCAGAAATTAAACCCTGATGACGTAACATCAGTAAATTTTTTATCTTTAGCACAATATCTCCACCCCGACCTGTTCTGGATTCTGCAAATACACCCGTGGGTGAGCCATTGCTATTAGCTCCATTTACTAAAAATTTATCGGTAGCTTCAATTGTTACAGTACCTGCATTTCCTTCTCCAAAACTGCTGGCAACTAATTGAGCGCCACCCTTGAGTGTTAGTTCATTTGTGGTAATTTTAATGGTTCCGGCATTTCCCACTGCCTCTTTTTCCACTGCACTAAAAACACCGCTCGATAAACCATTGATATTAGTACCACTGAATACTGCATTTTGGGTATTAATATTAATACTACCTGCGTTTCCTCTGCCAAAAGTGCTAGCGCTCAGTCGAGCGCCATTAGTGATAGAAAATAACCCAGATGTGATATTTGTGTTTCCACTATTACCTTGAGCATTTGGATTGATAGTTTGTTTTCTAGGCTCAATTGTGACTGGAGGAGCGCCATTAATGATAGAAAATGACCCAAATGTGATATTTATGTTTCCACTATTACCTTGAGCATTTGGATTCATAGGTTGTTTTCTAGGCTCAATTGTGACTGTAGGAAACCCAAAGTCATTTTTGTTGACTTTAATGATTGGCGCCGTTGTAGAACCTAGCGTGCTGAATACACCGCTTTTGAAACTATCAAGCGCAATTACATCTGCGTCTAAAACTATAGTGCCTGCGTCGCCCACTCCTAAGGCACTAGTAGCTACTTGCGCCCCATCAATTAGTGATAGAGTTCCAGCATTGATGTCAATATTGCCGCCTTTACCTACGCCTCCAGATTCCACCGTGCTGAAAATGGCAGCTTCTCTAAGCTCAACAGCATTTTTGGCACGCACTGTCACATCCCCCGCCTTCCCTTGTCCACTGGTTAAGGCAGTGAGGAATGCGCCATCGTGTAACGAGAAAGAACCAGAATCAATAGTAATATTACCCCCGTTGCCAACTGTCCCCGTTTCCACCGTACTGAAAATCCCACTGACAATACCCTTTTTCTCGCCAGCAATATCAACTTTCCCAGTCACATTAACGTTGACATTCCCCGCATCCCCTTGTTCTGCTGGCTGGGTAGCAGATGCTCGACGAATAAGGGTTTGCAGTTGAGCGCCATCAGTGAGTGACAGAGTTGCAGCATTAATGTCAATATTACCTCCCTTACCCATGCCTCCAGATTCCACCGTATTGAAAATGGCAGCTTCTCTAAGTTCAACAGCATTTTTGGCACGCACTGTCACATTCCCCGCCTTCCCTTGTCCATCGGTTAAGGCAGTAAGGAATGCGCCATCGTGTAACGAGAAAGAACCAGAATCAATAGTAATATTACCCCCATTGCCAACTGTCCCCGTTTCCACCGTACTGAAAATCCCACTGAAAATACCATTTTTCTCGCCAGCAATATCAACTTTCTCAGTCACATTAACGTTGACATTCCCCGCATCCCCTCGTCTTGCTGGCTCTCCTGCAATAGTTTCAGGTGTCCCCAAACCTTGCTTAATACCAGCAGTTAGGACAGTTCCTCCTAAAATCTCTAGATTCCTGGCGTTGATTGCAATATTACCGCCACCAGCCCCAGTTACAAATACACTTGAATTATTAGTAAGGGATACATCTGTTCGCGCAACATTATCAGGAAATTTCAAGCTGAGATTATCACCATCTACACCCAGCGCTACACTACTAGGTTCCGCCACTCCTCCTAACTCAACTCGTCCACCATAAGCATTTAATTTTCCCCCATCCATGCTGACATTACCACCAACCAGCAGTAAACTTTTACCATTTGGTACTCGTAGACCAAATGCGTCAAACCCTGCTGGATCTTTACCTGCAAATGCAATTGAGTTATTTTGAATCGCTGCGTTTTGATTAATCTGATTAAATAGCAATGCTGAAGGATTAATAGTCAATAACGGTGAAGGAATATTTTTCTCAGTAGCGCTAAAAAATCCTCGATTTCCAAATTGCAGTGCATTCGCTGTTGTCGCCACAAACGAACCGCCAACATTTAATTGAGCATTCTGACCAAATACAATTCCATTGGGATTAATTAGAAACAGGTTCGCCGTAGGATTAGTGCGGATTATCCCATCAATATCAGAACGTGACCCACCCGTTACCCGACTGATGATATTTTGAATATCCGCAGCATTATTAAATATTGCAGTGCCTCCAGTGGGAACAGAAAACTCCTGAAAACTGTGGAACAGGTTGCTTCCTGCTTGAGTTCCTTCAGTGATATTGAAGATGTTCCCATTCTTTGTAACATTAGAGTTATTAGGCAAAGTGCTATCTGGAATAATTTGGGCAACAGCGCAATTTGTACTCCCAATGCTTGAACCACATATTGCTGCAATTCCTATAAACCAGCCCCAACGAATATTTATCTTGGACATTGCACCCCTCTTAGCAAACAGCAGTTGCTAAACTTTTGGTTATGTCACACCACTAACGTGGGTTTACGATGATTAAAGTCACCTCTGGATAATTTTTAGTTGCGATCGCATTAGTTTTACGCAAAACTTGCTGATTTCTTTACATAAATTTATACAATGGCATTGTCAGTCGATACAATGGCATTCTCACCCAATACAATCGAATTGTTAGTCGATGCAATCGAATTGTCAGTCGATGCAATGGCATTGTCAGTCGATACAATGGCATTGTAAGTTGATGCGATCACATTGTCAGCCGATGCAATGGCATTGTCAGCCGATACAATAGCATTGTAAATTGATACAATCTTGAAACCAAATACCATAATTACAGCCAATTACCCAACAGAACATAGGGGGCCCAAAACCTGGGACGTTTGTATTTGGGATTTTGCAAAAGAGCTAGCTGGGCGCGACGGAGTACTTCAGCTTTAGTTAGGTTTTTGTTGGCTAACTCTTGGTAAAATTGACTCATCAACACAGCAGTAGACTCATCATCTAAGTTCCACAAAGAAGCGATCGTACTGCGTGCTCCTGCTTGAAAAGCGACACCAGCAATTCCCAATGCAGCTTGTTCGTCCCCAGCAGCTGTTTGACAGGCACTAAGGATGAGCAATTCAATCGCTTCGGGTCTATTTTGCTCTAGTGTTCGCACTAACTCATTTAACTTTTTGACATAAATACGCTCATTCCAAGCGACAATAAATGTCTTCTCAGCCTTAGAGCTAAACTGACCATGAGTTGCAAGATGAACGATAGGGAAAGATAAAGAATTAATCCGGTTTTGCAAAGTTTTGCTGGTAAATTCTTGATTTAGAAGGATAGTGCTAGGGACTTGAGAGCGAATTTCTTCTAATTCAAGTTTGACGTTGGGTAGTGCAGAAAATCCCGAACTTGCTTGAGTCAATCCTGCTGCTATTGCCTTTAATCCTTTATCCAATGGTTTGGGTTCAATCAGTTGCAGACTGGGGGTAAGTGCAATGTTATACTTCTCAACTAGATACTGTTTGCCATCGTATAGAGCTGCCATCGGAATATTCCGCAACCAACCATCCAGTATAAACACTAAAGTAGGAGTCTTATTTTCAGCTAAGGCAGCTTCAGCAGGTTGAATCAGCCATTTGTAAACCTTCTGGGATAAAGATTGAACCTGTCGCAGCGTGTGTGGTTTGGGTAGATTTTCTTGTAGTTGCGCTAAAATAGTTTCCAATTCTTTTTCAACTACAGGGCTACTGTAGTGCAACCAACGCTGTTGAGGCAACTTAATAATTACCTCTAGTCGATCTGGCAAAATAAATGGATAAATAATTGCTGCCGTTGGATCTTTTTTGGGATTACGGATTTGAGCATTTAAACAGTTGTTGCGAAAGAAGTTTTCTAGTTCTGCTATTTGGAGTGATTCGATTGTATTGCTGGCTTTGGCAAGATTTTCTGAGCTAACTTGATTACCGTGAGATTGCAAAAGTAAATCAACCAACTGACGATAGACTGGTTCAACTTCCTCTCTAAAGGAAAATTTCACCGCAGAATTGACAGCAACTAAATCACTACGGAGGGCTTGGAGGTTATTAACTGCTTCTGTGTAAGCTGCTACTGCTCCTTTTGTATCTCCCTTAGTTTTAAGCAAACGTCCCAGTTGCCATTGCCATTGATAGCCAATATCTTTAGCATCGATATCTTGAGCGATGAGTAAGGCTTGTTGGGTGAGGTTTTGGGCATCAGACCACTGTTGAGTTTGTTCGTACACTTGACCTAAAACACCTGTAGCATAGGATTGTGTGCGTTTATCTTGCAAACTTTTTGCTTGCTCAATCGCAGTTGCTAGTAATTGGGCAATATCCAACCATGAGTCCGTGTCTGCGGCGGTCTTTTTTCGGAATTGCATTAGACTTTGGGCAAAGTTAATGCGGGCAGAAATTGCTGTCCGACTAAGGGGTAAGTCGTTAAGCTGAGTTTTAATTTGAGAGGATAATGTTTGGAAAGCTGACAATTGATCAGTTTTCAGCAGTAGTCTTAGTTGATTGGCTTGAGCTTGGATACGTGTAGTCGGTGAGGTTGCAGTTTTGATAGTTTGTTGATAGTACTTTATCGCTGTTTGCGTGTCTTGCTGGACACGGGCTGTATTACCCAGACTGAGGAGAATATCAGCGATCGCTTCTCGATCTGGCAACGATGAAGCTATTTCTAAACTTTGCTGCAATATTTGCCGAGATGTTTCTAAATCACCTGTAACTTGCACGACATTGCCAAGACTATGCAGGGCTGCGACTTTAACAGGTGAGTTGGGTTGACTTTGGAGAATCTGGGTACTTTCTCTTAAGGTCTTCTCGGCTTGCCGATAAAACCCTAAAGCTTGCAAAGCTTGGGCTTGGTTAATCCGATTTTGAATAGTTGCCCTTTGATTGCCTATTTTGGTATAAATGTCAAGTGAAACTCGCCAAGTATCTAGGGCATCTTCAGTTTTGCTTTGAGCCAATTGCAGGCGACCTTTGATATCCAGGACTTGGGCTAGAATTTGCGAGGAGTCTTTGGTGTCTATTTTTTTAGCAGTTTGTAATAAGTTGAGACTTTGAGCGATCGCAGTTTCTGCCTCTGACCACTTTCCCAATTGCTGATAAGCTAATGAGAGATTACCCAGTGCGATCGCTTGTCTTAGTTCATCTTCATTAGCTTTGAATGCAGAGATAGCCTGTTGCCAAGAAGTAGCAGCTTCAGCAAACCGTTCAGCTTCATAAAATTTACTGCCCTGTTCCAGCAAATGGGCATAGGACAACTTTTGAAGACTAGAGTTTTCCGCAGTTACATGTGCGAAGGTAGGGGGCAACAATCCTGCGCCTAAGAACATAGCCAAAAACAGCAGTACACTTAAAAAGCGTTTGATTTTCCGTAATCTAAATTTTTTTGCCATGTTTTTGTCCCCACTTGCACCGCGTTTTACTAAAAATAGACAGTGTTAAGTTCTCAACCTCCCTGGCGTTGATTAAATACACGACAATCGGCTGTCCTCTGCCAAGAAGAATGAGGCGTGACAGTCGGTGCAGAGTTAGTGAGAATTACATCGCCATTAGCAGCAATTACCCAACCAGTAGCTTCTACAATGCGATCTGGTGTTGGATTAATAGGATTTGTGGAAACTGCTGGAGTATTACCTACTTTTGGGTTGAGAGTCACCAAATCTACCTGCACTGCGTCAGCGCTGAGGGCTTCACCCGGATTAGGTGGTAAGCCACCGCGTCCAGTGATTGTAAAACTGCTCTTAGCTACAGTGCTACCTGCGGTACAAGTCTGTGCTACTTGGGTATCAACTGGTACGACTGGTAAGTTAACTAAGCCACTGTTAGGGTCGATATCCGGTGTATTGAGTTCTACAGTGCCGTTAATTCCAAACTGGGAACTAGCAGTGATATCGCTTGTTTGTGGGTTTTCTTTGTCTCGAAATTGAATACCGTAAACACCAAAAGCGCTGATTTGAACGTTTCCTCCCTTACCTGTGAAAGCATTAGCGGTAATATCACTATTTTCTTTGGGGACGGCAATAATGAAGCCATGAGGAGCATTGATAGTGATGTTTCCACCGTCTCCACCTTGATTTTCAATGCCTGCTGTTGTAGAAATTCTACTGCCACGGCGAATTAATAATAAATCCAGATTTTCCCGATGATTTTCTAAGGTAATATTGCCACCTTTACCAGAGGCAGTTTCTGCTGCGATCACAGCTCCGTTGTCCAAGCGGATAGAGCGTGCTACAACTTTTATACTACCTGCCGCATTATTATTCCCTTGACTAATGGTAGCGATTTTAGCACCATTGCTGACAGAAAGTGACTTGGTAGAGATGTCTATATAACCACCATTGCCTATGGCTTTCTTGTCTGCTGTGCTGAATACTCCACTAAAAAATCCGTTTTTATCCACCCCATCTAAGACGATATCGCGGGCATTGATGAACACGTTTCCTGCATTCCCTGGCCCTAGAGTACTGGTAGTTATAACAGCACCATTAGTGACAGAAAGTGAATCTGCTATAACATTGACATAACCCCCCTGACCCGCATATTTTGTTTCCATCTGGCTATATATACCACTGGGAAGAAAATACGATTGCACTTCATTCAAATATGAGCCTACTCCATCCAAGACAATATTGCGGGCGTTAATCAAGACGTTTCCCGCACTCCCTTGCCCTAAAGTAGTGGTACTTAGAGAAGCGCCATTGCTTACTCTTAGCGACTCTGCTGTAATATTTACACTGCCCCCCTGACCCACGCCAATATCTCTAACAGCGCTCGTAGCAGCACTGGATTGTCTGATTTGTTTATTTCTATCGAATTTACCCATCCCGTCAAACACAATATCGCGGGCGTTGATGAACACGTTTCCTGCATTCCCGCGTCCAAGAGTACTGGTAGTTATTACACCACCATTGGTGACAGAAAGTGAATCTGCTGTGATATTAATATCACCTCCCTGGCCCACACCCTGGTGGTACTCAGGTACATACGCAGTATTAATTCGGCTGTATATACCACTACTTTCTAATTGGGTACTTTGCCCATCAATGACAATATCACGGGCGTGAATATTTACAGCACCCGCATTTCCCTCTCCAAGGCTACTGACATCTAGTTGAGCACCATTGGTTAATCTTAATAACCTTGTTTGGAGATTGACATTACCCCCCTGACCAATGCCAGACGATTCAACTTTGCTAGATGCACCACTGTGCAAGTTAGGAGCTTTCTGGTTTTCTCCATCAAAGGAGGTTGTATCACGAACATTAATATTCACGCTACCTGCATCTCCTTGCCCGTAAGTGCCAGCATACAGTTGAGCGCCACCACTAGCAGACAGCGACCCCGCCGATATTTGGACATCACCTCCCTTGCCTTTTGCGCCAACTCCCACCCGATTAGAAATAACACTGTCAGCATCAGCAATGGTGAATGCTTCTGTGGCATTAATGAGAATATCTCCGGCTTTTACGTCAGATCCCCCTAGCCCTCGTGATATTCCTGCGAACAGTTGACTTCCTCGCAAAATCTTTAAGTTTCTGGCATTAATGGCGATAGTCCCGCCACTGGCTGCACGTACATTTACATTAGCGCCATTGGTAAGATACAGATTTGCTCGTAATTTACTATCAGGAAAACTCAAACTCAAATTGTTGCCATTCACATCAATTCCCACAGTTCCAGGTTCTGCCAATCCTCCCAACTCAACTCGACCACCAAAAGCAAACAATCCGCCACCATTCATGCTAATGTTGTCACCTACAAGCAGCAAACTTTTACCGTCGGGAACACGTAGACCTTTAGGAATAAAATTTTTTGACGGGTCTAATTCTGTTCCCTGTGCTTGTGAGTTATTTTGAAGCGGCGCTGCTGCAATTTGATTAAATAGTAAGGCGGAAGGGTTGACCGTTAGCAGTGACGAAGAACTTTGTGGATTTGAAGCACTAAAAAAACCTTGATTGCCAAAAGCGATCGCATTCGCTGTTGTCGCAACAAAAGAACCACCAATATTTAATTGAGCATTTTGACCAAAAATAATGCCGTTGGGATTAATTAGAAACAGGTTAGCTGTTCCATTAGCGCGAATTATCCCATCAATATTGGAAGCTAATCCACCCGTTACTCGACTGATGATATTTTGAATATTCGCAGCATTATTAAATATTGCAGTACCGCCAGTGGGAACAGAAAACTGCCCAAAACTGTGGAATAAGTTGCTTCCAGCTTGGGTTCCCCCTTCAATGGTACTGATGTTATTTTGTGTTGTAACCCTGGAATTATTGGGTAGAGTGCTATCGGGGGTAATTTGGGCAAAAGCGGAATTAACAGAAAAAGCGAATGTCTGCAATACAGCTTCGCCGATCGCACTACTCATCACCAACCAACTTCCCAGTGCAAATTTCCACCACCAATGCTGCCTATGTCGCTTCATTGTAGACATTGCACCCCTTAAATAACCAGCAAGAAGACTACATCCCCTTATCAAGGATAGATAGAAAATCCACAGTAGGATTACGAGAAATAATTACGAATAGTTACAATGCGATGCCTGCGGCGGGCTACGCCAAGGCTCTACAAATCTGCAATCAACCTTGCCTTCCTCAAAAAGAATTGCATCACAGTCTCTTCTCTAGAAATAATATCAACTGTACCCTCCATTCCTAATTGAATAGCACACTGGTGTTTGTCTCTACCTAAAGAAAGGCTTTCTGGCTCAATTGTTAACTCATAGAACGCACCAACATCTGTCATCTTTTGGCTGGCAGATGTTGTGGCGGTGGCATTAGCAGCATTTCCTTGAGGTGCTATCGCATCTGGGGAAATCGTCTTAACCTTGCCTTTGAGAGTCCCATAATCTGGATAAGGACAAGCAGAAACTCGCATTTGTACCTTTTGACCTTGTTTCAACTTATTTTTATCCTGAAGTGCTACTGCTGCCTTAATCTCCAAAAGAGCATCACTAGGGACAATTTGGGCAATCTGCTCTCCAGCAGGCACAGTTTGACCGGAGTTTCGCAGGTTTAATTTAGAAATAATTCCGTCTGCTGTGGCAGTAATTTTAGTCTGGCTGAGGTCAATATTTACTTGTTGAAGTTCGCGGGTGTCACTCTCTAGTTGTTTTTGGATTTCAATTCGTTGCTGGATTAAAGCTTGGCGTTCTTTGTCCAAAGTAGCAATGTTGGCTTGACCTGTAGCTTTTTCTTGGGCAATGCGATTATAAGCGATCGCTACTTGTGCATTACTGGGATTAAGAGCAGTTTGGACATTTTGCAATTTGGCTTTAGCTGCTAAGAGAGCTTGTTCTTGCTGGCGAACAGTTAGTTGTGCTTCCTCAAATTGATCTTGAGACAAGGCTCCGGCTTTGGCTACAGTCTCATAGCGATTTCGCTTTGACTGGGCTGCTTTCAGACCAGCATCCGCAGCTTTGACATTGGCATCCGCTTCTTCGACATCAGTAGTGGTAGTAATAAGTTTATCTTGATAGTTCCGGCTGCGATCGCTTAATTCAGCTTCAGCACCAGCAATAACCCGGTTGACGCGCTCAGTTTCAGCTAAAACTTGGTTATTAATGGCATTAATCTGGGCGTTGATTTGAAACAGTTGTAAACGACTTTGCCCAATGTTACTTTGCAGTTGGCTCTTTTTGGTTTGTAGCTTCGAGTTGTCAATAGTAGCAATCACATCCCCTTTTTTGACAACTTGATTTTCTGCAACAAAAACCCGCATCACCTGACCTTCCGTAGCAGCTTGCACAAGTCGCAATTCACCAGCAGGGCGGACAACAGCTTGTCCTTTAACTGTCACTTTATATTTGGTAACAGAGGCGAGTGGAACGCCTAACCCCACAGCACAGACAAGAACTAGTCCGCCCCAAGTAGTCCAACGACCAAGTGGCGGGAGAAATTCGTTGTCTTGAATTGGGGGCAAGTAGTCTGAGTTTGAATGGCTAACCATGATGGTTTAACTTAATGTATTGACAAATTAGAGTGGCAAAATTAGCGTAGGGTAATTTTGCGTACTTCTATTTCCGAGTAAGCGTAAGGGTCAGTTTCGTATTTATTAGCAGATAAGTTTTTGTTCGCACACACAGTGTTGGTTTTGCCGTAAATATCAGTTTTTGAGCAAGCTTGAATATACATGCCAGCCTTGAAGTAACAGGAACCGATAATACCCGTCATCCTCACTGTACCAGTACTACTCGTTACACCGGAACGCAGGTTTTTATAGTTGACGGTAACATTGCCACCGGACGTAACAGCAATGTCGATAGTCATCGGATCGCCAATCTTATATGTGCTGTCGAGAAGCTTGGTAATATTGTCGTTGTTGAAGCGGGCTTCAAGCTTGCCGATGTCCGTCGAGCCGTTAGCAAAGGACGGGCCGAAGTACTTCACCATCACGAGGTCGTTTTTTGAGTCATGGATCTGCCCGATGGTGGCTTCCGGCTTGTTCGTGGTGGTGTGCAACAGGGTCTGTTCCAGGTACATGGCATGATCAATATTCCTACAGTTCCAGGCAGCGGACTCCGTACCATCACCCTGCATTTCACGCAGTTCAGAACGGGGGTAAGCAGTATTTGTGCTGGTACGTGCGCCACCAGCGATCGCTTTCAAAAGCACACCATTCTTCGCAGCATTCAGACGAAAATATTCTGAATTACTGTATGTTTTGAGTTGCGGCTGCTTAATTTCCGTTGCCTTGTTTGAGTTGGGCGGGGAATTCAAGCTGATTGGCAGGGTGAGCTTCCACTTGCTTAAGTCAAGCACATCGGCCGGATACTGAGCGTTACCATTGCTCTCACCAGTTGAAGAAATTGAAGTATCACTACTTTCATCAGTTGAAGAATTTAAAGTATCACTACTTTCACCAGTTGAGGAATTTGAAGTATCACTGCTCTCATCAGTTGAGGAATTTGAAGTACCACTGCTCGTACAGCCATTGGTCGAACGCAAGGAATTAATCTTCAATTCGTCGATACGCAATCTAGAATCATTATCACCCACAATCTTGATCGCGTTGGCGGCTTGGTCGTTGACGTTTTGCTTGTTTTCATTGCCCTTGCCAGAGGTTTTACTGACCACAGTAGTCCAAGTTGCACCATTGTCCTTAGAAAGCTGTACGCTGTAGGTATACTTGTTCGTGCCGTACCAGTTAAGCACCAGATCATCTACGCGCTGGCAGCTATTGAATCTCGCAGTTATGGAAGCACCACGGGCGGCAGCCTCCCAATGGGTATTCTTATTTTTGTCAATAGCGTTGTCTGCAACAAACGAACCACTAGTAGATGTGGCAGTAGCATCGCTGAACGACACAACGGTAGGCGACGCTAGAGAAGTACTAGCTATCATTGCAGTCGAGACAGCTATCGTGAAAGACAGCTTTGAAAATTTTCTATTCATTCTTTAACCTTTATTAAATGTTGAACAATGAGTTGTTACTTAGATTTCATAAATGAATGATCTTTTTTGTCAATGCGTAAGTCATAGATGATTTTATTTACTGATTGCGCTGAATTTACCATTAGAGTTAGAAGAGAATGGCACTAAACCATTTGTAAATGGGTCAACGCCGTCTAAAAAGTCTAAGTGTTCACCAGGCTGATGGCGCAGAGCCTCTGGAGTGCCTTGGATTTTTAAACGCCCTTCTTCTAGCAGTACAATCCAATCAGCCCGCCCAATGACTTTCGGGCGATGGCTAATCATAATTGTGGTTTTGCCCAGGCGATGAGATAGCAGTCTATCTAGCAGTTTGGCTTCACTCACTGGATCGAGAGCGCCAGTGGATTCATCTAAAATTAATATTGGCGGATCAGTAACTATAGCTCTAGCGATCGCTAATCTTTGTCGTTGCCCACCAGAAAGATTCGCGCCAAATTCGCCTAAAACAGTTTGATACTTATCGGGAAGTTTACTAATAAACTCATCTGCACCAGTAATCTCGCAAGCTTGCACAATTTGTTCAAAGGTGATTTGAGGATAGCTGAAGCGGAAGTTTTCAAGAATTGAGCGACTCCAGAAGTGAGGTTCTTGAGGTACTAGCACCACCTGTTGACGCAGACATTCCATTGAGAGGTCTTGCTGATTATAGATGCCATAGCGGATATTGCCAGATTGGAGGAAATATAAACCAGCAAGTAGTTTGGCGAGGGTGCTTTTACCACAACCGGATTTACCAATCAGAGCAACGACTTGACCGCCAGGGATAATCAGCGAAAAATCTTGCAGCAAATCAACTCTACCTGCGTGGTGGAAATTAAGGTTGGTGCAAGTAATATCTACATTGCCCTTAAGTTCTGCCCAAGGCTTTTTCTCGTCTTTGTCATCTTCTGGCGTAGCATCAATCACCTCCGTCAGGCGTTGAATGACAATCTGGGCAGTGATAAACTCATCAACTAAGCCGATGACTGAACCCAAAAAGCCGAGAAAGTTACCACTCATCCCACTAAACGCTAGCAACTGACCGATGCTCAAAGTGCGATTAATTACCAAGTATGACCCTAACCACAGTAAGGCAATACTAGTAAAAGTAGAAATAATACTGGTAATTGTGCCACTGTAAAGCCCCAACTTCATCGTACTCCAGCCCAAGTTAGCAAGGCGACCATAATTTGCCTGATACTCTTGCCAAGCTTGGGGAGTGGCTTGGGTAGTTTTTAGCACCTGGACACCGCGAAAAGTTTCAACGAGAAAGCCTTGGTTTTCTGTACCCAAGACGATCGCCTGACGGGTTTTCTGGCGCAAAGCCGGGAGAAAAAGCAGGTTAACAAAGGTGACAATCATAAAGGCAGCCAGGGAAGCCAAAGTCAGCCCCCAACTGTAAAAGAGCATGAAGCCCAAGGAAACCAAGGCGATAAAAAATTGGCTGGGTAAACCGAGGACAATTTGGGAAACTAGCTCGTTGATGTGATCCACATCGGCAATGCGGCTAACTACTTCCCCACTGCGTCGTCCTTCAAAGTATGAGAGGGGCAAACGCAACAGTTGTCGCCCGTATTCTAGAATCAGTCCTAATTGCAGTCGTTGACCAAAGTGACCAATTAGGTGAGATTGTACCAAACCGATCGCACTGCTAAATAGACTCATAGCGATCGCTCCAATTGCCACCACGGTTAGCAGTTGCGTATCTCCCCGCACAAGTACGTCATCGGTAAGCAATTGCATCATTAAGGGAGAGATAAGCGAAAGTAGCCCGATGACAATGTTAATTGCGATCGCTTGAATCAGAATAGCGCGATAGGGTAAAACCCGCATCAGATAACGCCCAAAGCCACCGATTTTATCATCTGATTGCTGATAAAAGCGGTTGTCATCTGGCGTTAGCAGCAGCATGATGCCATTGCCCCACCCTTCGAGCAACTCCTCGCGGGTGAGATAGCGGATGCCTACACCAGGGTCAGCAATTACGTATTTTCTCCCCTTTTGCCCATACAGAACTACCCAGTGGTAGCCTTTCCAGTGAATGATGGCAGGTAGAGGCGCTTTATGCAATTGGTCAAGCAGTTGCACGGAGGCTTTAACTTGACGCGTATTAAATCCTAGAGTTTCTGCACCCCGGCTCAAACCCAGCAGGCTGGTTCCCCGCGATCCTGTACCAACTACTTCCCGCATTCGACTAATGGCAAAGGTGCGTCCGTAGTGTTTGGCAATAGTAGCAAGGCAGGCAGCACCACAGTCTTCTTCACTGTGTTGGAGTACACTTTGGTATTTCATAACTTAGAACTTACACATAGGAGAAAGTGAGTCGGGGCTTTCACCCCGACCAAAGCTAGTTTTCAAAATGTTAGAGGTGTTGACTCAACTCAAAAATGAATAAAATAGGTCAACCTAATTAAATTGGAAAACTAAGAAAAATCGGGGTAGACCAATTAAAATTTCAGCCCTACCGTGCTGCACAGTTTCGGTTCTTTACGGGATTATTTTACACGCTGAACCGATGAGATCGAATCGTTAGGCAAGCCTATGTCAAAGAAAAGATTCGGATACTTTCCTACTCCTACTCGCCTAGACGTCCCCGTGTAATTCGCGCCTGTCCATAACAACCATGTACCACGCTTAACTATAGCTGAGGTAGTTAGGTCATTTGCGGTATCACCTACATTCTTGCGGCTTTTGTTCGTAGCCAGTATCAAACCCCTAAATTTGTCGCCATTGTAAAGTTCTAAATCCGCACCACCTTCGATGACGGCTCCTTCTTCAGGAGTTAATTCTGTAAATAGTTGTTGCTCAGAACTACAAATTACTTTATCGGTACTGAACATTGTTTTTCTCCTATTCAAGTATGAATTATTCTGCAAGAATTGATTAAGCAATAGCTAGAACCAGTTTCCTTGATTTCATATTGATATTGAAATGTAATTAGTGAAAATTGGTCTAATCCCACTTTAAGATTCTGATATTAAATCTATAAAGTCAAGAATTCAAAAGTGATTTTTTTTGCATAATTAGATGATTTATGTTTTTATTATTCAAGTTTTTTTATTAAAAAATACTTCATTTTTTATTTTTGTTTTTGAGCATAAAAAAATGAATGTAGGAGCGCTCGTTATACGCCCCTACAGGTTTAATGTGTATGATCTTGTAAAGTGTAATTAGATTGTTGAAACAGAGGTTGTTTGATTTTACATTGCCCTTGATTGAACAGGAAGGCGATCAAGAGAAAAGTAGCGATCGCTTTAGTTAAGCTAGTCTATCAGCTTGTTCTATCGGACTCCTAAGCGTTTAGTAAAAGTGCTACCTCAGGTATCGTAGGCAACTCCTATAGTGCCAGTGACATATATACCATCTTTAGTATCTTTAAAATCGATTTTGTAAGTACCTCCTCGTATTTTGTCCCATTGAGTAGTAATTGAATTACCAACTTTAACTGACTTTGGTGGCGTTGTATTACCAGTCTTAACATTTCTAATAATGGCATTAAAGGATCGGTTATTCTTACCCGATTTGGTACTGGTAACGAGAGTGATGCCTCCACCTGGCCGCACATTGAACGATCGTGAGGAGAGAGATGTATCAAAATTAATTGTACTACCAAAACTATCAATACCAGCTCCTCCTTCAACAACGGCAGCAGCCTCGGGAGTTAATTCGGTAAACAAAAGCTCCTGTTGAATAGTATCCATCTCAAGTTGATTGAAATGTTCTTTGGTGTTTAACATTGTTACTTTCCTTTATTTCAGATTTTTATGTGGAATTAGTAATGTCTTGTCTAAATCCATTTAGATTTTCTGAGATTAAATCTATAAAATCAAGGCTTTTCAACTAACTTGTTACACATAATTCAATGAATTATGTTTTCATCATTCAAGTTTTTTATATTAAAAACAAGTTAATTTTGTTTCTCAAACTAAAGTTTTATAACATTCTTTGACTACTCTGAATCATGGAATTTAAGGGACTTGGTTCATGTAGCGAATGGCTTTAGCCTCTTGGGTATTCTTTTTAAGGGGATTAGGCGACTGAGACCAATTCTATATAAAGATGCGCCCAATTATATGAGGAACGAACCGCAAAGGGGAGGCAGCGCGGTCTTGGGGGTCTCCCCCATGAGCGACTGCCGTCGCAAAGGGCACAAACAAGAAGAATCCAAGGAAATTTGGGGCAGCCTCACAAAGAAATGGTATGAGTGCCTAAGTCCTAGTTAATCCACTTGATAATTATGAACTTTTGTAACTAGTTGCGGAATTCATAGACTTTTGATTCCGATAAGTAAGCAGAGGTTCGCAAAGAAGCTAAACGAACTTTCAAAGAGTGCAAGTTCTACTAGGGGGAATCGTTATGGAAAATCCAGGTCTTTGCTTAACACCCTTTCAGCGCAGATACCTGCTGAAAAGCTTAGAAACCGACTTACGTGCAGAATACCGTCGTCGCATTGAAATTATGCTGCTTTTCGATGCAGGTGAATCTCAAACTCAAATTTGTGAAGCTTTGGGATGTTCTCAAGAGACAGCACGCTACTGGATTACGATCGCACAAACAGGACAAGCTCACAAATGGAGCGATCGCTTGATGGGAAGACCTAAAACTGTCAATGAGCAATACCTCACTCACTTAAAAGAATTGGTAAGCCATAGTCCACGCCTTGCTGGCTATTCATTTGAAAACTGGACAGCACAATGGTTAAGCAAGCATTTGGCAAAAGAATTGGGAATTAAAATTAGCAGTTGTCATATTAACCGTTTGCTTAAGGAGATGGGGCTTTCCACACGACCAAAAGGCAACACAACTAAGCAAGAAACCTTACACCAAAAAGATTTAGTGCGGCTTTTATAAAAAACAGTACTCTTTGAAATAGTAAAAAAGTCATTAGTAATTAGTACCAATAACTAATAGACTTCTTGCAAAAGTCGGGAAAAGGGGAAGGTGGGGCCCCCTCTGGGGATAAGGGGCGGGGGGAAGGGGAAAAAGTTCTGTATCGTCTTTTTCCCCTTTAACCTTTACCCTTTTCCCTTTCTTGCAAAAAGCACTTTTGCAAAAGGTCTAATGACTAAATCGGCGGACGACTAAGCTAATCGGCATTCAAATTGCATAATCAGCGCGGGCAAGATGCTCACCGCACAAAATATTAAGAAAATTTTAATATGCACATTTAGATGTATTTTAGCTTATTCCTCCCATTGCTTGAAAGATGGGATTCCCGCCGATTTTCGTTAACACGCATAGGCATTGCTATGTCCCTACAGAGTGGTTAGTATATTTACCTGAAAATAGCTGTTTGTTCTTTTGCTAAAGCTAATGCGCGATGAGCATTTCTAAACTTTGTTTCATCTGTAAATTTATGACCAAAACACTTTAAATAAGCTTCCAGATATCGAATACGTAAGTATGGATCAGCCGGACTCTCAAGAAAGGGTAGGTCAGCTTCAACCATAAATCGGATAGCCAATAAGGGGATAGGGCTACGAAGTGGACGAAAGTTTGGGTTGTGCAAACCAGGACTTTGATTACGGTTATGAAATTCTCCTATCATTAGTCCTGACTCAACAAACAAAGGTTTAAGTTTTTGTTGGACACTATCTACTAACTTAGGAGCATCTTCTACATGGATGTCAGGAAAGATAAGTAAAAAAGCTCTATTAATTGCTAATTCCTCCTCTTTAACTTCCATCTCAAGAAAGATATCTCGGTAACGTCCAACAATTTCTTCTAATTCCTCTACATACAAATCTTTTGTGTGAATAACTGCCAGACGAATACTGTTTGACTTGAGAGAGTAAGGTACAAAAGGGCAAACTACGCCAGGTCTTCCTAAGTTAGGATGAGGTCTTCCTAAAAAATTTTTCACCCAATTCATAATTTCAATCAAGTAAGGAAGGTCTTCATTCTGCTGGAGTTTTTCGATTTCAAGAGTTGTATAAAGTTTCATGAGCTTAACTCAAATAGGGTAATTGTCTAATTCTGAATCCAAAATTGCTTTGACAATATGATGTGTCTGAAACTACTTATTATCTAAGCAAACAAAACAAGCCTTTAACTCTCTTTTTTTGGGTTAATCTGTGATTTTAGCGAATAAAAATGCTTTAATATTTTTGTGAATTTAAAAGAGCTTACACCAATAAATACACAAACATATTTTGCATCAAGCCAGTTGTATTCATTTATCTATCCTTTGAGCAAGGTAGAAGTCAGAGGACAGATAAAGTTTTAAGCTATGCTTTTGTGCCTTGCCCAAACTAGGTTTAAGACTCCCAACTAAATCATAAATTTAGTGGTTTTCAATTAGAAGGGATTCAGACCCCCTCTAATTGCCTTCAGCATAGCTGCCTTCATCAATTTGGTAATTTTAGGTAGAATACATCTGTATTATTCAGCAAATATCCATACTTTTTTACACTCTTAAGCTTCTATTATTTTTAATGAGTATATTATAAAGTTTATATGTAAGTAGTTATTTTTACTGTAAAATTTTAGTGTAGATTTAACAGTAAACACGCATTTAATATCAAGTTACTATGATTTTATCTAGCTTAAATTACTATAATTTAATCTAGCTAGATATTATAAATTCAGCCTAATTTTATCATCTGTATATTACTTAATAGATAAAGTCTAGTCTATTAAGCTAGTACCGTTTCGACAAGGGCTTAGACATCTGCAAAATCTATTTAGTACAAAATTGGATATTTGTTTAATTGGAAGCCGCTTATTTCTCAACAAATTCTCTCACTACTGCCATAGCATCAGGAGGAATCTGCGTAATTAGGCGAAATGGAAATGCCTTAGTTGAAGCAAATTGGGCATAATCTGATGTCAGAAAAATAGCATATTTTTTAGCTTCTGGAGTCATCTGGAAAGCAAAGGCCAAAGCTATAGCTTTAACGTACTTGCGAACATCTGCTGCTTGTTCACCCACAACTTCACCGCCACTAATTGGTGTATTTGGTTTTCCTATCTGATCTAATGTGGTAGTGGGGTCTTTTACACTCAGATGAGTACCGCCAACTATACCAACTAGCCATTTTGGGGATGGGATTTTGTCAAATCCCGCAATCTGTTCTGTTAAAGCTGGGGTGGTTTTATCTGCGGAACTTGCTAACACTAGGGTAGGAACTTGCACCTTAGTTAACCCAGTATCGCCAAAAATCAGAGAAGTTGTAGGATTGAGAGCGATCGCCTGTTTTATTCTAGTATCCCGTAGTTGATAGGTATTTTCTGGTAGCTTTTGAGCGATGCACTGCATAACTTCTCCCTCGCTGAAAGTAGTCAACTTATTTTTACAGCGTTGTTTGAGTTGTTCAAGTTGTAACTCTGCTCCAGCAATTTCTAAAGCTGTACCACCACCAAAAGAATGGCCAATGACCATCACGTTATTTGTTGCAAGTTTTCCTTGTAGCGGATGATTAGCCGTTTGGTTGAGCTTTTCTAATTCGTCGAGCATAAAACTAATATCTCGAGGGCGATCCAAAAACTCCTCAGGCTTCATAAGACTGGTTTTGCCTTGTAATGCTGAGTTAGTATTTGCCTGGTTACTACCGGGATGTTCTAAAGCTGCTACTACATAACCGTGGGATGCTAAATGTTCTGCCAGGTAATGCAAGTCTGTGCGGACTGATGTGAAGCCGTGAGAAAGGACAATCAAAGGTTTGTCGGGAGTTGCAGTAGTTGACCAGTAAACATCAACTGGAATTTTACGGTCGCGCTTTTGGTCATTCAGGCTTAAGTTGAGTATTTTTACTTGAGCGGTTCCTGGTTGACTGGGATCAAAAGGGTAAGCAATCTGCGGTGTTTTGGTGTCGAGTTGGGGAGCGATCGCTAGCATAAATTGCTGGGTGCGCCAAAAAGCTGTATTCAAACTCTGTGCAACTATAAAAGCCTTTGGTAAATCAATTTCTAAACGTTTACTGGGATAAGCCGCGATAAAACTCAGTATAGAAAGACCTTGCGGTGCTGTAGAACCTAATACCAATCCTGCTCTCAGTGCTTGCACCCCAGCTTTGTCCTTTCTGGCTAAGGCTGTAGCAAAGTCACTGAGAATAGTTGTACCAATCTGGGTATTAACTAACCTATTAACAGTGACAACATTCATCGGTATATTCATACCCAACGCCCCCAAGAAGAAACGGCGTTGTTCTTCAGATAATCGTTTAGCGTAAGGCTGTAAACTCCCAGGCAATTCCCCAGTTTTTGCAGCCTTTTGCAACTCAGCAAGGGAAATGGTTTCTGTAAATAAACCTAAACGTACAACAACTGTATCAGCCGCAATGACCGGAGTATTTGCCCCGAATTGTGTAAGTACAATTGCACCAAAGAAACCCGCAATTGTCTTAAGACTTCTCCAACTTCTTCTCATAAATATATACCAAGTGTTACTTACGGGAATATAACGGATATTTGTGTATTTGGCTACCCTAATAATTATCTATAAATAAAAGCAGATTTATGCATGAATTTGATAGTGATGTTTAGGATGGGCTGCGATGCTCGTTCGCGCAGTGTGCCGTAGACAAGGCTCGCTATTGGCATTATGCTGATCTCCTTAAAGCATTAGCAGATGCGGACAGAATTACATCAAAAACTTGAAGAAGAATTCAGAATCAATCAGTGAAGGATTCAGATTCATCACTGATTGAAGACTACTAAATCAAAGATTTAGTGAAGTTCTTAAACCTGCTTATTCAGACGCTCTCTACGAGACGCTAAAAGCGTAGCTTGCAACTCTTACAGAGTAAGCAGACTCGCTAAATCTACGCTATCTGCTTTTTTGGTCTTCAGAATGAATTTTGACTAATAAATTCTGTTTCGATAACAAAAGCAACGAATTGTAAAATTCATCACAGCTAAAAAAATTGAGGATAAATCAGTGTTGACAGCCACAAAAGCCTGATTGCTTCTCAGCTAGGTTTAATACTGTAAGGAAAGTCTAGAACAGGGTAAGCGATGCCTACGGCGGTAAACTAAGCATCTACAATCTGAACTTTTTGTGGGCTGATATCTTGACTGCAATTTTTTTTAACAGCAAAGTTTAACCCATCGCTTAATGCTCTGTTTTTTCGCTTTAGAACGTGTTGCAGAGGTGTTGCCGGGGATAGTCTTACTGCTTTAGTAGCTTGTCATTACCCATCAAATTCTACCAGCTACATCAACAATTTTTCTTGGCTTTATGCATCGCAGACTCCGCTACATTTTGATTTTGCTGCTCTCCCTGAGTATTATTATACTGTGGTGGCCTGTGAATAATTCTGAGTGCAATTCCGAGGCAATTCTTGCTGCCAAAACTACAAAGTTCCAAGTACATGCTACTCAGGTTATAGTTCAGCCGTGGCGTGGTCGTCATCATGTTTATGGGATTTTTATGATTCCTGACAAATACAAAAAAGCTCCATTTCTTGTATTAACCGTAAAAGGTGCTGGCAGTTACTGTTCAAAACAATTTGGTCAGATAAAAAACTATAATGATATTTTTCCTGAACCAGGAACTTATTTGGTGAGAAATTTTATTAGAACTCGAACGGCTTTGCGGCTGATTCTCCAAGGTTTGTACTTTCAAATCAATGATAAAAACAATTGGACTTTGACTTTTCCTGAACCAGAAACTAGTACTGTTACACGTAATTAGTCATTTCTTCTTTAATTACGTTAACGTAGCGGTAGCGTTCGCGTAGCGTCTCGTAGAGAGGAACGAGCGTCATTACGAATTATTCAGTCAGTTTGGTGATTGAGTTTCCAAAACTTCGTTTTTCTCTAACAAGACATTAGTAGCATTGACCACAATCTGTGCTGCTCCGGTAAAAAACGATCGCTCGATAGTCGCTGGAACATCGCTAGGTTTATGATAGTGCGGAGTACGTAAATTTGCGGTATCAGTCACTAACACAGCACCTACACCTTGATACCAAAATGGTGCATGGTCGCTGCGTAGAGTGTCTGGTGTCAGTAAACCTTTGAAAGGAATTGGTAGTGTTAGGACTGATGGCATTGATTTTTGTTTATTCAGAGCATTTGAGGGAAGCATCTGTGAGTTTTGAAAAGCACTCAGCAAAGGTAAATGTTCTGTATCACCGACTACTGCCAGAAAGTCGCCCTTGTCGCTAATTGGGATAATAGGCAACCCCGCAGGGTATTTTTGACATCCAGGAGTGTAACATGCATAACTTACCATATCCATAACGATCGCTCCGCCTAAATTTTGCAAGCGTGCTGTCTTGCTGACAAAAGCTTGACTACCCAAAAGTCCTGCTTCCTCTTTGTCAAAAAAAGCTAACTGTAACGTTCGTGGCGTGGGACGGGAACCAAGCAACCGAGCAACTTCCAGCACCACAGCTACACCACTGGCGTTATCATCAGCACCAGGGGATAAGGCAACAGTATCGTAATGCGCTCCTACGAGAATTGCTTTAGCGGCTTTGTTAGTTCCTGGGCGTTCGGCAAAAATATTTACACCCTCAGAGAACTTTTCCAATTTGGGCTTCCAGCCTAATTTTATGAGTTCAGTTGTGATATAAGTGCGAGTAAGCGATCGCTCTTTTGTTGTGTAGCGCTGATAATTTAACTTTTGGATATGAGTTAACAGCTTATTAGTAGACACTTGCGGCGCATTGTCAACTTCTTTTGACTCTGGCTGTGGTTGGGATGTTTCCACTGGAGTGCGCTCAACAATTGCTGGCGACGGACGCTGTTCAAAAAACGTGCTACCTCTGCTACCCACCACGGCAACTGCCATCAGCACCAACAGCATCAGCCAAATCCATTTTCTCATGTGATTTATCCTTGGCTTCCAGATTTAGGGTAGCGCAAATCCCCAGTTATCATTAATTAGATGCTCATCTAAATTAGTGACACGAAGAACTTAAAAACAGCCGCCTGTGAATGTTATGTCGTAGTCAGACCAAAGTAGAAGAGCAGTTTACCTGAAGCGGCAAGAGGGTTCTAACTAATAACAATGTAGGGGCTAGGTACCTAAGCCAAGCAGGAATTACCTGCTAAAAATACGATACGCTTCGGATAAGCAGAGGGCTAGAGAAAAAAGAAAGTTTCTCTGTACGAAACCGGAGATATCTGAATTTCCGTAAAGATTATCATAATAATCAAAACTCTATCTCTTGGCAGAAGTCTATATGTTTTGGGCAAATATTTCTTAACTTTTATTATCTAAAAATGATGACTGAATCTCAATAAAAACAGCAAAATAAAAGATAATCCAAGAGAACTCAATGTTAGCATATTTAACAAATAATTTTTTTCTTGAACAACTACATTTTCTGCATTTGAATCATTTAAAAAAGTATTAAATTGATTCACTGTGTTCTGTTGCTTTTCCCGATTGTAAGCATATCCATTAAGAACAGTAGTCTTATTACTAATCAATAAAACTCCATAAATAGGTGTTTTATTTACATAAGCGTGGTCTCCATCTGACTCAACCGTTTCTTTAAATCGTTTGTCAAGTTTTACTTCCCTCAGAAAATTGAGATGAATTTCTTGTCCCCTCAGAAAACGAAAAGCTGCTGATCTGGTTAATGAACAATTGATCTGATTAACATTAACTCGTTTACAAGCTAGTTCCACAGATTCAAATGTACAGAGAAAAGAAATACCTAACAAGAAGAAAAATCCTGCTAAAAGTAGTAAAAGTTTAGTTTTACCTCGGCAATAAGAGAATGAATGGATATTTTTCATCATGCTTTATACTTGTCCAAAATAGTAGAATCTGCCGTTTTGCTCAAATAATTTGTCGCTCTACAAGTTTTGTTCAAAAACTAAATAGGAATCCTATAATTTTAAAATATTTTGCCTGAATTTATATTCACATAAAAAGCTTTCTTTGCTAAAGTGAATATCAAGTTTGACAACTTGTCTTTTGACAGCGATCGCAGCTTCACTTACAGTGCCCCACTAGAGGAGTGCTGAGTAAAGAAGAAAAGAATTTATTATTACTTCTTCAAAATCTTTATTCTGACACTCAGAACTGATGACTCAGAACTCAGGGCTTTTTTATGGTAGATTTGTTGCTGATCACAATACTGGGGTTCCTGGGGAGTTTTGGACATTGCTTTGGGATGTGTGGCCCTTTAACAATGGCATTTTCCCTATCTCATCAGCCGAAAACACCACCAGCAGCCTCTTTGGGACGCACATCAACCTTAGAAAAGTCCGGCACTTGGCAACAGCAATTAAAATTTCATATTTTGCTAAACCTGGGGCGGATGTTGAGCTATGCTCTAGTCGGTGCTGGCATTGGGGCGCTAGGTTCGGTATTATTGCAAGGCGGACAACTAGCGGGTGTTGGTAGCGACTTCCGGCGCTGGATGGCAATTCTAACTGGCGTAATGCTGATTTGGTTTGGCTTAGGACAAGTAAAACCCGATTTACTGCCGCGAATACCCGTGTTACACCCCTTGTTACAAGGTAGTTTACACGATCGCCTCAGCACAGGAATGGTTAAGCTTTCCTTAAAAACCAAATGGTGGACACCAATGCTTTTAGGAATGACTTGGGGTTTAATGCCCTGTGGTTTCCTATATGCTGCCCAAATTAAAGCTGCTGAAACTGGCAATTTATGGATGGGTGGGGCAACTATGCTGGCTTTTGGCCTGGGAACCCTGCCAACTATGCTAGGTGTAGGCGTTTCCACATCTTTGGTAAGTAAAGACAGGCGCAGTCAGTTGTTTCGATTAGGCGGTTGGGTGACACTCATCATTGGCGTTATCACCTTGCTGCGAACTGGTGACACAATGGTAGATTACACCGGACACGCTGCCTTAATCTGCTTAATTTTGGCTTTAATTGCGCGTCCCATTAGTGGCTTGTGGGCATCACCACTGCGTTACCGTCGAGCCTTGGGAGTGGGATCTTTTGTGCTTTCTGTGGTTCACACCGCCCACATGATGGAACACTCATTGCAATGGAAATTTGCCGCCTTTTCTTTCCTGCCGCCAGAATTTCAGTGGGGTATGGCTGCGGGTGCTGTAGCATTGTTATTAATGTCCCCCGCCGCTTTAACGAGTTGGGAATCGTTGCAGAAATCTTTGGGCAAGCGTTGGCGACAGATTCATCTATTGGGTGTGCCAGCCTTGCTCTTGAGTGCCATTCATGCTGTGTTGATTGGTTCCCATTACCTGGGTTCCTCGCAATCAACTTGGGGAAATAAATTAGCAGTAGTACTGATGGGAATTGTTACCCTCAGTGTCTTAATGGTGCGTTCGCACTTTTTTTGGTCAAAGTTAGCCGTAGAAAAGTTTTATGTTCCCCCAACCAAATCGCGGTAAATCATCTTTATTTTCTGGCTCTATCTCAACGAGTCAAAAACAGAGGCGTTACCTATTTAAAGCCATTTCTTGGCATCAAGGAACAATAAAGTATTTATTATTCCTGAGTTGCTTAGTTATATCAATAACTAATATTTACCCGGCGTCTGCTCATAAAGTGGAAGTAGCCGGAGATGTCGGTGGCACTCTCCACATTGAACCAAATGATAATCCTCGTGCTGGAGAACCAAGCCAAGCCTGGTTTGCGCTTACCCGCAGAGGTGGAAGAGTGATTCCCCTATCACAGTGTAATTGTCAGTTAGCCGTTTATGCCGAACCTTATGCCACCGGAGAGCCACCACTGTTAGAACCACAGTTAAAACCTGTAGCAGCTGAACGTTATCAAGGTATTCCAGGTGCGGAAGTTGTCTTTCCTAAGCCAGGTATTTATGAGTTGCAACTAAATGGTAAACCAGTTTCTGGAGCAAGATTCAAACCCTTTGAGTTCAAATTTGAAGTTACTGTGGCAGGCGGATCTACACAGGATACACAAAAGCTACGAGATGTCAACGGTAATTTAGGAGAGGGTGAATCTCAGCAATTACCAATTTGGGCGATCGCACTGCCAATCCTCGGATTTATCGGCATTTTAGTTGTCGTACTACGAAATATGAGAGGGGGTGGGGAGTAGGGAGTGGGGAGTGGGGAGTGGGGGCAGGGGGCAGAGGGACAAGGTGATTTGAGTGAGAACTTACAACAAGTCTTTCCCCATTCCCCTCTTCTTACTTATGTCGCTTTTGATGCCACTGCCACGCATGACCGACAATATCTTTAATGGCTGGATACTGAGGTTGCCAGCCTAAAATTGTTCTGGCTTTTTCGCTAGCGCCAATGAGAATTGGGGGATCGCCAGGACGGCGATCGCGTTCTTCTACTGGTATAGAAATTCCTGTTACCTGTTCAGTAGCTGCAATAACTTCTCTAACAGAGAAACCACTGCCATTGCCCAAATTGAAAACTTCGCTATCGTTACCTTTTAATAAATATTCCAATCCCAAAATGTGGGCATCTGCTAAGTCATTAACATGAATATAATCACGAATACAAGTACCATCGGGCGTAGGGTAATCAGTGCCGAAAATTGAGATGGATTCTCGTTTGCCTAAAGCTGTCATCAGCACCAAGGGAATCAAATGGGTTTCTGGATTGTGATCCTCTCCAAGCAAACCACTGGGGTTAGCACCAGCAGCATTAAAATAGCGGAAACGCACTGATTTAAAACCGTAAGCAACATCAAAATCAGAAAGAATCCGCTCTACCATGAGCTTTGTCGCGCCATAAGGATTAATCGGATTTTGGGGATGGTTTTCTGGAATGGGTACAAATTCTGGTACACCGTAGGTGGCACAGGTAGAAGAAAAGACAAATTTCTTTACAGATGCCGTCAGCATCGCTTCTAACAGAGTCAAAGTACCAACAACGTTATTGCGGTAATATTTAGCCGGATCAGTTACTGATTCTCCTACGTAGGCATAAGCAGAAAAGTGCATCACAGCAGCAATATCGCGGGTTTTAAATAGATGATCTAGCAAAGGGCGATCGCCTGTATCTCCTACTATCAGTTCTACCTGTAAAACTTTTTCTACCAAATCACGATGCCCATAGACCAGATTATCAAGGATGACAATGTTATAACCCGCTTGCTTCAAGGCAAGCACCGTATGAGAACCAATATATCCAGCTCCCCCCGTGACCAAAATGGTAGGCTTTCCAGGCGACATAGTTTTTCCTTTTGAGTCGATTACTCGATTGATTTAGTTTACCGGTACTATATTACTCTTCTAGAAAAATATAAATAATAGACGCAGTGTCAAAAAATTGCACTAAAATCACTACGACGGTAGTCATTAGGTGTGAGGTTTAAGGTATTTTAAGTCAAACAGTGCAATTACAATTTGGCAATAAAATAAATTCATTTCCCGAAACCTCTAGGTTGACCCTTACGGGTGACGCTCCTAGCGTCGCTAAAGCTAAGAAGTCGCTAGTTGTTTTATGCAGGGAAACCATGCACGACAGTTACTCTTGGGGAACCACTTCTTTTCTGAACAAAAGAAATGGTGTGGAAATTCCAAGCAAGGAGGACTGTTTTACCACCTCATTGGCTCACTGCACCAGAAAATTTGAGAGTTAATCTATGTTTCTATTGTTAAGCCGAGTATTGCTGTGGCTGCTGATTGGCACTATCGTATATTCTCTGTTCCAGCGATTTTATCCCTCTGGAAGTTTTGTCGGACGATTAATCCTAGTCGTTATCTTGGTAATCGTAGCCCTATCATTTCTTAACCCCAGTGAACCTGCTGTGGCGTCGTTGTGGAGGATGCTGTCTTTTCCACTCAAGCCATTAGGAGCCTCTGTTTTACTGATGATTTTGGCAGCTCAGAAAATAAAAGGAGGTGGCATAGACAAACCAGGAGGATACATGATCGGTTGGGCACTGACAATTTTGCTGTTAGCAAGTACACCAGCCGTTGCCTATTTCCTTTATAGGGCACCTCTAGTAACTGCTACACCAACATCTGGGACACTGGTGGCGTTAGGACAACAAACCACCGCAGCGAACATTTCAGATGTTACAGGGGATGGCATTTTTTCTTATAATTTGAAAGTGCCTCCCTATTTATTACAAGGAAGTCCCCAAGATATTCGCACACGCGGTTTACGACTGGAAGACTTTGTACCGAATGCGGAAACGTTGCAATTGACAACAAGAACTTGGGAAAGTTATCTCGTTGAAATTTACAGGTTCTTACGTGTTCAGAGGTAATAAAGGTGAAGAAGGCAGGAGAAAAGAAGCAGGGGAGCAGGGGAGCAGGGGAGCAGGGAGAATTGGGGAAAATTTTCCCCTTACCTTTGCACCAATTCTTCTTTACCCTCTGCTCTTCGCCCCCTGCCCCAATTCCTCTTCTCTTCTGCCTCCTGCCCAATGCTCGCAAACTCGCTCATAGCGTTGCCATGCCGTTGGCGCAGCCTCTCGTAGAGAAGGCTTTACACGGCGCTATCTGCCTCCTGCTTTTTTCCATAACTATCCAGTTCAAAGAGGTAATAAAAGCTTAATTTACAAGCAATATTCCCTCTACAGTGCTGTCTCCTTGGACTAGCAGTTAATCTAGGATGATAAAGTTGCAAAATTGCTTTAATGGCAAAATCTCGACGAATCGCTAAACTCATTGCTTACCTACGTCCCCATTGGCGGGAGGCGTCTTTAGGCATTCTCGCTTTGTTGTCTGTCAATGCACTGGGCGTTTATATCCCCTTGTTGATTCGTGCTGGCGTTGACAAACTCTCCACAACCTTCGTCTTGAGCCAAATAATACATGACGTAGTAATCATTGTCTTACTCAGTTCGGCAATGTGGCTAATGCGGATGGCATCCCGTATTTGGCTATTTGGGGTAGGGCGACAGGTAGAATTTGATCTGAAACAAAGGATTTTTGAACACTTACTCAAGCTGGAGCCGGCTTATTTTGCTAGTAATACTGCTGGCGATTTGATTAGTCGGGCTACCAGTGATGTGGACAATATCAAGCGTTTGTTGGGTTTTGCAGTCTTGAGTTTGGCAAATATCGTGTTTGCCTATGCCCTAACACTGCCAGTAATGCTGGCAATTAGTGTGGATCTCACACTAGCCTCTCTGGCAGTGTACCCTTTTATGCTCTTGTTAGTGAGTCTGTTTAGTAATCGCTTACGCAAACAACAAGCAGCAGTCCAAGAGCAACTCTCTGACATCAGCGAACTTATCCAAGAGGATATCAGTGGTATTGCCTTAATTAAAATCTATGCCCAAGAAGCAAACGAGCGTCGAGCTTTTGCCAAGAAAAATCAGCAGCTATTGACTGCTAACTTGGAACTGGCAAAACTCCGAAATATACTGTTTCCGGTAATTAGCGGGTTAGCCAATATTAGTTCGCTGATAATCATCTGGCTAGGGACGGCACGGATGTCTTCTGGGACACTTCAAGTTGGTGATTTTTTAGTACTGTTAATTTATGTAGAACGTCTAGTTTTCCCCACAGCCATTTTAGGATTCACAATTACAGCCTACCAACGGGGTGAAGTTAGTATAGATCGCCTTGAATCGATTCTCTCTGTAACACCGAAAATTCAAGACACAGCCGATACCATACATCTACCTGTGGCTGAACTTAAAGGGGAAGTGACAGCTAAAAATCTCACCTATACTTACCCTGGTTACACTACTCCTGCGCTAGAAAATGTTAACTTTACCATTGCTCCGGGAGAAACCGTAGCCATTGTTGGGGCAATTGGTTCGGGAAAATCCACTTTGGCCAATGCTTTACCGCGCTTGTTGGATATTGAATCAGGACAATTGTTTTTAGATGGGGTGGATATTACTAAGATAGCGTTGGCAGATTTACGAGGTGCGATCGCCTACGTTCCTCAAGATAGTTTTCTATTTAGCACTACAATCAAAAATAATATCCGTTACGGTGATCCAATTAGCGAACAAGAGCAGATAGAATCTGTTGCTAAACTTGCCCAAATTGAATCAGAAATTAACAATTTTCCCCAGCAATATGAAACTATTGTTGGTGAACGTGGTATTACTCTTTCTGGTGGTCAACGACAACGTACTGCCTTAGCTAGGGCTATGCTGGTCAATGCTCCAGTATTAATTTTGGATGATGCCCTCTCTAGTGTGGATAATCAAACAGCCACGCAAATCCTCAAAAATCTCTCTGGTGGTACTGTACGCAAAACAGTAATTTTCATTACCCATCAATTATCGGCGGCGGCGACGGCTGACCGAATTTTTGTGATGGAAAAGGGAAAAATTGTCGAAACAGGTAATCACTTAGAACTTTTAAAACAACAGGGTCTATACAGAATTTTGTGGAGCCAACATCAAGTTGAAGAATTACTGCACTAAGTAGGTCGGCGTAAATAGACAATGTAACAATAGCGATCGCAAGCCAATACTTTTAGCTATACCTACCAGTGAACGCCCCTATCAATATCTCTGCACAAACTCAGAATCGCAAAGCCGATCACATTCGGATCTGTTTAGAGGAAGATGTTCAGTCTCATCAAATCACAAATGGACTGGAACGTTATCGTTTCACTCATTCTTGCTTACCCGAACTCAATCACAACGATATTGATATTAGTACAACTTTCCTGGGGAAACACCTTAATGCGCCCTTGTTAATTTCTTCCATGACTGGCGGAACAGAACAAGCCGCAATGATTAACCAACGTTTGGCGCAAGTCGCGCAACACTACAAAATTGCAATGGGTGTTGGTTCCCAGCGCATAGCGGTAGAAAAACCCCAGGTAGCTGATACTTTTGCTGTCCGTAAGTATGCCCCCGATGTTCTGCTATTTGCGAACTTGGGCGCTGTGCAACTTAACTATAAGTACGGCTTGGATGAATGTTTGCGGGTAGTTGATATCCTAGAGGCTGATGCCCTGATTTTACACATTAACCCTCTACAAGAGTGCATTCAACCCAAAGGTGATACTAATTTCCGGGGTTTGCTTGACAAGATAGCTACATTGTGCAGCAAACTGCCAGTGCCAGTAATTGCAAAGGAAGTAGGTAACGGCATTTCAGCAGCGATCGCACAAAAACTTCTCGCCTCTGGAGTAGCAGCAATTGATGTGGCTGGTGCGGGGGGTACTTCGTGGGCAAAAGTAGAAAGCGAACGGGCAGAAAATCCCTTGCAACGTCGCTTAGGAACGACGTTTGCCGATTGGGGTTTACCGACGGCAGAGTGTATTACAACTATTAGAGCGATCGCTCCAAATGTGCCCTTAATTGCTTCGGGAGGTTTGCGTCATGGATTGGATATTGCAGTCGCGATCGCCTTGGGAGCAGATATAGCTGGTTTAGCAATGCCTTTTTTGCAAGCAGCAGCAACATCAGAAAAAGCAGTTGCAGAACTTGTTGAAGTATTAATTGCCGAAATTACTACAGTCTTATTTTGCACTGGCAACGCCACTTTGTTTCAGTTAAAGCACTCTGATAGTTTACAGCGCATAGAATAAGTAAATAGGGAATAGGGAATGGGGAAGATAAGAAAGACAAGGAAAATAAGCAATGCCCAATACCTAATGCCTAATGCCCAATGCCCAATAACTAATAACTAATGCGTAATTTTATCAAACAAACTTTTGCTAGTTTAATTGGCACCTTACTAGGACTAATTATTTTTGGTGGTCTGGGAACCACTGGATTATTCTTGCTAATATTGGCTGCTACTTCTTCTAAAGATACTGGGCCAAATGTGAAAGATAAGTCAATGCTAGTTTTTGACTTGTCAATGAAAATTACTGATAGCGAACCTAGTTCAGATGAATTGTTTCAAAGCACAATATCAGGTGTAGATGACGAAAGAATGGCACTCCGCAAAGTTGTAGAAACTTTGGAAAAGGCGCGGCGCGATCCGCGAATTGTTGGGATCTATTTAGATGCAACAAACACAAGCCAAGCTGGTAACGTCGGCTATGCCTCTCTGAAAGAAATTCGGAAAGCGCTGGAGGAGTTTTGCGCTGCGGGGAAAAAGATTGTCGCCTATGGCAGTGATTGGAGTAAAAAAGAATATTACCTTAGTTCAGTAGCAGATTCCATTGTACTGAATCCTCTAGGAATGATGGAAATCAACGGCTTGAGTTCACAACCGATGTTTTTAGCCGGTGCATTGCAGAAATATGGCATTGGTGTTCAAGTCGTGCGAGTGGGGAAATTTAAGGGGGCTGTAGAACCATTTATCCTCACAAAGTTGAGTCCAGAAAACCGCGAACAAACTCAGAAATTGTTGGATGATGTTTGGGGAGAGTGGCGTACTACTGTAGGCGCAAGTCGGAAAATTGAACCTAAGCAGTTGCAAGCGATCGCAGATAGTCAGGCGCTACTCGAAGCCACACAAGCGAAAACTAGCGGTTTAGTTGATCAAGTCCAATACCCTGATGAAGTGGTAACTGACCTCAAAAAGTTGACAGATAGCGATAAAGACGACAAAACATTCCGACAAATTAGCCTGAATAGTTATGCAGAAGTTTCTGGCAAATCTTTGGGTGTAGAACGTAGTTCAAAAAATGAAATTGCCGTTGTTTATGCTGAAGGTGAGATTGTCGATGGTAAAGGAGAAGATGGGCAAGTAGGAGGCGATCGCTTTGCCAAAATCTTCAAGAAACTCCGACAAGATAAGGATGTAAAAGCTGTTGTATTACGAATTAACAGTCCTGGTGGTAGTGCTACCGCAGCCGAAGTTATGCAGCGAGAGGTGAAATTAACTCGTCAAGCGAAACCAGTGGTAGTGTCAATGGGTGATGTGGCCGCCTCTGGTGGTTATTGGATTGCTAGCGACTCTAATCGCATTTTTGCCGAACCAAATACTATTACAGGTTCAATAGGTGTATTTGGGTTGCTGTTTAATGGTGCAAAGCTAGCGAGTGATAACGGCATCACCTGGGATTCAGTAAAAACTGCAACCTATGCTGATAGTCAAACAGTTTCGCGTCCGAAATCGCCTCAAGAGTTGGCAATTTATCAACGTAGTGTGAACCGAATTTATGATATGTTTCTGAATAAAGTTTCTCAAGGTCGGAAACTCCCAGAACAAAAAGTTGCAGAAATTGCTCAAGGACGAGTTTGGTCTGGTGTAGCGGCTAAAGAAATTGGTTTAGTGGATGAAATTGGCGGGTTGAATAGTGCGATCGCTTATGCTGCCAAGCAGGCAAAACTAGGAGAAGACTGGGAAGTGCAAGAATATCCTCGCACTAACAGTTTCGGAGAACGGTTCTTTGGACGTGCAACCGAAGAGGTGCGGACTGCTTTAGGAATTGAGGGGACGCAACTTCAACAATCTAATCCCCTCATCAATGAATTCCAAAAGTTGCAACAAGAAATCGGAATTCTGCAAAAGATGAACGATCCACAAGGGGTTTATGCCCGTTTGCCTTTCAACTTGAAGATTGATTAACATCATCACCGGATCTATCCAACAATCACAACACCAATGCCCTTGCGATCGCAAGGGCGTTGTCATCCCTCTAGACTTGATACTAAGGAAAGTGTAAGTAATACCATTTCACTAAAATCCTGATACAAATTCTTTCCCCTCTGCTCCCCTGCTCCTCTGCTCCCCTGCTTGCCTAAATGTATCAACCTTAAAGTGAAACGGTATAAGTCGGCACAATAAAACCAAACTGTGTGAAGAAAAGTAAACAAGGCTCAAACTCTTTTTCTCCCTGCCCCCTGCCTTGTCCCAACGATAATTATTTACGCCGACCTACTTATTAGGGTTGGTAGTACTTCGACAACACTTGATGAAAGTGAGAAATTCCATATTCAATGTCTGCAAGCTGAAGTACACCATAAGCTTTGGAGTGAACACTTGCTTGTAGCGATCGCACTACCCCAAAGTCTTCATTTAACACCCGCTCAAATTCAGGTCGAAATTCATCCTGCTTATAAGGAAATGCTTCAATCTGTGCTTTTGTTTGATAAATAAAAACCTCAAACTTAGTTCTTGTGGGAGATAAAGGAGTCAGCCGAAAAACTGAAACTTTGTCTCTTGCAGTATTAATCATCATATTGGGAAAGATGAAGCCCTGGTAAGATTGTCCCCTTGGTTCTCCTGAAAAAGCGGGATGATCTTTCACAAATTCATCATCTGTAAAAGGAACAAATATCTGATAGTGTCGCCCAGTGGGAGTGTAAATAATATTCTTCGGATCGAAACACTTTAAACTTTGGGCATGAACAACTGACAAGTGATAACACTCTAGATAATTCTCAATGGGAAATTTCCAATTGGCTGGCTCTTCATAAAACCAGTGGTCAACCTGCTGAAGTTCCTGCCAAGAGTGCTGATATTGCTCTAGATAGGCTGAGAATCCGGCTAAATAACTGACTAAAGATTCCCCATCTGCTTCTGAGCAAACAAAGATAAAGCCGCCCCATGTCTCTACTCGTCCCTTAGCTAGATAAACAGCCGACTTATCTAAATTGGGAAAATACTCAGCGCGAGGTAAACCTTTAAGATTGCCTTCATAATTGAAGTTCCAACCATGATACGGACAACGCACCCGTTGACAATGACCCTGCCCTTGTAACATCTGCGCTCCGCGATGCGGACAAACATTGTGTATCCCTCGCAATATGCCATTATTATCTCGAATCACGAACATGGGCTGATCGCCAACTTGGCAAGTTAAATAATCCCCAGGATTAGGTAGATCGGATTCACGTCCTACAAACTGCCAGGTATTACGCCAGATAGTTTGCTGCTCATAAGCAAAAATTTGTTCACTAAAGTAATAACCACCAGGTAGTCCAAATTTTGGTTTATTAGTATTAGGAATTTCATCCACAAATGATGGATGGGTGAAGATATTCATAGTGTTAAGTTCTATTTAATCAGTGGTTTTGAGCGATCGCTGTACTCAGAACAACCTCAGATGAGATTGCCTCTTGCGCTAATTCCTGCCACCAAACCTGCATTGCATCAATCATTGCTCGGAACCCTGCTGCAAACTCTCCAAATTCTTCGGGTTGTATGTAGGCTGCCACAGATGTTCTTAAGCCCGCTTCATGTTCAACTTCCCACTCATCTAAATGTTTACTAAAAAAATATTGCAAATCCTTGGGCATTGCTCCTTCGTGTAACCACTTTACAAGTTTCACAATCAGAGTCAACTCAGGAATTGAAGTTGCCTCGATCGCGTAGGTTGCCCCAAGTACATAGCTTACTTGGTGGTCAAATAGCGATAGCATAGTTATTAGCAGTTTGGATGTAGCAACTGACGGCATTGTATTCTTTACAGCAACACCCAGTCTTTCTTCCAGCCCGTCAGCTAAAAGCGTGTAATGAGAGATTCCTCCAGTTGTACTACCCATTTCTTCATCTATGTTTTCTTGGAGTTCCTGAGCTACACCGTTCCATTTTGCACCCAGCGCTTTCCGTCTTGCTAACTCTGTGAAACCCACCAACTCCTTTGGAAAAATCGAATATTGCTGCATGACATAAGCAATTTGAGCAAAGCTTGCCTGACTAAGTATTTTTACGACAGGATTTTCTGTAATGCTAAATGCCACATAATCCTGAGCGAGCAGTTGATTAAGTTGCTTTGTTAAGTGATTAAATTCCATTCAATTTTTAGTCCTTTCTTATAGATTTGCTGAATGCTAATCTAGCTTTAACAGTTGCTAACAATTAACGCGCAATTGATATCTTATATGGACAGAATAGCTTCCTTAAATTGATAAACCTTGAGTAAAGCTACTGGAAATAACTAAGTAATTAAGTTGATTAAAATTAGTATTTTTTAGGTAAAAATACTAAGTCAGAATGATTTTAAAAATTTAATTAGTGGAAATTTACTATATTACAGAATTAAACTGATTAAAAATATTTGAATAATGAAATTCTTATAAGGATAATATGTTGTAAGATTAAGTCCAATAGCAAGCAGTTGATGAATTGTAAATAGAGATATTACCTATTAATTATTCGTTTCTTAATTAAACACAACATTATTTTGATAGTCCGAAGTTACTCATGGGTAATCTAGGTTAAGCAAAGACCTGCGCGAACCAAGATTTACCACTCATGAAGATACATCCATCTGGCAAAGTCCGTGCATTTTCATTACAGCTTGTTCTGGTCGTTCCTTTCGTATTGCAACTTTTTGGCATCGTGGGGCTGGTCGGGTATCTGTCGTTTAAAAATGGCGAAAAAGCGGTGAACAATCTAGCAGATCAGTTGATGGAGCGAACCAGTGGTGAGGTAAATCAACATTTAGATGCTTACTTATCGATTCCTCATAAAGTTATCCAGTTAAATGCGGATGCAATTCGCATGGGATTGCTGAATGTGCGCGATCGCCTCAAGGTTGGCAAGTACTTCTGGCACGAAATGCAAGCCTATGACCTAACCTTTATCAGCTTGAACCTAGCAACTGGGGAAGGAACTGGAGCCGGTCGTTACGATGGCAAAACGGTGACAATCGATGATAATGCGATCAAAACTCCAAGTCTGCCGAAAAATACGAAAACTTACTTAACAGATAATGATGGCAACCCAACCAAAGTGATGACGACCAGTACTTGGGATACCGTCAATGAACTTGCTTACACTGAACCTGTCAAAGCGGGTAAACCTATCTGGGTTCGCATTTATACTTACTACGATCCTGCTTATCCCCCCTATATTGTGGCATCGGCAGGTCGTCCGATTTATGATGCCAGCAAAAAACTGATTGGTGTTGTGGGGGCTGAAATTCACCTGTTGAAACTCAGTGAATTTTTACAAAAATTAAATGTCAGCCGCTTCGGACAAGTTTTTATTATGGAGCGTGATGGTATGTTGGTTGCCAATTCTGCTCAAGAAAAGCCTTTTACCGTAGTCAATAACGAAATTAAACGCCTTAAAGCAATCGACAGCCCCAATCCGGTGCTACAAAGCATTGCCAAGCAGCTTCAGCAGCGCATTCCAGATTTTCAGTCCATTACCAATACCCAAAAACTGAAAGTTAATGTTCAAGGAGAAAATTTCTATGTGCATGTTGTACCTTGGCGTGATCAACATGGTTTGGACTGGTTAGTGGTAGTTGGTATTCCGGAAAAAACTTATATGTCGCAAATCCATGCCAACACCCAAATTAGCATCCTGCTGTGTTTTGGGGCACTGATAGTAGCAACGACGATTGGCATATTTACCTCGCGTCGGATTGCAGATCCTATCTTGCGTTTAAATCAGACCACCAAAGCAATAGCATTTGGTGATTTAGAACAGACACTCCCAGAGGGGAATATCCATGAACTCAACACTCTTGCTCACTCTTTTAATCACATGGCAGAGCAATTGCGCGAATCCTTTATTGCTTTAGAAAATAGTAATACCGAACTAGAAGCGCGAGTCGAACAACGAACTGTTGAATTAAAAACAGCTATGAGTGAATTGCAGCGTACCCAAGCACAAGTAGTTCAAAGTGAAAAAATGTCTAGTCTGGGCCAACTAGTAGCAGGTATTGCCCATGAAATCAATAACCCCGTCAACTTTATTCACGGCAATATTACTCATTTGGATGAATATACTCAAAACTTGTTACAGATGATTTATCTCTACCAAGAACGCTATTCTAGTCATGATCCAGAAATTCAAGCATTAGCAGAGGAAATTGATCTAGAATTTCTCATTGAAGATTTACAAAAGATACTGCCTTCAATGAAAATGGGGACTGAGAGGATTCGTAACATTGTGCGATCGCTGCGGAATTTTTCGCGTATGGATGAAGCAGAATTTAAAGCAGTTGATATTCATGAAGGCATCGAAAGTACGCTTTTAATTCTGCAACATCGCCTCAAAGATAAACCAGACCGTCCAGCAATTGAAATTGTTAAAAATTATGGCAACTTGCCACAAGTGGAATGCTATCCTGGTCAACTCAACCAAGTATTAATGAATATTCTGGTAAATGCAATGGATGCCCTTGATGAGTTAGATATCAAGCGTACCTCTCAACAGATAGAGGAAAATCCCAGTCAAATTACTATCCGCACTTCATTAGTTGATTCACAATCAATAGAAATTGCGATCGCTGATAACGCACAAGGAATGCCAGAATCGGTTCAAAACCGGATCTTCGATCCATTTTTTACTACCAAACCTGTAGGCAAAGGAACAGGCATGGGTATGGCAATCAGCTACCAAATCATTACGGAAAAACATGGTGGGAAATTGCTATGTTTTTCTAGCCTTGGGCAAGGCACTAATTTCATAATTCAAGTGCCTATCCGCCAAAAAGCTTCTGAACCCGTCCTCAAAGTATAGAGCAATCGCATCATTTATTAAAATTGTTAAATCAACGACTGGAGTGATATTCAATACTATAAATACTTCCGCAACAATAACTCCAATTTTTCTTTTGTCGCTACTGGTGCTTTATGCAATTGAGTCAAAATCCCATACTTCAAAGCCGAATGCGCTTCACTCGGCTGTGGATTTTCACTCAACCGCCGCACAGTTTCTTGAATCACCTTTTGAGCATTCACCGGATTGCGCAGCAAATTGCCGATCAGCATTTCCACGAACAAATTTGTTCAATTGATTCTGGTTCGGTTGAATCTGCCGTTAAACAGGTTGACTGTCGAACAAAAATTTTCGGGGCACAATGGAAACAAGAAAATGTGCCTCAAGTCCTTGCCCATCGCTGTGCTTACCTTAATGAATTATTGTCGGTTTGAGCCACTTTAAAAAGTGAGATGCTCCCGATACAATGCTATAACCAGTGTTTCGGATACGTCCTTTCCTCGGCTAAGTTATTGAAGATCACAGCGCATAGCACTAGAATCATCGATCCCTCAAAAGCAGGTGTTAGCAAAAATTGCCAGTCTGGTTTCGTCATCATGACGACTAATGCAACAGCGCCCGAAGGTGGGTGTAAAGTTCCGGTAAGCTGCATGACTCCGATCGCACTAGAAACAGCCATTCCCATTGACAAGGGAGAAGAACCGAGAAAATGCAGAATTATCAGACTCACGATAGCAGCTAAAAGATTACCCCCAACGACATTACGAGGTTGAGCCAAAGGACTGTCAGGGACACCAAAGATCAAAACACTAGTAGCACCAAAAGGAGCCATCAGCAAAGGAGAATTAGTTTTTGCAGCAAGGTAAGACGTTGCACTGATGGCTAAGAAACTACCAATCCAACTCCAAAAAACATGCCGATGATGAGGTCTGTCTATTGGACAGGTTAGCGGACAGGATCGCCATCTGGCAAAGGTTTTAAACCAATAATTTTGCAATTTCAACCGAAGTTTTTTAGCGTCGATCATGAATGAACCACTCGATAATCACGACTCCCTGAATTGACTGAGCAAGGCTTTACTAAAGTTACAATAACATGACATTTCTCAAAAAATCTTTAAAAAGTATTCAAATATACAGAATTTTCTATTTTGTTGGGATTTAGCCTAAATCGATCAGTTTAAGTTGCATAAAAGTGGGCTGTTCGCGTTGACGTAGGGTAGCCCTTGCTACAAGCTAATCCAATACGGTTCAGTTAAGGCTAAAACTCTTTGTCAAACTCAATTTTTTTAACGTAGACGCTTCTCTACGAGACGCTACGCGAACGGCTTGCCGCAGGCTACCGCCAAGGACGCCAAGAACGCAGAGAGAAGAAAGAAATGCTTAACTGAACTGTATTGCAAGCTAATCATTCGTGGAAAATGAATGACGATTAGCTTAGTTGAAATTGCTCTTTGTTTGATTTGTTCTTGCTCACTGACTACAGCGAGGCGAATAAGTTGGCGAGGCCAACCTCTTAAACTTCTCTTCACGTCAGCCTAATAAATTTATAAAGGATTTCCAGAAATTAAATTATTCATTTTTGAGAGCGAAGATGATCGTTAGATTTTTCCTCCCCTGCCTCCCCTGCTTCCCCTGCCTGCCTCAACGGATAAATTTTTTAACTGAACCGTATTGGGTTAGGTGATACTCAACAGCCAAACTACATTAAATATCTCAGAAATCCTACTGAACCATCAAGACAATAAATGTAACTAACATATACATAAATATTGTCAGGATGCTGAATATGTCAGATTTACCGCTTCAGTGCAAAAATTTGAAAGAGCAGGTTGAGTGTATATTACAACTTTTACAGCAAGAACCAACGCTACGTTTCCAAGATATTACATCTGTACAAACTTCCCTAAATAAAGCGATTTCTCCAAAGTTTGAAATTGTATTTGCAGGTGCGTTTAGTGCTGGTAAATCAATGCTTATAAATGCACTATTAGAAAGGGAATTACTCTACAGCGCAGAAGGACACGCTACAGGTACAGAATGCAAAATCGAGTATGCAGAAGTAAATAAAGAACGTGTTGTTTTGACGTTTTTAAGTGAAGCAGAAATTCGTGAACAAGCAGTTTCTTTGTGTCAACAACTAGGATTTAAGACAGTAGCTAATATCAACCAAGCTGATGTAATTAACCTGCTACGCCAAGGTTGTGAAGCGATTATTCAGCAAGAGGGTGGTGAGAATAAATCAGAACGTGCAAAACAGGCGAAAGCGTTAATATTGTTACTAGAGGGATATATAGCAAACCGCGATCGCATTAATACGGTTAATAATGCTACATATTCAATGGAGCAATTTAACTTCTCCAATCTCAAGGAAGCGGCTGGATATGCCCGCCGTGGTAGTAATAGTGCTGTATTGAAGCGAATAGAATATTACTGTAATCATCCTTTGCTACAAGATGGTAATGTAATTATTGACACGTCGGGTATAGATGCACCAGTAGAGAAAGATGCACAACTCACTTATGCCAAAATTCAACATCCTGATACTTCGGCGGTAGTGTGTGTGCTAAAACCTGCTGCGGCGGGTGAGATGACAAAAGAAGAAACACAACTTTTGGAATTAATGCGGGAGAATGGGGGAGTACGCGATCGCGTTTTCTATATCTTCAACCGCATCGATGAAACTTGGTATAATGCTCAGCTACGGCAACGATTAGACGATTTAATTAGTGGGCAATTTCACAATACAAGCAAGGTTTATAAAACCAGTGGATTATTAGGATTTTATGGCAGTCAGATTAAACAGACAAGCCAACAAGATAGATTTGGTTTAGATTCTGTTTTCGCAGAAAGTATTAAAGGTTTAGATGGTAAAGAAGAAACACCACAATTTGTCTATGCGTTTAACAACTACTGCGTAAATTCAGGAAAGCTGTCTTCTAGTAAATTCCGTGTCTTTGTTAACGGCTTTGAAACCCCAAATCAAAATTATGTGCGAATTCTAGGAGATTGGGGAAATGAAATTATAGAACAGCTAATTAAAGATAGTGGTACTGAAGAATTTCGCACGGCAATTACTCGCTATTTTACCGAAGAAAAGCGTCCGCAATTATTTAAAAATCTTGCTGATGATTTGGAAGATATTTGTATTAACCTCAAAAAACATTATCATAATGTCCAACGCAACTTAGATAGTCAGCCTCAAGAAATTGAGACAATGAAGTTGCAAGAGTTACAACGCCTAAATCAGCAACTTCAGCAAATTGGTAAAGATTTTAATGAGCATATCACAGAAGAAGTTAACCAAGTAATTAATAATTCTTGTGATGCTTTTGAAGCAGATTTTAAGCAGTTGCAATCAAGAATGATTCGCCGTTTAGATGAATTGCTAGATACATTTTCTGTAGCTTCTGCTTATCAACGTGCAACTATTAGTCATCCTCGTAACGCTACCGCACCTTTAATTGCTATTTTAGTAGAGGCATTTTATTACTTAGCAAATCAATTAGAAGATATTTTACTTGAATCTTCTCAGCAAGTAGTAGCGAATTATTTTCAGCGATTGATTGAAAAGATTCATAAGTCAGAATATTATCGCCAGTTATATCGTTTATTAGATAATGATGGTGGTATTGAAAAAGAAATCAATATATTAGAAAAAAGAGTTGCTCAAGCATTATTTAGTGCAGCTAGTGTAGAGTGCGATCGCTTTGTACGAGAAAGTCCCAGATTTTACGATGAAGGCACTTTTTCTATATATCAATTTCGCCAAACTTTATCACAAACTTCTCAAGGTTACGACGCTGAAAGTATTGTGGAAGCAGAACCAGCAATTAGGCAATTATTGAAGTTAGATTTTGAGCCAAAAGTGTCCCAAACTATTCGTAAATCTTTCCGTCAAACCATTAATCAAACCCTGAAAACTCAGTTGTTACCAATGGCAGATAAGCAAGCAGATGAAATTTTGCAGCAATATCCACAGGCGCGTGCTTATTTAGAAAAAACATTAGAACAAGAAGCTAAAGAAAAAATTACGACTAATCGCCGATTATTGAGTGTTGTTGAAGAAAATATTGCAGCATATAATTTAGCAGTTTCTAATATTAACACTTGTTTACAATTAATGCAATTATATGACAATCTTTTGCCTATAATTGGTGATTCTTTTGATACTGTTAATAAGTTTGCTGATAGTAAGCTTTTGGTTTCAGATTTCGTGTAAGAGGTTTAATATTAATCTCAATTAATCTGTATTAATTGAGATAATTGTAGCTTGTAGTGAGTGCTTTAGCGCTCACTATGTACAGTTTTGCGTAAAATAGAAAAATCTAAAAAATTGATAGTGAGATAGAATATAAATTCAAGCCAATAGGTGTAATGATGGTGATGTTTTAGACTAGAGGTGGATTATGAACCTATTCCACTAATATAAAAATGTGGTAATCTGCTTTAAAGAATGTTTGAAAAGTCGTCTTTTCAGTAGCAAAATGTTCTAGATTTTCCTAAATCTATTAAAAAGGGGAACTTTGATTATTTTCCCTTTTTAATAGGGGTTAGGGGGGATCAATAAATGCCTGAAATCACAGCCAACCACTTTTCAAATAACCTCTTAAATACCCTAATTACAGTCTCAACTTTTTTTGTACCTTGTTTAATCCGTTGAACTACTAAGAAACTAGATTGTTTCTCTTAAAGGATAACGAATACCGTTGGTTGTCAGCTTACGTTAAATTAACTTAATTCTGCACTGAACCATAGTTAGACAAGGAATGATAGACATGGCATCTATTAATGGTACTATTGGTAACGATATTCATTCTTACTGGGACTCCAGAAACTGATTCCATTTTCGGTGATTTAGGTGATGACACTCTCGATGGTCTTGGTGGTGATGATAAGTTTTCTTCAATAATGTAATTGATGTCCTCGTTTTCGGTTCTTCTAACATATCCGATTTATACGTCTATAGTACTGATGGTTTTGACATCATTAAAAACTCTTCTATTGGGAGTATTATCAATATTGATCCTGGTAATCCCAACCGTAAACATAAAGATATAGATAAAACTATTGGAAGTGCTATAAATTCGATAGATTCGGAATTTCGTTCAGGAAAAACCAAATTCATCGACAGCATCACAGATTCTGATACAATCCAAAGGAGCTCGGTAGAGAAGAATATTTATGATTTGAAAGGCAACGATGTACTGTATAGCAACAATAACTTGGGTGACAATCTAGAGAACTTGATTCTCACAGGTAGCGCCGATATTAGTGGCATAGGCAACGCTCTGGACAATCGAATTTATGGGAATGCCGGTCACAACTTTTTGGTTGGCGGTGATGGTAATGACCACCTGCTTGGCTATGGGGACTACGACATTTTGGTTGGTGAGGCTGGTAATGACACGCTCGAAGGCGGTGCTGGTAACGACTTCTTAAATGGGGGTTCTGGTAGCGATATACTTATTGGCGGTGCAGGTAACAATACACTCACAGGCAATGCTGGTGCTGATAAATTTGTCTTCAACTTCAAATCTGAAGACATTGACATCATCAAGGACTTCAGCAACTTGGAGAGCGACAAAATTCAGATTTCTACAATTGGGTTTGGTGCTACTTCCACTAACGAGTTCAGTTATAACCGCAACACTGGTGCCTTGTCCTTCCAGGGAACTCAATTTGCCACTCTTGAGAACAAGCCTAATTTCATACCCCGTATTGATATTGAGCTTGTTTCTTAAGGTCTGATCTCTTCAATTAGCTAGGTCTTGTAGTGCCTAACCAAACTCAACTTTTAGATACTATGGCCCGTACTACGGGCGAGGGACGAGGAGGAAGCGTAAAGGTGAATGCTTCTAACTCTATAGAGTTAAATGGTACCTCAGCCGACGGTCAGATGCCCAGCCTCTTGACAACTGAAACCACAGGCGGGGGAGACCCCGGGAATTTAACGATTGAAACTGGGCAGTTGACTATCAAAAATGGCGCACAGATAACCAGTAACAGCACAGGACTTGGAAGAGCAGGTGATTCTAAAGTAGAAGCAAGCTCTCTGAGTCTTGACCAGGGAAGTATTACCTCGCAAACGACATCGGGTAATGGAGGAAACATTACTCTATCAGTAAAAGACCTCTTACTGCTGCGCCGTGGCAGTAAAATTTCCACTAGTGCAGGTACAGCAAAACAGGGTGGAGATGGTGGTAGTATCGATATTAACTCTAAATTTATTGTTGCTATCCCCGAAGAAAACAGTGACATAAGCGCTAATGCTTTTTCAGGTGCAGGTGGGAGAGTGGATATCACAACGAATGGCATTTATGGTATTAAGTTTCGTGAAAGTCTAACTCGCCTAAGTGACATCACTGCTAGTTCAGAATTTGGTAGACAAGGCACTGTAGAACTTAATACACCTGGTATCGACCCCAACAGTGGCTTAGTTGAGTTACCCACAATAGGTGTAGAAACTAAAGTAGTGCAAGTCTGCGATAGTCCAGGTTATGCTCAAAGCAGCTTTATCATTACCGGACGCGGCGGTTTACCTCTTAATCCCACTAAAGATATTTTCCCAAACCGCACAGTAGAAGTAGGTTGGGTATCGGTCAAACCTAGCAGTGAGCGCAACAATGCACCTGTTACCACTAGGACAGTTACCACCACACCAGAACGTATTGTAGAAGCAAGTGGATGGGCGGTAAACAAAAAGGGAGAGGTAGTACTTACAGCTAATATACCTGCTGGCGATCGCGGTTCGTGGCAGAAAGATGTACCTTGCAGTGCAACTCATGCTCATCAGTAAATGCTGTTGAGTTGCAAGTAATCACTCGTGATTCGCTCATTTTTATAGGAGTTAGAAAAAATATATTCAACCTACGCAGTTTAAGGTTTTGGCGCTAACTGAACTGTATTGTGCTATAACTACTCTTTCTTTACAAAATTGGGTACTAGGTATTAGAAAAACAATCCCTAATTCCCAACTTAATGGTTATGAATATCAAGCGTCGGCAATTTCTCACAGCTTGTGGACTAGCTACACTAGCTACCCAGATATCACCACTTACTGCCCAAGGTAAACTATCTCCAAACACCAGCAGCAAGCCGCCTCGCCTACAAGCTGGTGATACCGTAGGATTGATTTCCCCTGCGGGTATAGTTGACGCTAAAGATATTGAAGCAGTACAGCAATCTATCTCACAGTTAGGGTTAAAAGTCAAGCTGGGGAAGCATATTTTAGACCGTTATGGTTATCTAGCGGGTAAAGATACTGATCGCGCCGATGATGTAAACTTGATGTTTAGCGATCGCACCATCAAAGCGATTATTCCCATGCGTGGAGGTTGGGGTTGTAATCGCATTTTACCCCTACTCAACTACTCGCTAATCCGCTCCCATCCGAAAATTATCATTGGTTACAGCGATATTACGACGCTATTGTTAGCAATTAATGCTCGTAGTCAAATGATTACTTTTCATGGGCCAGTTGCTACGTCTACCTGGAATCAATTTACAGTCGATTACTTCAAGCGCATCCTATTTAATGCTGAAGCTGTAACTATGCAAAATCTCAACCCTAGTGAAGTGCGGATGGAGATAATAGCACCGGGAAAGGCGAGGGGTAAACTTGTAGGTGGAAACTTGTCAGTTTTATCAGCAATGGTAGGTTCACCTTACCTACCTTCTTGGAACAAAAACATTCTGTTTGTGGAAGAAGTTGGCGAGGATGTTTATCGTATAGATAGGATGCTGACGCAATTAAAAACTGCTGGGATACTTAATCAAATTGCTGGCTTTATCTTTGGGCAATGCACTAAATGTAGTCTTGGAGATGAACCATCGTTTACATTAATGCAAGTATTGCAACAACACATACTTCCTTTAGGTATTCCTGCTTGGTACGGTTCAATGATTGGTCATATTAAGGATAAATTTACCTTGCCAATCGGTGTAGAAGTGGAAATAAATGCTCAACTTGGGACAATACGAATGTTGGAGGCGGCAGTAAAATAATTTAGGATTTTAGATTTTAGATTTTAGGTTTATTTTGCGTAGCTTGCTGATTGGGGAGCAAGTATAAATTCTGGCGCAACTCTTTGAGATAAATTCGCGTTCAGACCTTTTGAAATTTTGGATTGAAGATTCAAAATCCACAATATCAAATTCGCTGATTTTGATTAAAATTTTGATAGATAGTATGTATTTCTCCTCGCTATGTTACGACTAACAGAAGTAAAGCTTCCGCTTGATCATCCTGAAGATGAGATCAAGACTGCCATCCTCAAAAAGCTGCAAATCACGGACGAAGATTTGATTAGCTATTCCATCTTCAAGCGTAGCTACGATGCCCGTAAAAAAGGAGAGATTACCCTTGTTTATATTCTGGATGTAGAAACGACTCAGGAAACTCATCTACTCAAGCGCCTGAAAAAAGATCCTCATGTAAGTGTCACACCAGACATGAGTTATCGCCTAGTGGCACAAGCACCAAGCAATTTGACGATTCGCCCCATCGTCATTGGTACTGGCCCTTGTGGCTTATTTGCAGGTTTGATGCTAGCGCAAATGGGTTTCTGTCCGATCATTTTAGAACGTGGCAAACAAGTCCGCGATCGCACTGCTGATACTTTTGGCTTTTGGAAGAAAAAATCAGACTTTAACCCAGAATCTAATGCCCAGTTTGGCGAAGGTGGAGCGGGTACATTCTCTGACGGTAAACTTTACAGTCAAGTCAAAGATCCTCAGCATTATGGGCGCAAGGTATTAACCGAACTCGTCAATGCGGGAGCCTCACCGGAAATTCTCTATATCAACAAACCGCATATCGGCACTTTTAAACTGGTGGGAATCGTCCAAAGTATGCGTGCTAGAATCGAATCCCTTGGCGGTGAAATTCGCTTTCAAAGCCGGGTGGAAGATATCAACATCGAAAACGGAAAGGTGCGGGGCGTAACCCTCGCCAGTGGAGAGTATATCGCCAGCGATTATGTAGTTTTGGCGGTGGGTCACAGCGCCCGTGATACCTTTCAAATGCTGTTTAATCTTGGAGTTTACATTGAGCCAAAACCATTTTCCATTGGCTTTCGGATCGAACATCCGCAGACTCTCATCGACCAATGTCGTTTCGGCGCTCAAGCTGGTCATAAGCTTTTAGGTGCTGCCGATTATAAACTGGTTTACCATTGCCAAAATGGTCGTTCTGTCTATAGTTTTTGTATGTGTCCGGGAGGCTTGGTGGTTGCAGCCGCATCAGAACCGGGGCGAGTCGTCACCAATGGGATGAGCCAATACTCTCGCAATGAGCGCAATGCCAATAGTGCGATCGTTGTGGGCATCACACCCGAAGATTATCCTGGCAACGCCTTAGCAGGAATTGACTTGCAACGGCGCTTAGAAGAACGAGCTTTTGAATTGGGCGGTGGAACTTATGAAGCGCCAGGGCAATTGGTGGGAGACTTTCTCAACCATCGCCCTTCTACAGCATTTGGCACAGTTAAACCGTCTTATACACCGGGGGTACATTTGGGTGATTTGAGTCAGAGTTTACCAGATTATGCGATCGCAGCCATCCGTGAAGCACTTCCCGCTTTTGACAAACAAATTAAAGGATTTGCAATGAATGATGCCGTGTTGACTGGGGTAGAAACCCGCACTTCATCACCGATTCGGATTAAACGCAAAGAAGATTATCAGAGTTTAAATACAGTCGGTCTTTATCCGGCTGGTGAAGGCGCGGGATACGCAGGAGGAATCCTCTCGGCCGGTATCGATGGTATCAAAGTGGCAGAGGCGGTGGCTTTAAGTATTTTGAGGAATGTGAGTTTGTAGTAGGCACAAAACGTGCTTAAAAATCCAGAAATAAAGTCCTGACTACGAACTTTATTTACCCTCTCTGCTCAGAAAAAATTGTCAGACTTACCACGCAAGATACTAAAATTTAGTTATCAATAAAAACATAATGTTTGATACTCGCCATTTTCCTGGGGCTTGGCAAACCCATTGGTTATATTTCGATTAATCTTTGAACATGGTTGTTGACAAAAATCTAGAAGCGTTCATTCCTTATACTCGCAGCGATATTATCAAAATTTGCCTGCAAGACGGTCAACTAAATGAGGCTGATGCCAAAAAATTTCAAGATTTCTGCCAAATCCTCACTGCGTATTATCACTTTCGTTTCCATAAAACCTTAGAAATTATTAAAGATAATTATGTACCTTTTAACCCCAATGAAGATATTCAACCAATAACTCCACTAACCTTCGAGCAATATGATGAAATGGAGTTAAATATAGTTGATGCTTTTCAGCATATTGTCGAAAGAGCGAATTATCTTCTGTTACCTGAATCGATTGTCAAGCGATCGCTAACAACCAAATCTCTAATTGATTTGAAAACTCAAGTTGATTTTGAGGATTTTGACCGCTTTATCTGTTACTACCGGGGTAATAGCTATAAAAAAATTTCAGTAAAAAAGTTCTTCTTTTGGCGAGAAGAAAAGACTATTGATATTTTGGAACGGATTGTTTTATTTGTCAAGTTCAAAGAAGCGGCTTACTTTCGTGCAAAGAAGATCAACATCCAAGATTTGAAATTCATTCCCGGTAAGATGTATGTTTACTGCTATAAAAATATTCCGAAGCTAGACATTGACTTACTCTTTCCCAATGTAAAAACGAGTATGACCTGGAAAGATCGCTTACTATTTGGAATTCCTGCTATTGGGGCAGCAATTCCTTTGATATTAAGAACCTTGCCAAATTTGTTATTGCTGGTTGCGGCAATTTTACTAGTACTAAATGTATCATTTTTAATTGAATTATTCAATGTAGAGTTGGAAAAAGTTAGAAATTTTATGCCAGTTTTGGTGGCAACTTTATCATTAACTATATCTTTGGGTGGATTTGCCTTTAAGCAATACACTAATTACAAAAATAAAAAAATTAAATTCCAAAAAATAGTTACCGATACGTTATTTTTTCAGAATTTAGCTAATAATATAAGTGTCTTTCAAATGTTTGTTGAATTGGCAGAAGAAGAAGAATGTAAAGAAATTATTCTGGCATACTATCACTTACTTACTAGCCCTATACCGTTAAGCCCTCAACAATTAGATTCTCGTATCGAAGCTTGGATGGAGAATAAACTAGGCACAAAGATTAACTTTGATATTCAAGGGCCTCTGAGCAATCTAGAAGATATTCGTGGTCAAGTAATTCCCAACAGCGAAACAACAGATAATGTACCAGAAGTCCCTTTACTAACCTATAATCAGCAGGGAGCGTGTCAAGTTCTCCCCTTGGATGATGCGAAAGCAGTGATTGATTATGTTTGGGATAATGCCTTTCAATATAATGGGATAATTTTGTAGGCAGGACTAGGGTTCCGATGTCAATTCTAATATCAAGCCTCACCTAGATACTTTCGAGGTAGGGCTTTTGTTTTTATGTCTGGATTGGATATGCAATCATCTATCAAGCGCGATGGCGTACACATCCGCGTAGGCGATCGCAGTGCAGAATTTATCCGATTATTAAAGCTGGTTCTTTACAGAAGTTAAATAGGGCTGACTCAGTTTCTGATTCATCTTCAAATACAGCAGAGATGTACCATTCACAGGGGGAACCATTCGTATATTCAGCCCAAGCAATTGTTGCTGTTTGACCTGATGGAATCCCTGACTCACCCAAGTTAAATGAAGCCCACTCTTCATCATCGACAGATACCCACAACTCTGTAATTGTCAGTTCAGTTTTATTGGTAACGGTAAAGGTGAATTGGTCTGACATAAATAGCCTTTTAGCAATAAATAAATTGCAGATTGTCAGTCACAGATCATACTGACACTTTTTTAAGGCATTTGCAATCTGGAGCTAGTAGTGTACCAACCCAAAATTGCTACGTGGAGGTAAGCAAGGGAGCAGGGGAGCAGGGGAGCAAGGGAGCAAGGGAGCAGGGGAGCAGGGGAGAAGGGGAGCAGGGGAGAGATTTTATAAGTTCTTTCCCCTCTGCCCCTCTGCCCCTCTGCCCCTCCGCTCCTCTGCTGACTACAACGCTTGCGTTTCCTTGGCAGATTACTAGTACAACTCATATTTCATTAACTGACAGGGCAACGTTCCGTTATACACCGCAATTCGCTGCGATGATTTTAGCCCAATCGATTGAGACAGTTCCTTGTTGCCACTTAAGACAAATGCAGTCCAGCCTTTAAAGCGTTGTTTCAACACATCGCCCAAAAGTTTGTAAAATGCCCCCAAATCGCTATCTCGCCCCAGCCGTTCGCCATAAGGTGGATTGCAGAATAAAATCCCACTGTCTGCGGGGGCAACAACATCAGCAAGCTCCATTTGAGAAAACCATACATGGTTATCAACACCGCAGTTTTGAGCATTGTTAATCGCTTGCTCAATTATATTTTCATCGCGATCGCTTCCCCAAATAGGTGCAGGCAGAGTATCCAGTTGGCTATCCTTAGCTTCTTGCAGCAGCTTTTCTAAAAGGGATAAATCAAAATCGAGCCAATTTTCAAATCCAAAAGATTCACGAAACAACCCTGGTGCGATATTAAGTGCCTTTAAGCTAGCTTCAAGAGGTAAAGTGCCAGAGCCACACAGAGGATCATAAAACATTTGGTCTGGCTGCCAGCCCGAAAGTTGAATCAGGGCAGCAGCTAGAGATTCCTTTAGGGGGGCTGCTCCAACCGCAGGACGGTAGCCTCGACGATGCAAACTATTTCCAGAACTGTCGAGTTTAACGGTACAACTATCGCGTTCAATATGAACATTAACCCGCACATCTGGATTGTGAAGCTCTACATTTGAACGCTCACCCAGATTTTCTTTCTGCTGGTCAACGATCGCATTTTTGACCTGGAGAGATGTAAAGTGGCTGTGGTTGAGGCGATCGTTTTTGCCTGTGACATTCACCGCCAAAGTCATATCGGGCGTGAGATAGTTTTGCCAATCGATACTCTGAACACCGCAATAGAGATCCTTGGTATCAAGGCAAGGAAACTCATGGATATTCACCAAGATTCGGAACGGCAGCCTAGCCCAGAGGTTGACCCGATAAAGTAGGGTGCGATCGCCCTCAAAGGCTACACCACAAAACCCAGGCTCCACTGAATGAGCGCCTAGCTGCTCTAACTCCTGAGCCGCAAGGCTTTCTAATCCACGAGCAACCGTTGCAAAATACTGATTCATCCGCTAATCCAAAGCATACTCTTCACTGCTGACCCATTGACGAACTTTAGCTTAACTTAACTTATATATTGTGACATTCGCTGTTAAGTCTGCAATTATAACCTTAGTAGAATACAACCAATTAAATAACAAGCCCTAGCTAAACGAAATCAAGCCGGAGTAATAACACCACAGCCAGTATTTGTGAAAAAAGATTATTATTTCTTCATTTTAAGTACTATCTTAAATCCAATTAACCCTGATAACATCAAGCTGAAATAGTGTTTAGGCACTTTATTTGCAAGACAACCCATTAATTAAAATAGTCAGAGGGATAAACAATGACTTTCGTATCTGATATTGTTCTGCTAAAAGACTTAACATCGTCATCAGATCAGGATTTGGGCCGGGTAAAAGCCGTAATTCCGGCGACAGTAAATCGTTTAACCAACCCGACGTTAGCAAGTATTTTTGGTAATGACCTGAAATTTGGTATTGCCTCCTTTAAGGATAAGCCACTACCGCCTCTTGGGGGTTACGCTGACTATGTATATAAACCAGAAGTCGCTTTAACAAATAATGTAACAACAATCAAAGACAAAATCTTTGACTTGAAAGCTTTTGGTGGCAATGATAGCTCCGAATCACAATTAGACGCACTCCTATACGCAGCTTTAGATAGCGGTGGCAGTCTCGGTTACAGAGTCGATTCATTTCGTATTGTTATAATTGCTACCGATAGTATTTATCACGTTGCAGGCGATCGGGCAGCAGTTAGTCCAAGTGATACTATTGCCAATAATGGAGATAGTGTAATTGATCCTAATGAAGATTATCCAGAGATTGGACAAGTAAAAACTGCGCTAGAAGCAAATAACATTATCCCAATTTTTCTCACTACAAGTGATGTTGCACTCAATTATCAGACACTAGTTACCCAGCTTGGCCGAGGCAGTGTACTGACTCTTGATTCTAAAAGTGAGAATTTTGCTGATGCCATAAAAGAGGCAATTGCTCAATCCAGAAATGTGATAAGTAGTGATGTTGTTACGACAAATGGAGACGATACCTTTAGTTGGGGGAATTTTTCGGCTGGTGATAAGGTTATTTTTGCTGGGGATGGTAATGACAAGATTTCGCTTTCTGGTGTTATTGGTAATCATTACATTGATGGGGGAGCAGGTTCTGACATCCTTGTTGGTGGAGATGGTACAGACAGAATAGATGGGGGTAGTGGTGACGACAAGCTTGTGGGGGGCAAGGGTGATGATACTCTTTTTGGCAGTAGTGGAAATGATGTTCTGCTCGGGAACAAAGGCAACGATTACCTACAAGGAGATAGTGGGGACGACTTCTTAGTAGGAGGCGCTGGTTCAGATAAGTTTGCATTTGCAACAGGATCAAAGTTTGATATTAAGGAACTCGGAGTTGATACTATTAATGACTTCAATCCTAAAGAAGACAAAATCCTACTATCTAAATCTACTTTTACCGCTCTAAGTAACTCAGTTTTCCCAACTGAATTAAATTCCGCAGACTTTGCTACAGTGACAAACGATACTTTAGCAGCAAGTAGTAGCGCGGTGATTGTTTACAATAGCGCAAATGGTTGTCTCTTTTATAACCCCAATGGTTTGGCAGATGGTTTTGCAGATATAAATTCCGGGGGTAAATTTGCACAATTGAGTGCTAGCTCCTTTCCGGCTCTAACTAACGCTAGTTTTGAGTTAGTTTTGTGATTGATTGAGCTTAATTTTCAACTTCACATAAGAGACTTTCAAGGAATAGAGTATTCAGGAAAAGTGAGATGCTCCCAGGCAAAAAAATTGAACTGAGATTACTCTATAATTTTCTAAAATCAATCATTGTCTGACGATAAGTATCTGGCAAACCTGTATCAAAACACTTGCCTTGAACAACATATCCTGTCATTCCCTTTTCCTGACATAATCTATCAAGACAAGAGGTTAACTGAAATTCGCCTCGTTCTCGGAAATTTTGGTTTATATGTTCTGCTAAAAAATCAAAAATTTTTGGTGTTAGTAAATACAAACCAAATATACATAAAAACTCATTTTCTGCCATTCCCTGTACACGCAAATGTTGTTGTGCATACTCAATGGTAGGTTTTTCATAGAGTTGTGTAACTTCTAGAATAGAGTTTAACTTGTGCCAAACTCCTGTTACACATCCAGATGTATGAAGATTTTCTCCTGGCGTTGTAGTTAAACTAACAACGCTTTGATTAACTTGCTCATAAACATCTAAAAGTTGACTAGCACATGATTTATTAATATCAGATGCATAAATGTGGTCGCCCAACATTAGCAAAAATGGCTCATCTTGCACCCAATCTTTGGCACAAAATACCGCATGACCATAGCCTAATTGCTCCTCTTGCAATAATATGGTAACTCTGCTTCCTAAATCTTCGAGATATCGGCTATATTCTTGATTTTGCAGTGAAAGTTTATTTAAAAGTTCTTTTTTGGGTGGCTTCTTGAATAAATCTTCAAATACTTCTTTATCATCCGGCTGTACTACAATCCCCACTTCTGTAATTCCAGCACTAATTGCCTCTTCAATAATTGCTAAAATTACAGGTTTTGCCCTACCATCTCGATCAATAATCGGAAAAAGTTCTTTTTTCACAACTTTAGTAGCTGGAAATAACCGAGTCCCAAAACCAGCTACCGGAATCACAGCTTTTCTAACTTTATTTTTCTGCATCAATCCTCAATCCTCATCAGCTTAAAATCTCCCCTGCCTCTTTGTCACCCCAACTTCTCAAACAACTCTGCTAACACCACATTAGAAAACAAAAACCCTTGGGGATCAGTCAAACGCAACCTTCCCTCTGCAACTTCCACCCAACCTTTCTCAAAATATCCTTGCAAACAACAGCAAATCTCCTCCACCTTCTCTTCCCCAAACCCCTCGGCCAACGCCGCCAAACTCACACCTTCCGCCAAACGTAACCCTAACATTAACGTTTCTAACAATACTTCCTTTGGGGGAGTCACATCACAATCAATCACACCGCCAGCTTGCACCCACTGGTAATATTCCCTAGTTTTACGTGGACGAGTGAAGCGTTTCCCATCAACATAACTCGCTGCACCCATACCAAAGCCATAGTAAGGGCGATTTTCCCAATAGACTCGATTATGCCGACACTGATGACCAGGTTGAGCATAATTAGAAATTTCATAATGCTCATAACCTGCACTAGTCAAAACTTGTTGCCCCATCTGGTACATTTTGACTGTAGCTTCATCCGTAGGCAAAGGAGTATCGCCAGGTTTGTAGTAACGCCCAAAAGCTGTACCTGGTTCGATGGTAAGATCATAGATGGAAATGTGAGTGGGTAAAAGTGCTACCGCTTTAGCGAGAGAATCTTGCCATTGATCCAAAGACTGATGCGGCAACCCAGAAATTAGGTCTAAACTAAATTCGGGAATCTCGACTTGGTGGATTAGTTCCACAGCTGCAAAAATATCTTCAACTGAGTGCGATCGCCCCGCCCTTTGCAATAATTCTGATTGAAAGGCTTGTACACCTAAACTTACCCGGTTTACGCCTGCACCGCGATAGCCTGCTATATGGGCTAAATCAAAGGTGCCTGGGTCAATTTCCATAGAAATTTCTGCCCCAGAAGCAATATCAAAATGCTTCTCTAGTTCTGTTACTATCCGTTGTAACTGCTCTATTGATAACAGTGAAGGAGTACCACCACCGAAGAAAATTGTCTTCAGAGGTTGACCAAATGCGCGTGTAATAGCAATTTCTTGACATAACACCTCAACATATTGAGAAATAGTACCAGATGTTTCGCCCCGCAAGCGATCGCCCACAACAGACACCGGAAAATCACAATAAAAACACCGCCGTCTGCAAAAGGGAATATGCACATACGCAGAACTCGCAATTCCAGAAATACTAAATTTTTGACTCATTTTGAGAAAAGATGAATTTAAGCCAACTGCGAATTAGAGACAATGAAAATGAGATAAGAATTCAGTCGTTCTGAAGTCAGGAGCCAGAAGAACTCTAAAATCGAGCGTGAAATCACTTCTAGATTTTATTAAAATTATCAAGTTTGGGTATCAAAGTCTTCTTAATTCTGACTTCTGGATTCTGGATTCTGAATTCTTACAAAACAAGTAGTTTCTTTACAACTTTTTGTCGTTTTACAACGAAACAATGAAAAATATGAAGATAAAAGCCTTTGGTTATAATAATTGCAGATATTGCCCTACTAAACCCTTAGTGTAAGTCAATATTGATGAGTTTATCTTACCGATGAAATAAAAAATACTTAACTTTATCGGTGAACACAGTTGCAGGAAAACAAGACAACCATGCTTGACGCCATTATTATTTTTTCATTCATCTTAGCAGCGTCGGGAATAGGGTTCTACAGCATTGAACTACTGCCCAATGGCACACTAGATCAGGTAACAAATCTTGAAGCTTTACGCTTGGTTGTTGCCGTCTTTGCGGCTATTATTGGTGGTGCGATCGGGCTGAGTTTCCAGACGACATATCGTCGCCTAGAATCACAAATCAAAGAAATGCCTCTGGAAGTGATTTTAACTCGTGCGATCGGCTTAGTGATTGGGCTATTACTAGCTAACCTGATGCTAGCCCCACTATTTTTGCTACCCATCCCGGCGGATTTTGGATTCATTAAGCCACTGGTGGCAGTTGTCGGCAGTATTATCCTCTCCGTGACTGGCATGAATTTGGCAGACACCCACGGACGAGGCTTACTGCGGTTTATTAATCCCAACACCGTCGAATCGATGGTAGTAGAAGGAACGCTAAAACCCGCCAATACCAAAGTTTTAGACACCAGCTGTATTATCGATGGTCGCATTGAAGCGTTACTTGAAACAGGATTTTTGGAAGGGCAAATTCTTGTACCGCAGTTTGTTTTGCAAGAACTTCAACAAGTAGCGGATGCTAGTAAAGACCAAAAGCGGGTTCGGGGAAGGCGAGGACTAGAAATTCTCAACCGCATCAAAGAAGAATATCCCGATCGCATCGTGATTAATACAATTGACTACGAAGATATTCCCACAGTCGATGCCAAGTTGGTGCGCTTTGCCCAAGAAATTAACGGCACATTGTTAACCAACGACTACAACTTGTCTAAAGTCGCTAGCGTCCAGAAAGTACCTGTTTTAAATGTAAATGATTTAGTGAACGCCGTCCGTCCCAGTTATTTACCAGGTGACAACCTTGATTTGAAAATTCTCAAGGAAGGCAAAGAACCCAGTCAAGGCATTGGCTACCTAGATGACGGCACAATGGTAGTCGTTGAAGAAGGCAGCAGTTATGTGGGTGGTGAATTGCGAGTAGTAGTCACCAGTGCTTTGCAAACCACCGCAGGAAGAATGATTTTTGCCAAACCCCAAGCTTCCGCATTAGCGTGAGGCAAATGTCCGGTGCAATTAAATATAAATTGTGCATACGCGCAGCGTCGGCGCGGCCATCGGTGCAGTCAACCTGCACCGATTATTTATTTGGACTCACCAGAGTCAGTTACCTGCAAATACTGTAACTGCTCAATTGATAACCCTGTCAACCTTGCTATTTGTTCTAATGGCATACCAGTATTAAAAAGATTGGTTGCCACTTCAAGTAAAGCTTCAGCTTTGCCTTCAGCTTTGCCTTCAGCTTTGCCTTCTTCTAAAATATCTTGATAAATCACTGACTCGCGCATAATATCTGACCTCAAAACTCGTCTGATAACCTCTTTGTCTAATACTAAACCAGCTAAAATTGCTGTGGAAGCAGCAATATTACTTTGATTTCTTGATTCTGTCATACTATTAATTTCTCGTGCAACTTGATTAAGCACGGCTTCTGGATCAATTGTACTACTCAAAACTGCAAAGGGTAACAGCCCAGGCGTTCTCAGAAATACTTCAGTTGGTTGTTCCCAAAGTCTGATAACTGAAAATTCATGGCGTGTTCCAGCAATTGTAAATGTATTTTGTTGCACCAACTTTGAATTTGTCTGCTTAAGATAAATTACAACTTGATGCATTGCTTTGTCTGGAAAGCGGCGATACACTCGCAACCGATAGTCAATCATCCGAAAAGGAATTTCAGCATCAGGTTGGGTTTGAAATTCCAAATGTAAAATATTTTGCTCCGACTGTAGCAGAATTAGGGCATCAGCACGAATGGGTTCGAGAGATAATTCTTTTGGACTGAGTTCGGTTAAAGTAATAGGTTCGCCTAATAACCAAGTGGCAAAATCGCTGGAGAAATTTTCAGCTAAAAATTTACAGATATTGTCAAACATTTTAGAATTTTACCAAATAGCTCACCCATTTGCTATTTATATTAATTTTGTTAATTCAAACATCTATTAATATTCTAATTTTTATAAATATTTAATGGTAAATTATCTAGAACTTTGTGGAACTAATGGATGCAGAAACTAGCGATCCTTTTGGTAGAAGTATTTACTGTCGCTCCAACAAAGTGATAAATTTTATGCCGTAAATTTGATGCATAAATGAAGGAAGACTATAAAAAACGTATTAAAGCGATCGCTTCTACAAGAGTTGTGAATATACCAATTTGGGTAGCAATAAGCTGTAATTCCGCGCTTGGCGATCGCTTCATTATCTATAATGATGACAAGTTCACTCGTCAGTACCAAGTTAATGCTGATAAATCTCTAATGGTAAATTATCTGGATCTTTAAAAAAAGTAAATTTTTTATTTGTAATTTCATCAACTCTAATATTTTCTACCTCTACTCCTTTAGATTTTAAATAAAAAACAGTTTCCTCAACATCATCAACTTTAAAAGCAAGATGTCTTAAACCACAAGCCTCTGGTTTACTAGGCCGTTCTGGAGGATTTGGGAAAGAAAATAGCTCTATTTGAGCATTTTCTCCAACTCGTAAATCTAATTTATAAGAATTTCTCTCAGCGCGAAAAGTCTCTTGAATAATTGGAAATCCTAAAACTTCTACATAAAATTTTTTGGAGCGATCGTAGTCAGAACAAATAATAGCTACATGATGAATACCAGTAGTTTTCATTGGTGTTTTGCTTGTTTTATTACAACTATTAAGAGAGTGTACGTAGTTGGTAACACAACCACATTACACCCTCTCAAGTATAGATTAAGCTTTAATCTTTTTAGTTGATCTTACCTTCCTTTTCAGAAACAAGCCAATGCTGCCAACAACAAACATGCTAGCTAAAGTACTGGGTTCAGGTACTTGTCGATAAGAAACTATACCGGAATCGGAAGTTTCGGAGGAAACAGAAAATAATGTTCCACTAATGTCGTAACTTTTATCAGGATTAGCTTTGTCAAGGAAGCTGTACAGCAATCCAATAGGTGCGTTATCTGCTAAGGATACAGTTGGAAATGCAACGGGATAATCTGGATATTCAACATCATCCTTTGCAGTGTAAATATTGGGATCATTATCGAATTGAAAACTTAGCGATTGCACTGGCGCTACTGGGATATTATCATTACTGAAAGTTGCATCATCAAAGCTAAATAGACCGTTACCCTTAGCTGTAGAACTATCAACATTGAACGCATAATTAATAATTGCAGCCGATGCAGATTTAGTGGTTAAAGTAGCTAAACCCAGAATCAGACTAGTAGCGATCGCTAATTTTTGAAACAATTTCATCTCAATTTTCCTGTCGCATTAGATAAATAAACTATTTAAACCCTGTAGAGACGTAGCAATGCTACGTCTCTATATTTTCACCAAACGTCTAAGACTTAATTCTTAGCGCCAGTAGAGTTATTCGTTTGACTCAATTGCCAATTCTTTAGAAGTTGATCGCGGTTTTGCCGTAAGTTTTTACCGTTACGTTCTTTAGGATAAGGAATATTATCGCCCTTAATTCCTTCCCAAAGAATTTCGTTGAATTCTTCTGCATCCAGGTTATCTTCACCGATAAAATTGAAACCCTTGGTTATAGCAGCCCACCATTTTGCATCATTTAGAATGGGCACAGCTGCTGTATTTTCAACCTTGGGATCTTGGCAAGCTGGTACTAGTTTCGGATCTACAGGTTTTGCACACAAATTACCTGGCACAATCGCTGTGTAAGGCTCAAAGTTCGGTTCTCTAATGAAAGCATCTGACATTGGTTCAGCATTAGCATCAGTAATTGCCAAATACTTAATATTTAACAAATCCTCTATCGTCCGCAATATATTAATGGTGTTGTAGTTAGTGCTAACGAGCGCACCCCGTTTTGTATAGGGTGAAATAACGTAGGCTAACGAACGGTGGGAATCAACATGATCTGGGCCATTTTGAGAATCATCTTCAATGATGAAAATTGCTGTTTCTTTCCACTCCGGCAAATGAGAAATTTTCTCTACCAGCTTGCCAATAGCATAGTCATTATCTGCCATTTGCAATTCAGGAGTATTTAGTCCAAATAAAGCAGTGCCAAAGGAACCAAAATGATCGTGAGATAAACGCACAAGCATTAAATTGGGTAATCCATTTTGCTTAAGATCCCTTTCCCATTCGTTGTACAAATAAATATCGGCATTATTTTGATCGAATGACCGGAAGTAAAGATCGGTTTTATCCAACAATGCAGTTTTAGTAACAGGAGCTTGAGGAATTTTGTCAGCGTAAGGGGTTGGAGAGATGGGAATATAAGCCGGGTTTTTCGGATCGGGTTTAGTAGGATCGGTTTGGCTAGTAGTGTAAGGAATTCCGTTATCAACGAAGAAACCGTAATTGCGTACAGTCTTGCCAGCACGTAGCGCCGTATCCCACAGATAACCACCAATGGCATCCGGTTTGAGATTACCATCTCCTTCGGGAGCATCAACATCCCTGTCTCCAGGTAATATGGAAGATCGCCCAGAAGGATCTAAAACTCCTGTTATACGGGTATTGATTGGCGAGTTATTTGAGGAAGTTTGCGGTAGTCCAAGACTGATATTCCGATTTGTACCTTCGTAATCGTAGGTTAAGCCGTTAAAGCCAGCGTTACCGTAAAGAACTGATTGACTTTTTTCGGTGTAGTCTGTAGTACGACCGTAAGTAGACCAGTTCCAACCTACTCCACTGGATTCGCCACTGTCGTAGAAGTTATCAAAAGTTGCAAAGCTAAGGGACAGCTTGTGATGGTTGGGTGAAATCTTGTAGGGAAACAAGGTAAGTGCTGGGTCGCCATTACCGATAGGTAAGTCACCGAGTACCTGGTCATAGGTACGGTTTTCTTTAACTATGTAGATAACGTGCTTAATTTTGCCTTGTAAATACCTCATTGTCCGGTCAGGACGACGACTATAAAAACCGTTGTTTTTGTCTACCTGGGTTGAAAGCGTAGCCAAAGTACTGCTACTTGGCACTGGAATAATTGAGATACCAGCTTTTTCTAAAGCCCAGTTGTAATCGTTTTTAAAATTAGTGTTACGTGCTTCTCCTGCTGGTGTCGTGCGACTGTTTGACGGGTTGGGGCCGGAATTACTCTTGGCATTGACAACGTAAAGTCTTTGACCATCAAGACTGACACTTACAGAATTAGGATACCAGCCAGTGGGGATGCGTCCATTCACCCGACTAGCTTGCAAGTCTACAACAGCGATCGCATTCTCGCCGCCTAGAGTAACATAAAGTGTTCGTCCATCTGGACTGAGAGCTAAAGAGTTGGGATTAGCACCTTTATATTTTTCACCAGGGCGAGACAGAGAGATGGTTTGAACAACCCGATTGCTATTTGTATCAATGACTGAAATCGAGTCATCATTACCATTAGCTACATATAGTCGATTTTGATCGGTCGAAAGCAGTACTTTGTTGGGCTGGCTACCTACTGGTATACGAGTGATTTTTCCAGAAGCAATTTCAACAGTAACTACTTCGTCATCGCGCTGGCTACTAATAAAAACTTTAGCTGCTTGACCTTTTTCTGTACTTTTGATAGCGACATCAAAAGGAAATTCACCAGTTGCTATTTTATCGCCTGCCCTAAAGAACTTAATTTCTTTAGTCACCTTACGGGTAGGAGTATCAACGATTGATATAGAGTCATTTTCAAAGTTTGCAGCTACTAAGGTCTTACCATCCTGACTAACTGCAATACCTGCTACAACTGCTCCTGTACTCACAGCTTTGGCTGGTGTATCCTTCAACAAACCACCATCATATTTAGGGAAGGGTGCAGTTTGGTCAGAATTGTGACCTAGTAGAATAAACGGGGCATCTGGTACGTACTGACTACCATTAGATGCATAAACATAAACGCGATCGTCAATTCCGCCTGATACAAAGAAGCGTGAGCCATCTTTAGCCCAAGCCAAACCGTTATAGGTATTAGGAATATTAATTTGTTGTTTTTTAACTAACTTACCGCTAGTCACATCATAGACAAAAACCCATTCTGCTTTTGGGGTTGTTGTACCACTTGGCTTGCCAGTTAGCGGGTCTAATACAGGATAAGTGAAAGTATTACCTGTATTTTCATCCTTGAAGTTTTGGTTATAACCACTAGTAAGCACCAGTAAAGTTTTTCCATCAGGGCTGAGGGCTGTGCTTACGGCTTCAGCAGCATCAGCATTATCATCTGTACGTAAACCAGTTCCTAAAGGTGCAAACGTCGAACCTGGTGCTGCTGCGGGCGTGATGATTTGACCTGTAGGTAGCAAAGCTGCTCCACTTTGTGAGTTACCAACGGGTCTGGTAGTTCCAGCGCCAGCTGATTGGATACTTGCACTCAAGCTACTTACCAGCAAAAGACTTAATAGATACCCTTGGTTTCTACTAGTTTTCATGCAATTTTTCTATGAATAGGGATAACCATAACTATTCAAGTACAGATATTTATGGTTGATGGTTAAGCCATGAGTAATTTTTGGTTATGTTTTGGTAGTAGCAGATTTTATCTAGTTAAGTTATTTAAACACCTTGTTTATTTTTTGACGTTACTGAGTGGAAATATCAAAATCCAGTTTTATTTTTGAAGTTTATAAAATTAATTGCTAGTATTTTTAATTTTGAATTGTTAGTTTTACTTTTAAATTGTAATTATTTCATTGTTACATTTTAGACTTTATGAATTTTTATATATAACGTGGTTTTTATTTGTTTCTCCCTAGTAGATTGTGAATGCTACTAGTAAAAGTTTTATACAAACTTTAATATTTTTACTTAATTTAAGCTTAACTTTTACTTAACCACTGGTAATAGATACTAAAAAAGTAAAAAACTGACAATATTTTTTAATAAATACTGTCTTTTAGCAATAGAAGTGATATGCTCAACAAAAGTCTTATTTTGTCATTGTTGGTGTTATTTGCAATAGCTCCTGCTGCCAATGCAGAGGTTAAATTGATTGCAATTGGGAGCCTAGATGGTAAGATTAGCGATCGCTCCACCCAAACATCTGCTCCTCTAGAAAACGGCGTTGCGGGAAACCTTTTGGGTGGTCTAGGGTCAGGACTAGCTTACGCTGGCAATAATACCTTTATCGCTATCCCAGACCGAGGCCCAAATGCCGTCTCATACAACAGCGCTGTGAGTGATACAGCATCCTATATCAACCGCTTCCAAACTATCAAATTGGAACTTATACCAAGCTCGCTTGGTTCAGCGTTGCCTTTCACCCTTACCCCTTCCTTAATTGACACAACTCTCTTATCAAGTAATGAGCCTCTTTACTACGGAAGTGGTGCGGGATTGGGTGTACCTAGCGGTGTCCCAGCCTTAAATACCAACGGTAAATACTATTTCACTGGACGCTCAGACAATTTCGACCCCAGCCAAATCTCAACATATAGCAACAATGCGCGTTTCGATCCTGAAGGGGTGCGTGTATCTAAGAGTGGAGAGCAGATATTTATCTCGGATGAATACGGCCCTTACATATATGAATTTAACCGCAATACAGGCAAGCGTATCAAAGTCTTTAACCTACCTAGCAAGTTTGCAGTCAGCAACTTGAGTCCTGTTAGTGATACAGAAATCAATGGCAACACCTCCGGTCGGGTTACGAACAAAGGTATGGAAGGACTTGCAATTACTCCCAACGGTAAGACACTGGTTGGCATTTTGCAGAGTCCACTACTCCAAGACGGTGGTACTAATGGTGCTTATACCAGAATCGTCAAGATTGACATAGAAACAGGTGCTACTCAGGAATACGCTTATCAGCTAGATAATATTGGTACGGCAGATAAACCGAAATATCCCACCGTCAGCGAGATTTTGGCCATCAACGATAACGAATTCTTAGTAGATGAGCGCGATGGCAAAGGTTTGGGCGACGGCTCTAAGGCTGCCTTTAAAAAGATTTATCATATCGATCTGACAAATGCTCAAGAAGTTAGCAATATCACCGGGGAAAGCAACCTTGTTGGCAAGGCGGTTAGTAAAACCCTGTTCCTCGATGTGGTGACTGCGCTGACTCAATACGGCATCAAAAAAGAGGACATTCCAGCCAAGCTTGAAGGTTTAGCCTTCGGAGAAGATGTGGTTGTCAACGGAGTCGAAAAGCATACATTGTTCATCGCCAATGACAACGATTTTCTTGGTACTTTAGCGCCAGATACTAACCATTCGACAAGTGTCGACAACCCAAACAAATTTTTTGTTTTTGCGGTTGACAGTATTGACTTACCAGGTTTCGTACCGCAGAAGATTAAAGGAAAAAACTGATATTGAGTTTGGTTGATAGTGATTGTTAGAAGCTGTTAGAGTAGGAATTTTACCTACTCTATATGCCAATACGGTTCAGTTAAGGCTAAAACTCTTTGTCAAACTCAATTTTTTTAACGAACCGCCAAGGACGCCAAGGACGCAGAGAGAAGAAAGAAATGCTTAACTGAACTGTATTGCTCTATATGCTTAACTATTTTCGTTTGTTTGCTAGCTTGTTAAGAGAGGCAAGAGGAAAACTGAGCTAGGGTTACTTCCATGAAATTAGATTGCATCACCAGCAATCCAAATCGCATGAATGGACAACCTTCTATTCGTAATCTTCGCCTTACCGTTCGTCGGGTGATTGAGTTATTAGCTACCTACCTTAATCGAAAAGAACTGCGCCAAGAGTTTCCCGAATTAGAAGATGAAGATATTCAGCAAGCCTTAATTTTTGCATCGTCCTACTTGGGCGATCGCTTTATATTGAAATAATCTGGATTTCCGTTACTCGGTGCATTGGTTTGGTTGGCTTTTCAGTAGTGATCAGTTGATCGGCTTTAATTTGCAGAGCAGCCGCCACATGAAGTGCATCCATCGCAGCTAAACCGTAAGTACAGGCAATTTGAGAAGCATTCTGTATAATTTGCTCTAAGTCAGTTGCCCAGTGAATGACAGAACTAAAAAATGTTTCGTAAAATTCTGCTTCGTCTTGTTGCTTGTTAAAAGTTGCTTTAGGCAGGACTTCTAACTGAACGAAGCTACTTGAGGCAAACTCTAGATTTTCATCGTTAAGAATTTGATGAGCTACAATGCTGACTGACTGAATGCCACAGAAAGCGCTGATGAGTACACCAGAGTCTATGTAAGTCTTCTTAAGACTCACGGAATCCACCTCGACGTTCAGCAAGTTCAAGTTCAATTTCGTCTTCGTTGAGAAGTTGCAATCCAGCAGCGATCGCTCTTTGTCGGATCGACCATAATTTTTTGGCTAAGGGTGTTTGTGGCACAAAATCAGATTCGGCAGGTGTTGTTTCTGGCTCAGATTTAAGTAGTTCAACAAACTCCAAAACTTTTTGTTGCTTTTGGGGTGTAAGTTGTCGCCAGTGTTCAAGTAGTTCAACTTCATTACCCATAAATACAACGCACGTGAATGATTTTTCTATTTTAGTGGCAGAAGCCTTAATTTTTGCATCGTCCTACTTGGGCGATCGCATCATTGAACTACCTAACCGCGATGAAGAGTGGTTCAAAGAAAGCATCACCGAGTTGTCCTTTTAATAAACCAGGGGTGCGGGGTTATGTACGTTCTTGACTTAAACCTAGCCGAAAGTAGTGAATTTGGTCATAAATTTCTGCTAGTTTGTCTTCAGGGATGTCTTACAATTGTTGGACAATCTTCTGGATCAGCATAAATCAAACTCTTCAGTGGTTGTTAATCAATAAGTTAGGAATATACGATTACTTTGTTGCTCAATTGAGGAATAAAATATTTTTTCTTGCTTTGCACCAAGGCGCAAAATTTTCATACCGTTAATCAGCAACGTTGAATTTTTGCTATTCCTGTAAAACAGTCTTTGATACAATCCTAGTTTTCTTGAGGTCTGCTTCCGAAAGTTCTTCTCCAGCTTGCAAGCGAGTGGCGGAAGTTTGCAACACTGTCGCTGCCCCTTTATCTCCAATTTGTAAGGCGGTTTTAGCTGCTGTTTGCAGCATCGTTGCTGCACCAGTGCGATCGCCTTGTTGCAATTTCGCCTCGGCTAACTGGGTTTGGCGATACTTTGCTAATGCTAAAATAGACTGTTGTACCTGCGGATTAGATGTTGGTTGATACGCCCGCACTACATCTGCATACACTGGCATCACGGGCGAAAGTAAACCTTCTTCGTTAACCAACGGGTCATCATAACGAATTTGTAGATGAGCGATCGCTTGCTTCCCCTCTGGCAATTGTCCCAGATAAATGTTCGCCAAAACTACCCGTTCTACATCCTGCATCAAATCTCCCAAACGGACAGCAAAGCTACCATCAGCTTCGGGTTCTACTGGTAACTCGATTGTGTCTGGGGCAACTTGGGCAATGGGTTTCAATTCTGCTAGTCGGACATTAGGTACTAGAGATAACAGCAAGTAGGCATTAGTTAGCCCAATCGACTGAATCCGGCCAAACAGTCGGTTAAATTGCTCTACAGCTTGTTCAGGGCGTTCAATATGGGCTAAAGTGCCACCACCGACATCGGCAATTTTTTCTAGCAAATCCTGATTCCAGCTATTGCCAAATCCGAAAGTGTTGATAGTTAGGTTCAGCTTGGCAGCCTTTTGTGCCAGTTTCAGACAGCGTTTGTTGTCATCTCGCCCAATATCCCATTTCCAAATCCGCAAAGCACTTTCACCATGCCCATCCGTCAGCAGAAACGCCTGGGAAACAGCGCCTCTTGTGCCCTTCATCAGTTCTGTAATTCCCAGTTCCAAACCGTCAGCGATCGCAGTGCCGCCGCTAGCAGTCAGTTTGCTTTTTATTTGAGATTTGATGCTTTCGGGGTCTTCAATTGTTTGGTTAGGGATAATGACTTCCGCAGTGCCGGAAAAAGCCACAACTGAAATGCGATCGCCTACTTTCAACCGATCAATTAATCCTTCTACAGCCTGGATCACCGTATTAATTGGGTGTCCATGCATGGAACCACTTTTATCCAAAATCAAGCAGAGATTGAGTGGTAGATTTTTGTCAGACTCATCAGCAATCGCCGAAATTGTAATTGCCAATTGACGTTGGCTACTTGTTTGAGCGACATCAACATTATTGTCATTTAACGCCGAGAGCAATTTAACTTTCATTGAGGAGGGGTATCTTGCAAAACTGTTTTAGAGACAATCCGGGTTTTCTTGCGATCGCTTTCGGATAAATCTCCACCAGATTGTAGCTGGGTGGCAGAAGTTTGCAACACCGTCGCTGCACTTGTATCTCCCATTTGCAGTGCAGTTTTAGCAGCCGTTTGTAACATTGTCGCCGCACCAGAGCGATCGCCCTGTTGCAATTTCGTTTCGGCTAGCTGGGTTTGGCGATACTTAGCTAATGCTAAAATAGAATGTTGTACCTGGGGATTCGGGTCTGCTTGGTAATTTTTGACTACATGGGCGTAAACTGGGATATTTGGTGTAACTAAACCTACCTTATTGGCGGCTGGATCATCGTAGCGGACTTGCACATGAGCGATCGCTTGTTCACCTGTTGGCAATTGTCCCAAATAAATATTAGCTAAGATTACCCGTTCTGCATCTTTCATTAAATCTCCCAACCGCACAGCGAAACGGCCATCAGCTTCTTGTTGCAGTGGTAACTCAATTGTGTCTGGGGAAACTTGGGCTACAGGTTTAAGTTCGGCTAACCGGACATTGGGCATCAAGGAGAATAACAGATAAGCGTTAGTCAATCCTACAGTTTGAACGCGGCTAAACAGGCGATTAAATTCTTCTACTGCCTGTTCGGGCTTTTGAATATAAGATAAAGTACCTAAGCCAGCATCAGCAATTTTTTCTAAAACATCTTGGTTCCAATTATCACCAAATCCCAAAGTGTTTAAAGTCAAATTATAGCTAGCAGCCAGTTGAGCGAATTTTAAACAGCGATTATTATCACCGTGTTCATTTTCACCGTCGGTTAATAAAAAAGCTTGAGAAACAGTATCTTTTTTACCCTTTGCCAACTCCTCAATGCCTAAGCGTAGTCCTTCATCAATCGCAGTTCCACCATCGGCGGCGAGGCGATTAATTTGCTGTTTAATTTTCTCTGGATCTTCGACACTTTGATTAGGTACTAAGACTTTGGCACGGTGATCAAAAACTACCACACTGAGGCGATCGCCAGGGTTAAGTCTATCTACCAGACGATTCGCGGCTTTTTTGACTGTTTCTAGCGATCGCCCGTTCATCGAACCACTATGATCGAGAATTAAGCATAAATTCAGAGGTACATGGCGGTCTTGATTTTCTGCGATCGCCGAAATCGAAATTCCCAACTGACGTTGACTGTTCAGTTGATTTGCGTCCAAATTACCATCATTCAAGGCAGGCTGCAAATTAACCTTCATAACTCAAAGTCCCTATTCAGGATATACATATTAAAAAATAACTTCAAAGCAACACTTTAACTCTACGGAAAACCTATCCAACACAAATACACTAATATAATCAGAATATCTTAGAAGCCAAGCATTGGCAGATGCGAAGCCGCCTTTAGCATTAGGGAGAAATCCGCACCTTAAGGAAGGCTGGCATCGCGCTAGGATGTATTACAGTTAACGGCATAGTTTCAGGCGATCAGTTGCTATGGACATTTCCCCAATTAAGGCTGTTCAAGCCCCATATTACGGCGATAACTTTTACCGGACACCACCGCCAGATTTACCTTCCCTCTTATTGAAGGAGCGAATTGTCTATATTGGGATGCCTCTGGTGCCTGCTGTCACAGAATTAATCGTCGCCCAATTGCTGTTTTTGCAATCTGACGACCCCGAAAAACCGATTAAAATCTATATCAATTCCACCGGCACTTCCGGTTACAGTGGCGAACCCATTGGCTTTGAAACCGAAGCTTTCGCCATTTATGACACCATGAAATATATCAAGCCTCCTATCCATACCATCTGCGTCGGTTCCGCAATGGGTATGTCAGCGATGCTACTCAGTGCTGGTACAAAAGGTTGCCGTGCTAGTTTGCCTCACTCCTCGATTATCCTGCATCAGCCCAAGAGCTACGCCCAAGGTCAAGCAACGGATATTCAAATTCGCGCCAGGGAAGTTTTGGTAAATAAAGGGGCGTTAGTTGATATCTTACATCGTACCACTGGACAGCCTCCAGAAAAAATTACTAAAGACATGGATCGCTTGTTATATTTAACACCCTATGAAGCGAAGGAATACGGTTTAATTGACCGAGTTTTTGAAAAAGAAGAACTCGCTAATCCTCCACTTCCTGCCAGTGTGCTTTAATTCGTCCTACCCTGCGGGTTCGCCCTTGGCGTTCTCGAAGAGTAGCTGCTAGCGCGTCTATGTCATTCGTCCTTTGTTAATAACCAAAAATTATTAATGACCAATGACTAATGACCAATGACTAATGACCAATGACTAATTAAGAACGGAGTAAATTATGCCTATAGGCGTTCCTAAAGTTCCTTACCGGATGCCCGGAGGACAATATACAGATTGGATTAGCATCTACGATCGCCTTTACCGGGAACGGATTATATTTTTGGGGCGAGATATTGATGATGAAATTGCCAATCAAATTATCGCTGTAATGCTGTATCTGGACTCAGATGATCCAGGTAAAGATATTTATTTATACATCAATTCTCCAGGTGGGATGGTTACATCTGGCATGGCTATTTTTGACACCATGCAACATATCAAATCAGATGTAGTGACTATTTGCGTAGGTTTAGCGGCTTCAATGGGGTCTTTCCTGCTGGCAGCTGGCACTAAGGGCAAACGCCTAGCATTGCCTCACTCACGGATTATGATTCACCAACCTTCAGGTGGCACCCGTGGACAAGCAACCGATATCGAAATTGAAGCTAGAGAGATTCTACGGATTCGTCACCAGCTCAATGGCATTTATGCCGATAAAACCGGGCAGACCATAGAAAAAATTGAAAAAGATATGGATCGTGACTTTTTCATGTCTGCCGAAGAAGCAAAACAATACGGTTTAATTGACCGTGTGATTGAAGAAAGAACCTCGGTAATAACAGGGGAGTAGGGAGTAGGGGAGCAGGGGAGCAGGGGAGAGTTCAATGTGCCAAGTTCAATCCCCTCTGCCCCTCTGCCCCTCTGCATTTCAAGCTTGTGAGAAATGCGGGTTAATTATTCCCCACTCCCTTTCTTTAAACAAACTGTAAACATTGAACTTTAAAATAGCAAATTAGCCCTTATTATTAATAGTTCAGGCGTGAAGCAGATAGCTAATAGCCTCTTGCTGGATATTCGATAGCTCATAGCTCAAGATGGATCTTGGAGATTGCTACCGTTTACTTGGTTTGCGATCGGGAGCTTCTTTTGCTGACATCAAAGCGTCTTACCGACGTTTGGCGCAGCAATATCATCCCGATATCAACCCAGATGACAACAAAGCCAAAGATAAGTTTATTGCGTTGACAGAGGCTTACAAACTCCTGCTGACAGTGGTACTGCCAGAGGAAACTGTGGCACATTCAACTCAGGTGTCAACATCTGGTGTGCGTGGTGATGCTAAGGCAACGCATAGGCAGAAAACACCAGTAACAACGGTGACAAGCCAAGAACCAGGCAAACCAAAGCCGCCTAATGTGTTGGAAATAGAAGAACGGCTGAAGTGGAAAACTTACGATCAATTACAGCGATTTTTGCAAGAAAGACGATTTCCGCAAGCGATCGCCTTGGCGGAAGCCTTAGCAGATCGTTTGTCAACAGATGCAGAAGTTCGCCAATGGCTAGCGATCGCCTATCAGATTTGGGGACGGGCGCTAATTTCCCAAAACCAGCTGCTCAAAGCCAGAATTTATCTCAAAAAAGCTTTGAAGACAGATCCCCATAATAAAAGTCTCTGGTATGAAGTGCAGCGAGATTTCCAACGATTAGAACAAATTTTTTAAATATTGACAAAATTTATTAAATTTATTAAAAATCAAAATCTCGTTTCCAGATTTTAAGAAGGAAATGGTCTTCATTGGCCTGCTACCACTGAGACGGGAGGCGGTAGCCTCCCAAAGAGCATTCCCAGTCTCAGACTGGGAACGAGGTAGGAATTACGAATTACGAATTACCGCCATCCGCGCAACACTGCTCCTAATGTAGCGATTCCCTCAACAATCTTCTGAGTTGGCTGAAAGCTAAAAGCTAACCTGATCGCATCATCCCCCTGTCCATTAGTGTAGCAGCGAGTCCCTGGTAGAAAACTGACACCGTGTTCACTGGCAGCCATTAAGAGTGCTTTGGCGCTAATGTCTGAGGGCAATTTACACCAAACGAAGAAGCCGCCATCGGGACGCAAAGCAACTACATCACTGGGAAACTCTTGAGCGATCGCTTCTAACAACAAATTGCACTTATGCTTGTAGCAGGCAATTAACTCTCGAATGTGATTCTCTAATTTGCCTGTGGCACAATAGCGGGCGACCACATGACTGACAAATGGCCCCACAGGCCCCTCACTTTTGAACATTGCTAGCCGCTCAATAATCGCTGGATCGCCACAAGCCCAGCCCAACCTGATACCGGGCGCAATAATTTTCGAGAAGGTACTCACGTATAATACCCATCCTTCTTGGTCAAGGGTTGCCAGGGGGGGCACAGTTTCTCCTTGGAAGCGCAAATCGCTATAAGCATCGTCTTCCACCACCAGCACGCCATATTCAGCCGCTAATGCCACCAATTTTTGGCGGCGAAATAACGGCATAGTAGTACCTGTGGGATTGTGAAAGGTGGGGATAGTGTAAATAAACCGGGGCCGGATGCCCTGCTTCTTCAAATCGCTCAATGTTACTTCTAGGGCATCTACATCCATCCCCAACTCATCCACAGGAATGGTAATTATGCGTGCGCCAGCTTGGACAAATCTCACAACTACTCCCAGGAAAGTTGGACCTTCGACAACTACCACATCACCAGGTTCGACAAACACATCTGGTAGCAAGCCCAGAATTTGACCAGAACCATAGCCAATGATTAGGCGATCGCGATCGGTAGTGATTCCTTTAGCCTGCAAGCGGAGGATAATTTGCTCGTATAGTTGAGCTGAAGGTGGGCCGTAATTGAGAGCTAGGGGAGCCTCTTCTGCCAGCACAGCAGCACTTGCAGTAGCCAAGTGAGCGTGAGGAAAGAGAATTGGGTCAGCTAGACCGTAGGTAAAGCTGACATTGACGATTTTGGTTAACTCTGTACTGTAGGTTGGCGGTGCAATATTTCTAGCTCGTTCGGCGAACAAATCAGCAATTCGATAAGCAGGGGTAATGGCAGCCATAAAAAGTTCAAAATTGGAAGTTACAGTAGAGAACACACAAGAAGACAATTAGCGAAAAGTCAGATTGGAATAAGCCTTCAATCTGTCAACACAGCGTCGGAACAAGCATCATTTTTCAAAAAAATAGGGATCTTAAACTTTCATGAGTCGCCGAGAATTCATAGTGGATTCTGGCTCCTGACGGATATATTCTTCCTTATAACATGATGACAAGTATCGTGAATATTGACTGATAAAACGGAATTACTGACAGTGAAATTAATTAACCTCAAGTGGCAGCAGCTAATTCTAAGCTTAGGCTGTCTACTACTGATGATTGCGTGTAAAAGTTTCTATCCCACTACTAACCCAAATGCTAAACTTCTTAAGGTGGCGACAGATCCCACCTTTGTCCCTTTTGAAATCCAAAGGGCTAGCGGGAACTTGGAAGGTTTTGATATTGATTTAATGAATGCGATCGCTAAAGTCGCAGGTTTTGCAGTCCAGTTTGAAAGTCTGCCCTTTGATGGGATGATCTCGACTTTGCAAGCCAAAAGAGTCGATGCTGCAATTAGCGGAATCACTATTACCGCCGAACGCCTGAAAACAATTGCTTTTTCACGGCCTTATTTTAAAGCCGGACTAGCGATCGCTGTCCGCCAAGACAATCAAAATATTAAAGACTTCAATAGTCTTAAAGGTAAAAAAATCGCTGTACAAATTGGTTCTACTGGGGCAGATTTTGCCAAAACCATCCCCAACGCCAAAATTAGTACTTTTAGTTCTGGTCCAGAATTTTTCCAAGACTTACTCAATGGCAATGTTGATGCTGTGATTAGCGATGCTTTCGCAACTTTGTATGCGATTAAAAATGGCAACCTCCAAGGCATCAAAGTTGTTACTGACTTGCTCACCCAAGAATACTACGGAATTGCTACGCCTAAAGACTCCCCCCATCTAGATGTAATTAACAAAGGTATAGCGACTTTGTTATCTAACGGCACTTACAACCAAATTTATCAAAAATGGTTTAACGTTGACCCTCCGCAATTGCCAGATTCTTGACAATAGGACATTGGGCATTGGGCATTGGGCATTGCTTGTTTCTCCCTCATCCCCCTCATCTTCCCCATTTATAAGCAATTACCAGCCAATATATTAAATATTTATCTAATATGCGTCACAATTAATACTGCCACCAAAATTCATTGATAAACTACAATCTCTTGTAGGTCTACTGTAGTCAGGGACAGCCAATTGTGGCACCTTGAATCTTAGTGGCTAGAAGCACCTTGGAGCGGGAATAAAGGAACTTCCACTATGCTGATTTGCCCTCAGTGTAAATTTGAAAACCCCAATAGTAATAAATTTTGTCAAAGCTGTGGCACATCCCTGACTCACAAGGTTTGTCCTGAATGCAGTACCGATGATGTACCTCTGAATGCACTACGTTGTCATAACTGTGGCACAGAATGTGGAACAGTGTTTTGGGCAATTATTGCTAAAGAAACGACTGCGAAAGCTTTGGGAGTAGGGGAGGATGTGGCAGAAAAGGGAGATGAGGGAAATGAAGGAGCTATATCTTCTTCATCTTCTCTATTTGCTAGTCCTCAGATTGCACCAGGCTCCTATTTAGACTCCCAAGAGCGTTATCAATTGTTAGATCCGCTACCTGGCCAAACGGAAACTGCCACTATTACTGATGTAGGGGTTAGAGTTCTAGACTGCCAGCCGTATCAAATATCACCTATTGAGGCAATACTAGCAAGTCAACAATCGGATTTGCTAACGCCATCAGTGGAAGCAAGTGGAATTCCTCACCTTGCTAGACTTTATATTTCATTACAATACCAAGGTCAGCCGGGGATACCGCAGATTCACGATGCATGGCAGCAGGGAAATATGGAGATAGTCATAATCGAAGACCGCTCACATTGGCAGTTTTTACTCGATTTATGGCAAGAAGAAACAACGAGTTCGTTAAAAATTTTACACTGGTGTTATGAAATGACCCAACTTTGGGCATTATTGGAACCAGTAAGTTGTCGTCAGAGCCTTTTAGATTTGTCGAATTTGCGATTGGATGAAGACCAAACGCTGGCGCTACAAAGGTTATATGTGGAATCATCCAATTCTTTGCCTGTCACCGAGTCGGCAGAAGATGCCGAAACCGAAACATCGGCTATTCCAGAGCAACCGTTAACCATTCAAGCTTTGGGGCGGGTTTGGCAAGCGCTATTTAGGCAATCTCAACGCACTCAATTTGGCCCTGTAGTCCAGATGTTGGGGGATTTAGAGGTAGGTAAGATTCAGACGATGGCACAATTGCGATCGCGTTTGGAGGAAATCTCTCTTGAACTGGAAGCACTAGGAACCGAAACTTTACCCCCAATAAAGGAGAAAAATACTGCTGTGCCAATTATCCCGCAATCATATGAGCCGGAAGATATCATTAGCAAAACTGATGATATGCCAACTGTTGTGCTGGCGATGCAGTTAAGTAGTTTAGAAGATGCAGGACGTACAGATGTAGGGCGTCAACGTCATCATAACGAAGACTACTTTGGCATTGAAACCAAAATTCAAAAGCTAGAGTCGCCCAAAAGTCGAGTCTTAGAAGGGCATGGTTTGTATATTCTCTGTGATGGTATGGGTGGACACGCTGGCGGCGAGATAGCCAGTAAGTTAGGAGTCGATACTCTACGGCAATACTTTCAAGAACACTGGATTACTAACCAACTGCCAACAGAAGATAGCATTCGTGAGGCAGTGTTTTTAGCTAATGAGGCGATTTATAAGCTCAATCAACAAGATGCCCGTTCTGGAGTTGGGCGCATGGGTACAACTCTGGTAATGTTGTTAATTCAAGATACTCAAGTAGCAGTCGCTCATGTGGGAGATAGTCGTCTCTATCGCTTGACGCGCAAGCGGGGACTAGAACAAATCACAGTAGATCACGAAGTTGGGCAACGGGAAATTACACGCGGAGTGGAAGCAAGCATAGCTTACGCCCGCCCGGATGCCTACCAACTCACACAAGCTTTGGGGCCTCGTGACGAAAACTCGATTCATCCCGATGTGAATTTTTTTGAGATCAATGAAGACACTCTTCTACTGTTAGCATCGGACGGTCTATCAGATAATGATTTAATAGAAACTCATTGGCAGACTCATTTAGAACCCTTACTTAGTTCTGGCGTTAACTTAGAACAGGGCGTTATAGACTTGATTGATTTAGCTAACCAACACAATGGTCACGACAATATTACTGGTATACTTATTCGAGCAAAAGTACGCCCAAATCTGGAAAGTTGAAAAAATGGGGAATTGGGAATGGGGAATCGGGAATGGGGCATGAGAACTAGGAAATAATTTTCCTAATACTTAATCCCTACTTCCTCATCCCTACTCCCTACTCCCCACTCCCCACTCCCTCTTAACTTGTAGGTTGTATTGTGGTTAGTCTGACTTTGTTAGAACCGCAACAGAAAACGCCCCTCCAGCAGTGGTGCTTTGAAAACTCTTCCATAATTCGGATTGGTCGAGCGGTAGATAATCATGTTGTTTTAACTGATAGTTTAGTTTCGCGGCATCATCTAGAACTGAGACACGATTCTGCTGACAATGGCGGTGGTTGGCGGCTGATTAGTCAGGGTACTAATGGGACTTTCCTCAACGGTGTCCTTGTAATTCAGAGTCCGTTACCAGACAATTCATTGTTACAACTGGCACAGGGAGGCCCAATACTGAAATTCCAAATTCAGGATGTAGCAGTACTGGAAACTGGTGTGCGATCGCAACAGATGCAAGAAACAGAAGAAAACGCCGTTGCAACACTCCATTCAGCCCAAGGTAGATATACTTGCACCCATGAAGGCAATTCCCCAAACAATCTGTTTTGCATCCACTGCGGACAACCTCTCTCAGTACAACAGAAAATTCGCCATTATCAGGTGTTGCGAACTCTCGGACAAGGAGGTATGGGTACTACTTATCTCGCTTGGGATGCGGCTGGCCAGATTGCGGGTATGCCACAACTGCTGGTGTTGAAGCAAATGAATGCCGATATGGTAAAAATTGCCAAAGCTCAAGAATTATTTGAGCGAGAGGCGCATACTCTCAAATCCCTTAACCATCCGGGAATTCCTAAGTATTACGATTTCTTTGTAGAAGGCGGAAAAAAATACTTGGCAATGGAACTAATCCACGGACAAGATTTAGAAAGACGTGTCTATACTACTGGGCCAGTTACGCCAAGCCAAGCGATCGCTTGGATGATCCAAACCTGCGATATCCTAGACTATCTTCATAGCCAAGAGCCGCCACTAATTCACCGCGACATTAAACCCGCCAACTTAATGCTGCGAAGTTCAGTAAATCGCATAGTGGTGCTAGATTTTGGTGCAGTTAAGGAAATTGGCACAGCGCCCGGTACTCGGATTGGTGCAGAAGGTTACTGCGCTCCTGAGCAAGAACGAGGACAACCTTTGACTCAATCAGATTTGTATGCAATTGGGCCAACGCTGATTTTTCTGCTCACAGGCGAAAACCCTTTCAAGTATTACCGCCAACGAGGGCGAAACTTCAGGTTCGATGTGGCAAAAGTTCCCACCATTAGTTCCCAATTAAGAGATGTAATTGATCGCGTTACAGAACCATTACCACGCGATCGCTATCAAACTGCGAAGGAATTAGCTGCGGCGTTAGCTGCTTGCCAACTTTAGAAAGTCGGGGGTGCGGGGTGGGGAGTTAGGAGTTAGAATTCTTCCCCTGCTTCCTCATTCCCCCTATTCCCTACTCCCTATTCCTCATCCCAAGTCTCTACAGCTAGCAATTCACTAACTGGGTCTTGCATACTAAAGCCAAAGTCAAGCAGTTCCTGTTTCCAGTGCTGCCATTCATTACCGTAGAGCAAAGCGATTTTCCAGATGCTATCGCTTGGCTTGATAATGTTCGATTCTATGAGTGATTGCACATTACGCTGCAATTTCACCATTGGGTGAATCACTTGCTGAGTCATAACCTCGATTGAATTCAGATTTTGTTGGTAAATACTTAATTAAAACTGCTTTCCATTCTGCAATTGTTGCTGGATCGTAGAGTGGTGTAATTTTGGTAAAGCTAGTCTTAACTTTTTAACTATACCATAACAAACTCTACTAAATTACTGGTAAATTCGCTTTTGTACGGTAATTACCACCACAAAACTCTAAATTCACCAAGCAGTCCTTAAACTTTTTGCAGAACCTGGGCAGAGGTTCAGGGGATAAGGATAAGGATGCTTTTGTTTCTCTTTAACCTTTAGCCGCCTTCTTTTTCCTTGTAACCTTTTACCACTAGAGTGCAACAGTACCTTTTGTAAGATATCTATTGTGGACGCCAAGCAAAATAATTAGTCGTCTGGGAGGTTGCACTATGTAGTGTGACTGAGGATGACTAGAAAAATTTTATTTTGTTGAATCACGAAAAATATGTGTGTTTGTTGAAGAACTGTAGGACACGGGCTAGTTTGAAAGTTTTTGACTGACAGGGAAATTTGCAATTGAGTAGAAATATCTACTGTTTATGTTTATTTAAACGTTATTTACAATATCGCAAACATCTAACTTTAGGCTGAATAATCGCAAATCTTTATATAATCTTAATTTTCTGCCCAGTGAATAAAACTTGGAGAGCGATGCCTACGGCGGTAAACTACGCACGGGAAAATTGTCGGTACAGCATAAGCTCACCATAAAGCTTCCTTATCTCTAGAGTCAGCATTTGAATTTTATGTAAAAAATTTCTAGCAAAGATGTTAGTTTCCTTGGGGAGATGGGTAATCTCATAACGGGAGGCTTGCTACTACCTAAGTATTTACCGCAGCAAGTATGTGAAGCATGACTGATTCGGGGGATGAATACTTAATTTCCCGCAAAAAGCAAATTGAGCGGCGACAAAAGATCGTCACTATAGTGTCGTTAGTGTCGTTTCTTGGTTCCACAGTGTTTGCAGTAATTCCGGCAATCCAACAAGCTAGTCAACCTAAGCCAGTAATTGCATCTCCTTCTGTTGAGTCAGAATTACAGCAACAGGCACGGGGCTACGAGATGATTTTACAACGGGAACCAGAAAACCAACTTGCTCTAGAGAAACTGTCCATAGTGCGGTTGCACTTGAAAGATACTAAGGGTGCGATGACACTTTTGGAGAAGTTGGTGAAGTTGCACCCCAATCGGCAAGATTACAAAGTTGTATTAGAGCAGATTAAGAAGCAAGAGGGAAATAGCGATCGCAGCCCAAATAACCAACCAAAATCTAAATAAGAATTTCACTTAAAGACTTTTGGAAATTAATAATTGTCAGATTACAAAAAATGTTTGATCGTAAATCTATTTTGATCACTGGTGGTACAGGCTCCTTCGGTAAGCAATTTGTGAAAACGATTCTCAGCCGATATCAACCTCAGAAAGTCATAGTTTATTCACGGGATGAACTGAAGCAGTATGAAATGGCGCAGGAGTTTAACACACCAGTGATGCGCTATTTCATTGGAGATGTGCGCGATCGCGATCGGCTACGTCTGGCAATGCGGGGTGTAGATTTTGTTATTCATGCTGCGGCGCTCAAGCATATTCCTGCTGCTGAGTACAACCCAATGGAATGTATTAAAACTAATATTCATGGGGCAAATAATGTTATTGATATCGCCCTCGATCAAGAAGTAGAAAAGGTGATTGCCCTCTCAACAGATAAGGCAGTTAATCCAATTAATCTCTATGGTGCAACCAAGCTAGCTGCTGATAAACTTTTTGTTGCAGCTAATAATATTGTTGGGGAGATGAAAACTCGGTTTGCTGTAGTTCGTTACGGTAATGTTGTTGGTTCAAGAGGCTCGGTAGTACCTTTTTTTCAAAAACTGATTCAAGAAAAATCCCCAGAGATACCCATTACAGATCCACGCATGACCCGCTTTTGGATTACACTTCAACAAGCTGTGGATTTAGTTTTTAATAGTTTTCAAAGAATGCAAGGAGGAGAAATATTTGTACCTAAGATTCCTTCAATGAAAATTACAGATTTAGCTGAAACACTCGCACCAGGAGTACCAATTAAAGTTGTTGGTATTAGACCAGGAGAAAAATTACATGAAGCCATGTTTTGTTCTGAAGCTTCACATTTAGTCTTGGAGTTTACCGATCATTATGTGATTAAACCAACTATTGAATATGCTCATTCTGTGGATTACACTTGCAACGCTTTAAGTGAAAAAGGAGTCCCTGTTTCTGAAGGGTTTGAGTATAGCTCAGAGATAAATACAGAATGGCTAAAAGGTTTTCAATTACTCGATATACTAAAGAAATGAGTGACTACATTCCTTATGGAAGGCAAGATATTAATCAAGAAGATATTGATGCTGTAATTGAAGTTTTGCGCTCAGACTGGATTACTCAAGGCCCAGCTATAGATAGATTTGAAGAATCTGTTGCCAACTACTGTGGAGTGAAATATGTCGTAGCGGTTTCTAGTGCAACAGCTGCATTACATATTGCTTGTCTTGCTGCTGATTTGGGCCAAGGAGATATTCTCTGGACATCACCAAATACCTTTGTTGCCTCAGCTAATTGTGGACTTTATTGTGGTGCAAAAGTTGACTTTGTTGATATTGATCCAAATACTTACAATTTGAGCATAGATGAATTAGAAAGTAAGTTAGCTGAGGCGGAAAAGCAAGGTTGTTTGCCCAAAGTATTAATACCAGTGCATTTTGCAGGGCAATCTTGTGAGATGCAACAAATTGCTGCTTTATCACAGCGTTATGGTTTCAAAGTCATCGAAGATGCTTCTCATGCGATTGGCGGCAGCTATCGTGGAAAATCTATTGGTTCCTGCCAATTTTCCGATATGGCGGTTTTTAGCTTTCATCCAGTAAAGATTATCACAACTGGTGAAGGCGGTATGGTGCTTACAAATCAGGAGGAATTGTATCAGAGATTGATTAGATTAAGAAGTCATGGCATAACTCGCAATCCAGATTTAATGCAAGGAGAATCTCACGGTTGTTGGTACTATCAGCAACTGGAATTAGGTTTCAACTATCGAATGACGGATATCCAAGCAGCATTGGGTGCTAGTCAACTGCAACGACTAGATAAATTTGTGGAACGTCGGCAGTTGATAGCTCAAAGATACAATCAGCTATTACAAGATTTACCCCTGATATTACCTTGGCAACACCCTGATTCTGAATCTAGCTGGCATTTATATGTAATTCGGCTCAAGCTGGATAAGATTAATAAAACTCATCGACAGGTATTTAAAGAACTTCGCAGCGCAGAAATTGGTGTGAATTTGCACTACATTCCAGTGCATACACAACCTTACTACCAAAAATTAGGTTTTCAATTAGGAGACTTTCTACAGGTTGAGCAATACTACGAGGAAGCTATTACTATCCCTTTATATTATGGGCTAAATGAAGAGAGTCAGAATAAAGTAGTAATTTCACTAAGAGAGAGCCTGACATGAAAACTGTAATTATTGTTCAGGCAAGAATGACTTCAACTCGCCTTCCTAGAAAAGTACTCAAAAAGGTATTGGATAAGCCTTTATTAGAATATCAGATTGAGAGATTAAAGCGAGTCAAGTTGGCTGATGAAATTGTAATTGCTACTACCATCAATAGTACAGATTTGCCAATCATTGAACTTTGCGATCGCCTTTTAATTCCATATTTTCGAGGTTCTGAAGAAGATGTCTTAGGCAGATATTATGGAGCAGCAAAAGAACATCATGCAGATGTAGTGGTTCGCGTTACCTCTGATTGCCCACTTATCGATCCACAAGTGATTGACAAGGTAATTCAATTTTATCTTGAGCATAAATATGAATATGATTATGTTTCTAATTGTTTAGAAAGAAGCTATCCACGGGGAATGGATACTGAGGTTTTTTCATTTATAGCATTACATCAGGCGTTTGTAGAAGCAACAGCACAACCCGACCGGGAACATGTGACTCCGTTTATTTATATGCACCCCGAACGTTATCGATTTGCTCAAGTAGTTTCTTCAGAAAATCAAAGTTCACATCGCTGGACAGTGGATACAGAAGATGATTTTGAACTGATAAAAAGAATTATTGAAGCACTTTATCCTCAAATTCCAAAATTCAGCTTAGGAGATTGTTTAGATTTGTTGAGGCAGTATCCTGATTGGTCGCTAATTAACGCACACGTAGAACAAAAAAAATATGGTAAGTAACTCGGAATTTAGAACTGAGCAAGAATATTTTTGGGCTGGTAAATTTGGTGATGAATACATCGCTAGGAATAAAGGAAATATTTTGATTGCTAATAATATTTCATTATTTACAAAAATCCTTTCCAGAACTCACTATATTCACTCTTTAATTGAGTTCGGTGCCAATATAGGTCTTAATCTTCAAGCAATTAGACAACTTCTTCCGGAAGCAGAAATTTCAGCAGTTGAAATTAACCAAAAAGCTGTGGAAAAATTGCAATCACATGATGATTATCAGGTTTACCATCAGTCAATATTTGACTTTGTACCTGAGCGCCAATATGACTTAACTCTGATTAAGGGAGTTTTGATACATATCAGTTCAGATATGCTTACCAAAGCGTATGAACTACTTTATCAAGTTAGTAATCATTATATTTGTATTGCAGAATATTATAATCCCACACCTGTAAAAATAACTTACCGTGGTCATCAAGATAAATTATTTAAGCGAGATTTTGCAGGTGAGATGCTTGATAAATTTCATGACTTACGTCTATTAGATTATGGATTTGTATATCACCGAGATAGCCAATTTCCTCAGGATGATTTGACTTGGTTTTTATTAGAAAAGACTGGTTATAAATGAAACTATTGATTCGGGCAGATGCATCAACACAAATAGGCACAGGTCATGTAATGCGCTGTTTAGCTTTGGCTCAGGCTTGGCAAGATGCAGGGGGTGGAGTAATTTTTGTGATGGCGACGGAAGCTCCAGATTTAAAAACTCGGTTAAAGTCGGGAGGAATGGAAGTTATCTATCTACCGATTGAGATTGGCAGTGCTGAAGATGCCGAAGAAACAGCAAAACTTGCGCGTCAATTCGATGCAAATTGGGTTGTAGTGGATGGCTACCAATTTGGTGCTAAGTATCAAGAAATCATCAAGGAATTTGAGCTAAAACTTTTATTCATTGATGATTATGGACACGCAAAACAGTACTATGCGGACATTGTTTTAAATCAAAATATTCATCCCGAGGAAGAATTGTACAGAAATCGACAGCCATATACTCAGTTGTTGCTTGGTACAAACTATAGCCTTTTGCGACGGGAGTTTTGGCAGTGGCGGGGATGGCAGCGATCGCTCCCTTTGATAGCTAAGAAATTATTAGTTACACTAGGCGGTGCAGATCCAGATAATGTAACTCTCAAAGTTATTCAAGGATTGCAAAAAGTAGAAGTGGAAGAGCTAGAAGCTGTTGTTGTAGTTGGAGGAAGCAATCCACATTATGATCGGCTGCTAGTGGTTAGTCAGGAATCAAAGTTTCCGATTCATTTGAAAAGGAATGTTAAAAATATGCCTGAGTTAATGGCTTGGGCTGATGTGGCGATCGCAGCTGGTGGCTCTACATCTTGGGAACTGGCTTTTATGGGTTTACCCAGCATTGTGCTAATTTTGGCAGATAATCAGCAAGATACTGCTGAAAAACTCGGCAATTTGAATATAGTTATTAATTTAGGCTGGCATCAAGATATTTCAGAAGTAGAGATAGCACAAGCAATTAAGAAATTACTATTAGCCAAGCAAACAAGGATAGAAATTAGTCGGCACGCTCAACAATTGCTAGATGGTTATTGCACTGCCAGAATAATAACCATATTAATGGAGGCAAAAAAATGAATCCAATTCGCATTGACCAGCGCTTAATTGGAGGAGGTCAGCCTTGTTTTTTGGTGGCAGAGATAGGTATTAATCATAATGGTGATATCGAATTAGCCAAAAAAACCATTGATGCAGCTGTTCATGCTGGTGCTGATGCAGTGAAATTTCAAAATTATCGAACCGAGGATTTCATTTCTGATAAGTCTTTGGCTTACGAGTATATTTCTCAAGGTAAAACTGTTGTTGAGTCGCAGTATGAAATGTTTAAACGCTGCGAACTCACAACAGAAGCGCTGCGCGAATTAAAAGCTTACTGCGATGGTCGCTTCATCAGCTTTCACAGTACACCTACTAGTAAAGCTGGCATTAGAGATTTAGTAGAAATCGGTGTACCAGTATTGAAAAATGGCTCTGATTACCTGACACATTTACCCCTGATTCGACAAATGGGGCAAACAGGTTTGCCTACTGTACTTTCAACAGGTATGGCAACACTGGCAGAAATTGACGATGCTTTACGTACCTTCTACCAAACAGGAAACAACCAGCTAATTCTGCTTCACTGTACCTCATCTTACCCAACACTACCAGATGACGTACACCTACGTAAAATACCGACGCTGTTAGCAGTTTTTGGGTGCTTAGTGGGCTTCAGCGATCATACTGAGGGGACTACTGGAGCAGTCGTAGCAGTGACACTAGGAGCTTGTTGGATTGAAAAGCATTTTACGCTTGATAAAAATTTGCCAGGCCCAGATCACCACTTCTCATCTGACCCCGATGAATTTCGGGATCTGGTTACAGCAGTACGAAAAACAGAAAAATATCTAGGCAATTCACGTATAGAGCCTACATCTAGTGAAATACAAAGCCGTCATAACTATCGCCTATCTTGTGTAGCCGCGCATTCATTACCAGCAGGGCATTTGTTGACCCAAGATGATATTGTCTTCCAGCGTCCTGGGACGGGTATACCACCAGCTCATTTATATTTACTAGTAGGACGCACTCTTAAATATGCCTTACCAGCCAACAAAGTTATTAAGTTATCAAACTTGAATTAAAGTATTTCCGTAACCAGCAACAGATAGTATTTTCAATACTATAGATTTTATATGAGTGAAACACTAACCTTCGATCCCATTTGGGAAGAGAAATATAGCCAGGGGCATTCGCAGCGCTATCCTTGGGATGCAATAGTAAGCTTTGTTTTCCGGCATTATCCATATTACAAGCCACGCCATGAGCTGAGAATTCTAGAGGTTGGTTGTGGTACTGCCAGCAATCTTTGGTTTACAGCACGTAAAGGATTTTCCGTGTCGGGTATTGATGCTAGTCCCAGCGCGATTAGGTATGCACAAAAACGTTTTTCTGAAGATAATTTGATTGGTGACTTTCGTACAGGTGGCTTTAATCAACTACCTTTTAAAAATAACTATTTTGATTTGGTAATAGACCGGGCTGCTATTACCTGCTGTGGTTTTTCGGTGGTACAACAAACGGTAGCCGAAATTAGACGCGTACTACAAGCAGGCGGGAAATTCTATTTTAATCCTTATAGCGATCGCCATAGTAGTTATGCATCTGGACGACTGGGATCTGATGGGCTAACGTTAGATATCTCTGCTGGCACATTGGTGGGAGTGGGGCAAATTTGCTTATATGGGAGGCGTGAAATAGATGCTTTATTTACACAGGATTGGCAGTTGTTGAGCATACAGCACTTGGAAATAATTGAACAGGTTCAACCCCAGTATACGGCGCATTCAGAGTGGCGAGCGATCGCTCAAAAATTACCTCAATAAGCTGTGTATGAAAATTGTTTTTTTAGGCAATCATACCGTTGGTGTCAAGGCTCTTGAGACAATAAGTAAAATGGCAGATGTGGTAGGTGTAGTTAGCCATCCTCCCGATCCTGAAGATGGAATTCGATATCTATCTGTTTACGATTTTGCTATTCAACAGGGGTGGACTGTTATTCGTAGTATTGGTAAAAATCCAAGTTTAGAAAATTTCATCCAGAATGCACAACCTGATTTGCTATGGGTAACAGATTATAGATATCTCTTACCACTTTCCCTGCTTCAGTTAGCTCCTTTGGGTGCAGTGAATTTGCATCCGAGTTTGTTACCCAAATATCGAGGCCGTGCTCCTCTTAATTGGGCTATTCTCCAGGGTGAGCGTGAATTAGGATTGACTGCTCATTTTATAGATAATGGTACAGATACTGGCGATATTATAGAGCAAATCAGATTTGAACTGAGTCCAACACAAGATGTAGGTGATGCCTTAGAGATCATCTATCCTATCTATCAAAAGTTGACTCGCATTGTCCTTAAGTACTTTCAAACAGGAAAAATTCCTAGAAAGCCACAAAATCATAGCCAAGCTACAATCTTTCCAGCTCGTAAACCTCAAGATGGTTTGATTAATTGGCAGCAAACAGCTTCCAGTATACATAATCTAATTCGAGCAGTAGCAAAGCCATATCCTGGTGCTTTTACTTATTTTGGCAATTGGAACATAACGATTTGGAAAGCTTGTGTTGAATCTAGTTTTCATAAAGCTACACCTGGACAAATACTATCAGTTAGTTTAGATAAGCAGTTCTGTGTCGCATGTGGAGAGGGTATTCTGCGGGTTCTAGACTTTACAATTGAACCACAAATTGAGCAAGGCTTTTCCATTTATTTAGGTGATATATTACAAAAATACTGAGTATAGCTTGCAACTTAATTTTTAATATATGCTTGCCAGTGCTATTTTTTATCTGATGCAGATAAAACTGATGGCTTATTTGAATTAATGGTGTGTTAAGTGTTTGCTTGCCCGCCTCTTCAATTAGGGAATTTTCCAAGGCAGGATTCCAATTTGTAGACAAGAATAATGCTGAAAATTGCAAGCAAGTTGAAATACTACTATTTAGCAAAAGTGTAAAATAATACATCTTGTATGGCTATTACAGATTACCACTTAGATAATGAGCGCATTGTTGGATATTACTCGAATTTGATTCACAAATATAAGTTTGATGCAAAAGCATTAGATTGGGGTAACCAAAAATCTCAAGAACTGCGCTTTTCAATACTGACACAGATTGGTCAGTTAGATGGAACGAGTGTTCTAGATGTGGGCTGTGGTCTTGCTGACTTGCTAGGCTACCTGCAACGGTGCGGCATCAGCCTTGACTATACTGGCTATGACATCACTCCTGCGATGATTGACTTTGCACATCAGCGCTTTCCTCACGCCCACCTAGAGATACGGGATTTGATGGCTAACTTCAACCCATTACCACAGTTTGACTATGTACTAGCTAGCGGAATTTTTTACCTGCGCCAGGTAGAGCCGATGGCTTACTTGGAATCAATGATACGAAGGATGTTTTCGCTATGCCGTAGAGGTGTGGCTTTTAATACTCTTAGTTGTTTTGCATCAGAACAAAATCCTAATGAATTTTACGCCGATCCAGTGCAAATGCTAGCTATGTCCCTGAAGATTACCCGATACGTAGTTATCAGACACGACTATTTGCCGCACGATTTCACAGTCTATCTCTATAAGGAAGAAAGATGATCGTCACGATTAGTCAACCACGCTATCAGCCTTGGCTTGGCTACTTTCACCGCATTGCAATTAGCGATTTATTTATTTACTTAGATACAGTCCAATACACTCCGCGTGATTGGGAAAACCGCAATAAAGTAAAGACCGATCGCGGTTGGGCATGGCTTACTGTACCCGTCAAAGCCAACTACCATGCCATGATTCCTGAGGTACTGGTAGATAATGAACAACTTTGGCAATGGAAACACTGGGGAACCATCAAGACCTATTATGGTAACTCTCCTTACTTCTGTTCTTTTGCCGAACAATTACATAGTATTTACAAAGAGAAAATATGGCATAGTCTAACTGACTTAAACTTGTCCCTAACTAATGTATTGTGCGAGTGCTTAGGACTTGAGCAGCCTAAATTTATCAAAGCCACCGATCTCAACATACAGGGGAAAGGGTCAGAACTCATTCTCAATCTCTGTAAGGCTGTAGGCGCAACAGTATATTTATCTGGTTCCCAAGGTAGGAACTACATGGAAGAAGCTGCCTTCGCTGACGCAGGTATTAATATTCATTACCAGGATTATAACCATCCTGTTTATCCGCAACTACACGGTGACTTCCTGCCAAACTTGGCAGCGATTGATTTACTGTTCAACTGTGGTGCTGAGAGTTTGGATATCCTTATGAGTGGGCAGGATGAAATTAAACAATGAAAATTCTTGTAGTTGCTGCTCATCCTGATGATGAAGTACTCGGTTGTGGAGGGACGATCGCTAAACATACTCAACAAGGCGATCGCGTTGATGTTCTGATTTTAGCAGAGGGAGCTACCAGCCGCACTCCACAACGCGATCGCAAAAAGCTGCAAAATGAACTTTCAGCTTTGGCTGAAGCTGCCCATCAAGCTAATGAAATCCTGGGAGTAGCTTCTCTAACGCTGCATGACTTCCCTGATAACCGCATGGACACTTGCGACTTGTTAGACATAATTAAAGTCATAGAACAAAAAATTATTCAATATCAGCCAGCAATTATTTATACTCACCATATTGGTGATGTTAATATTGACCACTGCCGTGTTCATCAGGCGGTAGTAACTGCTACTCGACCGATGCCCAGTAGTACTGTTAAAACCCTACTGTTTTTTGAAATTGCTTCTAGTACTGAATGGCAAACTCCAGGTTCAGCTCCTGCCTTTGTCCCTAACTGGTTTGTGGATATATCAGAAACCTTAAGTTTGAAACTAGAGGCATTAGCAGCTTATGAGTCTGAGATGCGTCCTTGGCCTCATGCTCGTTCGATTGCGGCTTTAGAGCATCTAGCTCACTGGCGTGGTGCTAGTGTAGGTGTCGAAGCTGCTGAGGCATTTATCTTAGGGAGAAGACTGAATTAGTTGAGGCAGTGAAGGTGAGGTATTGCTGTTGTAGTCATAACTCTAAGTAGTAGATTTAAATTTTTATAAAGACTCACTGTCCTGCAATCACCGTGAATTCACAGAAGTAATTTTGCAGTTAGCGTGAATTTAGAAGAATTTATCAGTAGAATTCCCCTTGGATACATAGTAGATATAGCGTTAGATTGCTTGAGTTAATAGGCGATCGCTTTGCATTACTCCAGTCATGGAAATGGGAGATATTTTCACATCACTAAAATATTTTTTTAGGAAGTAAATCAACGCTATGTCTACCAAAAATAAAGTTCTTTTCTTTTCTCCCTATGGCTTGTGGCTAATTCATAACCAACTGGATGCTGTTGTAGCTACTGCATTACAACTTCGTGACTGTGAAGTTTTAGTTGTGGGTTGTGACGGCATTTATAATGACTGCGCTATTACAAGGTTTAATAGTAGCGAAGAATTATGCAAAAGCTGTTCTAAAGTAGGCAAAAACTTTTTTGAAGATTTATTTGGTTTACCATACACACAACTACGCAATTTTATTGAAAATGATGATTACACTATTGCTAACAATTGGATAAAAACAGTCAGTCCTGAAAATTATAATAATGCTGTATATAATGACTTACCAATTGGTAAATGGGTAACCTCAACTATTTATACCCACTTTCGTATATCTGTGACAGGACTAGGTAGCAATCACATTCAAAGAGTTCATAGAAAATATTTAATCGATGGTTTAGTTACTTATAATGCACTGATTAGACTATTTAATAATTATAAGCCAAGTAATCTATTTTTATTTAATGGGCGATTTGCTCCCTATCGTATTGCATTTGAAGTAGCACGTCAGCTAAAAATTGATGTTATAACTCACGAAAGAGGTTGGATTGATGATAGCTTTATATTTTTTGACAACACTACTACATTGAATACACAGCCACTTTTAAATTGTGTAAAAAATTGGCAAAATACAACACTAACTAATGAAGAACTAGCACAAACCAAGAATTATTTCATAAATCGTGAATATGGCTTGGATATGAACTGGCCATCATTTTATAATTTTCCAACAAATCATATAGATATTCGTCGTCAATTAAGAATACCTTTAGAAGCTAAAATTTTTGCAGTATTTACTTCAAGTGAAGATGAATTAGCAGCATTAGATGATAGAGCAAGAATTACTGAGCAATTTAATATAATTGCCAATTTAATAGAAATATTTAAAAATAGAAATGAATACTTAGTAATTCGTCATCATCCTTATATAGGAGGTAACAAAGATACTCCAATAGAAACAGATTCTTTGTCAAAAGCTTATCAACAGGTATTCTCTTTACCAGAAAATGTCCGCGTTGTGATGCCTTCTGAACAGTTAACTTCTTATGCATTGCTTTGGCATACAGATGCAGCGCTCGCCTTTTTTAGCACAGTAGCAATTGAAGCGATCGCTAGAGGTGTACCAACAGCAATATTAGCAACTTCATCCTATGAAAAAGCCTCACGATACACTATTCAAGACACTAGTATTGAACATCTAAATCAACTCATTAATAACCTATTGACAGATTCATCGAAACTAACAGCAGAAGATTTAAAGAGACTTTATCGCTTTACAAATGCTTACTTTTTTAAATTTTCTCATAAATTTCGCTCAATTGGTATAAAGGATTTTTATTCACACAACTTGAGATTTGAAACTTTAGATGATTTACAACCAGGTAATGATCCAACCTTAGATAAAGTTTGTAACAGAATTATACTAGGTTCTTCCCTTGATAATTTACCTAGTAACGATTTGGATAATCTATTGCCAGAACAAGAAAAGGCTTTTTACAAGCAAGAATTGCAAGAAACAGAAAATCATAAAAATTTGGTAAGAGAACAGAGTTTAAATTACCATAAAAATTTGGATTCAGATATTTCTGTAGTAGCTATTATATATCTTAAGTACAAAAATTTTTCATCGACTGAAAGTCAAATTTCACCTGATTATTTACATGAATCTCGATATAAAAACATAGCTATATATGAAGTTAATGATTGCAAATTAAGCGATTATCAAACTATTATAGACTCTGTTTTATCTTTAACAGAAAATATAGCAGCAGATTATATACTTCTCGCTAACAACTATACTCAGTATGATGAATCATTTATATCCTCAGCCATTGATATCCTAATATCTCCAGATTCTCAAGATATAAATGGAGTTTTTACTGGAGGTTGGCTATCAACTGTAGAAAACAGAATAGAGGATGGCTTATTTATCTCTGGGGTATTCAATAAGCAAGAAAAACTTGTATTTCGCCAGGGAAACATTACATATCCACAAGCATTAGAAGTACTTCCACTACTCAACATTCCGCTTAGTGTGTTGTCATTTGGAATACTTAGAAAGAGTATACTAAGAGAAATTCTGCAAGAAGTCATAACAATACCAGAAAATCAAGCTGCTCAATACTTATTTGAATCAGTTCTTAATAGTGATAATATTTATAAAATTGAACTGCCTAAGATGGTTATTCGTCAAGAGTTAGAAGTCTTGAAAGCTGTTAATAACTCAACGCCAGAATCGCCAATTCATTTTTTTACAATAGTCCTAAATGGGCAACCATTTATTCAGTATCACATTGAAGTATTTAAACATCTTCCTTTTAAATGGCATTGGCATATTATTGAAGGTGTAGCAGACTTAAAACACGACACAAGTTGGAGCGTGAAACTAGGTGCAAATATCAGTGAGGAAATGCATAAAAATGGTCGTAGTTACGATGGGACTACAGAATATCTAGATGAAGTAGCACAACTTTACCCGAACCAAGTCACAATATACCGCAAACCAGAGGGTGTTTTCTGGGACGGAAAACGAGAAATGGTCAATGCACCACTTCTCAACATTCAAGAGGAATGTTTGCTATGGCAAGTTGATGTAGATGAATTGTGGACATTAGAGCAGATTTGTACTACTAGAGAAATGTTCATTAGCAATCCTGAGAAAACAGCTGCTTTCTATTGGTGCTGGTGTTTTGTAGGAGAAAAATTAGTTATCAGTACTCGTAACTGTTATACACAAAATCCTCAATTAGAGTGGCTAAGAACTTGGAGATTTAAACCAGGAGCATTTTGGGCAGCACATGAGCCTCCTGTTTTAGTAGAAACCTCATTAGATGATCAATATCAAAATGTAGCAGCAATCAATCCTTTTTTACATCAAGAAACTGAGAGACTTGGTTTAGTTTTCCAGCATTTCGCCTATGCAACAGCAAAACAATTGCGATTTAAAGAGCAATATTATGGTTACAGTAATGCTACTTATGAATGGCAGACGTTGCAGGAAGCAACTAAGTTTCCAGTTCTTTTGCGTGAATACTTATCATGGGTAAGAGATGAAACGAGGGTTGATACTGCTGAATCATTGGGTATAGTACCAATTGCACAGAAAGAACTTAACACGAATAATTGGCGATTCTTACAAAAAGATGGAATGCAGCAGCAAATTTCACAAATTAAAAAACCAAAACCAATAATTATAGTTGATGGCGTTTTCTTTCAACTCCACGAAACTGGCATTGCTCGTGTTTGGAAATCCTTGCTTGAAGAATGGGTTAAAACTGGATTTGCTAAACATATTATTGTGCTTAACCGTCAAGGAACTTGTCCCCAGATTGCAGGTATTAAATATCGGACTGTACCGTTATATAACTATTACAAAACTGAATCTGACAAGGCAATGTTACAGGAAGTGTGCGATGAGGAAGATGCAGATTTATTTATCTCTTCTTACTATACAATGCCGATAACAACGCCTTTTGTCTTCATGGCACATGACATGATACCAGAAATCATGGGCGAACTTTTAGGATGGGACTTAAATAATCCACTTTGGCAAGAAAAGCATTATGCAATTCAGCACGCTATAGCCCATATAGCTGTTTCAGAAAATACAGCTAAGGACTTAGTAAAGTGTTTTCCTGATATTTCTTTAGACTCTGTAGCAATTGCGAAAAATGGTGTCGATCATCAAGTATTTTTGCCCGTATCTCAGGAAAACATTAACTTATTAAAAATAAAGTACGGTATTACTAAGCCATACTTCCTTTTAGTTGGTGCTGGTACTGTCTATAAAAATAGTATGTTATTTTTCGTAGCTCTTTCACAGCTTGTCAGTAAAAGTGGATTTGATATTGTTGTGACAGGTAGCGGCGGTTTACTAGCAAATGAGATCAGAGAATATACATCAGGTTGTGCTGTTCACAGGGTAGAACTCAGTGATGCTGAATTAGCAACAGCTTACTCTGGTGCAGTGGCGCTTATTTATCCTTCTAAGTATGAAGGTTTTGGTATGCCTATATTAGAAGCAATGGCTTGTGGTTGTCCTGTAATTACTTGTCCTAATGCTTCAATTCCAGAAGTTGCAGGTGAAGCTGCAATATATGTGAATGATGATGATGTAGATGCAATGACAAATGCACTTTCTAAAGTACAAAAATATAGTGTTCGTCAGCCATTAATTGATGCAGGTTTAGTACAGGCAAAACAGTTTTCTTGGCTAAAAATGGCGCAAACTATCAGTTCTGTATTAATTAATACTACACTTATTCATTTAAATTTAAAGAAAATTAATCTAATTATTTTTCCTGATTGGTCACAACCAGAAGAGTCTCTTGGTTTAAATTTACAACAAGTTATTAACGCGATCGCCACTCATCCTAATAGTGAAGAAACTACCCTAGTTATTGATACTGCTAACATTGCTAATGAGGATGCTGAACTATTTTTATCTAGTGTGGCTATGAATCTTTTGGTAGAGGAAAATTTAGACGTTACTGAAGGATTAGAAATTTCTCTAGTGAAAAACTTAGCTGATATTCAGTGGGAAGCTTTGCTACCTCGCCTCAATGCCAGAATTATTTTAGAACATGAGGATAAACAAGCTTTAGCACAAGTGTCAGTAGCTAAAGTACCTTCTTGCCAAATCGATAATTTAAGCAATCAACTAAATATTTTATTGAAGCAAGAAAAACAAATTAAATATCAATTATCAAAAAACTTAATTACTTACAATATTAAAGAAATTCCTATAACTCTTCCCTACGATCATGTTTTGCCACATTATCAGAATAAGTTTAGACTATATGATAAATTCATAGGTGTTTTAGCTAAATATTTACCAAACAATCAAGACTTTATAGTTGACATTGGAGCAAACGTTGGTGATACAACAGCCCTGTTACTACAATATTGTTTAAATCCAATTATATGTATAGAAGCAGATGAAGAATTCTTTAGTATTATGGAACATAACCTTTCAAAATATAACCAAAGAATTGTTTTTGTAAATTCTTTTGTATCAGGAAACAAATTGAAAAATGTAGAACTGGTAAAAAATATGGGTACAGCAAGAGCAGTAGAAAGTAAAACTAAAACTTTGAAATCATATTCATTAGAATCAATTATTAAAAATTCAAATTTAGGTAAGTGTATACTCATAAAAACTGATACTGATGGATTTGACTTTGAAATTCTACTATCCTCTCTGAGCATAATTAAAGAACATAGTCCAATACTTTATTGGGAAAATGAGATTTCATCCTTAAAAGATATCGATCTGGCAAAAGATTTACTTAAAAAGCTAGCAAGTATGAATTATACAAAATATATCGTTATAGATAATTTTGGTAATCCGTTGTTTTATGGATGTTCATCTCAATGCTTAGAGCAAATTAATGAGTATCTATTTAACAATATTCATACTAAAAATAATACTTTTTATTATACAGATATAGTTGCTTTTCCAGAAAAATATAGTCATTTTATTCCACAAATAGAATCTGAGTATAATGATTTTATCAGAGGTTCAAATGTATACCCTACTCATTAATACGAGTAATATTGGTGTTGAAAATGCCAAAGTGGTTTCATCTAGTGTTGCTATAAATCTACTCATCTAAGAAAATTTAGATATTATTGATATCGGTTAATTCTGCTAGTGATTTTAATAAGCAGCTAAAATTCATTGCTTTGCTAACTCAAAAAAATTATGATTGAATGATTTTAGTTGTAAATTGTATATTGTATGTTGTCATTTTTTTTGTAAATATTCTTTATTATACCAGAAAGTTTTGTATTTATAATCTTAGCTAATTAAAGGTAATTTAAAAGTGAAACAAACTAACTTAACTAATAGAGTGGAAGTGTCTATTACAGAAGTATTAGGTGTGAAATATGGAAATATTAATGTTATAGTTTTTCCTGATTGGTCGCAATCAGAAGAATTACTGATTATACAATTAGAACAAGTAATCAAAACGGTAATCAATCATTCTGATAGTAGCCAGATAACGTTACTTATAAATACTAATGGCATTTCTGAAGATGATGCAAATTTAGTTTTATCTACTGTGGCGATGAATCTGCTACTAATAGAAAATTTTGATATTACTGTAGAATGTGAAATTTCTCTGCTGGGAAATTTAGATGAAATTGAATTAAGAGCTATAATTCCTTTTCTCCACGGTCGAATTATTTTAAAAAATGAAAATATAGAGGGTTTAGCATTATCTCTAATACAAAATATCCCAGTGTATGAAATAAAAAGCTTCAATAATATACATATAGAGCAGTTAACTTTTGATTTAAGTAATAGATTATTTCAAGAGGGCAGATGGACAGAAGCGATCACTCAATATCAAAAACTTTTAGAAATCCAATCGGGTGATGCAGATATTTATTGGAATTTAAGTTATTGCTATAGACAGTTAAACTTGTTAGATGAATATTTCCAGACTCTCCAACAAGGAATTAAACTTTACCCGCAAGAAGGAAGATTACATTTTTCATTAATCATAGATTTGCGGCGTAATGGACGTATTCAAGAAGCTATATTAAGTGCAGAGAATGCGGCTAAATGCTTACCTAATGATTACACTTTTAAAATTCTCAAATATTTAACAGTTCCATCAATATACGAAAATAAAGAAGAAATTAACTTCTATCGCCAGCGCTTTACTCTAGGACTGCAAGATTTAGTTCAGCAAACATCTCTCAAAACTACAGAAGAACAAAAAAGTGCTTTAGCAGGTATAGGCCGCCTCACAAATTTTTACCTATCATATCAGGCACAAAATGATATAGATTTGCAACGCCAGTATGGAAAGTTAGTACATGAAATTATAACAGCTAACTATCCACAATGGGTAATTCCTTTATCTATGCCTAAGCTTCAGCCTAATCAAAAAATTCGTATTGGCTACGTTTCACATTACCTGCATTCTTATAGTGGCACACTTTGGTTAACTGGCTGGTTACGTTACTGCGATCGCCAAAACTTTGAAATTTACTGTTACTACACAGGAAACGAGCCAGATCCTGTTACCCAACAGTTCCAAAATTACAGCGATGTTTTTCATCATATTCCTTATAACTTATCAGCAGCTTGTGAACAGATAATTGCTGATAAATTGCATATCTTAGTCTTTCCTGAAATAGGTATGGACGCACAAACCATGCAAATGGCCGGTCTGCGGCTTGCGCCTTTGCAATGTGTGGCTTGGGGACATCCGGTAACGACTGGCTTACCCACAATTGATTACTTTTTATCTAGCGAGTTAATGGAACCCGAAAATGCCCAAGAACATTACTCAGAAAAATTAATTCGCTTACCTAACATTGGAGTTTCTTACCCTAAGCCATATATTCCCCCAGTTATCAAAACCCGTTCAGATTTTGGCTTACAAGATGATGCAGTCATCTACTTATGCTGTCAAGCTCCTTTTAAATACCTACCGCAATATGATTTTATTTTTGCGGAAATTGCTCGTCGTCTTCCTGAAGCTAAATTTGTATTTTTGCGTGGTACTTTACTTGAGCCACGCCTAAAGCGTGCTTTTGCTGCTGTTGGACTTAACAGTGAGGATTATTGTGTATTCCTCAATATTCCAGAGCGGCTAGACTATCTAATTATTAACTTACTTTCAGACGTTTATCTAGATACATTTACTTGGTCTGGTGGTAATACTACTCTAGAAGCGATCGCTTGTAATCTCCCGATTGTCACTTGTCCAGGGGAATTTATGCGTGGTCGTCATTCGGATAGCTTTTTAAAAATGCTAGGGGTGACAGATACTATTGCTGAAAACGAAACTGAATATATTGAAATTGCTGTCAAATTAGGACTAGATCCGGCTTGGCGAGGCACTATTGCAGAAAGGATGAGCCAAAATCACGATCGTCTTTTTGATGATAAAGCTTGTGTCGAAGGTTTAGAAGCCTTCTATAAAGAAGTTTGTAATAAGCACTGAAGTGCTTAAATTTGTAATTAAAGAGGAGAAGGACTAAAGTCCTTACTACGAACTTTTGAATTGTTTGTAGTAAGGACTTTAGTGCTAAAAAAATCTATGTACCAATATCGGAATAGTTGGGGAAAAGTAGGACGGCGTAAATAATTAAAGGTTTGTAGTGTACCCCTGCGGGGAAGTAAGCTACGCGTAGCGTCTCGGAAAGAGGGCTAAAGCCCTCACTACAAACTTATCTTTTCTCAATATACCTTTGCCACATTTGCTGGTAAGCTTTCTCCATTTCACGCGTAAACTGCTTACCATTCCATAGTGGTGCTGTCTGTCGAGATGCTTTCAACTTTAAAGCCACCTGCTGGCGTAAAGCTTCATCTTTCCCCAAACGCACACCCCACTCTACATACTCTTCATCAGTCCACGCAATACCTTCTATGATACCAGCATTCATCATCATGGTGTAGCTATTTCGGGCGGCAAATTGCTGTCCAACTCTGCTGACTAAGGGAATACCCATCCAAAGTGTTTCTAAGGTTGTCGTCGCGCCGTTATAAGGATAAGTATCTAATACAACATCAGCAATGGCTAAATTTGCTCTGTGGACAGACTCAGAAACATCTAAGTCTAAAAATCGTAGACGTGAATACTCTACACCCTCTTCTTCTGCTAACTGCATAAAAAATTTCTGCACAGCTTCAGAGTCTGCTATCCCTTTAATTAAAAAATAGCTATTAGGAACTTCCTTAATAATTCTCATTTGCAGCCGTGCTGTATCTGGGTGGCGTTTAAATCCTCTTTGAGCGCTCAGAAAAACTACAGCATTACTAGGAATATCTAGAGAGTCCCGTCGTAAAGTTGGCACACCGATTTCAAAACCGTCCACTGCTATATAAGTTTGTGGTAATCGCCAGATCTTTTCTGTATAGTACTCCTGAGCAGATTCGGGCAAAACATAAGGATCAGCAATAAAGTAATCAACTGCTGGTATTCCCGAAGCATCCCAACCCAACCAGGTTACTTGTACAGGTGCAGGTTTAAGCGCTATTATTTCACAAGTGACATCCAGAGTAATACTATCCAAATCGATTAAAATATCAATTTCATCTTCGTAGATTTTTTCAGCAATGTCATCACTATAAATTCCCCCTAGATAAGCTTGATTAAATTGCTGGACATACCATCCCTGCAATGGATCATCTACTTGTTTATAATTTATAAAATATCCATAAATATCAAACTGTTCACGGGTATGGTGTTGAATTAGCCACCTAGCTAACCAGCCAACTGAATGCCTAGATAAACAATGTGATAAGTAGCCAATCTTTATTTGCTTATTTCTATTACGTGAACTCCGTTGTTTATATCGCTGAACTTTTTCAATAGCATATTCTTGCACGTTAAGCTGACATAGTTGCGCTATTTGATTCTGAATTTGTCTATTTTTATGCGGATTGTCTTGTAAGTAAGGTGCATAATAATTGGCATTAAATAGACGCAATACTCTAGCATATTCAAGATTTATAGGTTGTTCTTCTATTAAAGATTTCAGTAAATATTTCTGCTCTAGGAAAACTGTGCATGCTTCGTTCCAATAAGCAGGAGCTTCCATTAATCCTCTCTGGATTAGGTGTTTAGCAAAGACTTGATCGGTTAAACTATTTGACAGTGAGTAGCATAATTTAGCAGTTTCTATTCCTTGAGAATAATTGTAATCCCTTAAATAAAAACTAGCGAGATGGCGCAGAAGTTCTGTATTTTCAGGCTCCAGCCGTAAACATAGCTCAACCAATGATATTGCTACCTTAGGCCGCCGCATAGAATGGGCAATTTTAACTGCGGCTGGCAGTAAAATATTAATGAAAGATTGAGGCTCACTAACATGGGTTAGACAACATTCTGCAAACTCTAGGACAGAGGGATGTAAAGGGTTATCATTGATGATATTCCCCAATACTTCCAACAATAACTTAATATCTATGATTGCTTCTGACTGAATTAACTCAATTACCTCTAGGGAAGTTAATTCATCACCAGTAAAAGTTTTGAGTTTGATAGATAGCTCAATTAAATACAGAAGATTATTCACATATATAGGAGAAATTTCCCGTATATGTTGGCGAATTGCCCAAGCAACTGAATAATCTGCCAGTGTCTCTCTGCGTTCGGCTTCGGTTTGCAGAACCTTTATCAATTCCACAGTCCATTGCTCAACTTGTTCGGCTTCTCCCTCCTGCATAGCCAGCAGCCAAGTCATTTGCGCTTCTGCTTCTTGTCCCTGCAATAGCAACATTAATCCTAAGTTCCAGTAGTGAGATTTCACTTCTGGTTCTGTTTCGATAGCTTGTTCATAGCAGCTAGCAGCTTGAGTATAGTTACCTTTGATAAAATATTGCTGGGCTTGCTGCTCTGATGAGGTGATGTTAGTAAAAGTTTGGACAGAAGTCATAGTCAATAATTTTTAGGATAGTACTAGTACTATTCCCAGAATTGAGAACAAAATTAAAGTGGGTAGCCTAAACTACCCACTGTTATAAAGCTTGCAATTGGATATAGAACTCAAGTTATTACTTAGAAGTCAACTCTGAATAGACGGCGTTACAATTTGGTTGCAGTGGAGTGCCTGATGAAGCTCCAGCTGGACCAAAAGTTGTAACACTAGTACTCTGGTCACCAACAGCATTAGACTGGCATAACACAGCTAGAGTAGTTGCTTCACTGGTAGATAATACTATTGATTTAATAACAACACCCTGGTAAGATTTGAGCACCGGCTTCAGAGATATACCATTATTGGCAACCTGAGTATCACCCCCATTAACAGCGTATGCATAATTCTCAGTTTGGGTTCTAATACCAAGTCCTAACTGATCCATACTAGTAGTGAATTTAGCATTTTCTAAAAAGTATGCTTGTTGAGCGCGGTTCATAGAACCAGTATACTGTTTAGCTTCTGACTGCTTACCTTTGTTAGCTTGGTTCAAGAAAGAAGGTAGTGCGATCGCAGACAAAATACCGATAATAATAATTACTACTAGTAATTCAATAAGTGTGAAACCTTCGTTTTCCTTCTTTTTGCCGATGATGTGTTGGAGAAACTTTGCTTTCAATTCGGTTTTCATAAGTGTTTTCCCTGGTGTAGGATGTGGTTGTGTGTTCTAGATATAACTTACCCAACTGTGATCGTTTTCCTATCACCTTCAGAAAAAAAGTTTGGGGAAATGCGGTTACACAATCCAAAATCCTTGCAACTAAAAGCCCCTGGTCTACACCAAGAGCTAGATTCTCAATTTCAATAGTCGGATTGCCTTATTCAAACTCAGGTGGCCATAATTCTAATACCGCTAGTTCCCAACCTGGTAGCAAGTCTGGTAGTGTGAGCGTGTCTCCATTCTGCAATACCACTGGAGCTTGGTTGATTCGATAAACCGTTACTGTCAATTTATCAGGGTCAATCAATATGCCGACTACAGATCCAAGTTGCAAAAATAGCTGAATCTTCTCTTCAAGCGGTTTTATTCTGTCGCTTTTAGATTTAATCTCAACCATCAAGTCTGGAACTAACTCTACAAAGTCGCGCTTAGTCTTTTTCAATCGGTCAGCGCGAACAAAAGACACATCAGGGGCACGCAGGTTTCTTTTTTCCGAGTCGTCCTCTTCTATTCTAGGTAATATGAAGCCTGCGCTAGAGCCAGTTACTCGCCCTAGCTTGCGCGACATTACCCAAATATTCAAGAAGGTACTCAACCGAGTGCCAATTTCCTCTGACTCGTAATCTGATGGCCCCATAACTATGATTTTCCCTTCTACCAGCTCCATCTGCCATTCTGGATGCTCGGTTTGTAGCTCCTCTAAGTCTGTAATGGTGAAAGACATAATATTACAGAAAATACCTTTATATATATCATAAGTACCTCTGGCTTAGGCGTAGCCCGTCGCAGACATCGCTTACCATCTGACGTAGACGATCGCAATTTATTATGCTATATTAAACGTAGTCGTTATGAGTTCGTATATTTTCATGGCTAACGCAACAACAGAAAACTTGGTAATTATCGGTTCTGGCCCAGCAGGGTACACAGCAGCTATTTATGCCGGACGCGCTAACCTGAAACCCGTTGTATTTGAAGGTTTCCAAGCCGGGGGATTACCTGGTGGGCAATTAATGACAACGACGGAAGTTGAGAACTTTCCAGGGTTTCCCCAAGGGATTACCGGGCCAGAACTGATGGATCAGATGAAGGCTCAGGCAGAACGCTGGGGGGCTGAACTATATACTGAAGATGTTATATCAGTTGACTTGAGTCAGCGTCCATTTACAGTGCGATCGCAAGAGAGGGAAATAAAAACCAACAGCATCGTCATTGCTACGGGTGCAACTGCAAAACGTTTGGGTTTACCCAACGAACATGAATTTTGGAGTCGGGGTATTTCCGCTTGTGCAATTTGCGATGGTGCAACACCAATTTTTCACGGTGCAGAATTGGCTGTAATTGGTGCTGGCGACTCGGCGGCGGAAGAGTCAATTTACCTCACCAAATACGGTTCTAAGGTAAATATGTTAGTACGCAGCGATAAAATGCGGGCTTCTAAAGCCATGCAAGACCGCGTTTTGAACAACCCGAAAATCCAAGTGCATTGGAACACAGAAGCCGTGGATATCTTCGGTAACGGCCACATGGAAGGGGTGAAAGTTCGCAATACTAAAACTGGTGAAGAGAGCAAACTGCACGCTAAAGGTTTATTCTACGCCGTTGGTCACACTCCCAACACCTCTTTATTTAAAGGTCAGTTAGAACTGGATGAGGTAGGTTACGTTGTCACTAAGCCTGGTTCTGTGGAAACCAGTGTAGAAGGCGTTTTTGCTGCTGGCGACGTACAAGATCATGAGTTTCGGCAAGCAATTACGGCTGCGGGTACTGGTTGTATGGCGGCGATGTTGGCAGAACGTTGGTTGTCGTCCACTGGCTTGATTCAAGAATTCCATCAACAGCCAGAAACAGCAGTTAATGAATTAGAACATCAGCCAGCCAAAAAGACTGAAGCCGAGGAAGAAGCTGGATTTAAATTGGATGCGACGCGCCATGAGGGAGGTTATGCTTTACGGAAATTGTTCCATGAAAGCGATCGCTTACTCCTTGTTAAATACGTCTCTCCTGGTTGTGGCCCTTGCCATACTCTGAAGCCAATTTTAAACAAAGTGGTGGATGAGTTTGACAGCAAAATTCACTTTGTGGAAATTGACATCGACAAAGACCGAGATATTGCTGAAAATGCTGGTGTGACAGGAACGCCAACAGTTCAATTGTTCAAAAATAAAGAACTGGTGAAGGAAGTCAAAGGTGTGAAGCAAAAGAGCGAATACCGCCAGTTGATTGAAAGTAATCTATAGGAGAATAGGGCATGGGGAAGACTGTGCCCAATACCCGCTACAGTTGGCTTAAATGTTAGCTTTAATAAGTTAGGCAATAGCATACCCTGTGTGTTGCCTAACATTTGGCGGGTGAAATCCCAAGACAATTTTCTCTTTGTGAATTCCTGCTGCTATCAATTCGTAGGTTACACCATCTTCTGTGTCATCCCGTTGCACCCAAATTTTGCCATCAATAATATCAAGATGAACTCAGCAACCGTGAATTCGCTTAACACCATCCCAGCCTAGCGTTATCAACAAATAACTTCAACCTCACATTACGGCGACGAAACAAAGCACGACTGAAATAAAATCCAATGTTGTTTGATTCATCCAAGACACAACAGAACTAGATTACACTCATCATCGGTAAATTAAGGGATTAGGGCATATTGGTGATGGTAAAGGTAGAGGAATGATGCTACACAGTTGTTTAGCAGTAGTACCAATACCTCACAATCCACAAATTTTGGGATTGGCAGGACAAATACCTTGGCTGCGTAGTCAAAAAAAGGATAATGACAACACGTTGGTCGAAGCGCTACCAGAACTATTGAGAACAGATGGTGAAGGGGAGATTTGGGCAGAGATGGTAGAATCCATAGGCACTGCACCAGCGCCACAAACTGGGTCAATTTGGGTAAGTGTCGGGGGGATTAAGGGGAGGGTTAGGGTAGGGTAAAAAAATATTGGACTTACGCATGAGTTATGGAATAACGTAGACACAAAGTGGCTTGCCGCAGGCTACCGCAGAAGCGCAGAGGAGAAATGAGAGTTTGAGAGATATTTTGCGTAAGTCCTAATTTCATAAGACTTTTGACTTTTGACTTCCGCCTTGCGGTATTAACGCCTCAGTGAGTAATGATAATTGGCGGCTTACCTGTAAAATTTTTAACCATGATTACGTGCCATTTGTAATTTTGTAAGTTAAAAATTAAATATTAATTTAGGTGAGCGGATGACAAGTAATAATATTGAGATTGTTTTCAGTTTTGATACAACTGGAAGTATGTATCCTTGCCTTACTCAAGTACGGCGAAAAATCAAAAATACCGTTACCAGACTAATAGACGAAATTCCCTTAATTAAAATTGGAATTATTGCTCATGGTGACTATTGCGATGCAGGTTCAACTTATGTCACCAAAATATTTAATATATCTGGTGATGTTGATGCTATCTGTGATTTTGTGCAAAATGTCGAACCTACTGGTGGCGGAGATGCACCGGAATGTTACGAATTGGTATTACATGAATCGCAATCTTTATCTTGGTCAAAATCAGCAACAAAATCACTGGTTTTGATTGGCGATGATATTCCCCATCCGCCAGCACACAATCCTAAAAAACTGAATTGGCGCAAAGAGTTAGATAAATTAGCTGAGGCAGAAATTACAGTTTACGGAGTTCAAGCACTCAATCGCCCTCATGCCACTCCTTTTTATCAAGAACTTGCAGAAAAGTCTGGCGGTTTTCATATCAACTTAGACCAATTTTCGTATATTAGTGATTTGTTTTTAGCAGTCTGCTACCAACAATCTTCTAACGATCAGCTACAAGCTTATGAACAAGAAGTAATTGACCAAGGACGCATGAGCCGTGGGTTAAATAAAATATTTAACACCATGATGAACCGGGAAGCAACATCCTATTACGAATCGGCTGATTTACGGGCAGTTTCTCCGGGGCGTTTCCAAATTTTAGAGGTTGAACAAGATATTTCAATTAAAGCCTTTGTATTAGAAAATGGTTTAAGTTTTAAAGTTGGGCGGGGTTTCTACGAATTTACAAAAACAGAAACTATCCAGGCTCAAAAAGAAATTATCTTAATGGATCGAGCAACGGGTGATTTATTTGAAGGAGGTGCTGCACGAGAAATGTTAGGTCTACCGATGGATGCAACGATTCGGATTAAACCGAGTAACCTAGAAAAGTATGTTGTGTTTGTCCAAAGTACCTCTGCTAATCGTAAACTAATTGGCAAAACTCGATTTTTATATGAAGTCGAAGACTGGGATCGCTAAATCCCAACGATTATAAGTCAAAAGAGGCAGGGGAGCAGGGGAGAGGATTGAACGGAGCTTGTACTCCGACCAATCAAGAACTTCTTAGAAAGACGGGGCTTGATACCCATGTTCCGCTCCGCTTCACAGCTTCTCTGCGAGACTCTACGCGAACGGGGCAGGGATTGCTTCCCCTGCCCCTCCGCCTCTTCGGTCACGGCTACCCAAACAAAGCCTGCTCATGCAGGCTATTCTATTCGCTAGGTATTTTGTAATAAGTCTAATGACCCAGATTAAGCCAGAAGTAAAACGTACAGAAGAACTGCGCCAATTATTGCAACAAGCCAGTTATGCTTATTACGTTTTAGATGCTCCAATTATGGAGGATGCAGTCTATGACCAGTTATATCGAGAATTGCAACAACTAGAAATTCAGTATCCAGAATTGGCGACTCCCGATAGTCCGACTGTGCGCGTGGGTGAGAGACCAGCAACGCAGTTTACCTCGGTGCGGCATAATATCCCCCTGTACAGTCTAGAGAATGCATTTAATATCAATGAGTTGCAAACCTGGGATCAGCGTTGGCGGCGACAAGTACCGAAAATAGACTCGGTAGAATATGTCTGTGAACTCAAAATTGATGGTTCTGCTTTGGCTCTGACCTATCAAAATGGCATTCTAGTTAGGGGTGCAACTAGGGGTGATGGGGTGACGGGTGAAGATATCACCCAAAATGTGCGGACAATTCGCTCAATTCCCTTACGTTTGAATTTTGAAGGGTTAGAAATTCTAGAAAGGGTGGAAGTACGCGGTGAGGCGTTTTTACCGTTGGAAGTATTTAAACAAATCAACGAGGAAAGACAAAAAGCAGGCGAGCAATTATTTGCCAACCCCCGCAATGCCGCAGCTGGTACACTCAGACAACTAGACTCGCGCATTGTCGCTAAACGGCGATTAGATTTCTTTGGCTATACCTTACACATTCCTGGTAGAGATGACGCCAGTATTGCCAATACCCAATGGGAAGCATTGGAGTTATTAGAAAAGATGGGTTTTCGAGTCAACCCCAACCACAAACTGTGTGCCTCGATCGCAGAAGTGGCAAAATATTATGAATACTGGGATACGGAACGGCTGAATTTACCCTACATGACTGATGGGGTAGTAGTAAAGCTGAATTCTTTTAAACTTCAAGAACAGCTAGGGTTTACCCAGAAATTCCCTCGCTGGGCGATCGCTCTAAAGTACCCAGCCGAAGAAGCACCCACTCGTGTCGAAAATATTGCTGTGAATGTCGGACGAACGGGGGCGTTAACGCCGTTAGCCGAGATGCGCCCAGTGCAACTGGCGGGGACAACAGTTTCTCGCGCTACTTTACATAATAGCGATCGCATTACTCAATTAGATATTCGCATCGGCGATACTGTCATTGTCCGCAAAGCCGGAGAAATCATCCCAGAAGTGCTAAGGGTACTCAAAGAACTCCGTCCCTCTGACACTGAACCTTTCGTTATGCCCACCCATTGCCCAGTTTGTGGTCAACCAGTGGTGCGAGAATCAGGTGAGGCGGTGACTCGGTGCGTCAATGCTTCCTGTGCAGCGATTCTCAAAGGTTCCATTGAACATTGGGTAAGTCGTGATGCTTTAGATATTAAAGGCTTGGGGGAAAAGCTGGTGCATCAACTCGTTGATAAAGGTTTGGTGCATTCTGTTGCCGATTTGTATGAGTTGACAAAAAGCAAATTGTGTGCATTAGAAAGGATGGGGGAAAAGTCGGCTGAGAAATTGGTAGATGCGATCGCTCAATCGAAAAACCAACCTTGGTCAAGGGTATTGTATGGTTTAGGCATCCGGCACGTTGGCAGCGTCAATGCTCAATTGTTGACTCAGAAATATTTCACTGTAGACCAGTTAGCGACAGCAAAGCAATCAGATATTGAAGGAATTTACGGTATTGGTGCTGAAATTGCCCAATCTGTGTACCAGTGGTTTCGGATTGATGCCAACCAAAAGTTGATAGAACGCTTACAAGCAGAAGGGTTGCAATTAGCTGCTACAGAGGAAACAAAAACAATTGGGGATGGTAATCAAAAGTTCGCAGGTAAAACTTTTGTAATTACAGGAACATTACCAACCTTAAAGCGAGATGAAGCCAAGGCTTTGATTCAAAAAGCTGGTGGGAAAGTGACTGAATCAGTGAGTAAAAAAACCGATTATTTGGTAGTAGGCGAAGATGCAGGTTCTAAATTAGAAAAAGCGGTTTCTTTGGGAATTACGCAATTAAGCGAGCCGCAATTATTGGAGATGCTGGAGGATTGATGTATATCTGGCAAATGCGTCAGACTCATTAATTATTAACGTTTATTAAGCTTGGCTTCTGCCTTAATCCTCCCTAACCCTGTTTTTTAGGAGGGAATTAGAGCAAGTATAAAAATAGGATATTCTTATACTACTGTAAATTGATCGATTTATCGTATAATATTTTTCAGCTGCGATCGCTTCCTTTGGTATGTAGTCATTAAGTGCAAGCAACATACCAAAAGAAACGAACGAGTGCGAAGACTGCCCTATAGATCAAACTATGGAGAATTCAGATGAGCAACAAACACATTGAAGTCAAGCAGGTAGCTGGTTTAATCGGTGCCGAAATCAGTGGCGTAGACCTTTCGCGTCCCTTGCACGATGATGCAGTCAAAGAGATTCGTCAAGCACTATTGAAGTGGAAAGTCGTGTTCTTTCGCGGTCAGAACATAGATCATGCTGCACAGATTGCGTTCACCGCTCGTTTTGGCGAAGTTACCTACGCGCATCCCCACGAAGATGAGCCAATTGAAGGCTTCTCAGAAATATTGCCGATTGACCGCAGTCGTTACGAACGGCGCAATGGCCTGCGGCGTTCTAGCTACGAGAGCCGTTGGCATACCGATGTGACAGCAGTTGTCAACCCGCCTGCGGCATCAATTTTGCGTGCGGTTAACGTTCCTAGCTTCGGTGGTGACACCCAGTGGACTAACTTGGTTGCAGCCTACGAGGGTCTATCAGCACCCTTGCGATCGCTAGCAGACGGATTGAAAGCCGAACATCGCTTCAATGCCCGTTTGAACCTGCCCAGCAATAGCAAAATCGCCCAGCGCATTGCAGCCAATCCCCTGGTTTCAATACATCCAGTTGTCAGGGTTCATCCTGAGACAGGCGAACGAGCATTGTACGTGAATCCTGGCTTCACCTCGCACATTCTTGACGTATCACGGCAAGAAAGCGACCTGCTGCTTGAGTTGTTTTTCAACCAGATTACCAAGCCTGCCTACACTACCCGCTTCCGATGGAACAACGGTGACATTGCCTTCTGGGACAATCGCGCCACCTCGCATTTAGCCCCGCAGGATCTGGATCATCTGGAAGTCGAGCGCGTCCTCTATCGCACCACCATAACGGGTGATGTTCCAGTCGGGCCTGATGGTTTCCGATCGCAAGTGGTTGAAGGTGAAGCGTTCAACAGCCAATTACCAACCGTCTTGAAGAACCGATCTGAGAAGCTGGAAGCAGAACCAGTGCTTTCGTAAGCAAGTACTGCGGAATATGTCCGTAGTCCGTTTGAGTGGACTTACGCTATTAGCCAGAGAATTTATTCTCTGGCAAAAAAGTGGCCAGGTGCAAGAATATAAATCTGGATTGTACTGTTATATTTCTTACGAATTTATGTCTAATGGTAGGTTTATTTTCGCCTACCTGTAGTGGTAGATAATTTATCCTAAAAATTGTTAAAAGAAAATTTGGAGTTTTATTAAATAAAATCAATGTCTGAACAAAAGCCCATAAGCCCCTGGAATTATAAACCTTGGTGGTGTCAACCCTGGTCTATAGTTCTCACAGGTGTAACCCTGATTGCTGGTAGCTGGTTACTATTTAAAACTATCTGGCTAACAGTTCTCGTCTCCATTCCTGTAGTGACATGGATGGGGTTTTTTGTGTTGTTTTGGCCACAACTAATGATTCGCAGTGGGATTTTGGAGTCGTATAAGGACTAATTCGAGTATAAACGTCGGAATATTTCCATGTTTCTCGCCTAGTTGTTTGGCAAGGGGCGCAACTACACCGCGCCCTTGCTTTTGACAGTAGCAAATCACTGCAATCCATGAAAAGCTAAACCGAGAGTACCTGCTGGAGCTGAAGAATAAGCGATATCTAGAGAAACACTAGCTTCTATCGTCAGAGGGCCACCAATTAAAGGAGTTGTAGTACTTGTTGCAAAAGCTTTACCTGCTACTAGATTAAAGTCCAAAGGAGATGGGCTAGGATTGCTAGCTGAGTTAATATCAATGTCAATAATCTTTCCGGGGGTTAACTGCAAGGTACTAAAAACTGTATTAGCCTGAGCTTGGGCGTCTTTAGCCGCTTCGCTAAGAACCTGGAGACGTGCCTGCTTTAATGCTTCGTCTGAGGCAGTGAAGCTTATATTCTCTATTAGATTCGCACCTGCTTTGATAGCTTTGTCAATTGCTCCTCCAGCTTGATCCGTTGGTAACTCAAACTGAAGTTTGTTGAGTCCTTCAAAGCCAGTTAGGGTTTGATTACCATCTTTATCATATTTATAGACGGGATTTAGTTGAATAGATGTAGTTTGAAGTTCTTGTGCTCCAAGCTTTTTCAGCACATCAACTACTGCTGTTGAACGTTGAGCAACTTCTTCTTGAACTTCGGTTGCGGTTTTTCCCTGTACTTGAATCCCTAATTGCACCTCAGTTAAAGTACTGGGAACAGTGACCTTTCCTTGACCAGTAACTTCCAATTTCTGAACAGTGTTTGGATTAGTGCTACCAGTAAGGGGATCGATAATCCCAAGAGCCTGCTTAATCGCACCTGTGAGATTATCATTAGTAGCCGAAGCGAGAGTGCCTGCTGAATTTTGAGAATAACCGATATCTAGAGAAACACTAGCTTTTATCGTATCAGGACTACCAATTATAGGAGTTGTGATATCTGCTGCAAAAGACGCCTTATTTAATGATGTTAATCCTTCAACCACCAAAGGAGATGGGGTAGGATTGGCAGTTGAGTTAATATCAATGTCAATAATCTTCCCGGGAGTTAACTGCAAGGTACTAAAAACTGCATTAGCCTGAGCTTGAGCGTCTTTAACTGCTTCGCTAAGAACCTGCAAGCGTGCCTGCTGCAATGCTTTGTCTGAAGGAGTGAAGTTTATATTCTGTATTAGATTCGCACCTGCTTTGATAGCTTTGTCAATTGCTCCTCCAGCTTGATCCGTTGGTAACTCAAACTGAAGTGTGTTAAGTCCTTTAAAGCCGATTAGGGTTTGATTACCATCTTTATCATATTTATAGACGGGATTTAGTTGAATAGATGTAGTTTGAAGTTCTTGCGCCCCAAGCTTTTTCAGCACATCAACTACCTCTGCTGAACGTTGAGCAGTTTCTTCTTGAACTTCGGTTGAGGTTTTTCCCTGTACTTGAATCCCCAATTGCACCTCAGTTAAAGTAGTGGGAACCGTTATCTCTCCTTTACCAGTAACTTCCAATTTTTCAGCAGTGTTTGGATTAGTGTTACTAGTCAGGGGAGGGATGATCACAAGAGCCTGCTCACTCGCAACTGTGAGATTATTTGTGTTAGCCATCTTATTTTCCTTCCTTAAATGATGTTTGAAACCTGTTGATGTTTTAATCTTAGAGGATGTCTAAAAAGTAAGAAAGCTCACTCACCGATATCCTGTCAATAGAAAAAATACTTAAGGATGACAGCGTGACGAGAGCCATGAATCCACCGTACCTAATTAACTTTCATCGCCGCAGTGGGAATTGCTATCAGGACTGATTCCAGTAGCTAGAAAAGACGGTATAAATCGCAGTGTTGACATGTCAAGTAGTGAATGCAATCTTTTAACACCATCTGCGACTTAATATTACTAGGACTTACGCATCAGTAACGAAAAGTCAAAGGTTTGGGCTGGGCATTGATCATTGGGTATTGAGCATGGAAAATTTACCGATGCCCCATTCCCTATGCGCTATACCCAACTCAACGAATAATTGTACTGCGTAAGTCCTGATTACGTAACAAGTTTGTCGAATTTAAGAGGGTCATAATTGTAGCAATTAAGGCACTTTTACCATTTGGTACGCCAAAACCAAGTAAATTATTTTCTATAAATATATTTATCAGTTAGTGGGTTGACAACAAAATGCGTGTGATGCGTAAACGCATTAGCGAAGCGGTAGCGACGTTCGCGTAGCGTCTCGTAGAGAAGGAGCGTCAGCGGCTTGTAGTCAGACATCGCCTGCTAATAAAAACTTTTTATTAGTTGCTTTTTCGAGTTGTCTAAACAGTATTTAACTTAATTGAATTATCAGATTGGAAGGCAAACATCTGGAGATAGGTAGGGCTGATTCATGAAATTTTTGTACGTTTTAAGAAATTAAGCTGAGGATTTTGCAGGATTAAAATTAGACATTATTTCAGTTTTCATAATTCTTGATTTTGTGTAACAATCCACTGCAAATCTAACCATAATTTAGGATAAATCTTCTTAATCTGCGATTTGGGATCGTGTAACAAATTTGTAGCATTCACGCAAACAACTTCTACTAGACCCAGATATTCTGCCACTTCTATCAGTAAATTTTTTTCTGCTACTACAGCAGAAATCAGTCTGTCAGGGCAGTAAATTCTTATATATTTGGCATGAGGGATATACATTCCTTTTGATTTAGAATTTAGCACTTTTATATAGCAGTACTGTAGTAATTTCCATGCTCTTGGGTGAGCTTGCTTGATAATCAGAGTAAATTGTTGGGCTAAGTCTTCTTCGGTAATCATTACTCTCTCCATTATTATTGTGCTAAAAACTGTTATTTCATCTCATTTATACACAGTAAAGGTGACGTAGCATTGCTAATGCTGTCTGCATTTTTACCTGAGTAAAATTAACAATTTTTAGTTGGGGTAAAATTTACCCATGCGGCAGAATTTATTGGTAAGTTTTCTACGGCTTTTGTTACTTTCCTATCAAGGATCAAAGCTGAAACCGATTACTAAAACTGTATCAATCGCTGCTTTAAACCAAATTAATTGGTATAAAGCGAAGTTACTGAAAAAAGAATTAAGCAGCCAGTATTGATTACTTTCATTGGCTTTACGGTAGTCAGTGTTACTTGCTGACTACCTTTCTCTTTTTAGTCCAAAGTCCAGTCCCTATATCAAATCATCTCTGCACAGAAGCGCAGAGATGATCCAAACTGTGCTGCAAAGTTAAGCGATCGCTTTCACTACATGCGATCAATCATGAACCGACATACTCAGCAAATAATTGCAGGATAAATTATTATGTCCGACGACAAAATTAGACAGATTGCTTTCTACGGTAAAGGCGGTATTGGTAAATCTACCACCTCCCAAAATACCCTAGCTGCGATCACTCAAGCAGACGGTGAAAAGAAGCAAGAAGATGCTCAAGGCGAAGGCACTAGAAGCACTTGTACCAATTCACAATGGGCTTCACCCCGCTACGCTAACACAATGGGCAACTCTTGGAGACGCTAAAAGCAAACGCACCGCTACGCTAACGCAATGACGCTCTTACGGACGCTCGTTCCTCTCTACGAGACGCTGCGCGAACGCTACCGCTTCGCTAACGCTAACGCTGCGCTAAAGCAATTAAAAAAATTAGATACAGCAATGCTTTCAAGGTTTGCATCTGTATCATATTTTTCGTGAAATGGTATTGCAAAAGGAAATGTCGAAATCGTTACTGGTAGGAAGAAAAAGTAAGTCCAATAGAGACATCTAAAACCTTTTTATACCGACAATAGGAATTTTGGCCTTGCTGAATCGAGGTATGAACTTGGGTGTAGAGACGTAAAATTTTAATTATCTCCAAGGATTTTCACCACAACGCACAATTGTTTTTATACCGCAATCAGCAACGCCAGAATTCTCAAACAACCTCTTAGCGATTTGCTACCAATTTTTGAGCGATTTTTTGCTTAAATAGACGATAAAAAAACAATGGATTACCTATGACATAACGATCCCAAAGACGAGTAGGTTCAGTAACTAAGCGTGTTAACCACTCGAAGCCATTATTCGTCAGCCACTCAGGGCCACGATATGTAGAGTTAGTATAAAAATCTAGACACGCGCCTAAAGGTAAAAATACACGAGCTTCAATTTTATTGAAGTTATCTAAAATCCACCGCTCCTGTAATGGCATACCAAAACCAATATATAAAATATCAGGTCGGAATTTATTGATTTTTTCTATTATTAAATCATTCTCTTTTCCTGATTTCTCAAAGTAACCATGATGTCCACCTATCCGAAGGTTTGGTGCAATTGATACCAACTTTGTAATTGCTTCATCCACTACGCCAGGTTTTCCAGCTAATAAAAACAAAGAAACATTTTCTTTTTCACATTTTAATGCTAAATCTTCTATATAATCTGGTGCTGTCATGCGATGTACAGAATCCAGTGAATAACCGCTTAAGTTAGCCGCTAACAATACACCAAATCCATCGCAAAATACTAAATCTGCATTATTTAAAAAATCTCGATACCAAGGCTTTTCATAAGCAAAATTCATCGCTCTAATATTAACATTTTCGACAATTGTCTTTTTTGGTTTTTTGACTGATTCTACTAAATAATCGATTAATTCTTGTACTTTCACTTTATGGAATCTTGTATCAAACAACTTAATTTCAGGGAAAGTTTTCGTATTCATTGTTTCCATTGTTATTTCCTCCTTGTCTACTTTACACAAACTTATGGTTAATCAATGATCATCAGAATATGGCTCTTAACCTACGACTGATGCATAAATGTATTTTAAGGATGCAAGATAATTGTTGATATCCAAGTGTTTAACACTTATCCGTGCATTAGCTCCTAGAGATATTCTCAAATTCTTATCTGCAATTAAAGATTGCATTGCCTCTGACAGCTGTTGAATATCACCCGGATTGAGTAATAAACCATTCTGATTTTGAGTAACTACTTCGGGTATTCCTCCTACCTTAGTCGTTATGACAGCTAAACCCCAACTCATTGCTTCTAGTAGTGCCATCGGCAAACCTTCGTTGTAAGAAGGTAAAACAAATACATCAGCTTTAGCTAAAAGCTCGTCGCGTTTTTCTTTGTCTACCCAGTCAAGGATAGTAATGTGGTCAACAAGATTTAGACTTTGAATCAAACTACGAGCTTTTTCTACATCTCCATCACCTGCCATAGTCAACTTTGCTTTACTTTTCTCTTGGGCAGGTATAGAAGCGAATGCGTTAATTAAATCAAATGCACCTTTGCGCTGACCAATGCGACCTAGAAATAAGAAAAATACCTCGTTGGAATCTACATGCTGTGGAATTTGGGCAGGAATTCTTACTGCATTAGGAAGAACAATAACTTGCTCTGGCTTCAAACCAAGATTTTCGATATAAAATTTTTTCCAGCTATCTGATAAAACAATAAAACGGGTACATTTCCTAAAAGACCAACTAAGCCATTGCTTCAGTAATTGAGGAAGCTCAGAGTAAAACAAATGAAAGTCAGCACTATGAGCATGAATAATTAGCGGTTTTTTAAACAGCCAACAAATTACACTAGTGATTGAGTGACGAAAAGCACTACCTCTCTCTGAAACATGGACGTGAATTAAGTCGGATTTTTTATTTAATAAATTCCAAAATAACTCCCCTATTGCCTGCACAAATACCAATACTTTCTGGAGAGCAGAGCCATTGGGTAAAGTAGCTATATGTGTAAATTTAATATCAGAAGTAGCTTCAGTGGCTTCTTCAAGGATGAGCTTTTGCACGGAAACTATTCCACCTTGGCGCTCCAAGCTTTCGCCTAACATAGTAATCTTTATAGGACTCATAACAAAAGAGCTTATTTAGGGTAGATAAATTCATCAAATATTTATGTACGGCACATTGTACTTAAACTATGATTAAGTTATGTATTTGTCAATGATAGTCATTAAGAGTTTTAGTGTAATAAAGATTACCATGCCGCAAAGACCGGGCTAAACGTTGTTTACCCGTGGCGTGTACTTTATTCTTAAAACTGATTGAATTATCCGTTGACAGACCGGAAAAACTAATGAACTTATTTGAGCTTTTAACAGGGCAAGACAATCATCTAGCCCTAGTTACACCGTCTGAGCGATCGCTAACTTATAAGCAATTGCGCGAGAATATTGTTGGACTAGTAGCGCAACTCAACAGCTTTGGATTGAAACGAGGAGAACGTATTGCCATAGCCATGACTAACGGTTCACCAATGGCTATTACCTTTTTAGCTGTTGCCCTGTGTGGCACTGCTGCACCCTTAAATCCTAAATACAAACAAGAAGAATTTGCTTTCTATTACGAAGATATCCAAGCAAAAGCACTGATTACGTTATCTGAGTTGCCAAAAGCAGCGATTGCCGCCGTCACACCCGACATGATGCTGATTAATGCCAAGGTAAATACTGACAGTACACTGAGTTTTGAATTAGTCAAAACAGCCTCAAAACCAGCAGAATCCTCGAATCCCGCAGCTCCCAACGCCGATGATTTAGCGATGATTCTCCACACTAGCGGCACCACCAGCCGTCCCAAACGTGTGCCGATTCGTCATCGCAATCTAATCGCATCAGCCAACAATATTATTACTGCTTACTCACTCACAGCAGCTGACACTACACTTTGCCTAATGCCCCTGTTCCACATTCACGGATTGGTAGGATGTTTGCTGGCAACTCTAGGATCGGGCGGCACATTAATTTGTCCCAATGGTTTTAATGCTTTGGAGTTTTGGAAACTGGTAGATATTTACAAACCTACCTGGTACTCCGCAGCGCCAACCATGCACCAGACAATTTTGGCCCGCGCTAGCCGCAACACAGAAATTGTCAAAGCTAATCGCTTTCGCTTCATTCGCTCTAGTAGCGCTCCCTTGCCTCCAATTATTATTGAACAACTAGAGGCAACTCTGAATGCTCCCGTTGTGGAATCTTACAGCATGACTGAAGCATCTCACTTAATGACTACTAACCCTTTGCCGCCAAAAGTGCGGAAACCGGGTACTGTAGGTTATGGCTTCGGTGTGGAAGTCGGCATTATGGACTCCGAAGGCAACCTATTATCTCAGGGAAGCTTGGGCGAGGTGGTGGTAAAAGCACCGAATGTCATAGATGGTTACGAAAACAACCCGGAAGCTAACGCCACCGCTTTTGTAAACGGTTGGTTCCGCACAGGAGATCAGGGAACACTGGATGCAGACAGTTACCTCCGTTTAACTGGACGCATTAAAGAATTGATTAATCGGGGTGGAGAAAAAATTTCTCCTTTAGAAGTCGATGATGTCTTACTGCGCCATCCTGTCGTCGCCGAAGCCTTAGCCTTTGCCGTTCCCCACAAATCTTTAGGAGAAGATATCCATGCTGCTGTTGTTCTCAAAGGAGAAGTGAGCGAAAAAGAACTTTTAGCTTACTGTTCAACTATGCTGGCAGACTTCAAAGTTCCTAAGCAAATTCACATTTTGGATCAGCTACCTCGTGGTGCTACCGGGAAACTGCAACGATTAGCTATGGCGAAATTGCTTAACATAGGCTGAATCAGCGATACACTAAGGAAAATTCCTTGAGGAAGCTTTGATGGCACGGCCAAATGGGGTTAAAACTGAAATGTCTGCACAGGAATTGCCTACAATTTCAGATGAAGATACAGTGACAATTGAAGATTTACCAGAAGCAGTGGAGGATGTTCAGGATATTGATGACATCTTGAACTCACTTAAAACTTTGCTCAGTAGCTTAGAAAAACTCCAAAAAGTCCGGCAGGAAGTGGGAGACATCAAACCGTTAATCGGGCGGATGCTTGATGGAGAACTGGTTGCTGGTGAAGAACTAGAGCAACTTAAGACAGGTGTGAGCAGTCTTTCTCGCCTTGTTCGGGCTTATAATGACCATCAAATAGCGTTGGCTAAAGCACAATCTGCTAGAAACTTGCTAGATCAAGTCCTTAAAGAGCGTAAAGCTAATTGAAACAAGAAGCGATCGCCTTTTTAAAGAGGCGATCGCCTTTAAGTATGTCTACGGCAGCAAAATAGATCATTAAAGTTAAGTAGGGAGGGTATTGTACTCTACTTAATATTGATATTTTTCTCAATAATTGGTTAATAACCTAAAATAGGTTATACTCAGGAAGGTCTAGTATTACTTGCAAGGTAGGTATCGTAATGAAGACTAATAGAGAGAGTCTACCCTTGGATCAGATTCTCTTAGAGGATAGCTTACAACTGCTTAGGAATCTACCTGATGAATGTGTTGACTTAGTTGTATCCTCTCCACCTTATAATCTAGGCAAAGAATACGAATCAAGGCAGGCTCTTGAGATTTATTTGGCAGAACAAACAGCCGTTCTACTTGAATGTAGCCGGATTCTCAAAAATACAGGTTCGCTATTTTGGCAAGTTGGTGCTTTTTCTGATCGAGGAATGTTGATTCCTTTGGATATTCGTTTTTTTCCGATTTTAGAGTCATGTAGATTGATTCCTCGCAACCGAATTATATGGGCTAGGCAACATGGTCTTCATGCACAGAAAAAGTTTTCTTGTAGACATGAAACTATTCTTTGGTTTACTAAATCTGATAATTATAAATTTAATCTAGATGCTATTAGAGTTCCGCAAAAGTATCAAAATAAGAAACATTATCAAGGAAATCGGAAAGGTGAACTTTCATGTAATCCAGAAGGAAAAAATCCTGGTGATATTTGGCTATTTCGGAATGTTAAACACAATCATGAAGAACAAACTATACATCCATGCCAATTTCCAGAAGACTTGGTAGCTAGAATTATCTTAGCTACAACTAACAAAAATGATATTGTTTTAGATCCATTTATGGGTTCTGGTACTGCGGCAGTGGTTGCGAGAGATCATGAACGCCATTTTATCGGCTCAGAAATTGAGCCAAAATATCATCAAGTTGCGTTGCGTCGTCTCAGTGGCAATCCAGATAAAAATGGTTGTTTTCCAAATTTAAAAACATTGCGCGATTATGTTGAAAAAACTGGTCAATCTATTGATAAATTCCACTTTGATGTGCAAGTGGGAAATAAAGCTTCAGAACGCAGCAAAGCAAAAATTTATCCAGAAGAGTATCACTTGCAAGAAATGGAAGATAGATTGATTTATGAAGAATCTGCTTTTGCAGCTAATCTAAGAGGTGAAGAGATTCCAGTAGATCCAAAGCTTAATGGTAATGGTAAAAAGACCTCTTTGCAAAATAAAATAGTAAAACAGGTAGAAGAAATAGAACAAATTGAATTAAAATTATGGAGTTAATAGATTAATTTTTACAATAAGTTAAATAGGCAGCGACTACGGGCTAAACGTCCAGGAATGATTTGGCATTGGCGATTGATTCTAGTGTTCACAGTTCTAGAATATCTTTTAGATGAATACTCAGTCCAGATGATAGGCACTATTGTATTTTGTTGTTCAAATAATCCAACCAGTCTGATTGGTACATCAAAAACTTGGTATTTAGTCAAAGCTGTTAACTGATTAACAGCTTGCTCGTAATAAAGAGTGCTGTTGGAAGCAGGAAACATTAAAGCCTTTGTCACTAAAATCACTAGATTAGTAGGGTATCCAACAAATTCAGTTTTAGCTTTGAAGAACAATTCTGAGCGCAAGGTGTTATTAAGTAGGAAGGGATAATTAGAAAATTGAATTTCAATGATGATGCCAGCTTTGGCAAAATCAACCTCTGTACCCAAAAATCTGTAAGGTACTGGAATAGGTATATTTGATTTCCAATCATCATGAATAAAGGCAGCTTTAATGTATTCGTTCGTACCTACTGGATCGAATATTGCATTACCCTGAATTCCAGCTTGATCTGAAGCCTTGATGTGCAAAGGCATTCTAGTAAGAATAGTACTAATCTTGTGCCATTCGTTCTGGTATTGGGTATTAATGATTGTATCTGCCGAGTTAAAGTCAACATATTGAATAATGATTATTATGTCTCCTTTTGGTATTTCAACAGTTCTTCAATAAAAGTAAGCGGATCTATTTTAAGGACTTGGGCAACTTGTAAAAATTCAATCACGTCAAGACGACGCTCTCCACGTTCATACTTTGATACATAGGATTGCGGAAGCTCTAGCTTTGCTGACAACTCTGCTTGAGTGAGCTTGGCAGCTTTGCGGGCTTCTATAAGTAGCTGGCGAAACCGATTGTACTCTTCGCTGAAAACTGATTTAGGCATTTTAGCTTGCCTTTTTTCTGGCGATGGTTTATTCGATCTCAATAAGAGTTAGTACATATTACTGAAACTTAGTTAAATTCTAAAACCTAATATAGGATAAACCCAAAATAGGTTTTTAAGTATATCTAAATCTATGCTTTTATTTGAAGGATATTAAATTTTGCAAGATATCTATTTATGATGATGAACGTTGCACCCGCCATTGTAATACTAGGTCAAAATAGCGTGACAGTAGCACGCAAAATAATCACTGTGCTACCAGGGGCGACACTATACGGTTTAGCCGATCGCACATCGGGAGTTGATGTCAGCTTTACTAACTTTGGCGAGACGTTGCGCGAGTTATTTGCCCAAGGAACGCCGCTAATTGGCATTTGTGCCGCCGGCATTTTAATTAGAACGCTAGCGCCCGTAATCTCGGATAAACGACAGGAACCACCAGTGTTAGCTGTAGCTGAAGATGGTAGTGCTATTGTTCCCCTCTTGGGCGGACTTGGTGGGGTAAACGATTTGGCTCGTCGCATTGCTGAAGCCCTTGATGTCAAACCTGCAATTACGACTACTGGCGATTTACGTTTGGGTACAACGTTGTTATCTCCTCCCCCTGGATACCATTTAGCAAACCCAGAGGATGCTAAGAAATTTATCTCAGATTTGCTAGCCGGGGCAAAAGTCAAGTTAGAAGGTACAGCACCTTGGTTAAGAAATAGTAAACTGCCCATAGATTCACAGGGAAATTTGACCATTCAAGTTACGGAACGTTTGGTGGCTCCTACAGCTAACTGCCTTGTCTACCATCCAGCAACGATCGCGATCGCAATTAATGACACCATTGATGATGCAGTAACTTTAGTACAGCAGTTACTAGTTGATGCCAAACTAGAAAAAGCATCAGTCGCCGGGATATTTGCACCTATTACCGCCGCAGCTAATCCCGCAATCCACGCCGTAGCTAGCGCCTTCGGAGTGTCTGCCCGCTTTTTTACTCCAAATCAGCTAGAAAATCTGTTATTACAAGGTTATAGCCCCGCCCAAGCAGTAGCGATCGCAGCTACAGGTACATCTCCCTTATCTTCCTTATCTCCCGACATTGCGATCGCCATTGCCCCTCAACCAATTGACCCCAACACCATTGGTCAGCCACGGGGACGGTTAGCGATTATTGGTACAGGCCCTGGTGGATCGCAATGGATGTCTCCCGAAGTGAAGGAGATACTCAAGTCGGCAACTGACCTAGTGGGTTATAAAACTTATTTAGATTTAGTTGGTTCTCTGGCTGATGGCAAGCAACGGCATGAATCTGACAACCGTGAAGAAGAAGCACGGGCAAAAATGGCCCTTGATTTGGCAGCAACTGGGCGATATGTAGCTGTAGTTTCATCTGGTGATCCTGGTATCTATGCAATGGCAACAGCAGTTTTTGAAGTATGCGATCGCTATGCTAAACCTGAATGGAACACTATCGACATTCATGTAGCACCAGGCATCTCCGCCATGCAGGCAGCAGCCGCCGCCATTGGTGCGCCCCTTGGACATGACTTTTGTGCTATTTCTCTGTCTGATATCTTGAAGCCTTGGTCTGCGATCAAACAACGAATTGCTGCTGCTGCTGAAGCTGATTTTGTAATTGCTTTCTACAATCCTGTTTCTAAAGAGCGTACTTGGCAACTGGCAGAAGCGAGAAATATTTTGCTGCGACATAGAACACCAGATACCCCAGTAGTGTTAGCTCGGAATCTTGGTAGGCCAGGACAAACAGTGAAAGCGATCGCACTTGACCAGTTAGAACCAGCAAGCGCTGATATGCGGACAATTATTCTTGTTGGTTCCACAAAAACCCGAACCATCAAGCGCAACGATGGCAGTATCTGGGTTTATACGCCGCGTCGCTATACCGAATAGTAGGCATGATCATTGCACCTACTTAACCTAATACAAAACCATCAACAGATAGAGAAAAAGTGGGGATAATGATAAGTTGAAAGGATAGAAAACAGACAACAACTCATTGTGAATAATTCAGTATTAATTGCCCTTTCCCTATTAACGTGTATAATCCTGTCGCCAGTTAGCAAAGCTGATACTGTCCAAAGTTCAATCAATCATGCCATCAAAATGTCTTCATTCAACCTCAGTTCCCAAAAATGGAAAAATCGTGTGCTACTAGTCTTTGCACCGTCTGTTGATAACCCTATCTATCAGCAGCAAATGCAACTATTACAAAAGTATAATAACGGTTTTGCAGATCGGGATTTAGTTCTCGTTCAGGTTTTGGCAACAAATGAAAGCTATGCCAACAAACAGCCAATAGATGAGTCTTCTGCTGCCAAGTTGCGCGAGTCCTTTGGGGTTGACAAAGAAAATTTCCGTGTGATTTTGGTAGGCAAAGATGGTGGTGTTAAGCGCAGTGATGCTACAGTAGTGCAGGCGACAGCAATTTTTAAAGAAATTGACGCTATGCCCATGCGTCAGCAAGAAATGCAACAGCGACGCAGAAAGTAGCTAGAATTGCTCATACAACTAGCAATATTCCTGATAGATGTTTACTTGCGCTGTAAAATTTAATCGGATAATCTGAGCGATCGCAATTGTTTTTTAAGAAAATCAATGAACAAATTCCTACTGAGTTTGCTTTCTTCTCCTGTGCTGATTAGCTCTATTCTCTCTATGGGAGTAATGCTCAATCACGCACAAGCTATGGAGCCAGAACCAGCAACTAAAACTACAGACCGTCTATCTTGTATACGCAATAAACATAAAGTGGGTTTAGTATGTGCAAGGGCTTCCGTATTAGCTCAAATTCCTAACTATCAGCGTGAAATAGAATTTTCTCAAGAAGATGCTCCTATGCTGGAGTTCAATGATGAAGAAAGCAATGTGGCAATCAACTTATTTGGCTGCGATTGTCCTGCTTGTATAAATTCTTTACGTCAGATGCGCGGCGCGACACCCTTGGTATATTAAGATTTTACGAATTTACCTCTGTTTATAATCCAATATGGTTCAGTTAACGCTAAAACGTTTTAACGAACCACAGAGACGCAGAGAACACAGAGAGAAGGAAGAAATGCTTAATTGAACTGTATTGGTTTATAACTCACATTCCGCAAACTTTTGTGAGGGCATAACAATATTGTGCCCTCACTGTATGTTGTATTAAAAATAATTACGCTGATTTTTCCACTCGCAAACCAAAGTAGGTCAAAACAAGCTCAGTTAAGCCACTATTGACAACTTCGTGTACTTCTCCCGGTTCTATCGCCACGCAGTTCCCTGGAAGCAGAGGGTATTCTGTACCATCAATGTGAATTACTCCTGAACCTGCTTCTACAAAGAATACTTCGCACATATCTTGATGTGCGTGTGCTGGTGCGGTTTGTCCGGGAGCAAAACGTGCTTGAGAAAAGTTAGTTAAGTGAGGCAAATCGCCGAAGCGTAGCATCACCTTTTTCTTGATTTCGGCATTGTGAGAAACAGATTCTTCTGGTAGGTTTTTCAAAGAAGTGGTAATCATTAAGGTCTTAAATCGTTAGATAATTCCACAATACCCCTAGAGCCATCAATCCTTACCCGTTGACCATCTTGCAATAGCCATGTAGCACCTCGAACATCCATGACGGCGGGAATTCCGTACTCACGAGCAACGATCGCACCGTGAGAAAGCCGTCCACCAGCTTCGGCAATTAATCCTCCAGCCCTTAATAATAACGGGGCCCAGCCGGAATCTGTGTAAGGTACTACCAGAATCGTATCTAGATCAATTTCTGGCACATCTTGTAAATTTCGTAACACCTTTACCCTACCTTCAGCCTGTCCCTGGCTGGCTCCAATCCCTTGTAAAATTTGGTCAGAGTAGAGTTTAGAGGGAGCTAAGGGGTGAGGGGGTGTATTACCGTAAACTAAAAGGGGTATTTGAATGATCTCACCATCTTGGACGAATTGCGATCGCCTCGATTCCACTAACTCATCTAACTCCTCAATTAACCTAGAATCGTCACCCGTAATTAAACGCCGCACTTCATCAAATTCTAGAAAAAAGATATCTCCTGTTTTCTTGAGTAAGCCGGACTTTAACCAAATCTTCTCTAAAGCGACAAAACTCCAACGCAATTCAGCCAAAAGCCGTGAATAAACTTCGGTAACTCGTCCCTTGATATCCACACGCCGTTGCACAAATCCACGTTTGCGCTTACCAGCAAAAATGCTATTAATCGCGTCTTTAGCGCCTGATTGCGGTTCGTTACCCTGCATTAACTGCACAAACATCTGCTTAATCATCTGGGGATTTTCCCGCCAAGTAGGAACGGAAATATCTGTTCCCACTTCACTTAAATAGCCGTAATCCTGAAGTAATTCATCAAATTCTCGCAGGATCTTTTCTCCCTCTGGGGTTTGCTTTAATTGCTCAAATACTCGCTGTGGTTCAAATTCAAGCAATACTTGTTTAGCATCTGTTGCTATTGCACTGAGCGATCGCAATGCCGCTACCTCTGGAGTAACGCTATTATCAATTTGCCCATCCTTCACCCGAAAAATCGCTTGCCGCACAGCAGCACTTAAGGGAGCTAAAATACTGTAATATGTCCCATGACGTAGCAACTCTAAAATAAAGTCAATTCTGATTAGCAGCTTGGCTGGTTCCAAGTTACTTATATCTTCTTGTGCCAACTGCGACAAACCAGGAATGAAGCGTTTGTGATAATCCTGCTTGAAGTCTTTTTCTAAACTTAATTCCCGCCTCAGCAACTTCCCTAGTCCTGGTAAATTCTCCCAGGTTGACTGCAAGGACGGTTTACTTAATTTAGCTCCTCTGGTTAAAAATTCTAAACTTTCCGGCGGCAATCCCATACGGAGAAAAATATCTCCTAAGAGGGATGCATTAAAGTAAGCTCTAGAATAATGCAGAGTTGCTGTTTCAGTAAAATCTAACCCTAAAGCGCGTTCGCCCAAAACTAGAGTAAAAAATTCTCCCCAAACTCCACAAGTTAAGGGACGATTAATCGACCATGTTAAGGGATGAATTACTCCGGGAATCACTTCGGCGGCAATTTTGCGTGTCCAGATTGGCAGTAGAGTAGTGATTGGTCGAGATTGCAACACCCAGAGTGTTTGACCGTCGTAACTCCATTCGATATCTTGAGGAGTGCCATGATAGCGTTTTTCGAGTCGATAAGATAAGTATGCAACTTGCTTGATTAATGCTTGAGGGACTCTTCCTTCACCCTCTAATTGCACAGAGGAAGAATTTTCTGTTTCAATGACAAAAGCGCGATATTGTTCTGGTGTGACTTTTCCCGAAACGACTTGTGTCGGGCTGCCTGGAAGGGCTTCAATGATAATTGCATCAGCTTGCCCAGTTATGGGATCGCGGCTGAAAGCTACGCCAGAATATGCACTTTGGACTTGTTGTTGAATCAACACAGCCATTGCTGTATCATTTAAGCCGCGATCGCGCCGATATTGCACAGCAGACGGATGATTGTAAGAAGCTTGAACTTGAGCGATCGCTGATTGTAATGCCTCTTGGCTAGTAACATCTAAAATTGTTTTATACTGCCCAGCCGCAGAAGCGTGTTCTGAGTCTTCTCCAATGGCAGAAGAACGCACCACCAAGGGAGATAATTCTGATGGCTGGAGGAATTCTGTCAACATTTGGGGATCGTCGATTGGGGCGAGTACCCAGCCTTTCGGGACTGGATAACCCCAGCGCTTAATTTGAGATAATGTAGCCGCCTTTTCTCCAACAATAGCAGCATCCAACTCTTCATCTAAAGAAACTATCGCGCGCTCACCGCGCAAAAATTCCAACATTCCTTGCGATTCAGTTTGTGCCTCTTGGGCTGGCAGATTCATATCATCAGGAATTTTAGTATAAATCCAGCCCATTAAACCAGCTAAAGCAACAGCAGCAAGTATTCTGGGATAATCGCCAAGGTGCAGAATCATCACAAACAGAGGAAAGAGAAGTAAAACCCCAAATTTTACTACCTTTCTCGATTGCAGAATTGTAAAGCTAATACCTGCAAAGAAGAATACAAATATTGCAACCAGTGGATCATGTACTACAAATCCCCAGACGACATTTGTCGTACCTGCCCCTCTGCCTATCCAGTATCTACCTATTACCAGAGCAATCAGGGCGATCAATTCCCAAAACGATCCCTCTGGGAAGAAAACGCGGGTGAGTAAGACTGCTGCAACTCCTTTCAAAGCTTCTGACAAGACTGCCAGAATTCCGACAAACCTACCGCCATGATAAAAGGCAGCTGATACACTAATGTTTCTTGTACCAACTTGTGATAATTGCTTGCCCGTAAGCGCGTAAGTGATCCATGCAATCAGGGGTAATCCGCCCAAGAGGGGGCAGACAATTAAAATAACTAAGACACCCCAAGGTTCAAACATTCGTGATTTTGGACTTTAGATTTAAATTTTCCATCTAAAACCTTAAATCTAAAATCTAAAGTTTTTCTAAAATTTTTGATGATGATAATTAGGGCGTTTTTATCAAAAAGAATTCAGGAGTCAGGAGTCAGAATTCAGAAGGGATTGGGCATGAACACAGGGGTTTCAAACGATCCAAATCTTAGATTTAGAGGTCTACAACTAGGTAGTGGTTTAAATACCCAAAGGAAAAGCATTCTAAATTCTGGATTCTGGATTCTGGATTCTTCTTCATTTACTAGTTGCTGAATGGACACTTGGCTACGACGGCAACCGTTTAAGACAAGTGTCCTTCTAAGCTACTAATGGTTTTAGTTTAGCGCATAGGCCGCTTGCAGCGCCCAGATTATGAGAGCAGCGATCGATCCCAGAAGCAACACGGTAGAGATAGTGACTACTTTTGGGGAATCTGCACCCTCAAACTTCATAATTCCGCGATTTAAGTCGGACATAGCTTTGTAATCCTCTTTTGTTGGAGCATGAAACATTTGTCCGTTTTGATTGTAGTCCTTCTTTTTGCGGATGATGTTAAATTCCTTATATTATTTTGTTTCAGCTTGGCAATTTTTCCATCGCCAAAATTGCTTACTTCTTTAGAGATATTTAGTCTGATTTATACAAATGTGGCGGATGAGGGAGCAGGGGGGATGAGGGGACAAGGGGACAAGGGGACAAGGGGACAAGGGGACAAGGGGACAAAAGTTTAGAACTTCCAACAAGTCTTTCCCCTTGTCCCCAATTCCTCTTTCCCAATGCCCAATTAATATCCTGCTTGCTTGTCTACGACGTTCCGCAAGGGCTGACCGGTTTGGTAGCGTTGGAGATTGTCAATAAATAGTTGTGCTATTCGCTCTCTGAGGCGTGGCGAAAGGGCTGAACAATGGGGGGTGATAAAGGCGTTTGGCAATGACCACAAGGGACTTTCCGGTGGCAGGGGTTCTGTAGCTACTGTATCTAATCCAGCACCCGCAATCCATCCCTCACGTAGTGCGGTGATTAATACGGCTTCATCTACGATCGCACCACGAGCAATGTTAATTAAGTAAGCAGACTGACGCATGGAGCTTAATGCAGCTTCATCGATCAAGCCTTTCGTTTCTGGAGTTAATGGTGTAGCAATAACTACATAATCTGCTGCTGGTAGGAGCGATCGCCACTCATCGACACCCACAATCTTGTCAAAATTCGGTAGGGGTTCGGGATGGCGGCGACTACCCCAAACTGTGACTCCAAAAGCTTTGGCACGAGATGCGATCGCTTTACCTATGTTCCCTGTACCGAGAATTAATAAATTCGCGTCTGCCAACTCTTCGAGAGATATTCCTCTTACCCAAGTGTGTTCATCCTGCAAAGTTTGCAATTTCCGCAGATTCTTGGCGTGATGGAGCATAAATGCTAGTACGAATTCCGAAATTGGAATCGCATGAACCCCTGCGCCATTAGTCAGGATAATATCCTTTTGCAAAAAATTTGGTGTGAGGATGTGATTCACACCAGCACTCGGTGACTGTTGCCAACGCAGCCTGGGTGCTGCTGCCAGTACTTTGTCATGGGTAGAGGTTTTCAGGTAAAATCCGTTAACATAAACTTCTGCATCACTAGCATCACCATCAAGATTACCTTCACTATCTACTTCCACAACATCTATATCAGATGGTAGGTGTGGCTCAATATCAGCAATGAGATGATCGGGTAAAATTAGTTTCACTATTTGCTATTCCCTCATTTCATTTTGGATTTTTAATTTTGGATTTTTGATTGTGCAACCCAATCGGCAACACCTCTTAATTTTTGATTTTTAATTTTTAATTGTTTAGTATCCTGCTTCTTTGTCTACTACATTTCGTAACGGTTGACCAGCTTGATAACGCTTTAGATTGTCGATAAATAGTGCTATTGAACGCTGTTTACTTTTTGGTGAATGGCCGGAAGTATGAGGTGTGATAAAGATGTTAGGAAGTGACCACAAAGGACTTTCTGGGGGTAGTGGTTCTGAATTAACTGTGTCTAATGCTGCACCTGCAATCCAACCTTCTGTAAGTGCTTTTATTAATGCTGATTCATCAACTACGCCACCGCGAGCAATATTAATTAGATAGGCATGTTTTGGGAGCGATCGCAATACAGATTCATCAATAAATTCTTTGGTTTCTGGAGTTAGTGGTGTTGCAATAACTACATAATCAACCCCTGGCAGGAGCGATAGCCATTCATCAGCACCCACTACTTTATCAAAATTTGCTAGCTCTTGGGGATGACGACGACTGCCAATAATTCTTAAGCCGAAGGGTTTAGCACGGGCGGCAATTTCTTGACCAATACCACCAGCGCCAATAATTAGCAAGGTAGCATCTGTCAACTCTTGGATGGCAAAGCCTCTTTTCCAGTGACGTTCTGCTTGTAAAGCATATAATTCCTGTAGATGCTTGGCATGAGCCAATATATAAGTGATCACAAATTCTGCGATCGGAATTCCATGCACTCCGGCCCCATTTGTGAGGATGATATCTCTTTTCAAATAAGTTGGTGTCAAGATGTGATTCACGCCTGCATTTGGTGCATGATGCCAACGTAGTGCAGGTGCTGCTTCTAGTATTTTATGCAGTGTCGGACTTCTGGATAAAAACCAACTGAAATAAACTTCAGCATCGCTAGCATCCCCATCTAAATTTCCTTCAACATCTACCCTGACAACCTCTGTATCAGGTGGTAGATGAGGCTCAATGTCGGCAACGAGATCGAGCGGTAAGATCAGTTTCATGGTAGATAACCTCTTTCCTATTTACAGGACTATCTCTAGAAATTGCTTCTGTTTAACTAATCAATTAAGTATTATTTACTACTAGTACAATTTTTTCTAATTATTAATAGTCATGGAATTTTGGATTTTAGATTGTTCCAAAGGATGAATCTACAAAAAATATCGCCTACATAATTCGTAATTTGCTCTTTAATTACGAATTACGTTAGCGTGGCGTCTCCAAGAGTTGCGGTAGCGTTAGCGAGTCAGAGGACGCTCTTATACCATTTCACTAAAATCCTGATACAAATTCTTTCCCCTCTGCTCCCCTGCTCCTCTGCTCCCCTGCTTGCCTAAATGTATCAACCTTAAAGTGAAACGGTATTACGTCCCTAACGCAACGCTTACGAGTGTCGAAACGAGCGTCATTACGAATTACAAATTATTAGGTTATGAAGCACTAGTTAGTTGTTTAGTAAGTTTTTCATTAGTGACAAATTCGCTAAAAGTACTCACGACTGGTGGCGTTAGCGGTGTCGGTTCACTCTGTAAAGGTAAGCGTGGAAATAATAATTCAGCAGTGCGATACGCTTCTTCTAAATGGGGATATCCAGAAAACACGAAAGTTTCTATGCCCAAATTTTGATATTCCAGCATCCTAGCAGCAACGGTGTCGGGATCTCCAACTAGGGCTGTACCAGCACCACCCCGCACCAATCCAATTCCTGTCCAGAGGTTGGGGCTAATCTCTAAGGTTTTTCGACTACCACTATGTAGTTGACTCATCCGCCTCTGTCCTTCAGAATCAGAGCTAGCCAGGTCTTTTTGAGCTTTTGCGATCGCATCCTCATCTACATACTTAATTAGCTCATTGGCGGCATCCCAAGCCGCAGATTCGGTTTCTCGTACAATTACATGCAAGCGAATCCCAAAACGAACTGTTCTCCCTTGTTCAGCCGCTATTCGCCGAACTTCGGCAATCTTTTGGGCTACTTGTTCTGGAGGTTCGCCCCAAGTCAGGTAAACATCTATATGTTTAGCAGCAACTCGCTTGGCAGCAGCAGATGAGCCACCAAACCACAGAGGTGGATAGGGTTTTTGAACTGGTGGAAATAGGAGTTTACCACCTTTGATATCTAGGTAGTTTCCTTTAAAATCGACTGTTTCCCCACTGACAATACCCCGCCAAACTGTGAGAAATTCATCGGTTAAATCATAGCGATCGTCATGACTAAGATGCAAGCCATCCCCAGCAAGTTGCACCGGATCTCCACCTGTCACCACATTAATCAACAATCTTCCTTTAGAAATCCTGTCAAATGTAGCTGCCATCCGTGCAGCAGCACCTGGAGAAGTAATTCCTGGACGAATTGCTACAAGAAATTTCATTTGCTTGGTGACAGAGATGAAAGCAGCAGCCGTAATCCAAGCGTCTTCACAAGAACTTCCTGTGGGTAATAATGCGCCGGTGTAGCCTAAATTATCCACAGCTTGGGCAATTTGCTGCAAATAATCAGGTGTGGCAACACGAGAGCCAATATCTGTGCCTAAATAGCGTCCGTCATGAGATCCAGTAGGAATAAACCAGAGAATTTGCATGTTTGTCAGGGTATGAGAGATTTAAACACCGTTAATTCGACGCATTTACCGTAGTTTAATTAATATCTTACAGGAAATTATTTAAAAAACCAGTATAGATTCACGATTCATAAATGGCTACGCCCGTCGTAGGCATCGCACTCAAGTCAGAAGAATATAGCGCAGCCTCATACAGAATTGGTATTAGTATACTAAAAGTAGAAATTTTGCCTTATCCCAGTCAAAAAAATGCCTATTCAACAGGTAAGTAAAGAGTATATTGCCATAGATCCTGACTATTGTTGTGGTAAACCCCGCATTGTGGAAACAAGAATAACTGTTGCTGCTATTGCAAAAATGTATTTGGAGATGGGGGAATTTCTAGAAGAAATTGCTTCTGAATATGATTTATCTAAAGCAGCAGTTTATGCAGCAATGGCGTACTATTACGATCATCGAGAAGAAATTGAGCGCCATACGGCAGAAAGTGAGGCGTTAGTAAAGGAAATGAGGCGTAATAGTCCTCCTTCTCCTTTAGAAGCAAGGCTAAAGGCAATTCGGGGTGAGTAGTCGGATAAGATTTCATTTAGACGAACAGGTAAGGTCAGTTATTGCCCAATACAGTTCAGTTAAGCATTTCTTTTTTCTCTCTGCGTCCTTGGCGTCCTTGGCGGTTCGTTAAAAAAATTGAGTTTAACAAAGAGTTTTAGCCTTAACTGAACCGTATTGAGTTATTGCCCGTGAATTGCGCCGTCATGGTATTGATGTGACGACAACCACTGCAAGCAAGGAACTCGTTCAATTGGACAGATAGTTGAAAGTCTGCTGCTGATTTATGAGGTTTATACGCCTGAGCAAATGGTAGGGCGTGTTGAGTATTTGTAAATAAACATTATGTCCTCAAGTGCGATCGCACTTGACAATCAAGACAGGTTCTACAAGATCAGGCGATCGCTTGACTTTTAAGACAGTCGCTACAAATTAAGATTGGATGATTTATTTTTTGATAATAACTAATAATTTATAGTTGTTCCTATTCAGATGCGGTGTAACATATCGCAAGGTGTAGGAAAACCGCGAAGGCGCAAGGTTTTCAAAAATTAATTAAAGGGAAAATTTGCCAAAGATGGATTGTGTTACAAAAAAAGCAGGAGTATTCTAGTGTGGAATTTGAAAGCTGGTATTTTAGTACTCACACTGAGTTGCATAATTACGACTGGTATAGCAGTATATCTGATTGGCGGCATTGAACCAGCACAAATTCAAGCTTTGCTAAAATCTTCTGGAATCTGGGCACCTGTTATTTATGTTGCTTTGTACGTTGTAGCAACTATGTTAGTTTTGCCCTCAACAGTGCTGAATTTAACTGGAGGTGCAATTTTTGGCCCTTGGCTAGGTACTTTTTGGACTAGTGTAGGAGCAGTTATTGCGGCAATAATTGCCTTTATTTTTACTCGGACTATCGGACGTCAAACCGTTGCAAAACGACTAGCAGGACGCTGGCAAGCTATGGATGCTGAGGTGCGGCGTGGAGGGCTTTTTTATATGTTTGCCATCCGATTAGTACCAATCATGCCCTATGGCTTGGTTAACTTTGTAGCTGGACTGACTTCGATCACCTTTAAAGATTATGTTCTAGGTACAACACTAGGAACAGTACCAAGTGTATTACCTTTTGTATTAGTAGGTAGTTCTGGTTTGAAGGCAGTTAAGACCGGCGATTTTTTGCCCCTAGTACTCGCCTTGGGCTTAACTGGAACCTTGGTAGCAGGGTCTACTTGGTATCGTCATCGTCGGACTTTTCCCAAAAAAGCTGTAGAAAGCCTTAAAGGATCAGATTCAAATTACATAAATCCAAAGAACAAATAAATTATCGGAATGGGACTTGAATCTTGCTAGGTATACTGGGAACGAAACCTTGATGATGACAATCAGTCTGTCAGCTTGGCTGTTCAAAAATTAAACAAGATTTTTAGATGCTACCAAAGTATTCATTGATTGTTCCAATTTATAACGAAGAAGAAATTATTCCTGAACTATATCGCAGACTGAGTGCAGTAATGAATCGGTTGGATGGTGTTGTCGAATTAATTTTAATCAATGATGGTAGCCGCGATCGCTCCCTACAACTACTGCGAGAACTCCATCAAAAAGATCCACGCATTTGCTATTTAAGCTTTGCTCGTAACTTTGGTCATCAAATAGCAGTTACGGCTGGTCTTAATTTTGTCCGGGGTCAAGTTATCATCATCCTTGATGCTGACTTACAAGATCCACCAGAACTAATCCCCGACATGATTGAAAAATGGCGACAGGGTTATCAAGTCGTCTACGCTCAACGCACTCAACGCCTCAAGGAAAGATGGTTTAAGCGTTTTACTGCCTACTTTTTTTATCGCATCCTCAAGAAGCTTGCAGATGTAGAGATTCCTACTGATACTGGTGATTTTTGTTTAATGGATCGCCAGATCGTAGATATTCTCAATTCTATGCCAGAACGTAACCGTTATATCCGTGGTCTGCGTTCTTGGGTTGGATTTGAGCAAACAGCAATTCAGTTCGAGCGCAACCCCCGCTTTGCTGGGCAAGTTAAATACACTTTCAGCAAATCCTTGGCGCTTGCCATCAATGGTCTAGTATCCTTTTCGATAGTGCCACTGCGATTATCAACCTATTTAGGATTAATAGCGGCTGCGGCGGCTATTTTCATGGCTTTATTAGTCTTGTATTGGCGGCTTTTTGTCCCCCATTCGCCTTTAACTGGGTTTACGATTATTTTGATGGCAATCTTCTTTCTCGGATCTGTGCAGTTAGTAAGCGTTGGCATCTTAGGCGAATATATAGGGCGCATCTATGAAGAAGTTAAAGCCAGACCTCTTTATACTTTGACAGAGGTAGGTGGTTTTTATCACAAATCCTCCAACTCAACGCGCAATTCTGACAAACTAGATAATTTAGAAGATCCTACTATTCAAAATTAGACAAGTATTGACCTAAGAAAGGCAAAGGACATTTGCTGGAGCCAGGAGGGGTAAGAGCCTGTGTAGCCCATATCTACAGGTTAAGCGATTTGCGGCGATTACCTACGATACAGTAAGCGATCGCAGTTGCTAAAGTTAACTTAGCCAAAAATTTTGACATATTTTCGCCTCATGGAAAATTACTGGGTATTGCATTGTAGCAAGCTCTATGCAAAGATAATTCTACAAAAGTACGGTAAGTCGATAGAACTATCGTATTTGCTAACAATTGATGCTGTCAGAATATAGCTGATTACAAATTAGTGTTTTCAGTTAATGTTAATTGGCAAATAATAACTTGCATCAAAATTAAGCTTTAGTCGATGTCAGTAGCCATTGATTAACTTTGTACAGCATAACAAAAAAACGCCATTACGATGTCTCAAAAGTATCAGTTTATATAGCATGGGTTTGAGTTTTTCTTAAAAAAGACTTTTCTTTTTTAAAACAGTGATTGTCTCATTTAAGACGTTTATGGGATTCTGTCAATCGTCAGAATTCATAGTTTGCTGCGAATTTTGGATTGTACATTCAACTGTTTATTACTGATTTGAATCTTGTCAGAGGTTTGTACTTTTTTACCAGCAAAATTTTGGTAAATCGATAATTCAATGTTTTATTAAAAACATTTGAATAAAGAATTTATCTTTTTTTCTGTCATAGTGACAGCTAGTTTATTCATTTTTGAGGTTGAGGAGTTAAGGAGTCATGTTGAATTTGCGCTGGAATTATAGATATATATTTTTTCTGATATCGTTGCTAGATATTCTAGCTATCATGGTTTTTTATCCAGCCAAAAGTCAGGCTGAACTACCTAAATCTAATGTATCTACTACTGAAATAGAAGATAACAAAGCTCCACAAGTATTTGTTAATCAAACAGTAGACACTTCAATTGCACCAGCCACTCGTAAAAAAGCTCCAAATGATCTCCGAGAGCGAGTGACACCTGTCTCACAATTGTTGCAAGTTACACCACCAACTGACAAAAAAGCTCCAAATAATTCCACGGGACAAGTAACATCCGTCTCGCAACTGTCAGATGTTAAGCCGACAGATTGGGCTTTTCAAGCATTACAGTCTCTAGTTGAACGCTACGGTGTAATTGCAGGATATACAGATAATACATTCAAAGGCGATCGCTCTCTAACGCGCTATGAGTTTGCAGCTGGGTTAAATGCAGCTTTAGATCGCCTCAATGAACTAATAGCAACTTCAACGGCAGATTTAGTCAAACGAGAAGACTTGGATACCATCAAAAAACTACAAGAACAGTTTTCTCCAGAACTCGCTCAACTTCGGGGGCGTGTAGATAGCCTGGAAGCGCGAACTGCACAGTTAGAAGGAACTCAGTTTACGACCACAACCAAACTTATAGGTCGATCTCAGATTGTCCTTGGCGAAGTTATAGCAGGCAATAACGTCGTCACCAAGAGACCAGCACCTCACAATGCCACACTTCAAGGCTCAACTACTTTACGGTTAAACAGCAGTTTTAACGGTAAAGATTCACTAGCTATAACAATAGGAGGTGGAAATATTGAATCATTGGGACAAACAAGAGCTGGATTATTGGGAACTTATGAGGGGAGAACTGCTGATAACTCCAGTATTACTTTTGCACGCAACACTCTTATTCTCAGTGGTGTTCGCTATCGCTTTCTACCTTTTCCAAATACCCAAGTCAACATTTATCCCTTATCTGATGGAGCTAGTGAGATAGGTCTTTCTGGCCCGATTAACCCATATTTTGAATCGTCTTCTGCGACTGGTGCTAATGGGATTTCACGATTTTCACGGCGGTCTTTGGTCTATAACTATGGAGATAGCGGCCCCGGAATTGCCATACTCCAGGGATTAGGTAAACAGGTTCAATTTGGGGTAGCGTACAGCGCACCAAATGGTAACAACCCCACACCTAATAATGGCTTATTTAAAGGCAGGTATTTAGCTCTAGCACAGTTAATATACTACTCTTCTAATCGGAATTTTCGGGTGGCAGCAACTTACGTTAATACCTATAGTCCACCAAATACTCTAGGTTTTAGTGGAACAAATTTCGGCCCAGCAGTCGGGAGTAACTTGGTAAACAGTACCGTACCAGGGGCGGCAACTATAGGCAACCTTTATGGTCTACAAGCGTTTTATCAAGTTAATCCCAAGTTTGCAGTCAATGCGTGGGTAAGTTATGCAGCACACCGCTATGTGGGGCGCGGAGATGGCGAAGCTATGGATTGGGCTGTAGGGCTAGCATTCCCGGATCTTTTTAGTGAAGGTGCTCTAGGGGGGATTTTAGTTGGTATGGAGCCAAAAATGATTAGTCTCAGTAGGGGTGTAGATTTGGGACTAGGTTCGGGACGAGCGGACAAAGATACTTCCCTACACGTTGAAGCATTCTATCAATATAAAATCGGAGATCATATTGAGGTTACGCCAGGTGTGATCTGGATAACTGCACCAAACTCTGATTCTAGCAATCCTGATAGTTTATTTGCTTGGGTTCGTACTGTCTTTAGGTTTTAACCTTTGCCACTCCCCGGACTGATTAAACTTTGCTTAGACTCGTTTAATCGAAAAGTCTGGGGATTGTTGAGTTTTAGGGAGAAACTTAACTCGCAAGTAGGACACGTTAGCTTGGATATATACACAAAATAGTCCAAAAAGCAAGCCTATTTAGATAGGTAATAGATTCATTTGACATAACTTGACGTTTGAATTTGTTTACTAAAATACTTGCTTTTTGTCGAAAACTGTGAAAAGCTTTGTTATGTCCAAAACTACGGTTTACCGATCAAGTTAAAGTATTAATTGACTATTAATCTGGTGGCAATCTGTCTTAAGGAGTCACGATTTAAGGCTACTAAACTCTTGATTAGTAATTAAAAACCTAATTTCTGGCCTACTTCCCTTGTAAGCGAGAGATTATTCCAAAATTACTAAATTGGTGTTGTAGTAAGTTGTCAAGAGGTAGGCAAACAGATTTATGAAATGGTGTGTAGCATCGATGGGGTGAAGACTTGATGCTTAAGACTTATCGATGGGGGGAAATTGTAAATGCTGAAGACGTTAACAACCGATTTTGAACTCGAGTTAGAAGGCGATGTGCTTGTGATTGGAGGTGGGCCGGCTGGAACTTGGGCGGCATGGAGTGCTGCATCAAGTGGAGCTAGAGTGATCCTCGTAGACAAAGGGTATTGTGGAACAACTGGATGCGCTGCTGCATCTGGCAATGGTGTGTGGTACGTGCCACCCGATCCCGAAGCACGAGAAACAGCAAAGGCAAGTCGGGAATCGTTGGGTGGGTTTTTATCCGATCGCAACTGGATGGATCGGGTACTGAATCAGACCTATGTCAACGTTAATCAGTTAGCAGAATGGGGTTATCCCTTCCCTACCGACGATGATGGTAAACCCTACCGGCGATCGCTGCAAGGGCCGGAGTATATGCGCCTGATGCGGCGACAAATCCAACGGGCAGGAGTCAAAATTTTAGACAACAGCCCTGCCTTAGAACTACTGGTAGATGACGATGGTGCTGTTGCTGGTGCAACAGGTGTGAACCGTCAAACTGGTGAGAAATGGATAGTGCGATCGCAGTCCACAATTATCGCAACTGGTGGCTGTGCGTTTCTCAGTAAAGCGTTAGGATGCAACGTCCTGACGGGGGATGGTTATTTAATGGCGGCAGAAGCTGGTGCTGAGATGTCGGGTATGGAATTTTCTAATGCTTATGGCATCTCTCCCGCCTTTTCTTCAGTTACCAAAACCCTATTTTATAATTGGGCAACCTTCACCTACGAAGATGGTAGTGTGATTCCGGGAGCAAGTTCTCATAGACGTTCAGTAATTGCCCAGACATTACTGCAACAGCCTGTTTACGCCATCATAGACAAAGCGGCGGAATCAATGCGGCCATCTATGCGTCTAGCACAGCCTAACTTCTTTTTACCATTTGATCGTGCAGGTATCGATCCATTTACCCAACGTTTCCCGGTGACTCTGCGCCTAGAAGGAACTGTGCGCGGTACAGGAGGAATTCGGATTGTAGATGAGAGTTGTGCCAGTTCTGTGCGGGGACTCTATGCAGCAGGAGATGCCGCTACACGCGAACTGATTTGTGGCGGATTTACTGGCGGTGGTAGCCATAACGCAGCTTGGGCAATATCTTCTGGCTATTGGTCAGGGAAATCGGCTGCTGAATATGCTCGTAGTTTGGGGGAACAGAAAACTCAACGACTAGTTTTGGGTGTTGGAGAGGTAGTATTACAGAGTGGGAGCGATCGCTCCTTAGCAACTGATGAAGTAATTCAGGCAGTCCAAGCTGAAGTATTCCCCTACGAAAAGAATTATTTCCGTACAGAACAAGGCTTAACTGAATCTTTGGGTAAGCTAAATCATCTTTGGCAAGAACTCCGCAGTAGCCACGTAAGTTCAGATAAAGAGCTGATCCGGGCGCGAGAAGCTGCGGCAATGGTAGCCACAGCCCGGTGGATGTATAGCAGTGCTATTGAACGTAAAGAAACTCGTGGTATGCACAAACATCAAGATTATCCAGAACTTGATGCTAACCAGCAACATCACCTGATTAGCGGTGGATTGGATCAAGTTTGGGTGAAGAGTCAGCCTTTACATAGTACAGAAAAGTCACAATCCAAAATAGGAGCATTAGTGTGATTGAGTTGGTCAGCGAGTCGCGGTGCATAAAATGTAATATCTGTGTGAACATTTGTCCAACCAATGTGTTTGACAGAGTACCCGATGCGCCGCCAACCATTGCTCGACAGAGCGACTGCCAAACTTGTTATATGTGCGAATTGTATTGTCCAGTTGATGCTCTTTATGTTGCACCAGAAAGCGATGTGACGACTTCAGTCAACGAGGCAGAATTGGCAGAAGTTGGGCTACTGGGTAGTTACCGTGAAAACATCGGTTGGGGACATAAACGCACCTCAACAGCAAAAGCCGATCAAACATTCCAAATTCTGAAGCAGATGAAATAGTGCGGCGGAGAAAAGAGTCATGTTGTTATCAGTAGGAACAGGTTATATCAGTAAAAATAAATTTGCTTCCAGATTATCAACATCAGTGGCTTGTATCCTACTGCTACTAACTACAGCATGTAGCCAAGGCGAAACTAAATCTGCTCAGTCGATTGAGGCTATTAATGCTAATAATACTGTTGCTGCATCTAATAACATTTCTACCCTACGTATAGGTTATGTAGGTAGTTCAGAACCGACAGGGCCACTTGGTTGGGCAAAGAAAAAAGGAATATTAGAGCGTGAGTTGCAAAAGCTAGGATTTAAAAACATTACTTTTGCACGATTTCCTAATGGGCCGGATCTAAATGAGGCGCTTGTCGCAGGACAATTAGATGTTGGTTCTCTAGGGGATACACCAGCCATAGTTCTGAGAGCGAGGGGTCAGGAAACTCGATTATTGCGAATTACTCAATTTAATACAACTGCTTGGTTAGTAGCGAAAAAGAACGGCCCGCGATCGCTTGCTGAACTCAAAGGTCAAACGATAGCTACTCAAAAAGGTTCTTATATGCATAGATACCTGCTGGGTCTATTAGCTGAAGCTAAAATTGCCAAGGATGTAAAAGTTGTTCACTTGATGACTACTGAGGCAAAAGGAGCTTTAGAACGTGGTGATGTAGCAGCTTACGCAACTTCAAGCGATCTAGGGCCTTTTCTGAAATCACAAGGGTTTCCAGTGATTGATTCTTCGGCAAATCATCAGGGTTTATCAGGGACATCATTAGTCGTTGCAACCGAAAGCTTTTTGGCGAAACAACCTGATTTTCCCCAAAAATTTAATGCAATTCTCACAGAAGCAGCGAAGGATTTAAAAGCTAATTCTGAAGAATATTATCAATATCATGCTCAAACTACTAAATATCCCATCGATATTATAAAAGTATCGTTCCCACTGAAACAGATATCAGAAGAACCATTACCAGCCGAGGGTGTGAAACTTTTAGAGGGGACAAAGAAATTTTTAGTCTCGCAAGGTTTAGCAAAGTCGGACTTTAAATTAACAGACTGGGTTGCTGAAAAATAGGAAATGGGGACTTGTACTGAGCGTATCGCTAAAGCGAAAGCTCCGCTAACGCGTAGCGTCTCGTAGAAAAGCTGAAGTAGTGGGGAGTGGCAAAGATGAAGGAGATGAGGAGGCAGAAATCAGTAAGTTTTTTGAGCAAGAAAAACAAATTTCTGTAATTAAGTTTTTCAAAAGCTCAACTTCCAAGCTCAAAGGTGCAACTTTCAAGCTCAAAGGTGCAACTCCCAAGCTTAAAGGTGCAACTCCCAAGCTCAAAGCCTCAACTCCCAAGCTAAAAGGTGCAACTTCCAGGCTAAAAGGTGCAACTCCCAAGCTCAAAGGTGCAACTTCCAGGCTAAAAGGTGCAACTCCCAAGCTCAAAGCCTCAACTTCCAGGCTTATAAACTTAGAACTTACGCAATAACTCTCTAAAACTCTCATTCCTTCGTGTCCTTTGCGCCTTCGCGGTTCGTTTTTCCATTATTTTGCGTAAGTCCTGTAATCTTTCTGCCTCCTTCTTGACCAATCCATTTGAAAATCCAGGTAAAATGCTATGACTATTGCACTAGATCGTCCACATAAAACCAAGTCAGCTCAAATCCGCGAAAAACTTGGTTATCCGATCATTGACACCGATGTGCATACCCAAGAATTTCCCCCAGCATTCTTAGACTATTTAGAGCAAGTTGCTGGAACTGCGATCGCAGAACGTTTTCAAGAACACTTACCCGGTGCATCTCGCTCTAAATGGTTTAAGCAATCTTGGGATGAACGCCGCACTTACCGCACCGCCCGTCCTCCTTTCTGGACTCGTCCCACCAACGACGCTTTAAATTTAGCTACTATTAGCTTGCCCAAGTTACTGCACGAACGTTTACAAGAAGCTGGTACAGACTTTGCCGTTGTGTACCCCAACTTGGCAACGATGGCTCCACACATCGGCAATGAAGAGATGCGGCGGGCTGTTTGCCGTGCAACTAATACGTATCATGCTGATATTTTCCGTCCTTATAGCGATCGCTTAACACCCATTGCCGCTATTCCCATGCATACGCCCGAAGAGGCGATCGCAGAATTGGAATATGCGGTGAAAGTGCTGGGACTCAAAGCCATTCAAATCCCCGGACATATCCGCCGCCCGATTCCCGCCTTCGAGAAGTATGGCGAAGAAGTAGCCAACGAAGCCATCTGGATTGATACCTTTGGCTTGGATAGTAAATATGATTACGATCCCTTCTGGGCGAAGTGCCAAGAACTGAAAGTTGTACCCACCACCCACTCTTCCGGTATGGGCTGGATAAATCGGCGTTCCATTAGCAATTACCAATACAACCATATTGGTCACTTTGCATCGGCTGGGGAAGCATTATGTAAATCTCTGTTCTTTGGTGGTGTAACTCACCGCTTTCCTACACTCAAGTTTGCCTTTTTAGAAGGAGGTGCAGCTTGGGGTGCTAGTTTATATACCGATTTGATTTGGCACTGGGATACTCGCAATAAAGACCATTTGGTAGAAAATAACAATCCCGCCAATGTTAATTATGAAGAACTGCTCGAATACTACACCCGTTATGGTGGCGAACTAGTACATGGTCGTTTGGATCAACTAGGCAGTGGTTTAGGTTTCCATGCTGATTTAATATCTCCCCTAGAACCAGGTGATTTGGATGAATTCGCTGCTTCAGGAGTTACCAAGCCAGAGCATATCCGCGATCGCTTCTTGAATCATTTCTACTTCGGTACAGAATCAGATGATACCCGTGTAGCTCAAGCTTTTAACCGTAAAGCTAATCCTTATGGCGATCGTATTAAAGCATTTTTAGGTTCTGATTCTGGTCATTGGGATGTACCTGATATTACTGCGATCGCTGCTAATACATATTCAATGGTAGAACGCAAGATTATCACTGAAGAAGATTTGCAATATTTCCTGTCAATTCATCCCTTGGAGTTGTACACCAGCCTGAATCGTGACTTCTTTAAAGGTACGGCTGTGGAAAAAACAGCAGATGAATTTTTGGCTAAAGCCGGCCGTTAATTCCATCTTCTCGTTATGTCCCTCAATCTTGATGATCCCCCCAACCCCCGTTAAAAAGCTACCGTGCATACACAAGTCAAATTACCCCCCTTAATCCCCCCTTATAAAGGAGGGAAACTGGAAAATCTAGTTCCCTCCCCTTTATAAGGGGAGGGTTAGGGTGGGGTAAAACCTTGGGTTAATCAAAAAGGGGGGGCTAGGGGGAATCTAAAGATACACAAATCTTTTGAATAATTTAGAGTAAACTATCATGACGATCGCTTTAGACCGCCCACAAAAAACTAGGTCTGCTCAAATTCGAGAAAAACTTGGTTATCCGATCATTGACACCGATGTACATACCCAAGAATTTGAACCAGCAGTCTTGGATTATTTAGAGCAAGTTGGTGGAACTGCACTTGTCGAACGTTTCAAAGAAAATTTACCAGGATCTTCCCGCTTTAAGTGGTACAAGCAAACTTGGGAAGAACGTTTTGCTTATCGCTCCAATCGCCCTAACTGGTGGGGTCGTCCAACAAAAAATACTTTGAATTTGGCTACTATTAGCTTGCCCAAGTTGCTGCACGAACGCTTGCAAGAAGCAGGTACAGACTTTGCCGTTGTATACCCCAACTTGGCAACGATGGCTCCGAATATCGGTAACGAAGAAATGCGGCGGGCTGTTTGTCGAGCAGTTAACACCTACCATGCTGATATTTTCCGCCCTTATTCTGACCGATTAACACCCATCGCCGCCATCCCACTGCACACTCCCGAAGAAGGGATTGAAGAGTTGGAATATGCGGTGAATGTTTTGGGACTCAAAGCAATTCAAATCCCCGGTTATGTTCGTCGGCCAATTCCTGCCTTTGAAAAGTATGGCAAAGAAGTAGCTAACGAAGTGGTTTGGATTGATAACTTTGGCTTAGATAGCCAGTATGACTACGATCCATTCTGGGCTAAGTGCCAAGAACTGAAAGTTGTACCCACAACTCACGCTTCTAGCCAAGGTTGGACAACTCAGCGTTCTGTCACCAACGCCCAATATAATCACATTAATCACTTCGCCTTTGCAGCAGAAGCATTATGTAAATCGCTGTTTTTTGGTGGAGTTACCCGCCGCTTCCCAGAATTAAAATTTGCCTTCTTAGAAGGTGGTTCAGCTTGGGGTGCTAGTCTATACGCTGATATTATTTGGCACTGGGAAACTCGTAACAAACAACATTTGTTGTCAAATAACAATCCTGCTAATATCGATAAGGAAGCACTAATAGAGTTGTACACCCGCTATGGTGGCGAACTGGTAGATGGACGCTTAGATCAGATTGGTGACGGTTTAGGATTCCACCATCAACTATTGGCTCCAGAAAATCCAGGCGAACTCGACGAATTTGAACTAGCAGGAATAGAGAAGCCAGAAGATGTGCGCGATCGCTTCTTGAATCATTTCTACTTCGGTACAGAATCAGACGATACCCGTGTAGCTCAAGCTTTTAATCGTGCAGCTAATCCCTTTGGTGATCGCATTAAAGCCTTCTTGGGTTCAGATTCTGGTCACTGGGATGTGCCAGATATCACCGCCGTTACTGCCAACGCCTACTCAATGGCAGAACACGAAATCATTACCGAAGAAGACCTCCGCTACTTCCTCTCAATCCACCCCTTAGAGTTGTACACCAGTCTTAATCAAGACTTCTTCAAGGGTACAGGTGTTGAGAAAGCCGCCAACGAATATTTAGCGGCTAAGAAATAACTGTCATTAGTCATTAGTCATTTGCAAAGGACAAAGGACTAATGACAAAGGACAATTACAACGTTCCATGTTCCATTTCCTCTGTTCATTTGTAGCGTGGGCCTTGCCCACTCTACATTTCTCCTAAATTCTGTGTCTAATACCAACAATCTGTACCTTTATTGCATCGGTTTGCACCTTTGATACATCGGTTTGCACCTTTATTGCATTGACTTGCACCTTTATTACATCGACTTGCACCTTTATTGCATCGACTTACACCTTTATTGCATCAACTTACAAAAACTAACTTACACAAAAATGATTTAATTATGGTACTGGATATTACAAAACCAAAGGATTACATTGACCTAGCAGCTTCTCTATCCAAGGAACTTGCTCAATCAGCAGTAGAAAGGGATGCTCAAGCCGGAGTTCCAGAAGAAGAAATTAATAAACTGCGTGAAAGTGGTTTGTTACCACTAATTGTGCCTAAGCAATATGGTGGCATTGGTGCAACTTGGATTGATGCTTTTAAAATTGTTAGAAAGCTATCAAAAGCTGATGGTTCAATTGGTCAATTGTATGGTAATCATCTCAATTTGACAGCTTTAGGTCATGTTTCTGGCACACCAGTCCAAAAGGAAAAATATTATCGAGAAACTGCTAAGAATAACTTATTTTGGGCAAATGCTATTAATACGCGAGATACTAGATTGAAAATTAACCCAGAAGGCGAAAATTTTCGGGTTAATGGTGTTAAAAGCTTTGGTACTGGTATTTCTGTTGCTGATTACCGGGTATTCTCTGCTTTAGAAGATGGTGTAGAATTGCCCTTTATATTCATAATTCCCAAAGATAGGGAAGGATTAGTTTCTAATCAAGATTGGGACAACATTGGGCAACGTCGCACTGATAGCAGTAGTTATACATTTAATAATGTTTTAGTGGAAAAAGATGAAATTTTAGGGACATCCAATCCTCCTAATAGTGCCTTCTCGACTTTTCTTGGCATTATAGCCCAGCTCACAAAAACCAATGTTTATCTGGGAATTACGAAAGCAGCCTTCGCCGCCGCTCGTGAGTACACAAAAACTACTACTAAACCGTGGATTACATCAGGGGTAGATAGTGCTACTCAAGACCCATATCTTCTGCATCATTACGGGGACTTTTGGGTGGAAATCCAAGCTGCGATCGCTCTAGCTGATCAAGCAGCCGAGAAGGTACAAGCAGCATGGGAGAAGGATGTAGAACTTACTCATCAAGAGAGAGGAGAAGTTGCAATCGCAGTTTCCGCGTCCAAGGCATTAGCTACCCGTGTAGGTATAGATATTACCAACCGCATCTTTGAAGTTACCGGAACTCGCGCCACAGCAACTAAGTATGGATTTGACCGTTACTGGCGGGATTTACGAACCTTTACCCTGCACGATCCTGTGGATTACAAATTGCGTGCGATCGGTGATTGGGTACTCAACGAGCAGCTACCTGTCATTACCCAATATTCTTAGGGCATTAAACATTGAATAATACTAAGTTTCACTCACAAATTTTAATCTTCCACTAGCACGATATTGGAGTGGGATCTTCTCACTCCACTTCCTAAATTTTCCCTCCTAACTATTAAGTTTTCATTTCCTCGAGTCGTTGCGGGGTGGGTAATACCCACCCATTCCCTAAAATCATAATTGAAGAAGAATTCAGAAGTCAGAATTAAGCAGTCAGAATTAATCAGTCGGGGATTCAGACCCGCGACTGATTGAAGACCTCCAAATCTCCGATTTGGAGGGGGTTTTAGACCCGTTTATTCATCCGCTAAATCGATTCAGAATTCATACTGAATTCTGGCTCCTGACTTCTGAATTCTGTTTGATAAACTTTTTAAACTTAGAAAAAATATGTATTGGAGTTTTTAAATAACTTAATATAAAAGATTTTTTGTTTGTTACATGGCAATTAATCATCATTGTTCTAACCAACTAGAGGGAAATCAATAAAACAACCCATGCCAGCTTTAAAAGGAAAGTTTGAATTCAGAAAAAACCAGAGAACAACACGTCGTTCCTTGTTGTTTGCTCTCGGTTACTGCTTAATGCTATCAACGGCCCTATCAAGTTGTAGTGAAGCAAAAAATAATACTCAGCAGTCGGCAGCTTCCCCTGAATCGGTAGTTTCATCTAGTACTACAGAGAAGTCAACACAGAAACAAGTAGTACGGATTGTACGTTCAAAACAACTTACCGCTCTGGCAGTTTTAGAAAAACAGGGTTCCTTAGAAAAGCGATTAGAGCCTCTGGGTTTTAAAGTACAGTGGCCTGAGTTTGCAGCTGGGCCACAACAACTAGAAGCCGTAAATGCAAATGGACTGGATATCGCATCTACAGCCGAATCGCCTCCTGTATTTTCACAAGCAGCAGGAGCGCCTCTTGTTTATCTAGCTACTACACACCCTAGTGGTAAAGCTATTTCACTTTTAGTTCCTGTAAACTCTCCGATTAAAAGTGTTAGCGATTTGAAGGGCAAAAAAGTAGCTTTTCAAAAAGCCTCTATTGGGCACTACTTATTAGTTAAAGCATTAGAAGATGCCGGATTAAAACTGAGTGATGTCCAATCAGTTTTTCTCCCGCCGTCAGATGCAAATGCAGCATTCAGTCAGAACAAGGTGGATGCTTGGTATATTTGGGAGCCATTTGCTACCAGAAATGTACAAAATAAAATAGCTCGTGTTTTAGCAGATGGTGGTAAGTTGCGGGATACTGGCAACTTTTACTCAACCTCACGCCAGTTTTATCAGGCTCATCCTGATGTTATCAAAGTGTTTCTAGAGGAACTAGAAAAGGCAGAAATTTGGACTAAGGATCATCCCAAAGAAGTAGCACAACTGCTTGCTCCTGTAACTCAACTAGATCCGCCTACTTTAGAAATAATGCATGATAAATATGATTATGGGCTGGTACCAATTACTGAAAAAACTATTATCAAGCAACAACAAGTTGCAGATAAGTGGTACAGCTTAGGACTTATCCCCAAAAAAGTGAATGTTAGAGACGGGTTTTTGACACCTGAAGAGTACGCCAAAATTACTCCCTCTGAGGTTTTAGCGAATAAATAATTATCCCAAGAATAAACTAAAACACAGGAGAACCTGATGCCTACCTTAACTTTGACAGAGGTTAAAATTAGGTCTATTAATGCTCCTTTGGGAGCCATAGTTACTAATCTTGATGCCAGTCAAGCGATCGCACCTGAAGTTATATTACAACTTAAGCAAGCTTTGCGCGATCGCCACATCTTAATTTTCAAAGACCAAAAGCTCTCCGATGAACAGCTTTTGAACTTTTCTTTATATTTTGGCGCACTCTTTGTACCATCTGATGAAACTTCAGTATTGGCTTCTAAACCAGGAGAAACCCCGGTGGTGATTCCAATTTCTAATGTCGATGGTGGCTATACCGGTACTGGAGAACTCACTTTCCATTCTGATCACAAATGGACTCCTACGCCATCTAGTGGTTCACTTCTTTATGCGTTAGAAATACCAACTCATGGTGGGGATACTTATTGGTTAAATACCAATTTAGCCTATGAGGCATTAGATGAAGCTACCAAAGAACGGATTGCAGATTTACAGTTAATTACCTACAATCCATTTTTGCGAGATCGGAATGCACCCCGGTCTTTGTATCGTTTGGACAAAACTATTCCTTTAATTAGTCCGATCTTTCCCCATCCTTTAGTTAGAACACATCCAGAAAGTGGTAAAAAGCATCTTTACTTAGATGCTGCTACAGAAGTGGAAATTGTCGGGTTAGAGCCGAAAGAAGGATCTAAACTGATTGAACAGTTGAGACAACATCTAACTCAACCCAAATTCTACTACAAACACAAATGGTCTGTAGGTGATATTGTCTACTGGGATAATCAAGCCACCTTGCATTACCGTCAAGCATTTGATCCAAATGAGCGACGAGTATTAAAGCGGGTTAGCCTTGCAGGTAGTCGTCCCTTTTAGGATTGATAGCTCAGAAGATTAAGCTAATGGGCATTTGATTTTATATATTTTTAAGGCAGTCAAGAGTTATTCTAATTCTTGACTGATTAAACTTGTCTAAATGTCAGACTATATGTTTAAAAAAATCATAAAAATATTACTTTTTTGTTTAAAACAAGTGTTTATAAATACTTTATTTTAAGAAAAAGCTTGATAACATCTAAACTGAAAGTGAGAGCTACTAGTACTTATTAAAAGCGCCACGGCGAAAGTTATTAAAATTAAATATAAAAAATATTATGGCACTTCTAAAATTTTTGCAAAGTCTCAATTTATCTATCAATAAGCCGCAAAAATCAAAAGAAAAAAAGACAAAGACAGTATATGAACATAGTCTAAATAGTGAACCTATAGAAGCAAAATATAAAATTGAGCGTAAACATATATCTTTACTGGTGGCTGCTTGCTCCCTGACGATACCAATGAGCATAGTTGGTTGTAGTCAAGAAACTAAAAATGCTCAAAACGAAGCATCCGCAATTAGTACACAATCTCAAAGTCAAATAGTTTCTAATATTCCACAAAAACAAGAGCTACGAGTTGTTTATTCTAAGCTTGGTTCTCTTGCAGTGATGAGAAAGCAAGGAACTCTAGAAAAAAGTTTGGCAGCAAAGAATTTTACTGTCAAGTGGCTAGAGTTTGCTGCTGGCCCACAAGCTTTAGAAGCGTTAAATGCTGGTTCCCTTGACATCGCAGCCACAGCTGAGTCACCACCTATATTTGCTCAAGCCGCAGGTACGCCTCTTGTGTATATTGCAACGACCCGATTTAATGGTAGAGGAGTTTCTTTTTTAGTACCAAAAAACTCTCCGATTAAAAGTGTTGCTGACTTTAAGGGCAAAAAAATTTCCTATCAAAAAGCCTCTATTGCCCATTATGTCTTACTAAAAGCGTTACAAAAAGAGGGACTAAAACTGGGTGATGTAAAATCTCTTTTTCTGCCACCTCCAGATGCAAATGTGGCTTTTAGTCAGGGAGGAATTGATGTTTGGGTCATTTGGGAACCTTACATTACCAGAAATGTCCAAAAAAATCTTGGTCGTGTATTAATAGATGGACAAGGACTCCAGGATATTGGTAGTTTTTATACTACCTCACAGAAATTTGCCAAAGAGCATCCTGAAATTATCAAAGTTTTTTTAGAGGAGTTTATCAAAGCTGAAGATTGGTCGCAAAAAAATATTGATAAGTTAGCAGAACTTGAGACGGGTGACGTTGGTATCGATGTACCAACTCTCAAAGCGATTCATAGTAAAGCAGTATATGGTTTGCTACCAATCACCGATGAAGTTGTTAACAAACAACAACAAATAGCTGATTTATGGTATACACAAGGACTTTTGCCAAAAAAAGTTAATGTCAAAGATGGAGTACTTACTCCAGAAGAATATGCAAAATTCACACCTGATTCAATTAAAGCTAATAAGTAATAATTATAATTAACTTTAAAACACTGAAAAATGTAAGTTATTAACTGATATTTTTATATTAGTATTTAATCAAAAATAGAGGTGCAAAAATGTTTAATAATTTTTTGGAAACTAAGACAACGGTAATTAGTAAGATAGCTTTATTTGTAATCCCTGGCTTTGTTGCTTTATCTACTACTTTAATAAGTTGTACGTCAATATCTAATACAAATACAGCAGATCCTAAAGCAGAGCCAGTAGGGGCTAAGACTATAAATTTTAAAACAAAGTTGCTGCGAATAGGGTATCAAAGCTCTGGTGATTTAGTTAGAGTCAGAGGAGTTTTAGAAAAACGTTTGGAGCCTTTGGGCTTGAAAGTAGAGTGGGCGCAATTTGCCCAAGGGCCACAACTCATGGAAGCGATGAATGTGGGCAAAATTGATATTGGCTCAGTTGGAGAAACTCCTCCCATCTTTGCTCAAGCTGCGGGTGCAAGAATCGTCTATTTGGCTGGGAGAAGACTTGGCCCTAATTCAGGTAAAGGTAGTGCGATCGCAGTTCCTAAAGGTTCTCCAATTAAAACTTTAGCTGATATCAAAGGAAAAGAAGTCGTCTTTCAAAAAGGTTCTGCTTCTCACTATTTTATCATCAAAGCTTTAGAAGAAGTAGGCTTAAAATATACTGATATTAAAGTTTTGAGTATGCCCAATGTCGAAGCCCGTGGTGCATTTATTGAGGGAAATATTCCAGTTTGGGTAACTGGTGATCCTCACTTAGCTTTGGTAGAAAAACTCTACGGTGCGCGTGTACTGCGAGATGCCACAAATATTGGAACCCCAGGCGGATATTATGTAGGAACACGCGAGTTTGCCAAAGAAAATCCTGAATTACTTCGGATTATCTTGGAAGAAATTGATAAAAACGGTCAATGGGCAGAAGCAAATCGTAAAGAGGTAGCCAAACTCATTGCACCAGTACTTAAAATTGATCTACCCATTCAAGAAATAATTTCTGGACGCGCTACTTATCGAATAAAAGGAATTACTCCAGAGTTGATGAAAGCTCAACAAAGTGTTGCAGATTTATTTTATAACGAAAAAATCTTACCCAAAAAGATTGATGTTCAAGAAGCATTACTCACGCCTCAAGAATATGCAGCTATTACTCCACCAACACTAATAAGTGAAAAGTAGAGAGTGATCAAATATGAAGTTTGTTTTATTAAACAAACTAGAATACCAATTTCCTAAATGCAAAAAGAGATTAGCTAAATTAGCACAATCTTAATTTTTAATCATAAGTTGGTGTTCTAGGAGGTTTAAATAGCAACTTTCTATTATCTTACTTGCTGAAAGAAAGTAAGACTGACAACGTAAAAGCTAAAACTTACAAGGAAAATCACAACTCATGATCAAGCCATTTCAACCACAACGCCGTACAGTTTTAAAGCGTATTGTCCAATATTCAGTACTCGGACTGTTAACTTTATCATCTTCCTTAGTGGGTAGCCTTGTGCAAAGCACCCAAGCGCAGACAGCCACAGAACTTAACTTGGCATATCAAGGTTCTGGTGATCCTGTCAAGTCTAAAAAAGTTATCGAGCTACGTTTCAAAGCATTGTATCCAAACGTAAAGGTAAATTGGGTTGGGCCATTTGCAGCAGGGCCGCAATTGATAAAAGCGCTGAATGAAGGTAAAGTGGATATCGGTACTGTCGGAGAGACACCTCCAATATTTGACCAAGCCGCACGCCCAGGCCTCATCCCTGAAGTTGTCTATCTTACTGGACGCACGCCCACCGATGGTACAGGCCAAGGTATTGTGGTGAAAGCTAATTCTCCCATTAAGAAAGTAGCGGATCTTAAAGGTAAGAAAATTGCTTTTCAGGTAGGGTCGAATGCACAGTATTTACTAGCAAAAGCTTTGCAAGAGGTAGGGTTAAAAATTAGCGATATTCAAATCGTTGCTTCGACTCCAACTGAAGCCCGCGATGCCTTTCTTCAAGGCAAGGCTGACGCTTGGGTGGCTGGCGATCCCCTTTTAGCTGCTGTGGAAAATACTACTCCAATTCGGAATCTGAGAAATGCAAAAGGAATTAATACTCTCAACGGGTTTTATATTGGCAGGCGTGCATTTGTCACCCAAAATCTGCAATTTGTGCGAGTGTTTTTAGAGGAAGCAGAGAAGGTAGGAGAAGCGCTTGAAAAAAACCCAAGCGATTATGCCAAGCTTTTAGTTGATGAACAGAAATTAGATCCAGCAGTTGCACTAAAGGTGGCAAGCCGTCGTACTTATAAATTGAGAAAAATCACACCTGCGCTCATTGACCTACAGCAGGGCGTTGCTGATTTCTATTTTGATCAAAAAGTCATCCCGGTTAAGGTTGATATCAAACAAGGGGTTCTTTCTGATCTACAATATAAAGCGATCACACCTGATAATATCAAGTAAGGGTAAACAGGTAGCAGGTTTATTCAGCTATTAACTTGGGTGGCTGTATTGGTTTGGCAAGATACTTGTGAAATCATGCTGAAAGCACCTATTACACTGTAGCGTAAGTTTGCTTACCTTTAGCAACGGGCTTAACAAGTTAGTTGAGCAACTTGTTAAGCCTATTGTCTGGTTAATTGAGATGGATAATAAATAGATTAGCGAAAATCGAGGAAGAAAAAGCAGGCGATCGCTAACCTCCTTACAGATGTGATTTGGGACTGACGATTAGTTCTAACTAAAATATTCCAGTAATGAAAATACCATTTATTCCCCAACGCCGCACAGTTTTAAAACGCATTGTCCAATTTTCTATATTGGGATTGTTTATATCAACTCCCTTAATAGGTAGCTTAGTAAATAACGCTCAAGCACAAAAAAAAGCTAATTTTACTGCTAAAGTTATCAACTTGGCATATCAAACTTCTGGTGATATTGTCAAAGTCAAAAAAGTTGTTGAGCCACGTTTCAAAGCATTGGGTGTGACTGTAAATTGGGTTGGGCCATTCCCAGCCGGGCCGCAACTAATAGAAGCGATGAATGCAGGTAAGGTGGATATCGGTAATGTGGGAGAGACACCGCCAATATTTTCGCAAGCCGCAGGTATCACAGAAGTTATCTATATTGCTGGACGCACACCCAGCAAAGGTGCAAACCAAGGTATTGTAGTCAGAGCTAATTCTCCAATTAAGAAGATTGCGGATCTTAAAGGTAAGAAAGTTGCTTTTCAGAGGGGATCGAATGCACACTATTTATTAGCAAAAGCCTTGCAAGAGGTGGGGTTAAAAATTAAGGATGTTAAAATTGTTGGTTTGACTCCATCTGAAGCCCGTGACGCTTTTATTCAAGACAAAGTTGAAGTTTGGGTAGCTAGTGACCCTTTTTTGGCTCTTGTGGAAAAAATTATTCCAATTCGTAATCTGAGAAATGCAGCAAAAATTAACACTCTTGGCGGCTTTTATCTTGGTAGGCGTAAATTTGTTACCCAAAATCCTGAATTGGTGCGAGTATTTTTAGAGGAAGCAGACAAGGTAGGAGAATGGGCTGAAAAAAAACCAACTGAAGTTGCCAAAGCTTTTGCTCCCGAACTTAAATTAGATATATCAGTTTTAGAAAAGGTAGCACGCCGACGTACTTTTAGGTTGAGAAAACTAACACCTAGCATTATTGCCGAACAACAGCGCGTTGCTGACTTTTATTTCCAAGAAAAAATCATTCCCCGTAAAATAGATATTAAAGATGCGATCCTTCCTACTCAACTTGATGTGGCTATTACGCCTGTTCGTCTCAAGTAACGTAAACAGTTACAGACAGGTTTATTCAGCTATTAAATTGGCGATCGCATCTACTAATTCGGCTGGCTCTACTGGTTTGGCAAGATGCTTGTTAAATCCGGCTGCAAGTACTTGCTTGGCGTTCATTTCTCCAGCATAGGCGGTGAGTGCGATCGCTCGAATTTGCCCTCCTTGTTCTGTTGGTAGTGTTCTCAACTGTCGCATAAACATACATCCATCCACTTCTGGCATCCCAATGTCGCTTAAAAGTATATCTGGCAGAGACTGGCTTAAAGCGGCTAGTGCTTCATTTGCTGATGCCACTGCTGTCACATTTGCCCCATACTGCTCTAATAAGAAGGCAATAAATTCTCGCGTATCTGCATCATCATCCACTACTAAAATATTGACACCATTTAAATTTGAGGATGTCTCTGAGTCGCTACTGTCTGGTTTAATCTCTATTTGATTTTGAATCAATGGGAGTCTCACGGTAAAAGTTGCTCCCTGATCTTCGCCCCTGCTTTCTACCTGCACTGTCCCGCCATGCAGTTCGACTAAGTGACGAACGATCGCTAACCCTAATCCCAATCCACCAAACTTTCTGGTGGTACTGCTGTTCTCTTGGCGAAAATATTCAAACACATAAGGCAGAAAATTAGGATCAATGCCCTTCCCAGTGTCGCTGACGATAATTTGAGCATAAAGCGGGGAGTGGTTTGGTGTTTCTTTACCCCCTACTTGTTCGAGTCGAATATCAACCCGTCCCCCCGCAGGTGTAAACTTAACTGCATTTGAGAGCAGGTTCCAAACGATTTGCTGCAATCGGCCGGAGTCACCCAAAACTTGCCCTAAATGTGGTTCCAGGATGATGTGCATCTCAATTGACTTAGCTTCTGCTGACAGCCGCACTGTTTCCATTGCTGCCGAAATCACAGATGTCAAATCAACCGGGTAGATATTTAAGCTAAGTTTACCTTGTAAAATTCGGGAGATATCCAGCAAATCTTCAATCAGTTGAGCTTGTAACCTAGCATTTCGCTCAATAGTCTTCAGCGCTTGAGGAATTGTCTTTTCATCAAGTTTTTTGGTTTGGAGTAGCTTAGACCATCCTAAAATTGGGTTGAGTGGCGATCGCAATTCATGAGAAAGAACTGCTAGAAACTCGTCTTTAATTCGGTTAGCGTTTTCTGCTGCTTCCCGTGCCGTTTGCTCTGCCTCGTATAAACGCGCTCGTTCCATTGCTTGAGCGCACTGCTGTGCTAGTGCCAGAATGAAGGGTCGATCATCCTGATTAAACTCTTGAAGTTCGTCAAAAGCTAGAGACATGCCACCTATGGCTCGTCCCTCGATAATCAATGGAATTGAAATCCAAGCTCCGTAGTCAACCTGGGCGTATTCCTGAGCTAGATGTGAGTAACGAGCAATCCTCGCTGTTGTTGACTCTTGCCAGATGGGCTGCTTGTTTCTCACTGCTTCTGCCAGTGGTACGGATGTATGAATAGAGAATCGACGCCATTTATCCATCGCTTTCTGTTCATAACCTACTGCACGGACAATTTCTAGTTCAGTGCCGCTTTTAGTCACTAGTGCTACTAAAGCAGAACTAGCTCCCAAAGCTGCCATACCTTGCTCTACAATTACTTCAGCAACCTGTGCCGGAGTGAGAGATTCAGAAAGTGCGGCAGTAATGGCTTGCAGACGCGCAGTGCGAGATGCTGCCCGTAAAGCCGCCTGTTGAGATTGCTGTGTTTCTGTATATAGTCGAGCATTATCAACGGCTACGGCAGCCCGGCGAGCCAACTCCTGGGCTAACATTAGGCTTTTGGTAGGGTAGCGACGGACTGAAGAAGATACCAAAGTCATAGCTCCCAGCACCCTTCCCCGAACTATGAGGGGTACACTAATGCCGGATGTAGGATTTAGTTCTTGCAAAATTTTTAGATGACTGGTATTAAGGCTTATCTCTTGTATCTGTTCATCAGAAATAAAATGAGTAATTTGTGATTTGCCTGTCTCTATTACCTCAGCAATACCTTTTTTGAGTGTTAAATCAGGTGGATAATTTTGTAACTGTTCTACTAATTCTTGTTTTTTTGGATCGGCATGGGCTGCTGTAACCCGGCGAACTAATTGATTGTCACAAATAATATCAACTAAGCACCAATCAGCTATTTCAGGCACTACCAAACGCGCTAAACTAGCTAAGGTTGTCTCGTAGTCTAATGATGCAGCCAAAATTTCACTAGCTTCAGTTAGAAAACGCTGCTCTACCTCCACCTGCTTGCGCTCTGTAATATCCCGCGAAGACGCTTGCATTTCTAAAATTTCTTTAGTTTGGCGATCGCGGATAGCTCGAATAGTTGCTTCTAACCAAATATAATGTCCGTCTTTGTGACGAGCACGGTGAGTAACAGTATAAATATCAGGTAAATCGGCATTGATTGGATAATTCCTGGCAATCTCTGCCAAATCGTCAGGGTGAACTAACTCTTGGCTGTGATTACCTACTAATTCCTCTGGTTGATACCCCAATACTGTGTAGCAAGCTGGTGAAATGTACAGAAGAGTTCCATCTACTCTGTGGCGGGAAATAATATCCGTTGAATTCTCAGCCATCAGCCGAAAACACGCCTCACTCTCGCGCAGTTTTGCCTCTGCCTGCTTGCGTACATTAATGTTACGGAAATAAACTGATAACCCTGTAGATGAAGGATAAGCGCGAACCGCAAACCACGCATCAAAGGGTGGGTAATAATCTTCAAGCTCAAGCGGCATTCCTAGAGCAACTGCCCTTTGATAAAGCTGACCAAAGCTAGTATTAGCCAGTTCTGGAAACTCTGACCACAAATTTTTTCCAAGCAGATCCTCGCAGGAACGCCCTAGAGTTCTGCTTCCCTCATGATTGAGGTAGGAGAAGCGCCACTCACTGTCAAAGGCAAGAAAGCCATCAGTGATACTTTCTAAAATTTTGGTAACTTGCTCTTTGGCAGCTTCAGCCTCTACACGAGCCGCTTGCTCCCGCTCAAATAGTTGTTCACGCTCGACTTCTGCTTGCTTGCGATCAGTAATTTCTTGACAGATTGCACCCACCCAGGTAATATAACCTGGTAGTTGAATCGGATAGTAATTCACCGACCAATGCCGCTGCTTTCCAGGCGCGGCGGGTGTCTCTCCACTGGCCTCTTGGGCAATAGATTCTCCCGTTTCGATCACATGGTGGAAAGCTTCCATGACCGCAGAATCTACCCCCGGTAGCACTTGGGCGACAGTCTTACCGATATGCACTTCTTGGGAAAAACCGTTAATTTCAGCTAAAGCATCATTCAAGCGAACGTATCTTAATTTCTCATCCCATAAACCAATACCTATAGGTGCATTATTTAAGAGGGTATCAAGTAGAACATTAGCTTCAATCAAGCGAGTCTGCTCTGTTTTCAGTAGCGCCAGCAATTGCTCACGTTCTGCCTCAGCTTGCTTGCTATCGCTGATATCTACGCACATTCCAACCCATTCCTCGATTTCGCCTGTTTCGTCGAGTATCGGTACACCGCGTATCTTCATGTAACGGTATTCGCCATCATGCCGCAGAACACGATACTCGGCAACTGCAACGCTGCGTCCAAAAAAAGCCTGTCGCCAAATACCAGCTACAGATATACGGTCATCTGGGTGCAGTGCATCAACCCAACCCCATCCTTTGTATTGTTCGGGACTTTGCCCAGTGAACGCCTCCCAAGTCGGAATCTCCTCAACAACGTTGCCCCAAGGTCCGGCGCTCCAGACAATGGATGCGCTTGCTTCTGCCAGTGAGCGGTAGCGTGCTTCACTATGACGCAGATTTTCTTCTACTTGCTCCTGTTCGCCCAAATATTGCCGCAAATCTGTAACCTCTTGAGCTTTTAGATGATCAATTAAATCTTGAACAAGGGGAAAATTTTCTTTCTCAATCGAGACATCTGAGGTTTCAAAAATCTAGCGACGTGTCCATTCGTTTTCCCATCGGTTTATACTGTGGAACGAAACCCCTAATATTGTTCCCAGTTTTACCTGTGAAAGTTTGAGGCACTACCGAGTCTAACGAATTTATGCAATCCTTGGCTGTTCGATTGCAGGCATAAGCTTAATATATTTTTATTTTTATAGTCGATATTGGAATATAGCAGATGCTATAACTCTCACTACATCTATCTAGAGTTATAGAGGTTGTAAGTTGATGATTATGTACTACATCAACTATTAGGCAACCTATTTAAGCTAGTAATAGAGTTGTTTCAATCTAGGGAATGAAAACATGAAGGTTTGGCTTGCCTGCTTTTTAGTGCTGTTTGCTTTGGCGGAACTGTTTGACTGGTTAAAAAAATTTAATTTGCCATTACCTATCTATATTTTGGGTGGCGCTTTTTTAGCTGTTGCTTCTAACTATGATAAGATATTCGACTCCTATTTTGCTGATTCAAGCATTGAAGCATCACTCGAACAATCAGAGTTAGATTCACTAACCCCATCTACTAATCCTATTTCTTTTCCAGTTGCCAGTCCTGTTGAAGATGCTCAAACATTTCAAACGGATGATTAGCTACATAGCGCGTAAGCGTAGAGCGTCGTAGACATCGCTTGTCTACTCTCTAAGCAACAAGTAAACTGCTACATTAATACATTAATATAGAAGCTCAGGTTAATCAGCTTTGAACCTAGAGTCAGAAAACTAACTTCTGCGCCTGTAACATCTACCCAATTCAGGCTACCGCCGCAACGCCGTGATTAGTAGACTATTAGAAAAATTCCGTGTGCCTTTTGTCAAAGTTCAAGATTCCCGTGAAACTTCCAAGAGCAAAAGCTGGTTGCAAATGATTTTAGTTACCAGTGTAGGAGTTACCGCCTTTATCTGGGGAGTTCGGGAACTCAAAGGGTTGCAGCCTTGGGAGTTGAGAGTTTATGACCAAATGTTGCGATCGCGTCCACCAGAAGCACCTGAACGGCGAATTTTGCTGGTAAAAATCACTGACGAGGATCTTAAACAAGGTAAATGGACTATATCAGATCGTAGAATCAATCAGCTATTAAAAAAAATAGAGTCTTATCAACCGCGAATTGTTGGTTTATATCTTTTTCAACCAGAAAACAAATATTTGGTGGCTAATTTGCAAAATCAAGATAACATCTTCAGCACCTGTTTATTCAACACCTTGGGTAAAGATGAAATGCCACCACCGCCAAATTTTCCTATAGATAATGTTGGATTTGGTAATGTGGTTGCTGACAATGAAAACGACCAAATTCTCCGCCGCAGTTTGTTATTTGTCCACTCTCCAGAAGAAAAATGTACAACACCATTTGCATTTGGTGCGCTCATAGCAATTAATTATTTAGATAAACAAGGCATTGAATACAATTTCACAAATAAAAAAGAATTTCAGTTAGGTAAAATTATATTTCCGCGTTTACAACCGAATTCCGGTAGCTACGAACATCTGAATGCAGATGGTTATCAAATATTATTAAATTATCGTCATCCCAACAGCATTGCCAACCAAGTAACCCTCACACAAGTCCTCAGTGGACAAGTCAAACCCAGTTTAATCAAAGACCGCCTTGTAATTATTGGCACTACAGCAGCTAATTTCTCTCAAAGTAGCTTTTATACACCCTACAGTGCTTTGCCAGATCAACCACCCAGAATGCCCGCTTTGCTTATTCATGCACAGATAGCAAGTCAACTCATCAGTACAGTGTTGGATGGGCGACCTATAATTTGGTATTGGCCAGACTTGGCAGAACTTATTTGGGTGTGGAGCTGGTCGCTTTTAGGTGGAATTATAGCATGGCGGTGGCAAAATCCGTTGCTGTTGCTGCTGGTGGTCGGGACAACTTTACTTGGTTTAGTAGTAATCTGCGTTGTTTTGTTTTTGCAAGGCGGATGGATACCATTAGTTCCCTCTGCTTTGGCTTTGGTGATTAGTAGCATCTGTGTGATTGCTTATACTAGCTACCAAAATCAGCAGCAAACTCAGGTGATTATTCTGCAAGTTGAAAAACAACAAGAAGCGATCGCTCAATTAAATGTACTCTTAGAAGATAAAACAGCACTTCCCGACTCGTCTGTTGATTTTACTCCCCCAGTTGATTCACCAGAAATAAAATCAGGTGATTTGCTTTTGGGTGGACGCTACAAAATCTCTCAAGTTCTCGGTGCAGGTGGATTTGGCCGCACTTATTTAGCACGGGATACTCAACGCCCAGGGAATCCGATTTGTGTAGTTAAAAAGTTAATGCCAGCCCGTCAAGATACACGATTTTTGCAAGTTGCTCGCAGGTTGTTTAATAGTGAAGCTGAAATTTTACAATCTTTGGGTAAGCATCATCAGATTCCCGAACTACTTGCTTATTTTGAAGATGACCAAGAATTTTATTTGATTCAACAATATATCGAGGGACATACCCTAAGTGAAGAATTACCACCTGTGCAGAATGTGCAGAATGAATCATTTGTAATCGAGATGCTCAAACAAGTTTTAGAAGTTCTAGAATTTGTTCACCAGCATCGAGTGATTCATCGTGATATCAAACCGGCTAATATTATTAGATGTGCTGAAGATAATCGCTTAGTATTGATTGACTTTGGTGCAGTCAAATTGATGCAACCGCCAAGTAGTGAGCAAACAGAATTAGCCACAGTAGCCATTGGGACGCGGGGTTATACACCTCCAGAACAATTTGCTGGTCATCCGCGCTTATGCAGTGACATTTACGCTTTAGGAATGATTGCCATTCAAGCCATAACTGGGATACTACCCCAAGACCTCCACCCAGATCCAGAAACGGGTAATATTATGTGGCGGCAAACGCTGCAAGTGAGTGAAGAATTAGCGGTGATTTTAGATAAAATGGTTTGCTATCATTTTAGCGATCGCTATCAATCAGCCGCCGCAGTTTTACAAGATTTGAAACGTCTTTAGGTTAAGATTATTGGTGGGTGTTATGGTGTATAGAGACGTTGTAATGCAACGTCTCTACAAAGTTTATCGATAGATACTTAATTATTAATGCTATTCATCTTTAGCCCATATTGACCTTGTTTTTCTATAATCTGAGTCAATATTTTGTGGCAATGACAGTCACTTTCACATTGATGTAATATGTCTTGTGGAGCAATTGAACTAGAACCTAAAGCCAGACATATTTTTCCAGTACAAGTAAGCTGTTTCCCGCTTCAGCGCCAAAGGCCGTGCTGATAAAGCTGGCGATGTAGCTGACAAATGGGGGCATTGTCGCCACCACAATCAAGATCCTTAGGTAAAGACGCGATTCATAGCGTCTCTACAAATGGTCTATTTGTGGCATTCTTTTTTCAAATTGGTATAACACTTTATGTCTACATTCTGAGCCTATAGCTTTTCGGATATCTTCCCAAATTTCTGATTAACACTTATGGCAATACTCCTCGATTGAGCCTAAGCATTACCCAACGAATAGCAAAATACCATTTTTTCCTACAACAGCTTTCTTGTGGAGCGTTGTTGCCGGAGTGCAAACCAGTATAATAGCCTGGATGTTCTTTAAAAAATAGCTAATCTACTCTTCTCTTAGCGTCCTTTGCGCCCTTTGCGGTTCGATATCCTAAATCATGTCCACTCAACCCACAATCCAAAGCATATACACCGATGGTGCTTGCACCGGAAACCCTGGCCCTGGTGGTTGGGGAGTTGTCGTCTATTTTAGCGATGGTTCAATCCACGAAATGGGCGATGCATCCCCTCATACCACTAATAATAAAATGGAAATGCAAGCTGCGATCGCAGCCCTCCAATTTTTGCAAACATCTCAACAAACCCAACCTATCACCCTGCATACCGATAGCGAATACCTAATTAACTGCGTTACCAAGTGGGTGAAAGGCTGGAAAAAGAAAGGCTGGAAAAAATCAGATGGTAAACCCGTCCAAAACCAAGAGCTTTTGGAAACTCTTGATGAACTCAATACCCAACAGGTAAAATGGCAACACGTTAGGGGACATTCTGGTAACATAGGTAACGAACGTTGTGATGCGATCGCTCGCACATACGCTAGTGGTAAAATTCCTTCGCTACAACAATTAACTCCGACAAATTTTTATAAATCTTTACCTTGCAAAAATGACCTAAATGTAGCAAAAGTAGCTGATTATGAAAAAAACTCTCGAATAGTTAACCAAAGTCCCCAACAAATCAGTACTTCTGCACTAGAAATAACCGTTATGGAACCATCTATTGGGCCAACTGCGGCCGTAACCGATGAAAAACCGCCAGAAATCAGGGTTTCGCAACTCCGCAGCTTGGTCGAAACTCTGCGTATCGCTGACGAAATTTCAGAGAAAGGCTACTTAATCACCAGTTCTGAGTTAGCAGACTTGATGGATGTCCACGCCAGCGCTGTTACCAGTCGGGGAGATCAATGGCGCTGGCGCAACTGGATAGTGTCACGGGTACGCCGTGAAGGAAATCAAATTCTTTGGGAACTGGAACGCGGGGATCAAGTAGGAGGTGAAGAGGAATAGGCAGCAGGGAAGCAGAGGGGACAAGGGGACAAGGTGACAAAAGTTTACAGCTTCCAACAAGTCTTTCCCCTTGTCCTCTTTCCCATGCCCAATGCCCCACTCATAACTCACCACTATATTTCCGTCCCCGCCACTCGCGTGGCTTGCGGAACGCAGATAAGAAGATTCGCAGCACAGCTAAGGGATCGGCAAAAGGGGAAAGCCAGAATAACCAGCAGCCCTTAGCGCTTTTACGATCATAGGAAGGTGCGATCGCAATTAGCATAGCAAAGCGAATTATCACCAAAAATAAATTTAGTCCCAGCAGAAGAAGTGGGGGAGTGGGTAACGCGATTAATCCCGTTTGTAGCGAGTACGAGAGCGGGGGAGAAATCAGCAAAAAAGCGAGGACTATTAAAAGAGGTAGACCTTGAACAGATGTAAGTAGCCATAAATCTCCCCACAACTGCGAACGAGAAGTTGCATCTTTGAGATCAAGACTCCGCCCCCATTCCTTCCACGTCTCCATCGCCCCTTCATACATCCGTACTTTTAGCACCTTTGCGCCATCTAAAAAGCCTACCTTATACCCTTGAATAGCAATATTTCGCGCCAAAGTGACATCATCACAAAAAGAACCACTCGCACTGCTATAGCCACCCACAGCAGCTAAAACAGAGCGGCGACACAAAAAACATTGCCCATTTGCCATCACCCGTTCTGGCTGCTCTGTATTGATCCCAGCCGGGTCAAATCGGTAAAGCAGAGTCATCAACAAAGCCGGTTGTAGCCAGCACTCTCCCGGATATTTGAGGATGAACTGGGGTGAAAGGGAAACGAGATCATAGCCCTGTGCTTCGGCCGTCTTCACCAAACCAGCAACCAAACCAGGATGCGGTTGAATATCAGCATCCAGCCCCAAAAACCACTGACTACCCTCAGAGCTAAATAGAAAACCGTTATGCAACGCCCAAGGACGCCCCACCCAACCAGAGGGTAAGGGATCATCTGTCATCACGCGAAAGCGCGGATCTTTCTGCTGTGTTGCTTTTACTAAGTCCGGTGTACCATCAACAGACTTGCTGTCTACAACAATAATTTCCCGAACTTCGTAGCTTTGATGACTTAAACCAGCCAACAACGGGCTAATACGAAGCGCCTCGTTCAGCGTAGGAACGACGACGCTAACCTTACCCAAAAGCTCCAGTGTCGGCTGTTGCGGTTCTATTGGAGGAAGCCGTCTTGGCCCCTTTAGCAGGCGCGAAAACAGAATCGCCGTTGCTGGTACTTGGATAAGTAGCAGTAAAAGAGAGATGGCGCTTTCTACCATCAAAGCGTTGTCATTGGTCATTGGGCACTTGTACTGAGCGTTCGCGTAGCGTCTCGTAGAGAAGTCGAAGTATTGGTCATTAGTCATTCATTGGGCATTAGGCATTGGGAAAGAGGAGGCAGTTCTTGCTGGAAGCAGAAGGCAGAAGTTCTTTAATTTTGAATTGATTTCTCCCTCTGCTCCCTCATCCCCTTATTCCCCACTCCCTACTCCCTACTCCCTAATTTATCGACCTATTTCAAGGCAACTTTAACGCTTCTTGCCACTGAGACTTCCTTGTTTGCTGGTTCAACAGCAACTGGAGTGGGAGTGGTTGAACTGCTTAACCACAGAGCCACAGCAGGAGTCACACCAAACAATAAACCGAGCAACACTGGGATGGAGAATCCAGCGGCCAAGCTTAGTCCGGCGGCGAAGGCAAAGTTAGTTAAATAAACGACTAAGGGTAGATTAAGTTGCGATCGCTCTAATTTAATCGAAGCGTTTCTCCACAAAAATCCTGCCACAGTCATAAACAAAGCACTAGTACCAAACCAACCTGCATAGTTCTGGTAAGGTGTGCCAAAGAAAGCTCCTGGATGTTCCCAATACCAAAAAGGTAGAGAAGTTTGACTCATCGCTGGCTCAAGGGCAAAATCCCAGCAAGTGAAGAGTAAAGCACCAACGGCTATAGCCGCAATATGGCGTCCCCAACTGGGTTTTTGTGCCACTTTCAAACCAGTTCTTGCAATTAAATAAGACGACAGCCCAACATAGAACCAAGATAAAGGAATTGTGAAAGGAACTAGCCCCGCAATTTTATAACCCAAGCCACTCAAGTAGCTATAATCACCAAATGGAAAACCCGTGCTGGTTCCTAGTAGTTCACTACCCAAGGAAATAAACATAGCCGGCAGCATAAATCCTAGCCAAGTTCCTAATCCCAGCGTCCGGTAGGCATAAATAGAGACAGCTATTGTCCCCAAGATGATATCAACTACACCGCCACCTGCCATACTTAACTGTACAGCAGTTTCTCCAACCTGCGATAAATTGAAAAGTATTTCAGCATTAGGTACGACCAGTAGCATCCCTACCAGTCCAAAGGCTTTTGACACGATATGACCAATGAGGCATACGCGTTCAGCAATAACAAGTTGTCTCATGATAATTCCTTAACAAGATGTGACACGCGGCTACTCGGCTGCTAACAGTTTACAAATGTTTAACAACATATTTAACTACTTTGTGCCGCAATTCTCTACAAACTTGTTTGGCTTTCTTGGGAAGAGCATAACAGCCTATTGATTGAAGCTATAAAAATATGATGATAGATTTACTAGTCTAAGCTATATAGTCAAAATCTACATAATTTCATCTGTAAAAATTTCTAGTTTATTGTCCCACTGATACCCGTATGATGAAGAACTCCTTCCGATGTAAGGATCTGGTTGAGGCAGGACAATCACCATAAGACTTCTTGGCATTTGTCGGGAAAAGGGTAAGGGGGAAGGGGGAAAAGTTCTGTATTGTCCCGTTCCCCTTTAACCTTTACCCTTTACCCTTTTTCCCTCTTTTGCAAAAAGCACTTTTGCAAGAGGTCTATAGATTAAGCAAGCTCTACAGTAAGTGTGAAGATTGACACATTTATCCCCAAAAATCACGGCAAGGGTTACTAGGTATACCGTAATCTAGAGGTTGTTGATAAACAGCTTCTAACTTAATGACTAACAGACGCCAATTTTTAAAAGGGGTGGCAGGGCTTTCTGGCTTATCTTTAGCTGGTTGTGGCTGGAGGCTAGCTGAAGTACGTGCTAATTCTAATACTTCGGGTCAACGTGACCAACTTTATATCTTTACCTGGACGCAATATACCGACAACCAATTATTGAAAACCTTTAGCACCCAAACAGGCATGAAAGTGCTAGCGGATGTTTATGATTCCAATGATGTCATGCTGGCTAAGTTGCAAGTTGGAGGCGGTGGGACTTACAGCATCATTTACCCATCCGATTACATGGTGCAGAAGATGGTAAACAAAGGTTTATTAACAGAAATAGATCACGATCGCTTAATCGGTTTAGAGAATTTATTCCCCCGGTTTCAGAATCCTAGCTATGACCCGAATAACCGATATAGCATCCCTTTTAACTGGGGGACAACAGGTTTACTTTATAATTCTGAAAAAATCAAAGATGCACCACAAGACTGGGATTATCTTTGGCAAAACCAAAAGCAACTTAATCAGCAGATGACCTTGCTCAATGATGTTCGAGAAGTTATGGGTGCGACATTACGGATGCTAGGTTACTCTTACAATTCAAAAAATGAACAAGAAATCAAACAAGCTTATGAAAAGTTGAAAGTTCTAAAACCTGCGATCGCACGTTTTGACACAGACGCTTGGCAAAATCAAATTCTGGCAGGAGATTTACTATTGGCAATGTGCTATTCAGCAGATGCCGTGAGAATTTCTCAAGAAAACCCTAAACTCAAATATGTAATTCCTCGCAGTGGTTCTTCATTATGGACAGACACTATTGTAATTCCTAAAACAGCCCCTAATTTAGCTGGAGCTTACGCTTGGATTAACATGATTTTGCAACCAGAATTAGCAGCCCAAATCAGTAAACGTCTGAATATTTCTACGCCTAATAGTGCTGGATTTGAGCAATTGCCAAAAAAAATCCAAAATAATCCTAATTTATTTCCCTCCGAGCCACTTTTAGCAAATTGTGAACGTGTTAGTCCTGTAGGAGAATTTGAAGAGGTTTATGATCGCTATTGGACTCAATTAACTAGTGGCTAAAATAGGAGAGACGCGATTAATCGCGTCTGTTAGGAATTAGGAGTTATAAATAGTGAATTTTAAAAAAAGTGATATTTCTAAAATACAAGAATTGCATCACCCACGAACGAATTGGCTGCAACCTTTGGTATTACTTGCACCATCTGGGATTTGGTTATTGCTTTTATTAGTGCTACCAACTTTGATAATTTTCCAGTTAAGTTTAGTTGCAGACATCCGGCCAGGAGATTTGGTCAATCCCAACGGATTCAAAAACTACATCCGCATATTTGACCCCCTTTATGTGCAAGTAATTGTGCGATCGCTGTTTTTTGCGTTTGGTACTACAATAATTTGTTTAATTTTGGGCTTCCCTGTCGCCTATTGGATTGCTCAGATAGCACCGCAGCGTTGGCGGAATTTGCTACTATTAGGCTTTGTCTTACCTTTGTGGACTTCTTCGTTACTTCGTTCTTATGCTTGGATTACAATTCTTCGCCCTACTGGTTTATTGAACAGTTTACTCAGCAATTTAGGCTTACCTACTTTGGAATTACTTAACCAGAGTCAAGCTGTATTTATTGGTATGAGTTACAGCTTGTTACCCTATATGGTTTTGATTTTATATGCTTCTCTCGAAAAGCTAGACAAGCGGTTGCTAGAAGCGGCGGCTGATTTAGGTGCAAATCCGATAGAAACTTTTTGGCAAGTAACCGTACCGCAAATTTTGCCTGGAATTGCGGCTGCTTCCATGCTTGTATTCATCACAGGCTTAGGGGATTTTGTCGATCCAGAATTACTTGGTGGTGCTTCTAGTATGACGGCGGCACGGTTAGTTTATAACCAGTTTCTGGGAGCAACACAAAATTGGGGATTTGGTTCAGCTTTAAGTATGACGTTAATTTTGCTTGTTAGTATTGCGATCGCACTTTTAATTAAGTTTGGCGAGACTGCGCCCAAACGCTAAACTTTTCGTCACTTATATATAATAAGGGCATCAAACGCCAGCGAGACAACGGTTATGCGTCTCACCTGATCTCAAAAATGCGTTACCAACTACTGATGAACTTCCCTGTTCAGACGATACGCCAGTGGATAACGAAGATCAAAATTTTTTGCCCAATATTTTACTCTTCTTACTCAACTCCATTTGGGCAAATCGTATGGATTTGGTACTTCGGAGTAGATATGGCAGTATATCACACCACAGGAGTAAATCCCAGAGTACCTGTAGTGCCAGATGCTTTTTTAAGTGTGGGAGCAGAACGGAAAAAGGGTAGCAAATCACGTAAAAGTTACGCGGTTTGGGAAGAAAATGGGGTAATTCCAATATTCACATTAGAAATGGTATCCCACACCCCCAGAGGTGAATACGACGAGAAGCTAGATATATACAAAAAACTCGGTGTTTTGTACTACGTAATTTATAACCCTGAGTTTTGGCAACGCGACCAACATCAACCCTTTGAAGTGTATAAGTTAATAGATGGAAACTACCAACTACAAATAGGTGAACCTTATTTGATGCCAGAGGTGGGGTTAGGTATTGGGCGACACCAAGCTGTAATTGCCGGCATACAACAGGAGTTTTTATGTTGGTATGATGAGCGAGGAAATCGCTATTTGACAGATGCAGAACAGGCAGAACAGCAGCGACAAAGGGCCGAACAGTTAGCGCAATATTTACGTTCTATAGGTGTAGATCCAAATAATCTACCTAGTAATTAAGGCGATCGCATTTCCCAAAATATCAAACCGCAATGCAAGATTCATTAGTTATTAGTCAAATGACTAATGACTAAATGGTTTAAATCATCTGTATTACTATTAATTAACTCCTTAATTGTAGAAAGAAACTCATGCTCTAAATAAGGCTTAGTCAAATAAGCTTTTGCACCTAATTCTTGAGCAAGCTGGCGATGTTTTTCAGCGCTACGAGAAGTGAGAATCACTACAGGTATTTTTGCTAAATTGGGGTATTGACGGAAATTGCCCAACAACTCAAAACCATTCATTCGTGGCATCTCTAAATCGGAAATGACAACTTGTATTTCTGGATGTAACTGTAACTTTTCTAAAGCTTCTACACCATTTTGAGCTTGTATTACTTGATAACCAGATTTTTGCAGTGTGAGAGAGATAGTTTGGCGCAGACTAATTGCGTCATCTACAACTAAAACAACTTTTGGTAATTTATTCTCTGTTTCTTGAGAGTAACTGGATTGGGTTCCTTTCGGTAATTTATAATCTGGCTCTTGAGAGTAACTCGGTTGGGTTTCTATAGGTGAATTGTTATCTGACTCTTGAGAATAACTGGGTTGGGTTTCTATGGTTGTCGTAGAAGTAGAAGCAGCAAGTAATGGTGTAGATGAAAAAGTATGTCCTGATATTGCTAAGGCTTTTTTATTTGACAAAGAAGGTACTGGTAGCGCCATGACATCAAGTGTTGTTTGTTGAAGCTCACTAGATACCAGGAATGAAGCATCAATCACTAAGATGAGATTACCATTAGCTAAACTACTACAACCATAAATGTATTTTGGCGGTGCGATCGCATTTCCTAAAGGTCTAATTACCAGTTCTTGTTCACCAATTATTTGGTCAACTTCTAAAGCAAATCTTCCCTGATTTCGTCGTAGCAAAAGCACCGGATTTTTTGCTATGCTTGGGTCGTGATTACTTGATGTGTTGTATAAGGTATCATCATTAAAGCATGAATCATTATAACTAATCAACTTTGAAAGTTGACGGAGGCTGACCATAGTTTCATCATCGTCTGTATTCCAATATAAGACTTTTTGACCTTCTATTTCTTTTATTTGCTGCTCAGAGGGAATCAATATTTTTTCGATACTGTCCAAAAGAAGGGCATATACAACACCTTTGGCTTGAACTAGCATTAATTTTTCGGTAGTCATAGAAAAAGGAATTTTGAGTATGAATATTGTTCCTTGGTTAGGTAAGGATTGAACTGAAATTGATCCATTAAGTGCGTTCATCTGAGTCCGCACGATATCTAACCCCATACCGCGCCCAGAGATTTCACTTACTTTAGCAGCAGTAGAAAATCCGGGTGAAAATATCATGTCTAAAAGTTCAGATTCGACCAGATTAGAAGCATAGGTTTTAGTTTTTTCTTCAGTTTGTATGGGATAAAATTCAGCAGCTTTTCTGCGAATTCTATCTAAATTTAATCCCTGTCCATCATCTCTAACTTCAATAACAGTTTGGCTACCCTGATGATAGGCGCGGATTTCGATTAACCCTTGTTCTGCTTTACCAAACTCTCGGCGAAGTTGCGGAGATTCAATCCCGTGGTCAAAAGCATTACGTACTAAATGTAACAATGGATCGTACAGTTTTTCTGCGATCGCTTTATCAACTAGTACTTCAGTACCACTAAGTTTCAATTCTACAAGTTTGGCATGAACATTCCCCAACTTATTTACCATGTGGGGGAAGCGATTCAGAATATTGCCCAAAGGCGACATTCGTGCTTCTACTAAGCTATCTATAATATTAAGAGTTAAATTTTCTTGTTTGTCACTAATTTGGACAGCTTGCGTCACAAGCAAGTCAAGAGATTCTGTGGTTTCTTGTAGTTGTAGAGTCTCTTCTATTGCTTCATGCAATGTCATCTGAAAATCTGTATATACATCCATTTCTAAAGAGTCAAAATTCACTGCAAAATTTTGCGTTTGTTGTGAGGCAATATTTTGTTTTTGTAATGGTAAATCACGTAACTCATTTAAAGTTGTTTGGTGTCTACTGAGTTGCTGGATTAATTGGTCAATTATTTCTTTGACTTGTTCATTTTGCAAACTATGTCGTTTTTGGTAAATCAACGATTCTCCAGCTAGATAATTGAGGTGTTGCAGTCTCTCTGTATCTACTCGGATAAAAGAAGGTTGGCGAAAGTTTTTAGTTTGAACATACTCTGATTTATCTTCTGTTTCTTTGTTGATTTGTGTCGCTAAATCAGGTATGACTTCAATAGCTGTTTCAGGAAAATTTACAATTTCCTGCTCATTGACAGTTAAGGAATCACGCTTTACTGAAGAATCATTCGTGGTTGTCACCACTTGCTCTGTAAGATTTTCGTTAGCTTCTTCTCCCCATATTGCCTCTAGTAGGTTCTCAGTTGTTTGAGAAGGATCATTAGGTATTTCTTTAAGAACTAACAGTGTTTGTAACTTGGGATTATCAAGCCAGTTTTTCTCTTTATTAGTAACAGGAGGATAGTTTTTATATTCTTGGGCTAATCTATGAATTTGGTTTTGTAATATTTTAATGACTGATATGTAACTATCAGATATGTCAACAGAATGCTGAAATTTTGTAACGGCAAATAAAATTATTAAAATTATCCCATTTCGATAAATAGTAAGGCTTTGACTATCTTCTTCATCTTGAACAAAATCAAGAAACTTTTGTAGCCAGTTATCGATATAATCAAGTAAATTTTCTTTTTCTAATCTGGGAACCATTAAATCAAAATTAAGCTCTGCTTCTGGTATTTTGATTTCGTGATTAAACCAGCCAAAAATGTAACGAATGACTTTTAAATAAAACTTGGCAGTTGTTGGCTTTACTGATTCATTTTTATTATTATCAGATGTAGTGATAAATTGGTAAAATTGTTCTTCTGAATTATTTTGTAATTCTTCAGATAACTCATTATTTACCACTGTCGTGAGTTTTTCCAAAGCTGGAGAAGTTTTTCCGCCAGAAGTGCGATCGCCTTCTAATACCAATTTTTGTGCTTGTTGCAAATCTGCAAGAGCAATTTCTGCAATTTGCTGCACCTGAGTGGGGTTTGCTTGCAGCGCTGACAGAATTGTTTGAGAAATTTCTCCCAATCCAGGTAAATTTAGAGATTCTGCTAAACCGAGAAACACCTCAGCTTGAGAGTGTAAAAACTCGATAAATTTGTCATGACTTGGTGGATTGTTAACAGCTTTAGCAATACTGTTTAGACGTTGCTCTACTCCCACTTCAAAAACGGACTGGACAATATCAAATCCCAGTTCTTCAGAAGTAGGAATATGAGTTTCAGCACCAAATGCATCGCCCAGCTTTTCTTGCAACTGTGCAAACACTGAAGTCGCTCGATGGAGTAATTCTTCATCATTAACAGTACTGCCGATTAATTCGGTATTTAATGCTATGCTAAGACACTCATAAGCTTGTAACAAAAGTGTTTGTAATTCGGCATCAACTACCACTTTTGGATTATATAAAGCCTTAAATACATCTTCTAAAAAATGGGCTATCATCTTAATTACTTCTAGCCCAACATTAGCAGCACCACCTTTAAGCGTATGAGTAGCTCGCATTAAGTTATGAACTTTAGCAGTACTGTAATCTTCTGATAAGCTAAATAATTCTTGTTCAATAATCTGGACTAATTCTGGGGCTTCAGCCAGAAAGTAGATATATCCTTGTTCGCGGATTTCGTTATCTGTGATCATAAGTGGGGAGTGGAGAGTGGGGAGTAGGGAGTGGGGAGTGGGGAGTGGGGAGTGGGGAAGATTGAAATTTACGTCTAATGTGAATTGAGTAGTTGAAAACCTTTCAGTTTCGTTGATAATTCCAAAATCATGGTTTTGTCCAAGCCTGAAACCCTTATGGAAAAATGGGATTTTTTAATTCACATCAAATGTAATTCCCTATTCGCTACTCCCCTTATTCTCTAAAGAACGAATCAAAGCACGGAGTAATCTTCCTACAGATTCACATTGCCTCAAAATAGGGGTGACTAGTTGAGTATCTGTAAGTCCAACTTTGGCTCTAGCTGATAGTAATAAGTGAGTTTCTAGTTCTTTGAGAGAGCCTTGTGCTATTCGGAGAAATTTTATGTATTTTGGGCGATACTCTCGCCCATAGCCCTCAGCTATATTTGCTGGAGTTGATACAGCTGCCCGACGAATCTGTGAAGTCATTCCGTAAAGTTCCTCTTTTGGAAATGCAATCGTTAGCTGATAGCAAGCTTCAGCTAAATTCATGCCTTCTTGCCAAACTATTAAATCTTGATAAGATCGAATTTCAGAAACTGTCATTTGCCACTCCCCACTCCCCACTCCCTATTCCCTACTTCACTTTAAACTTACTAGCAGTTGTTAATAAATCTTGCGCCATCCCTGATAAATCTTGGAACACACTAGCAATTTCTTGAGATTCTGCAAAAGTCTTATTAGCAATTTCTGCTACATCTTGCATTGATTTTGTGACTGTTACAGATTGCGTCATTTGTTTTTGAGTCGCTGCGGTAATTCGCTCGATTAGCTGGCTAATTTCGGCAGTTGCATAAACGATCGCATTCAAGTTTTGGCGAGTATCATTGACCAGATTTGTACCTTCCACAACCTGCTGAATACCAGTTTCCATCGCTACTGCTACTTCTCCGGTTTCTGCTTGAATCTCTTGGACTAATTTTTCTATTTCGATGGTTGCTGCTGCTGACTGGCGAGATAAAGAACGGACTTCATCAGCTACAACTGCAAAGCCTTTACCATATTCACCTGCACGGGTGGCTTCAATAGCTGCATTCAAAGCCAGCACGTTTGTCTGTGTGGCAAAATTACCAATCAAATTAACCACTTTGGAGATTTTTTGCGAAGATTCACTGAGGCGTTTAATCTTCTTGCTGGTTTGAGCAACGGTTTCACGAATTCCTTGGATTGCTTTTACAGTTAAGTTCATCGCAGTATCGCCAGACTCAACAGTTTCATTGGCTTGTTGTACCGCTACTTGCACTAACTCAGCATTCGTCACTACAGCTTGAGTAGAGTCTACCATCTGTTGAATCTCACCTAAAGCTGCGGTAATTTCCTCAGATTGTTGTTGTGCTAAATTAGTCAGTCCCGTTAGTGAAGCCTCGCTGTTACCGGAAGTTTGGGCAACTTGTTGAGCAGCTCCCTGTACCTGAAGAACGATTTGCCGCAGTGCTTGCAGGGTATTATTATAAGCATCGGCGATCGTGCCTAATTCGTCTTCTGTAATGGGTGCGCGTACTGTTAAGTCGCCGTTGAGGGCGGGTCTAAGGGCTAGTAAAAGTTGAATAGATCGTTGTTGTAGTAATTCTTTGGCTGCCTTTTCTCGCGCTGCGGCTTCTGCTAATTTGGCTGACTGTCCTTGTACTTGTTGCAAATATTCAGTCTGTTGTAATGCTAGCCCTAACTGGTTGCCAATGCGTGCTAACAAGGTGACTTCCGATTCATCCCAATCACGAGTTCCAGAATTTTGATAAGCTGCTAGCAATCCCCACAATTGTTCCCCAGCAAATACAGGAACAATTACATAAGCTTTAACTTCAAATTGCTCTAAAATCTCAATGTGGCAAGGAGAATGACCTACCTGATAAATGTCATTAACAACAAAGTTTTCTCCTTGGGCATATCGACCTCCTTGAGTTTCTTGTAAGTGGGTATCTTCCCAGACAGTTTTGATATCGGGGCCTACCAGTTTTACCCAAGTATGAGCTACTGATTCTGCTACAAATTCACCACTCCAATTAGGGTTGAAGCGATAGACTGCGACGCGATCGCATCGTAATAATTGCCGTACTTCTTGATTGGTTGTTTTGAAGATTTCTTCTACATCTGAAGATTGCCGAATGCGGTTACTGATCTTAGTGACAGCTTTCTCTTGTTCCGCTATCTGAGCTAGTTTGTCAGATTTCAACCGAACTAATTCCAAATAATCTATCTGTGATTTAGCTAGGCTAAATTGTAAGCTAGTCTGAACCAAAAAGTTAACTTCCCAAGTTTCCCACTCACGGGGGCGAGAATTTTGATAAGCTGCCAGCAAACCCCACAATTTCTCCCCGAAGAATATAGGAACAATTATGTAAGCTTTGGCTTCAAACTGCTCTAAAATCTCAATATGGCAAGGAGCAAGCCCTACTTGATAGATGTCATTAACAACAAAGTTTTCGCCTCTGACATATCTACCTCCCTTAGTTTCTTGCAAGTAGGTATCGTCCAAAACGGTTTTAATATCAGGGCCTACCAGTTTTGTCCAACCAGTACCCACAGACTCAGCCACAAATTCGCCACCCCAGTCAGGGTTAAAGCGATAGACTGCGACGCGATCGCATCGTAATGATTGACGCACTTCTTGAGTGGTTGTTTTGAAGACGCTATCTACATCTAAAGATTGTCGGATGCGACCTACTATTTTAGTAAAAGCTTTTTCTTGTTCAACTATTTGAGCTAGTTGCTCAGATTTCTTATGCATCTGTTCTAGATATTCGCCTTGTGAGATAGCCACACCAAATTGCAGTCCAATTTGGGTAACAAAGCTTTCTTCCCAAGGTTGCCAATCACGAGGCCCAGAATTTTGATAAGCTGCCAGCAAGCCCCATAATTTCTCTCCAGCAAATATGGGTGCAATGATGTAAGCCTTCATTTCATACTGCTCTAAAATATCAATGTGGCATTGAGCATGACCCATTTTATATATGTCTTTGGCCACATAGCTTTCCCCCCTGGCATAACGTCCTCCTTGGGTGTCTTGCAAGTGGCTATCTTCCCACACCATGTAAAAATCGGGGCTGACCATTTTTACCCAGCCATTACCCACTGACTCAGCGACAAACTCGCCACTCCAGTCAGGTTTGAAGCGATAGACGGCGACGCGATCGCATTTTAGTAATTGCCGTACTTCTTGAGTGGTTGTTTGAAAAAGCTTATCGACATTTGATGCCCGCAAAATTTTGTCGATGACTTTAGCTACAGATTTTTTTGCTAGTATGCGCTGCTGTTCTTCTCTTTTGAATTCAAAACTCTGTAATTTGTATATGAGTTCTGTTGTAATTTGAGATAGTAGGCTAATTTCTACTTCTTGCCACTGCCGTGTTGATAAGCAATTATTTACTACCAGTAATCCCCATACTTTACCTTCTACTACAATCGGTAAACTCAAACTAGCTTTAATTTGAAATTTATCTAGGAGTTGCTTTTGATAAGGGGTAAGTTGAATCTGACTGACATCGTCAATAACTACAGGTTCTATATAGTCTTGATTGGTATATAAACCAAAAATAATTCCGGGAATATTTTCGCCTAAAGTTGGTGTCCAACCTAATGTTCTTGATTCTGCTAAAACATTACCTAAATCAAAGGAAGTAAACTGATAAATTAAGGCGCGATCGCAGCCAATTTTTTCTCTAATTTGCGCTACAGTAATTTTGAGTAGTGTATCAAGGTCTGGCGCTTGGCGCATGTGAGTTGCGATGTCTTGCAACTGTCGCCGCCAAGTTTTAAATTCCTGAGCGATCGCATTTAACAAAGATATTTCATTGCCAGCAATATTTGTTATATTAGCGTTCCCATTCAGATTTTCTACTTCAGAGATTAGATGCTGATTTTCCTGGCTATTGTTATACAAAAATGTCATTTTATTAACCTCAAAATTTATTAGAGTAATAGTTGGTTATTAGACAGGTAACAAGGAACTAGTATCTGGCTAAAAAAGATTAAAAATCATTAAATTAATATGCCTAATCAGTCATGATCAAGCCTTCAATTATGAATTTTCCACATCGGAGCTTGGATAATTGTTATGGCATCCAAATTAAAAATCATATCCTCAGAATCATTAATAAAATATCCCTGTAAAAAAGGTGATATTTTAGGATAAAATAATTCGCTACTTGGGGGCTTCATTCGCTGTGTATCTAGCCATTCAATATCTATCAGTTGTCGCACTAATAGTCCTAAATACTTCCCTTTGTTTTCGAGAACAATCGCCATCATTTTTGAAAGTAAATTTGCTCCTTGCGAAATTGGAGGATAACCTAACATTGCCTCTAAATCTACTAACCAAAGCATCTCACCGCGCCAGTTATAGATACCCAAGACGCTACTGGGCATCTGAGGAACGGCACATATTTCTGGTAATGATACTTGCAAAACTTCTGTAATATGTTGTAATGAAATTATCGCTGTATCCCTTGCTCCCAAATTAAAACTTAAAAACTTTTCCTTGGTTTCCAAAGTTATTAGTTCCTTTATGCTTGATTATTGCTCTCTAGCCACTATTTGGAGTATTATTTTATTTTGTACAAGTTCTCAATTAGAAAGATAGACTTCTAGTTTTTTGTGGATTTATCAAATTTTCCCTAGCTAATTAATCGTTTCAAAACTACCGTTAGTTCTTCTCGATCAATCGGTTTGGATAAATAACCATCAGCGCCCAACATATTACCCCAAATTTTATCTACATCACTATTTTTTGTAGAACAAAACACTACAGGTATTTTGCTAGTACTAGGATTGTTTTTTAACTCTCGGCAAATTTCAAAGCCGCTTTTACCTGGTAAAATTACGTCAAGAAATATTAGGTCTGGCTTATTTTTATCTATTTTATCTTGAGCTTCTTCACTGCTTGTGGCGCTAATCACAGAATAACCTGCCTGTTGCAAGTAACGGCTGATTATTTCCATATCTGTTAAGCCATCTTCAACAACTAAAATAGTATTCATGGTAATTACCCTTTAAAAAATTTTAAGCATGTAAACAAATTAGACATACAAATCCTAAATTATGCGTAAATAAAGACATTTAAGAAACTAGATACTAGTACAAGTTAGCGGAAATAAACTTACCATTTGAAAACATTTAGAAAGCCCAAAATTAAAGTATGCGTAGATTTTGACTTTTGGCTTGTGTTACTAGCTCCTAACTCCTTATCATAAATAATATTCACAGAGCAAATAGGACTGCTTTGAAGAAGAATTCAGAAGTCAGAATTCAGCAGTCAGAATTAATCAGTCGGGGATTCAGACCCGCGACTGATTGAAGACCTCCAAATCGGAGATTTGGAGGGGGTTTTAGACCCGTTTATTCATCCGCTTTTTCGTTCAGAATTCATACTGAATTCTGGCTCCTGACTTCTGAATTCTGTTTGATAAATACAAAATCTGTATTTGTCTAATTTTGATGCAATCTTTATATATTAACCTCCGAAAAATTACGTAATGAACATAATTTAATATATGTTTTAGTTACGTAATAAATTTCGGTTTTATATAAAAAAAGTAGGTGGATTTAAAAACGCCACCTACTTGCATCTTATGAATTTGGATTTCTCATTTATCACCCCAGTAATTTTATGTTTACTGGGGTGGAAAAGTTTATCGATTGTAAAATTTTTTGTTATCGCTATTCTTAATCAATAGGCTCATGCTGAGGAATGAAATTGTAAAACTAATCAGATTAGTTGATAATTAATCATCAATAAAAATTATTACAGCATTTTGCAACCAAATGAGGTATAAAACCAAGGATTTACAAATCAAATTATTCTTCTCCTTTCTGCTCAAAACCAGTGACTTTGTACCTCATGCAAAAGAAAATTGCTGTAATTCTCGCTACTTACAAACTTCTAAATTAGCTTGAGTCTTATCGATGGATACACTCGGCGTAGGTAAATATTTACGTACTATACTCATTACCTTGTCAGGCACTACAGGTTTAGTTATAAAATCTGTAGAACCGACTACCTTAGCACGAACTCTATCTAAAAGACCATCACTACCTGTTAATATAATTACTGGTGTATTGGCGAAAGCAGATATTCGTCGCAACTGAGTACAAATTTCGTAACCACTGGCGACTGGCATAATCAAATCCAAGAAAATCAGGTCTGGTTTATCTTGAATTAGGGTTGGGAGAGCTTGTACAGCATCTTGAATTTTGATAAACCTTAGTCCATTGGAAGTGATAATATCCTCTAGCATTTTACAGACCTGAGGGCTATCATCTACGCAGGCTACTAATGGAGCAATTGATTTCTTTGGTTGTGCGTTGATAGGCTTATTATTGCCCTCCATGACTACTAAGGGCATGTCAGGTATTTCCACTAATTCGATGATTCCTTTAAGGATATAAGGAAGCAATGAACGAGTGAGCGGCAATACATTCTGCTTCATTTTCACGGCTAAATCTCGCAAAGTTAATTTGCCGTTGATTAAATTTACAAAGTTTTTGTAGACAGATGGACTTACCATCTGCTGAAGTTGTTCTGGTCGCCGTAGAATTGGTGCCAAGTCAGGAGAAAAATTTGCTAAACCTGCTTCTGACCAAATTTTCCACGAGTCTTCCATGTGTTTTACAGACATTTCTGCACTCGTGAAGCTCATTGGTGCTTCTAAGATAACTTCTTGACTGCGATTGCAACTTATAGAAGCAAAATTTCCTTGTATAGCTAGGTCAAATAATAATTCTGCTATGGTGTTTTCGGCAATAGACTGAATCTGTTCTCTCTGAACTTTCTGTTTTTTATGAAAGATTTCTAGAAGGCGATAATCCCAGTAATCCATTGATACGTCTTGTAAACGCAACTGCAATTTATCAACATCAATCTGGGGACAATTTTGAGCCATCTGTCTACGCCAACGGCGGAAGGGATGAGTTCCACCTGTTGCCCAAACTATCCGCCCCAGCCGATAATAAAAAGTCCATTGGCTGCCTTTAGAACTTTTAATATTTAATTTGCCATTGTATTGTAGCTGAGTACAAGTTTTAAATTCATTAACTAGGTTATTTGAAAAAATAAGTTCCGACTGGGGCATATTTTGTTCCTTATATTAAAAAGCCAGCTATTGAGAAACCCACACTAGTACCGCAAGTCAAAAGTCACTTATTCTTTAATTTTTTATGATTTATGACTGTTGGGAATGATAGGTTTATTTCCACCGACCTGTACTAGCTATATGCTGGTTAGCAGATAGGTCAGTAAATGCCAATATATTTCGTATGTGGCAGTCTATATCAAGTTTATAAAGTCAAGGGATATAGGAGAATAGCAAAAATATTACTAGTAAAAAAGTCATATAGCATAGAGTTGATTCTCGGCAAATTTTATGACTCAAATAGGTTGCTATAGCCCACATCATTAAGAAAAATGCATTCAGTATTTATATCTTTAATTTTAATAATTTTCATACGGAATTCTATCCGTATAATTTCTGAATTTTTATTTAAAAAACATTGGCAGTCTCTTTCTAGATTTCATTTATTTAGATTGACAATGTATCTTAAAATATTTATTTTTATTTACATTTATTAATATTTATTGCTTGTAGAGAGACGCGAAATTGGACTGGGCAACTCTTGGAGAGGCTACACCAACGCTAATGCGTCTTTCTACATACCTGAAATTACCACTAATAATTATTAAGTGTATCAAGTATTTATTTAGGATAACTTATTTAAGGTTTGTTGTGGTTTTGATAACTGATAACAGCTGCCCTAAGATTACTTTGGTGTTCTGAAAGAAGCCGATCGCCTTCGTCTTTTTCTAAACCAGTCCAGTGCATTAATAGCGCTAGCTTAACCCATTTACCACTGCGTTCTAATAAAAAACCAGCTGCTTCTCGACTTAAACCTGTGAGGTCTTGCAAAATTCGCAAGGCGCGATCGCGTAACTTTTGATTTGTTACTGCTACATCTACCATGCGATTACCATAAACTTTGCCTAGTTTGACCATCACCCCAGTAGAAAGGATATTTAAAGCTAATTTTGTGACCGTACCAGCTTTCAGGCGAGTTGAGCCAGCGATTATTTCTGGCCCTGTTAATAGGCGAATGTCAATATCGGCATCAAAGCTAACTTGTTCTGCGGGAACACAGGCGATAAAAATAGTCTTGGCTCCTCGCACACGAGCAGCACGAAGCGCACCGTGGACATAAGGCGTTGTCCCACCTGCGGTAATGCCGACTACGACATCTAGCTGGGTAATTTGTCGCCCTGCGATCGCAGCCTCCCCATCTTCGATGCTGTCTTCTAAATCTTCCGAACTGCGTACCAGTGCGCCAGCACCACCAGCAATAATCCCCTGTACCAACTCTGGGGGCGTACAAAAAGTAGGTGGACACTCAGCAGCATCTAACACTCCTAACCTGCCACTTGTGCCCGCACCGATATAAAATAAGCGTCCTCCGTGGCGCAAACGCTCTGCGGCGCTATCAATTGCTTGTGCCAATTGAATTTTCGCCGCCGCAACCGCCTCGAGAGCCTTTTGGTCTTCGCTATTAAACAGCTCTACCAATTCCAGAGAACTGAGCTGGTCTAAGTTAAGACTGTTAGGATTTACCAGCTCGGTTAAAAGATGCCCACGTTCCTGCAAGTTTGTCATTTGTCATTTGTCCTTTGTCATTTGTTCTACCCTGCGGGAAGCCCTTCGGGTTCAGTAGTCGCTCATGGGGGAAACCCCCAAGACCGCGCTGCTTCACCGCTAGCGCGTCTATGTCATTTGTTCTACCCTGCAAGAAGCCGCAGAAGCGTCTATGTCATTTGTCTTTTGTCAATTAGCGACTAGTGACCAATGACTAGTGACCAATGACTAATGACCGATGACTAATGACTAATTACAACAATCCTTCTAATTTGCGACGCATCTTCTCTAGTTCAGAATCAGATAATTCTGGTTCTTCTAGTGGCTGTTGATTAAGAGGGTAGGTGTCTTCAACAGTATCCTCCTTCTGAGCGTCTGCTTGCCAGTCAGTTTGTTCGACGTTAAGTTCTGGGGGAGTTACAACTAAATTGCTGCTTTCTGGGATGATTTCCCATTCATATCCAGCACTTTCGCAAAATTCCTTGATTTCCTCAGCATCGATCGGCTCTGGTGTAGGTGAGGGAAAATCCTGAGCTTCTAACATCAGGGCAAAGCGGGTGGCGTCGTCTTCTGACTCGAACATCAGAATTTTATTGCGATCGCCTTCCCGAATGGTATGAATTCCCTCATTTTCTGTTCGAGCATTAAAAATTAACACAAAAACACGCATTGGTGTAATCATCTGTCTTTTTTAAGGTCTATTCATATTAAAGTTCTATGTTGTGCCTCAGCGAAAGTCACAGGAACAATTCTCATTCTATTGGGATCAGATTTACCTGAAAACGCCAATATTATGAAGCACAAGTATTGGATTAAGCAAATACCGTAACTTGACCAATGAGGTCTTGGTTTAGTTAGCGTATCCTGGAAATGGCATACTGAATCAGCGTGTCAGTTAATGCTTGTGTGTGCCAGCAATATCTGGCAATTAATACTGTAAAAGCAAATGACTAAATCTCCCAATCAAGATATTCTCTCACCATGTCCTATCCGCAAGCGTCTATGGTTGCTGGTGTTGAGTCGGGGTAGCATTGCTTTGGGCGGACTTTTGCTGTTAGGAGTTATTGTCGGTATTTGTCGGTTGTGGACTTTTGTCCAAACAGAGTTAACACCTTTAGCACAACAAAGCCTCACAACTACACTCAACCGTCCGGTAAAACTGGGAAAAGTCACACAATTTTCGTTGACGGGAGTGCAGTTTGGGGCTTCAGCTATTCCAGCGACATCCACAGATCCAGATTGGGCTACAGTTGAAGCTGTAGAGGTGGGTTTTGACCCTTTACAACTAATCTTTAACCGCCATCTAAAACTAGATGTTACCTTAGTCAACCCAGATATTTATATTGAACAGGATAAACAAGGGCGCTGGGTTTCCACTAATATAGCGCCGTCGCGTGAAGGCGCTGCTATTAAAACCGATTTGGACAAGCTGTGGTTTCGCAATGCCAAGCTGGCCTTGATGCCGCAGAAGAAGGCAGGGGGAGCAGGTGGAGAAGCAAGGGAGCAGGGAGCAGGTGAGACCAGCCCCCGTCTTGGCGGTCTCCGTCACGATGGGGGACTGGCGAACCCGAAGGGGAGCAGGGGGGAAGAGTTGCGACCCTCACTCCGCTCCTCAGACTCATCTTCTTTATCTCCGGTAACATTTTCTCAAATCAATGGTTCTGCACAACTTTTAGCAAATAACCAGGTGATCAGGTTTGATGTGGGGGGGCTAGCAGACAGTGGTGGCAGTATTTCTATTCAGGGAGAGACGCGTTCTCGGGTGCTAGCAGGGAACTTTCAAGTGCGATCGCAAAACTTCCTGGCTGCGGATATTTATCGATTAATTAAGTTACCAGTGAGTTTACAGGCGGGTCGAGCCAATGGCGACTTGTTGGTTAGGTTAGCACCAGGACAACGGACTTTATTGTATGGCAACGCCACTGTGCAAGGCGTAACAGTTCAAGTGCCCAAAGTTCCGCAACTGTTGAGCAATAGCCAAGGAAATCTTCGCTTCCAGGGAACGGAGTTGCAGTTAAACAATGTTACTAGTAACTACGGCAAAATTCCCCTAGTGGCTACGGGAATCATCGACTCTCAAGCAGGCTTTAAGTTGGCAGCGCGTGTTAATGCGGTGAGTTTGGTTAATGCCCAAGAGACTCTCAAGGTAAAACTACCTGTGCCGATCGCTGGACAAGTACAAGCTGATTTGCAAATTACTGGATCAACTACCCAACCAATTCTCTCAGGTACAGTTACCACTATTCAAACTGCTCGGATTGACAAAGTTGATTTTAATAGCATCAGTAGTAAGTTTGAACTTGCTACTAGTTCCTCTTTAATTACCCTAAAAGATATTCAAGGTAAAGCTAAAGTTGGTGGTGATATCACGGGCGCTGGGACAATTCAACTCGGTAAAAATCCGCGACTGGATATAAATTTCGCTGCCAAGAATGTTCCAGGGGATGCGATCGCAAAAGTTTATGACATAACACCCAACTTTCAAATCGGCAATGTCTCAGGTACTGCCCAACTAACTGGCCCTCCCACAAATGCCCAAACGGCGGTACAATACCAGGCTCCTAACGGGACTTACCCAGGAACGGGTGAAGTTGCGATCGCTCCAAATCGCAATGTCTCTTTCCGCAATGTAGCTCTGAATGTAAGTGGTGGTACAGTCCAAGCAACTGGTAGTTACGCCAATCAGCGTTGGCAAGCTGTGGCTGTTGCTTCCGGGGTAAAATTGGAACCCTTTGTAGACAAAAGTCAACTACAAAATGTCTCTTTGGGGGAAGCACAGTTTAATGGTCGTCTCATTCTCTCAGGCAGCACAGCACCATTTAAAATTGCTACGATTCGCAGTGATGGTGGAGGAGTTCAAATTGGCGGCGGTACAGTTGCAGTTTCTAATATCCAACTACAAGACCAAAGCTTCTCTGCTCAACTCGTAGCTAATGGTGTGCGGTTGGGACAAATATTAAAACAGTCTCCCCCAGCTTTAAATAACCCATTGGCGGGTACGTTCCAAATCGCAGGCAACAGAGATAATTTCAGCCTGAAAACCCTCCGTGGCAGTGGCGAGGGTCGTCTTGCTATTGGGGGTGGTACAGTTACAGCTTCTAATATTCAAGTAGCTAATGGTACATATCAGGCGCAAGTTCAAGCAAATAATGTTCCTGTGCAGCAGTTGGCAACAGTACCAAAGCAGTTCCAAGGAGCGTTAACTGGTCAAGCAAACGTCGCGGGTTCTGTTGACTCTTTTAAGCTGCAAAATATTCAAGCCAACGGTCAAGCACAGATAAATGTTGCGCGTGGAATTATTACAGCCTCTAATATTCAAGTAGCTAATGGTGCATATCAGGCGCAAGTTCAAGCAAATAATGTCCCGTTGCAGCAGCTAGCAGCAGTACCACCGCAGTTTCGAGGGACGTTAACTGGTCAAGCAAACGTGGCGGGTTCTGTTGAGTCCTTTCAACCGCAAACTATCCAAGCCAGTGGTCAGGGACGGGTGAATCTTGCCGATGGAACGATCGCAGCCTCTAATATCCAGTTGGCTAATGGTCGCTATCAAGCTGTAGTTAATGCTTCCGGTTTGGAATTAAATCGGTTAAATCAGCAATTGCGGGGTCAGTTTGGCGGTCAGTTGCAATTAGCTGGCAAGTTTGGCTCATCCAAATTAGCTGATGTACGTGCTGCTGGACAGGTGCAATTATCCCAAGGTATCCCTGGTCTTGAGCGACCCTTGAATGCTGCGATCGCTTGGAGTGGTGAAAGGCTGACCATTGAACGAGCAACTGCTCCTGGTTTAAGTGTTACTGGTAACATATTAGCCAATGCAAGAAAGGCAGGTATACCGGAAATTACTGCATTAAATCTCAATGTCCAAGCCCAGAATTACAACTTAAAACAGTTACCAATCAATCTTCCTAATCAGGTTGCTGTGGCAGGAAGAGTAGATTTTAATGGACAAATAACTGGTAAGCTACCCTTGCCAAATGTGGTAGGGCAAATTAATTTACGAGACTTAGTTGTTCAAAATATTGCTTTTGAACCGTTGTTAAGTGGAAATATCGATTCAGCACAGGGACGCGGGTTAAATTTGAACTTGGCGGGTAATAGAGATCGCCTGGCCTTCAATTTAGATGCTAATAATCGCCCGAAATCCTTCTTAGTAAAATGGCAGCAAGCATCAGCTACAGGTAATGCTCAAGGTAATGATTGGACGCTCAAACTTGCAAATTTTCCCTTACAAATATTGAATTTGACTCCGCCAGCAATTACTCGACTGGGTACTGGTAAGATAGCTGGTTTGTTAACTGGAGATTTGCTATTTAATCAGCAGACATTGGCAGCAACAGGGAATTTAGCGATCGCTAATCCACAAATTGGGCGGCTTAAAGGCGATCGTTTAGCTGCTCAATTCCGCTACAGTGATGGGAAAGGCACACTTACCAGTAGTGAATTTGTCAAAGGCAAAAGTAGCTACGCTTTTGTCGGTAGTTTTGATCAAAGTCCTAAAGGCCCTCAACTACAAGGTAAACTGAACGTCAACCAGGGAGAGATCCAAGATGTTCTAACGGTAGCGCAGATATTTGATTTACAAAACTTGCCAGGTGGTTCAGCAGAAATCTACGGCACAGCAGAGGATCTAACCACCACCCCCCAAGGAGCGCCAAATCAACCTTTATTAACCCAAATCCAACGGTTTTCTGAAATTGAAGCTTTGGTAGAACAACAGGAAGAACAGCGACTTAATTCCACTCCTATACCAGATTTGGCAGACTTAAAAGGAACTTTCAACGGGGAAGTGGCTGTAAATACAGCTACAGCCAATGGATTATCAGTAGATTTTAATTTGAATGGACAAGACTTTGCCTGGGGTAAAAAGGAAGAACTGAATCGTTATTATACTGCCGACAAAGTGATTGCCGAAGGTAACTTTGAAAATGGTGTTTTGAGTTTGCGACCTTTACGGCTTGAATCTGCAAACAGGTTGATTGCCTTTACGGGTAACGTTGGCGGTGATGAACAATCTGGACAGTTGCGGGTGAATAATTTGCCAGTACAAGTACTGAATAATTTTGTCAAACTACCAGTTGGAATCAGAGGTAATCTTAACGGTACAGCAGCCTTAGCAGGCAGCATTGCTAATCCCCAAGCTAGAGGAGAATTGCAAATCACAGAAGGATTATTGAATCAAAATAAAATAGATTCAGCGATCGCAAGTTTCAGCTATGCCAACGGACGCTTAAACTTTGGTAGTACGGTAGCAGTTGCTGGGCCAAAACCTGTTGATATTACTGGTAGCATCCCTTATAAATTGCCTTTTGCAACCGTTGCACCAGACAGTGAGCAAATCAATTTAGACATGAAGTTAGAAAATGAGGGATTAGCGCTGTTAAACGTATTGACTAATCAAGTGGTATTTGAAAAAGGTGAAGGAGAAGTAGACCTCAAGGTACGCGGAACATTGCAAAAACCCGAAGTAAATGGAACTGCTACTATTAATAATGCTACTTTTTCAGCCCAAGCTTTGCCAGGTAAAGTAAGACATGTTACGGGTAAAGTTCTGTTTAATTTTGATACCATCTTAGTAGAAAATCTTCAGGGTCGATTTAGCCGTGGAAAGGTAGAAGCTGCTGGAGAAATTCCCATTTTCAACAATGACAACACTATCAACAATCCCTTGAGAGTTAATCTCGATCAGCTAGCGTTAAATCTGAAGGGACTTTACTTGGGTGGTGCTAGCGGCAATTTACAGATTACTGGTTCTGCCCTTAACCCAGTAATTGGCGGTAAAGTAAATTTATTTGATGGTCAGGTATTGCTAGCAGAATCTACCAGCACCGCTTCATCTGCAAATAGTGGTATTGGCGTATCGCCTACAAAAGCCAATAAGCAGAGTAAATCTCAAATTGGGAATGGGACGGTAAATACGGTTGCTAGATTTAATAATTTAGATTTAGAACTCGGTAAAAACGTCGAAATTACCCGTCCACCTATTCTCAGTTTCCGCGCAACTGGTAATCTCATAGTTAACGGCTCAATCAATCAGCCAATACCCGATGGTACTATCCGACTAGAACAAGGTGGAGTAAATTTATTTACTACCCAATTTAATCTTGCTCGTGGCTATACACACACCGCAACTTTTAGTCCCTCTCAACCCCGTGATCCCAACTTAGATATTCGGCTATATGCCAAGGTACTGGACGTAACCCAAAGTAATGACTTCAGCCGGGTAAATACCACAGGTTTATCAGCATTAGAGAGTGTTCGAGTCGAAGCCACTATTAACGGTCTAGCCAGCAAACTGAACGAAAATCTAGAACTAACAAGTAGTCCGTCACGTAGTCAAACCGAAATTGTGGCACTTTTAGGAGGTGGGTTTGTAGACACCCAAGGACGAGGTGACAGTACTTTAGGTTTGATTAACATCGCAGGTTCGGCTGTGTTCAACAATTTTCAGTCAGCTTTTAACCAGATTGGGAGTAGCTTTGGCTTAAGTGAACTCCGGATATTTCCTACCGTTATTTCTGATAATCCCGAAGCTGGAAGGAGCAGTTCAACTTTGGAATTAGCAGCAGAGGCTGGGGTTGATATTTCTTCTAAAATCTCGGTTTCCAGCATCAAAATTTTGACAACAAATGACCCCTTTCAGTGGGGTGTTAACTACCGAATAAACGATAAGTTTCGTGTCCGCGCTTCCACTAACTTAACCGATGATAGTCGTGCAGTAGTGGAGTATCAAACACGGTTTTAAATAAATCTCTTTAATTTTAAATTATGAATTAGTTCCTGTTCCCTCTTCTCCTTGCTTCTCAATAGCTTGTCGTACCTGTTCAACATTCAATTCTAATGCTTGGGCGATTTGCTCTATACTTAAACCAAACTTAAGCAGACGGGGTATAGTCTCCAGCTTTGTTTCTTCCTTTACTTCTTGGTAAAATTTAGTTTGTCTCCAATCAGTTAATCCAAACATCGCTTCCAACTCCTGCTGAGTTTTGTTTACAAATTTATAGATAAGCATTCTCTCTACTAATTCTAAGAGATTGCTACGGTTAGCTTCATCCGTTTGCTGTACTTGATTTATCAAGTTTTTCGCTTGCTGTACGGCTTTATCTTCTGTTGCAACTACTAACTTAATCACACCTAGCCCAATCGAAGACAATGGGACATCATCTAACTCATCTAAATAAATTATCCGAATTTGCTGTTGAGCCAATGATGTTTAATAAATGAATGGCACGCCTGGGTCGAGACTGCGTTGAGCAAAAAGTAATACCGCTTGCCAACGACATTGAGGTTTATATTGATTTATATACAGGAAAGCCTCTGTTATTATTCGCCAATAAATATCATCATCGCGCTGAAACTGTACCTCAACAAAATAGATTGGATATTCTGGAAAGTCAGGTTTGGGTACGAATAAACCATCGATACGGCGTGCTAGTTCTTTTATTTCTACCGAGGTAAATTGGTAGTGCAACGCCAGGAATTCAGATTGTTCCAAAAGTTCAAATAAGACACCTGGAAGAGTTTGAAATAAAGTGTAAAAAATCGTGTCTGTTTTCATGCACTCTGGATGTTTAAATATTTTGATATATTCATAAGTAAATATTAGATGTTGATATTATCGCCCCCCTCTTGATTGATAATTAATCGTAAAATTGATAATCCTAAAATTATCAGAAATAGCACTAAACCAATTGTGCAAGCATAGCTGATTTCCAAGTTACCAAAAGCTTGCTCGTATAAATAATAAACAATCGTTTTTGAGCTATTAAGTGGCCCCCCTTGTGTCATAATATATACTTCTTCAAATACTTTGGTGGCAGAAATAGCCGAAATCACCGCCACTAATGCTAAATACGGCTTCATCAAAGGTATGGTAATATCCCAATGTTTACTGATACCATCAGAACCATCGATCGCAGCAGCTTCGTACACATCAGCAGGAATAGATTGCAACCCCGCTAAATAAATCACCATGTAGTAGCCTAGCCCTTTCCACACGGTGACAGCCATAACACTAGCAAGAGAAATTGGTACAATACCAAAAATTTTTTCTGGGCTAGTTAACCAAGGAATGCCTTCTGGAAAAAGGCCCAAAGCTTTCAAAAATTGATTCAGTAATCCGTTTTCTGCATACAGCCATTTCCAAGCTATTCCGGCAACCACCATTGAAATTACCACTGGGGTGTAATATGCGGATCTAAACCAATTCATCCCCCGCAGTTTCTGATTTACCAAAATTGCCAGCACTAAGGGAGCAATTACTAAAATTGGGACTACACCCACAAGATATAGAAAAGTGTTTTCCAAGGTTTTCCAAAAAACTGCATCCTTCCAAAGCTTGAGGAAGTTGGCAAAACCGATCCATTGTGGCGGCTGGGCAATATCTTCGTAGCTGGTAAAGCTGAGGTAAAACGCTTGCAGTGCAGGCCAAAAGACTGTTAACGCCAAAAGAATTAAGGCGGGTAGTAAAAATAAATAAGGGGTTAGTCGCTGTTTGATGAATATCCAATTTTTAGGTGTTAATTGATTCATATAAGGTCTAATAGTTGTTTTCAGTTTGTCAGCAAGAATTTGGAGATGTGAGTAGATTTAAGCTTCAATATTCTAAAGGGATATATTTGCGTAGCGCTAATTAATAATTCGGAGAGAATTACGATGGAAACTCAACACAACCCGCCAATTGAACATCAAAATGTTCCCATAAACCACCGTGGACTGCATGAATTTTTGTATAGTTCTGACGACGAACACACCGCTACTGAGGTGAGTATAACCCCTGAACTGGCAAACGATGGTACTGAAATTATTGAGCTTGAGGCTTGGAGTGCATCTGCTCAGAACGCTAAAATTGCAGGTGTTTACGCAGTATTAGACGCAGAACGCCAGGTGCAGTACATTGGCTATTCTCGGAATGTGTTGCTTTCTCTAAATAGTCATGTCAGTCAAAATGGTCAGCAAAAATGTGCTTTTGTACGTGTGCAAGCGTTCAAGTTCCCCAAGCGTCAAGAAATGGAAGATTTGAGAGATGCGTGGATAGCAGAACTCGAAAGTATACCACCTGGTAATGCAACTGATGGCGATATGTGGGCTGGTACGGTAGGGGAAGCTGCCAAGGCCGTAATGTCAGAGGTGGAACGTCAAGCCTACGAAGAGAAAAAGCTAAAACTGCGGAAAGCAATGGCTGACACAACCCTTTCTAAAGAATCAGAAACAATAGATGCGACTATGGCCGAACGTCAGCGTCAGCTTGAAGCTGCTGTGACAAATGATGATTGGAGTGTAATTATTGACGCACAGACACAAGAAACCAAGTTTTAGGATGAGGTTTCTTCAGAGAGCGTTAGCCCCTAGTCCTATAGCTTTACTGCTTCAATGACGTTTATTGGTAAAGAAGTGGGAACGATGCGAGTGAGTTTGAAGCCTGCTGATGCTAAAAGCGATCGATATTCGCCTTCAGTGCGTTCGCATCCACCTGTCATCACCAGCATATTCAGGTCGATAAGCTTGCCAAAGGATGAGGATGGGTTATTACCAGGGGTAATTACTTGTTCAAAAAGCAAGAGTTTGCCATCTTCTGGCATCGCTTGATGACAGTTCTTCAGAATCACAAGGGATTTTTCATCATCCCAGTCATGAATGATGAACTTGAGCAGATAAGCATCACCACCAGATGGTACTGATTCAAAAAAGTTTCCTGCAATAGTTGTGCAACGATCTGCAAAATTTTCTCCTTGCAAGCGAGGTTTTGCATTCTCTATCACCTTCGGTACATCAAAGAGAATGCCTTTGAGTTTTAGATTAGCTTTGAGTATGGTAGTAATTAAACTACCCTGTCCGCCTCCGACATCCACCACAGTGTTAAATGAAGAGAAATCATAGTTATTTATAATTGCTTCTAGTACTGTAGCGGTCACATTGGTCATTGACCGATCAAAGAGTTTGCCAGCTTCAGGATTTTGAGCGTAGTAATCCCAAATATTCATGCCAGCGACGTTATCAAAAGCAATTTCGCCAGTTTTGACGCTGTGTAGCAGGTTTCCCCAGCCCAAGTAATGGACTTGTCCCAGTTCGGAGATTGCAAAAAAACGTAAAGAACCAGGAGTATCTGTTTGCAAGGTTGCCGCTAAGGGCGTTAAGGCAAAGCGGCGGTTTTCATCCTCAGCAAATATACCCACACTGGCAAGGGCACGCAGTAAGCGGTAGAGAGATGGTGGATGCGTTTCGGTGATTGCAGCCAGTTCCTCGACAGTTTTGGGTTGTTCTTGGAGGTAGTCGGCAATACCAAGCTTTGCAGCGATATAGATTGCCTGTGACACCCAAAAGCCAGAAATCATTTGTAGCATGGCAATGGGTGGAGGTAGTTCAGCATTAAAGGTTACATCTATTTGAGTCATATTGATTGATTTTTTCCTTTGTTTAGTAATAACGAAAGTCCGTTAAAGTCTTCATCCCCACCTTGATTTTGTGTTGACACAGGTAACGAATGCCCTGCTCTACTGCTAACAGTACCTCCAAGCTCGGCAGTAAGCGTAATCGAGTTATAATGACACAGCACAAATGGCATAAACTTGTAAACCAACGGGTGTCTGAATAATCACAGATTCTACACCAAATACTTGGGCGATCGCATTCGGTGTTAGAACTTCTTCAGGTGTACCAACTTCCCAAATATGACCCTGTTTTAATAATGCAATGCGGGAACTATACCGGGCCGCTAAATTGAGTTCGTGTAAAACTGTGATAATAGTTAATCCCTGCTGCTGATTCAGTTCTTTAAGCAGTTCTAATAGTTGCAATTGATAGTTAATATCTAAAAAAGTTGTCGGTTCATCTAATAGTAAAACTTTTGGTTCTTGCGCTAGTGCTAGAGCTAAAAAAGCTCGTTGCCTTTCACCACCTGAGAGATGTTCGATTAAGCGATCGCTAAATTTTTCTAATTGCGTTTTTTCAATTGCAGCTTCCACTTTGCCCCAATCTTGGGCGGTTAATTCCCATTGCCACCAAGATTGATGTGGTGTGCGTCCTAAGCTTACTAATTGTCGCACTGTTAAGCCAACAGGAACCGTTTGTTGTTGCGGTAATAATGCCAGTTTCTGTGCAACTAGATTTGGGGGCTGAGAGTGAATTGCTTTGCCATCAAGTAGCACTGTTCCCTGCTGTGGGGAGAGAATACGACTCAGCAATTTGAGTACAGTAGATTTACCTGAGCCATTAGCACCAACTAAACTCAACCATTCTCCTGTTTGCAGAGTGAGATTAATATTTTGAACAATTGGTACTAATGTGTAACCGCCTGTGAGGTTTTGCAGTTCGAGTGGCATTTCAAATATTCAAAAATTAGAAACTTAATTTTACAGTGAGTTGATTATTTAGAAAGCTTTTCACTCTGTCCCCAATTCACTGGGCAACGGGAGCAATGCGATTTTGTGAGGTGGGCAAGCAGGGGAGGCAGGGGAGGCAGGGGAGGAAAAATAAATTAAGTGTATTTTGAAGTATTTATAGTAGCGCATGTTACTAAATTCTCTCTTTACTCTCCCTGCTCCCCCTGCTTCAAAAAGCGATGATCTCACATTTTCGCGTTGCTCCATTGGGCAACTTTATCAGGAGACACCCCTTCACTAGTTGCCCAAGTAGCAAAGGTGTGACGTGTCTTACAGGGTTTAAGGGAATAGGGCAACGTGTCCTTACTTATTGCCGCACAATAAGCCAAACCGAATTAACCCACGCTGATAACCGCGACGCATTAATCCCAGTGATAATGCCCCTTGGATGGTAGTCCAACCAGCATTTAGTAAGCCCCAAAAGGCTTGGGGAGTGAATGCGGAATCAATCACCACGTTCCAAAAAGGGGCAACAGCAGTTGACCAATCGGCGGTGCGGATATTATGTAATGGTAGTTGATGTGCGATCGCTTCGTACTCTGGCAAAGAAATCACATAAGGCAAACAATACACCCGATAAATATCCTGCAAATGCTTTTCCTCATCCGCCGTTAGTGGCAACTCATCAGTTGATCGATGACACCAAGTCACCATAATTAACTTGCCACCAGGCTTCAATACTCGGTAGCACTCCTGGAGAAACTTGGTTTTATCTGGCATGTGTTCACCGCTTTCTAGCGACCAAACCAAGTCAAAAGAATCGTCAGCAAAGGGCATTGCTTGAGCATTTGCGACTTGGAATTCTGTTCTCAAACTCAAATTAGCTTCCATTGCGCGTTCCGTTGCTCTGGCGGCTTGTACAGGACTCAGTGTAATGCCTGTAGCCTTAGCATTAAACTTTTGTGCTAGGTATAAAGAACTGCCGCCAATACCACAACCCACATCTAGGATATTGTCTGCGGTTTGTACCCCTGCCCAATTCAGCAGTTCTTCGATTAAATCAATTTGAGCCTGACGGCGGTCTTTTTTCTGGGTGCCATCAACGCCGTAATAGCCGTGGTGCATGTGTTCGCCCCAAATCTGTTCCCACAGACCAGAGGAAGCATCGTAAAATTGCTGAATTTGCTGGTAAAGTGTTGCGCTCATGAAAAAAGCTGTGTTAAGACAAAGCCGAATTTAAAAAAACATACACATTAGGCTACCATGTGTGTTTTTAATTAAAATAGGTCTTTTGGTTTGCAGGGATCATAAACTCCGGTTTTTCTTCTCTAGAAAATTTTACTGACTTTATCTTAATAAGCTGCCTTTGCTCTCATTTGCATACCGGATGTTTCCTGGATGCCTAGCATGATTAAGTTTTTGAATTTTAAATAATTATGACTGTTGCTCGCACAATTTGTTTGGGATTTATGGCTGTCATTGCTGTGGGCACTATCCTGTTGATGATGCCTTTTTCAGTTAACAATGGTACGTGGAATAACCTGATTGTGGCGCTATTCACATCTACATCCGCAGTTTGTGTCACAGGCTTATCAGTAGTTGATCCTGGTACTTATTTTTCCTTTTGGGGTCAGTTGTTTATTGCCCTATTAGCTCAGATTGGCGGATTGGGCTACATGACAACTACTACATTTCTGATTTTGCTCATTGGTCGAAGGTTTGATATGCGGCAAAAAATAGCTATTCAACAAGCTTTAGACCGACCGGGGATGAGTGGTAGCGCCCAGGTTATTCGTTCAATTATTGCCACAACTTTAATTTTTGAAATTACCGGGATATTCTTACTCTTACCAGCTTTTGTTCCTGAATATGGATGGAGCAAAGGACTGTGGTTAGCAATTTTTCATAGTATCAATGCTTGGAATAATGCTGGTTTTAGTTTATTTAAAGATAACTTAATCAGCTACCAATCATCCTTCTTAGTAGTCTTCACTATCACAATGTTAATTATCTTTGGGGGAATTGGGTATCAAGTAATTTTGGAAATGTACCTCTGGTTGCGCGATCATATTTTTAAAAAATCTATTAAAAACCAAATATTTTCTCTAGATTTTAAAGTTGCAACCAGCACAACTGTTATATTATTATTAATAGGATTTGTTGCATTTTTTTGTATAGAAATCAGAAACCCTGAAACTTTTGGTTCTCTAAATTTAAGCGGCCAGATATTAGTAGCTTGGTTCCAATCAGTTACTCCTAGAACTGCTGGTTTTAACACCATCGATATTGGCAAAATGACCAGTGCTGGTCTATTTATTACGATTGCACTAATGTTTCTTGGCGCAAGTCCAGGTGGTACAGGAGGAGGATTGAAAACAACAACCTTGAGAGTGTTGACTAGTTGCACTAAAGCTATTCTCCAGGGGAAAGAAGAAGTTTTATTGTATGATCGCAAAATAGCAATATCTTTAATTTTGAAAGCTGTGGGTGTGTTGGTGGGTTCAGTCGCGGCCGTAATTTTAGCTACGATTTTAATAAGCCTCACAGATCCAACATTAGATTTTATTCAAATTTTGTTTGAAGTAGTATCAGCCTTCGCCACTGTAGGACTTTCTACAGGCATTACAGCAAGTATTTCTACAACAGCAAAACTCATCTTAATTGTCACGATGTACGTTGGACGAGTAGGTATTTTACTTCTGATGTCTGCTGTACTAGGAGATCCACGCCCTACCAGAATTCACTATCCTGAAGAAAATTTACTCGTGGGATAGTTAGAAAGAGGGTAAGTAACAAGAAGTGGGGAGGAGAATAATTTTGACAACTAACAACTGCTAATGACTAATGACTAAACTGATAACATATACATTTGAAGGCAAAAAATAAAATTTTTAATTCAAGCGGTATAACCGTTTTTTGCCCTAAATACAGGGAGCCATAATAAGGATAACAACGGTGAATCTGTCATCATTAAGTTTTTTTCGCAGTTTACGTAAAGATAACCACCAATTTGCTGTAATTGGGTTAGGTCGCTTTGGTAGGTCTGTATGTTCCACGCTGCACAATTTTGGTTATCAAGTACTGGCAACAGATATTGATGAAAAACGAGTTTCAGAAGCATTAACTGAGGGAATCGTTGGTCATGCTTTGCAACTAGACTCTACAGAATCAGCCGCACTCAAAGAAGCTGGAATTTTTGAATTTGATACTGTAATTGTAGCGATTGGCAACTACGTTCAGGAAAGTATTATAACTACCCTAAATGTGAAAGAGGCTGGTGTACCCCACGTCGTAGCCAAAGCTTCTAGTGAAGTTCACCGTAAACTGTTGCGGCGAGTAGGAGCAGATCATGTTGTTTTTCCTGAGTATGAAGCTGGTTGTGCCTTAGCGCGTACACTTACCAAACCAGCAATCTTAGATCGGTTTGATCTAGACCCAGATAACAGCATTGTAGAGTTGATTGTACCTGATGAATTTCACGGCAAAACAATTACTGAGCTTCAACTTCGTAACCGCTACGGGTTAAATTTGCTAGCAGTGAGCCAGGATGGTAAATTTATAATTAATCCTGACCCTACAAAACGTTTAGAGCGTGGATCGGCAATGGTAGTTATTGGCTGCAACAAAGATATCAATCGTTTGCCGATTTAAAAAAGTTAGGAGTTGAGAGTTAGGAGTTAGGAATTATTAACTATCAAGAACCTATCCCACTAATAATATTTGTGCTACAAAGCTTAAGTTAATTGAGAACTGAAAACGAAAAATCAAGGTTTTCAAGCACATTTTACGAAAAGAAGTAGAGATTTTTAGAATAGTGGGATAGGTTCAAGGAAAATAAAAGCGCCAGTTTCCAGAATTGATGCTAAATTCTGACGCCTGGCGTATGACTTGTTTTTTTATTTCTAACTCTGAGTTTTTTATTGTCCAGGACTTGTTAAAATAGGCTGGAATTCAATTGAGGCAGGCACATTGCCAGGGTTCGCTGGAGTTTCTGGTTGATTTGGCATTTGTCGCTTAAGTGTTTGTATTAAATTATTTGTAGTAGCTGTTTGACTGGGTTGAGGCTGCTGTTGTCCAATTTTCTGGGCAATTTGCTGCATTAGCTGCTTAATTTTTTCAGCTTGTTCAATATTCCCTTGCTCACGATACTTGTTATGGGCATAGTTCAAGACTCTACTAGCTTTTTTGATGTCGCCCTGATTATATAAAGTGACTCCCAAGTTATAGTAGGCTGAGGCATTTTTCGGATTTAGGCGAATAGCTTGCCGATAAACGGAAATAGCCTCATCAGCTTGACCATGAATTGCTAGCAAATTTGCCATATTGTTGTAAGCTGTGGCATTTTTAGGATCTAGCTGCAAGGCTTGGCGATAACTGGCGATCGCAGGCTCAATTTGACCTTGTTGTTGCAAGGCGATCGCTAAGTTAAAATAAGCGTTGGCGTTACTGCTATCTAGATTAATTGCTTTTTGGTATGCTGCGATCGCATCCTCAAGCTGCCCTTGTTCATACAACGCCAAACCCAGATTATACAGCGCTGCTGCCCTTGTGGGATCTATCACAAGACTTTGGCGGTAAGCTATAATTGCTGCCTCTTTTTCTCCTTGTTGGTGCAACACTAACCCTAAGTTGTAATAAGCTTCGCTAAAGTTGGGATTAGCTTTAATCGCCTCTGTATATTCTTGTAAAGCTACATCTAGGCGATTTTGCTGCATAAATATATTACCCAAAAAATTTCGGGCTGCTGCAAGACTTGGATCTAGCTGCAACGCTTGGCGAAAGGCATATTCTGCACCTTGTAAGTCTTGGCGGTTATAGCGCGTGACTCCTTGCTGAAAAAAGCTCGCTGCCTCAAGATTTTGAGAAACTGCGGTTTCTGCTAGCACCTTACTTTCTGGAAAATTAGTAATTGCCGATGCAGCCAAGACTAAAAACGCAGAGGAAGCAAACAGAAGTTTGAGCAAAGATTCTTGCTGAACAGGGCTTCGGTGAAATGTCACCTGAAATAACCAATGTAACCACTGTTCCAGTTGAGATTTTTTAGACATGAGTGGTAGACCTGTACTTATGCTTGGATCGTTATAAGTCAGAGTACCCACCACAGCATGAGAAATTACAAATCAAAAACACCCTTATTAATAAATAAATTTAAACTAACTGCTCTTTTACTTTTACGCCATCTCTCTTGACTATATAAGCTGGAACACCGACAACAACACAATTTTTGGGAACATTTTTGACTACAACTGCATTCGCACCCACTTTGACATTATCATCTATAGTTATTTTACCAATCACTTTTGCTCCTGCACCGATGCTGACATTGTTACCAATTATGGGAGATCCCTTAGTGTTATAGCCGATTGTCACCTGTTGGCTAACCGAGCAATTTTCACCAATACTTTCTGCTGAAATTACTGTACTGAATCCATGTTGAATAAATAGCCCAGAACCAATATTAGTAGAGTAAATAAAAAGCGATGGACATGGTTTATATAAAATTTTGAAAACCTGCGTCAGAATAAAGCCAATCGTGTCATCCTGCTTAATTCTGTGATAGTAAATATTTCTAAATTCTAGATATTTAGAAAGAAAATATAGCAAATTAACCCAGTCTGCACTAGATTCCTTCTTATCATCAAGTCTCTTTATCCATTGATTTACATCTAAAATAATTACCTCTTTATTTTTACTTAAGAGAAACAAGATGAGCATGGGAGCAGTTAGGATCTGTCGAATAGTTTGGGCAAACTTAATTATGAAATCACGCATAACCTGACCTCACACTGGATATGATTATTATCTAAACAAATTAAAAGTTGCTGTTGTTCAGCAACTCTAAACATAATATCCTGAAACTCTACAGTTTCATACTTGAACGAAATTATGGTCTTCGGCAGAGTAGAAATCTAGTTTTGGAGATTAATCAATCGGTGTTCTTGATAGCTGACGGTAAAATTAGCATTGCATCGCCGAATGAATAAAAGCGATATCCAAAAGCGATCGCTTCGTTGTATATATTCAATAACCGTTGTCTGCCAATTAGCGCACTTACCAACATCAGCAAACTGGAACGCGGCAGGTGAAAATTAGTAATTAAACCATCTACCACCCGCCATTGATAGCCGGGATAAATAAACAGGTCTGTTTTGCCGCAAAATGGTTGTAAATTCCCAGATTGAGCCGCCCCTTCTAAGGCCCGTACTGCTGTTGTTCCTACAGCAATAATTCGACCACCAGCTGCTTTAGTAGCGCGGATTTGCTCTACTGTAGCGGCGGGGACTTCAATCCATTCTTCGTGCATCTGGTGGGTAGTTACATCCTCCACTTCCACAGGGCGAAATGTCCCTACACCAACGTGTAGCGTTATAAAAGCTTGATGGATATTGCGATCGCGCAACTTTTGTAATAATTCTGGGGTAAAATGCAACCCTGCCGTCGGAGCTGCGATTGCTCCTGGTTGTTTAGCATAAACTGTTTGATACTGCTCATCAGCAGCTTCTGAGGTAGTGATGTATGGTGGTAGCGGCACTTCACCAAATACCTCTAACAGTTGCACCAAAGATTTTCCCTCTGGCACATCGAATTGCAACAAACGCCCCCCGGTTGCTGCGTCTGTTTCTAGAACCGTAGCCGTGAGTTGGGGACTGGAGACTAGGGACTGGCGACTGGGGACTAGGGAAGAATCTTCCCAATCCCCAATCTCTAATCCCCAACCCCCAGTTCCTCCTTGCCTTGCTTCAAAAATAATCTTCGCTCCCTGTTTGAAGCTTTTTCCCGGCTTAACTAAAGCTAACCAACAGTTATACTGCCGCTCTTCCAACAGCAACACTTGGATTTTACCACCAGTGGATTTATGACCATAAAGCCGCGCTGGAATGACTCTTGTATTGTTCATGACCAACAAATCATTAGAGCGCAGCAGTATAGGCAAATCGCGGAAAATGTGGTGCAAGGGTGGTGTTTCGATGCCCGTAGTCGGAGAATCAACTACCAGTAACCGTGAGCTATCTCTAGGAACTGCTGGGTTTTGGGCAATGAGTTCTGGAGGTAATTCGTAGTCATAGCCAGCTACCGAGCAATCTAATTCAAAATCTTTTTCTTGTGGGCGAGAGGTATCTTTCAAATTGGCTTCTACTAGTTTTTGGTTTATTTAGTATTTATACTCTCTTAAAAAAGCTTGTTTGAGCTTTCCCTTATATTGGAACTTTAAGAGATTTTCGTTTAGTTTCATCACTTGACTATAAGATGGGTACTATTAGGTAACACGGAAAAATTAACAAAAAAATTGGGTAAACCTCCCCATCAAAAAAGGGGGGCTTTTACCCTACCGGGAACAGGCAATGATTGACGAATATATATATGTAGGATTGGCTTTGATCCCAAGCACCAACAAACATGGAATACTTGTACTATCTGGCAAATGCCAGTCTAACCCTGAGGGTCGTTCAACACCTGCACGCTAGACCTCAGACACCAGTTTCTTTCGTCACCGTAATTCATCAAATTGATGGCTGGGTGGTTAGGATCAAACTCAAAGGTCAAGTCTCGCCCCAAGAAGATGGCGACTTTCGCGCTTTTCTAAATGAATTAGGAATTAGCTACGAACCGCCAATGAGGGTGCAGATGGCACTTTGGAGTTTGGAAGCCGGACAGTGCCCTGTGGACGTGATGCGTCGCTATCAGGTTGCGATCGTCTCTCATGGTAACCCAGAGAGAGATGAAATTGAAGCGTTCCGGCAACAGTTTGTCCGGGGCTTAGGCTACTGTCCAGAAACTTTGGCGTAATCCTATTTGGTTGTAACGCCACTACAAAATTATTGGTCATTGGTAATCAAAATATTTTATCGATTACCGATTAACCATTATCAATTAAAGAGTCGAAAGCTGCCAGAATGTATTCTTGCAGCTTAAACTTATATCCGGCAGCTGATGAAGTAGCTAAAGCTTCTTGGCTTGCTGTAACCATAGTCAGATTTTTTGATATCCTTTGACAGTAGACAATAGCAACATCAAATCGACAAGAATAATCTGCCTTCTCAGGGTACTGGGCTAAAAACATTCCAGCCGTCCGCGAGATTTTTGCTTGCTTTTGTGGGGTGATTGCGCTTCTTCCCCCTGCATCCCAACTACCTGAACTGCGGGTTTTGACTTCCACAAATGCTAGTAATGAGTGGGGAGTGGGGAATGGGAAGTGGGGAGTGGGGTATTCTTGCCTGCTGTCCTGCTCTTTCCCAGTTATTCCATGATATTCAGCAATAATATCGATTTCTCCCCAGCGACTAGAAAAGCGACGATGGAGAATAATCCAACCTGTAGATTGTAACCATTGGGCTACTAGGTCTTCTCCTAATTCACCAATATCTGGATAATGAGATGGAGGAAGGTTAGCCATTGACTAAAAATATCATGAATTCTATGAATTCTAGGTTAAGCGATGCTTGGGGCGGGCTACGCCTACGCATAACAGGTTCTAAGCAAAACTCATGCCGTACTGAGTTGGGGCACAAGTGTAAAACAGACCATAAGATTTGGGCAAGTATACTCAGCTTATTCCTTTGGGGAATAGTTGGCATCACCGCAACCGTCGGTTTTGCTCCCACAGCTTTGGCACTTGAATATAATAAAGAAATTTTGGTTGACGCTGATTTCTCAGGGCGTGATTTAACAGATTCCAGCTTTACCAAAGCTAATCTCCGCCAGAGCAACTTCAGCCACGCTAATTTGCAGGGTGTGAGTTTCTTTGCAGCAAATTTAGAGTCTGTGAATTTGGAGGGAGCTGATTTGAGAAATGCCACTTTAGACTCAGCTCGTTTAGTTAAGGCAAATTTGACAAATGCACTGTTAGAGGGTGCTTTTGCTGCTAACGCCAGATTTGATGGCGCAATCATTGACGGGGCAGATTTTACCGATACGCTGCTGCGTTCAGATGAGCAAAAAAAATTGTGCAAACTTGCCAAAGGAACTAATCCTATTACAGGACGAGATACGCGTGATACGTTATTTTGTCCTTAGTATTTTTTAGCTAGGAATTGGGAATTGGGCATGGGGCATGGGAAAGAGGACTTGGGGACAAGGGGAAAGACTTGTTGGAAGCTCTAAACTTTTGTCACCTTGTCCCCTTGTCCCCTTGTCCCCTCTGCTCACTCTGCTCCTCTTCCCCCATTCCCCATTCCCCACTCCCTACTCCCCATTCCCCATAATATATTGAGCAACTACCAACCACTAGCACCAATCTTTTGACAAACAATTTTCATTCCTTTGCCTGGTGAAGAACTTGCTACAAAAGGGATTTCTCCTTTTTCTTGATCCTCTTCAAGTAGCTGTCCTTCTGGCCCGTAAATCGCAATGCGATTGCGAAACAGCCGCGATTCTTTGCAAGAGGCATCAAAGGTAGTCTCGAAGACGCCATCACCGTAAATCCCGTAAAGCTTGTATGTGGTGCCCTTAATAGTTTCCGTGTCTAGAGCTACGCTGTTTCCCAATTTATCATGCCCTACAGTGACATATCTTTCTGCATCTTGAGCGAACGCACTACCATTGCTCAACAAAATAGCGATCGCTCCCACCATGCCGCATATCTTAAAATACATACGCTTTAAAAATATCAAGATTTCATATATTTCTACCCGCAATTAAACTAGTTCTGGCACTGTAGAAGCACTGAAATCAAGATAGAGCGAGGTATTATACTACTGAGTAATACCTTATGAAAAGTGTAAAGCACTAAGTAAATAGCTGTAATACTTGTCAAAGTATGAGTGAAACACTTGCTGATATTGCCATACGTTGTACACAATGCAAGAGTTACTGAGTCCAGCACTATACAAAGTATTTACGTAAAACAACCCGAAATGACTTGCATTGAGCAATCGAATAAGAGATGCTAAAAATAGCATCTTGTAAACTGTAGCGCTTGGTAATAGCAGAGTGCTAATAAAGATTAAACAACCGCAAAATTCTTTTCGGTTAACGATAATCCAGCAGTAACTAAAGCAAATTGTACCTGAGTAAACTTAGACGCACTGCCATCAAGGTCAAAGAACAATCCACCAGTAGCGCTGTTGTAGATAAATCGCTCTTCACTACTAGTTGCAGATGTTCCGAGGGTAAACAGACTTGTCTCAAGTGTACCTGATGATAACCCACCACCAAAGCCAGCAGCTGATATCTGAATCAGTTCATTAGTCGCGTTGAAGTCATAAATAGTATCAATACTTTCATTGAAACTATTGAAAGCAAAGGTGTCAGTACCAGCTCCTCCAATTAGGCTATCATTGCCTTTGCCACCTGTGAGGGTATCATTGCCATTACCACCTGTAAGTGTGTTTTTACCAGACGCACCAGAAGCTGTAAGATAATCATTGCCTTCGCCACCAGCGAGGAGATTATCGCCTGATGAATAGTCAACAATCAAGCGATCGTTACCTGCACCACCGTCGAGCGTGTTATTGCCAGAGACAGTATAAACTCCGTATGAGGAGTATAAAGAGGCTGAACCAGAGGCATCAAGAGAATCATTGCCATCGCCACCAGAGAGTAGGTTATTCCCTGATGAATAGTTAGTAACTAAGTTATCATCACCAGCGCCACCATTCAGGCTGTTCTTACCAGAGACAGCATCAAGATAAAACTCGCCTCGGTAGTCGTTGTAGTCGCCAGAGATACTAAGAGAATCATTCCCATCGTCGCCAAAGAGCAAATTATTACCATTTGAATGGTCAGTACTCAAGTAATCCTGACCTGCACCGCCGAAAATCGTATTATTCCCACCTGCCCCATTTATCGTATCGTTACCATTGCTCCCCACTATAGAATCATCGTACTCTGTACCTGAGATATTTAATTGTTCGATATTTTTGTAAGTAACGTGATTCGTGCCTGCTGTAATGGAGCCAGTGTTAGTAACAGCATCGAATGTCGAAGTAATTCCGTCGCTAGTAGTATAATTATACAACGACAACAAATCGTTACCTAGCCCTCCATCGATGGTATCGTTGCCGCTATTACCCCCGTGGAGCGAATCGTTGCCATTGCTCCCCACAATCAAGTCGTCGTAGTCTGTACCATAAATATTTAATCCTTCGATATTCTTGTAAGTAACGTGACTCGTGCCTGCTGTAATCGAGCCAGTGTTAGTGGCAGCATCGAATGTCGAAGTGATGCTCTCGGTTGCACTATAGTAATAGAACGATAAGTAATCGTTACCAGCACCGCCATCTATTGTATCTTTTCCACTAACGCTTCCATCTATTGTATCATTGCCACTGCTCCCCACAATCAAGTCATCGTACTCTGTACCTGAGATATTTAATCCTTCGATATTCTTGTAAGTAACCTGATTCGTGTCTGCTGTAATCGAGCCAGTGTTAGTAGTAGCATCGAATGTCGAAGTAATTCCCCCAGCAGCATAGATATACGAGACTTTCAAGAAATCGTCACCTGTCCCTCCATCTACTGTCTGAGTTACTGAGTTAGAGGGGGAAGTATATAGAACCAAAGAGAAGGAATCATTGCCATCGCCTCCAGAGAGTAGGTTATTGCCAAACGTGGCATCAAACCTTCCAGAGTAGTCGTAGTAGCTAGAGACAAAGAGAGAATCATTGCCATCGCCTCCAAAGAAGAGGTTATCGCCGCTTGAATAGTTAGCAATTAAAGTATCGTCACCAGCACCACCGTCGAGGGTGTTATTGCCAGAGGTGTCAAATCCGTACCTGTCAGAAGCGTAGCTAGAGGTACTAAGAGAATCATTGCCATCCCCACCAAAAAGCAGGTTATCGCCTGTTGAATAATCAGCACTTAAGATATCATCACCAGCACCACCGTTGAGGGTGTTATTGCCAGAGGCGGCATTGGTATTTCCCCCGTCGTAGTCGATGTGAGTCCCAGAAGTGGAGAGATTATCATTGCCATCGTCCCCAGAGAGCAGGTTATTACCTGTTGAAGAGGTAGCACTCAATTGATCGTTACCAGCACCACCGTTGAGGATGTTATTGCTTGTTGAATAATTAACGTTTAAGTCATCGTTACCTTCACCGCCAAAAATTGTATCATCACCATAACTTGGATCGTTTCCACTACTGCCCCCAAAAAGATAATCGTTGCCATTAGTCCCCACAATTAAGTCATTGTAGGTTGTACCTCTGATTTCTAATCGTTCAATATTTTTGTAGTTAACCTGATTCGTGCCTGCTGTAATCGAACCAATGTTAGTGGTTGCATTGAATGTCGAAGTCATTCTCCCCGTAGCATTGGTATAATACCCTTGTAAAAAATCATCACCTTTCCCTCCATCTACTGTTTGAGTTACTAAGAAAGAGGGGGCAGTGGATGAAGCCCTCAAAGAAAAGCTGTCATTGCCATCTCCACCAAAAAGCAGGTTATTGCCTGTTGAACCCTCAACACTCAAGTAATCGTTACCAGCACCACCGTTAAGGGTGCTATTGCCTGTTGAATCGTCAGCATTCAATACATCGTCACCAGTACCACCAACGAGGGAGTTATTGCCCGTACCACCAATTAGGGTATCTTTCCCTGCACCACCAATGAGAGTATCATTTCCCGTACCACCCCGTAGCAAGTCGTTGCCACTTTTGCCGTCGATTTTGTCATTACCGCCCTGACCATTCACTACATCATCTGAGTTATCTAAACCCGTAATGTTGTTGGAGAGGTCATTGAGGAAAGTTACCGTGTTTTTGCTGTTCAGTTTAGTTTTAGTGGAGTTGGCATCAAAGACATCAAAACTGTCGGTAATACTAGTTTGCCCATTAAACAGGATATTGCCAATCGCTGGTGTTGCACCAGTTGCTTTCTGGTTCTCCAAATTTTCTAATTTGAAGTTTTGCAGAATGACTATGGTTTCACCTACCCCTTCAAAGGCAATTTCCAAATTGCTGCCATTCTGGGTAAGCAGCAAATTTTCGGCACGAAAGAAGTCATAGCCCTCGAATTTTAGGGTGTCCACTTCGGCAATGACTGCTGCTGTTGGGTTTGTTCTTTTACCGACGCCACCGAAATCGGTGATGGTATCAGTGCCGTTGAACACGTCAACAAATTTAAACTTATCCTTGCCACCACCACCAGTCAAAGTATCGTTGCCATTAGTAGCTGTGATGGTATCGTTACCTGCAAGACCGTTAATCGTATCCGCTAACTCGCTGCCGACTAGCGTATCATTACCTTTGGTTCCAATTATATTTGCCATAACTTTTACTATTTAAATCAATTTTTTCAGGAACTTAAGTTGTCAATTTGCTATAAGTGCTATTTTCGGGCACCAAAATCCGCCTCAAGGGTGATACTTGCAGTATAATCTAATACACTAATTCGATATTTACTGAAATTTTTGGTTTCGGTTTAGGAGTGTTATTGAGCCAACCCTCTTGCATTTAACAGAGGTTGATTGAGGAATTATGCAAGAGCCGAAGAATCGTTTCTTCTAAGCTCGACTTTATCCATTTTTTTACAACACTTAAGCTGACGCTAAAACCTTTGTAGGACAGTAGCTTTACTTTTTCGATTTCAGGGTGAATCAGTGAGATGGATAAAGTTTTTGCCAAAAAGCTAGGGTTTTTGCTCTATAAGGAGAACCAAGTTATTAATTTTGATAAAGCAGCTAAAGATATTAGACTTCTTGCATAAGTCGGGAACTGGGGTTGGGGGAAGGGGAAAAAGTTCTGTATCGTCCTTTTCCCCTTTAACCTTTACCCTTTTCCCATTCTTGCAAATAGCACTTTTGCAAGAGGTCTATTGATAATGATGCTGAGAAAACTGACTTCTCAAGGAATTCAGCAAAATATTGACTCCCAAGTAAAAAGAAACCTAGAGGGGAGCAACGCGATCATCTTCCAGCTAGCTAAAAAAGAGCGATCGCACTCCACCAAGGTAAAACTGTACCTCCAAATTTATCTCACACTCTTAAACCATTCAGTAATTCCCTGAGCGATCGCATTTGCCGTTTTCTTTTGTACCTCTGGGTTGACTATCTGCTCAAATTCATCGGGATTACTCATAAAACCCAATTCCAGCAACACTGATGGTGCAGCAGTTGGACGTGTCAGCGCCAGATTATCCCAAAACACCCCATAAGAAGGTTTGCCAACTTTTTTAACTACATATTTCTGTAAATACATTGCTAGGTTGTGGGCTTGGGGTTGATACCAAAAAGCAGCGAATCCTTTGGTTTTTTCGGCATCGCCATCATCGGGTAAGGAATTGTGGTGTATCGAAATAGCGATCGCAGGTTCTTCTTGACTAATAATTGCTTGACGTTCTGCTAGAGAAAGTTCGCGATCGTCCTCCCGTGTCATCACTACCGTTGCTCCTCGCTTCACCAACTCATCCCGCAGCAACTTGGATACCACCAAATTTAAATCTTTTTCTAAATATCCAGTTGGGCCACTGGCACCAGTTTCTTTACCTCCATGCCCTGGATCTAGTACAATCTTGAGATTAGCTAAAGGCTTGCGTCTTGTGTTACCAATTTTCGGCGGATGACGCAAAGCCAAAACCAGGGTTGTACCGTCGTATCTCAGCTTATATCCCCACTGTTGAGCTTTTTTGAGGTTAAAGGTGTATTTTACTTGTTCTGGAGCCTCCTGTTGCCAATCTAGGCGAGAAATTAGAGGGTCATCATCCAGACGAATAATGTCCGTTTGGGCAGTGGTATTGTAGAGAGTGAGAGCGATCGCACCCTCACTTTGTAGCACGCTCACAGGTACGGGAACTTGTAAGGGGAAAACTATCTCTGTCGCACCAGGGAGTTGACGGTATCCGACACTGCGAATTATTGTCTGTGGCGGAACTGCACCAGGGAGAATGCGGGTTTCTTTACTATTAATCCAAGCGCCATAGTCTAGGCGCAGCCATTCACCTTCTCTACCTGTTACTGTTGCGCGTGTGCCTTTGGGCAGTGGTGTAAGTCGGGAATAATCGGTGCTTGGGCCAGTGCGAGCAACGCCTGACTCTACTGTAACCTCAGAAACTGGCAACTCTGCTCTTGAAAGGATTTGAATTTTACCAGTCCCTGGTTGAGTTATCGTCTTGCCATTGAGTGTCAGTTGAAATTGAGGTTGTCCCAAATTGGCGGCTGTTGCCACAGTGGTGCAACCTTTATAATTGCCTACGCTAGACTGGGCATAAGGCTGATTTTGCCCTGTCAAAGCTGCCAAATTATTTGGTAGTTGTGCCTGTTGAGGTTGGGGTGGAAGGGCAATAGTTTGATTAGCCAACTTGACAGATACGCTAGCGTTAGGGGGTGCGATGGCGCTAAAACAAATTAGCTCTCCCGGTAGTCTGGCAATGTCAACTGCGGGAGCCAGGGAATCTTTAGCAAAGGCTAACCCCTGTGGTAGCTCAGGATCAGTGGGAAGCCTTGTCACTTTAATCTGGAGTTCTTGATTGTCGTGACGCACAGTAAAAAGATTTTCCCCCAATTGCAAGGGGAAACTAGGGGAAAAATGACCAGCTTTGCTGCGGGTAATTGGCTTACTATTGATCAAAACCTGACCATCTGGTGGTGCAGTTCCCAGAAAGAAGATTTTTTGGGAACTTGTCTGGTAGCTTGTTTCGGGAAAAACGACTTTAAGAGATGGCTCTGCCAGTGCTACAGAGGAGGTGACAATATAGCCTAATATTACTAATCCTAAAAGGTTTTTCACAAGCTCAATCACTGAAGATTACACCACAACAACTGTGGCACAATGACGGGATGTATTTTTAGAAGTTGTTAAAAATTCAAACTAGTATGACTAAGTTTATTTTTGTAACTGGGGGCGTAGTTTCCAGTATTGGTAAGGGCATTGTAGCAGCAAGTCTAGGGCGTTTGCTCAAGTCGCGCGAATATTCCGTGTCGATTCTCAAACTTGACCCTTATATCAATATCGATCCTGGCACAATGAGTCCCTTTCAGCATGGGGAAGTATTTGTTACTCAGGATGGTGCAGAAACAGATTTGGACTTGGGGCATTACGAACGCTTTACCGATACCTCAATGTCGCGTTTGAATTGTGTAACGACTGGCTCGATTTACCAGGCAGTTATCAATAAAGAGCGGCGCGGAGACTACAATGGCGGCACAGTACAGGTTATTCCTCATATTACTAATGAAATAAAAGAACGGATTCTGCGAGTTGCTAAAAGTACAAATCCATCTGTAGTAATTACAGAAATTGGCGGTACGGTGGGAGATATTGAATCACTACCGTTTTTGGAAGCAATTCGCCAGTTTCGCAAAGAGGTAGGAAGGCAGAATGTGCTGTATATGCACGTAACTCTGGTGCCGTGGATTGCTTCTGCGGGTGAAATGAAAACGAAGCCAACACAGCATTCAGTTAAAGAACTCAGATCCATTGGCATTCAACCAGATATTTTAGTTTGTCGGAGCGATCGCCCCTTACCCAAGGGATTAAAGCAGAAATTGTCTGGATTTTGCGATGTACCGGAAGAATGCGTCATCACCTCCCAAGATGCCAAAAGTATCTATGAAGTACCCCTAAATCTAGAACGGGAAGGAATGGCAGAACAAGTGCTGAACTTGCTGCAAATGGAACAGCGCCAACCAGATTTGACGCAGTGGCAAACCTTGGTACAACGGTTACATAGTCCCAAGCATGAGCTAGAAATTGCTATTGTTGGTAAATATGTGCAGTTAAGTGATGCTTATCTATCTGTAGTAGAAGCATTAAACCATGCGGCAATTTCCACTTATGGCAAACTGCGCCTGCGTTGGGTGAATTCAGAAAATTTAGAAACCCAAGCGCCCGAAACTTATCTTGAGGGTGTCGATGGCATAGTTGTACCAGGAGGTTTTGGGGTTCGGGGGGTAGATGGCAAAATTGCCGCGATTAAATACGCCCGCGATCGCCAAATTCCCTTTTTGGGTTTATGCCTGGGTATGCAATGTTCTGTAATTGAATGGGCCCGGCACGTAGGGGGATTAACAGGTGCTAATAGTGCTGAATTTGACCCTCATACATCTGATCCAGTAATTAATTTATTGCCAGGACAGCAGGAAGTGGTGGATTTAGGGGGTACAATGCGCTTAGGGCTATATCCTTGTCGTGTTCTTCCTGATACACTAGCTTTCAAGCTTTATCAAGAAGATGTAATTTATGAACGACATCGACATCGGTATGAGTTCAACACTGCTTACCGCGATTTGTTGTTAAAGTCTGGCTATGTAATCAGTGGTACTTCTCCCGATGGACGCTTAGTTGAAATTGTGGAATTACCCAAGCACCCATTCTTTCTTGCTTGCCAATTTCACCCAGAATTTCAATCACGCCCCAGTAGCCCTCATCCTTTATTTAAAGGATTTATTCAAGCAGCGATCGCTCTTTCTCTTTCAACTTTAGGTACACCAACACCATTGGAGGTTTCATAAAAATTGATAATTAATTGCAACATTACCTTAAGGCTTCAGTAGACTTGGATATACAGGGTGCATCATTGGTAAATTTCGGACTTGGGGAGATGTTGTGGCGTACTGGGTGAAAATCCTTTACGAAAGGAGAGAATATGTAGTGAATTTTGAACGTGTCCATGCTTTTTGTTATGAACTGAACGGCAGGGTTACTTTTTGGTTACCCGATAGTGCCATTCCGATAGTGATTAACCCACAAAATAGCTTGGAAGATTATCAAAAGATCCTCAATTATTTAGAATGTGTGACTGGATTGGAATTAGATCATGCCCACTGGGTAAAAATCTATTACGATAAAAACGAATATGTAATTAATCTCAACTGCATCAGTTCTTTTTGTCATGAACCGAATGGCAGGATAACTTTTTGGTTGCCAGATGGCACTATTCCCATCATCATCAACCCTGTGAGTAATCCTGAATCTTATGAAAAAGTTGTAAAATACGTTAAGAAAGCAACTGGATATTCTTTGTCTTAGTATTACAAATTACAAATTACGTTATCGTAGCGGGGCGTAGCCCATTACGAATTACAATTAATTCTCCAAGGCGCTTTAATACACTAAGTACTTGGTGTAGTTCTGAATCACGTTCAATTGATAGCGCATAAGAACGTGCATACCAAGGATGTTCTTGTTGAATCAATTTAACAAAAACAAATTCTCTACCGTTGATTAGTAAACCAAAAGTTGGTTGTTCAGGATTTGGACAATCAAGCATATATGCGAGTGCTTGAGGTAAGGCTGTCATCACATCAAATTTACTGCTTTTAGATTCGATGACAAGTACCCAAAAACGTTTTTGGATGACAAGAACATCAATGTTTCCTTTAACGATAAAACTCTCGTCTTCAGCAGAAATCTCAACAGAAGTCTCGGTTTCAATCTCAAAAGGAGGTTGATAAAATCCAGCTAAATCGAGTAAAGGAGATAGCACTACCATCTTTACTGCCTCTTCTGACATTAGACGGTGCTTATTCAAGTTTAAATAGTTACTTTTTACTCGCGCCATCGCTTGCTTTTCACCATCAGTCAGAGTTGGTAAATTTTCTGTCCACTCTGGAAAAAAGTTGATGTCTGTGGCAAGTTGCAAATTAAATTTTTCTTCTAATTCGTAAAGACTGATATCTCTAGCTGAGATTGTTTGAACCATCATTTAAAATTCCGAATAGTGTTGCCACGCCAACTTTGCTGCACCTACTATCCCAGCAAAATTACCTAACTCGGCAGGCAATATTTGTAAACCCACCCGTGATAAAGGCTGAACTCGCTTCTCAATTTCTGCCTTCACTGCTGGTATGAAGAATTCAAAGCTGCCACTTATACCACCACCAATGACGATCGCTTGCGGTGTGAGTACATAAATTAAACTCGTCAAACCAATCCCCAAATATCTACCATATTCTTGCCAAAAAGTCAATGCTGCGCTATCTCCTTGTTGAGCAAGAAAACCCAATTCGACGGGTTCCTTAAGAGTGCGACGGCGAATTGCAGTAGCACAAGCATATTGTTCCAAAGAGCCTTGATTGCCACTATTACAAATTGGGCCATCAGGATTTAATGAAATTAAACCTAATTCTCCGGCGGCTCCTTGATGTCCAACAAATAGTTTGCCATCAAGGATAATTGCGCCACCAACCCCAGTACCTAAAGTTAGCAGAATCAGATTTTGAAAATGGCGACCGGCTCCCAGCCAAGCTTCTCCCAAAAGAGCGCAATTAGCATCATTAGCGATCGCAGTCGGTTTGCCAGTTTTCGCTTCTAACCAGTCTGCTAAAGGCACATCGATCCATCCAGGTAAGTTAATAGCGATTTTAGCAATGCGTCTTGCTGCATCAGATGGGCCAGGAGTACCAACACCAATAGCAACAGCTTGATTATCTGGATCAATTTGAGCGATCGCATCTACGATCACCGCCAGCACAGCCTCTGGCGTTGTCGGTTGGGGAGATGCCACAGTCAAAGATAAGAGACAAGTACCATCAGATGCAAAACGCCCCAGCTTAATTGCCGTTCCCCCCACATCAATGCCAATTACTTGAATTTTGTCATTTGTCATTTGTCATTTGTCATTTGTCATTGGGCATTGGGCATGGGGCATTGGTAATTGCTGAATAGTTATTCCCTATTCTCTATTATTGGGCGCGAGTTGTTTTCATCCCCGATCTGTTCGCGTAGTGTCTTTGCTTGGGAGAAGACGCGCAGCTTTCAACTCTGATTTTTGTAAATTAGCAAAAGTCGTGCTGCGGAAAGTCGATTGCTCTTGCCAACCTGTAACTGGCGCACCTCTTAAGATACCAGCAAGCGCAACGGAAAGGATAAACCCGCCAGTAGCGGCAGCAATTAACGTTAGATTATCTTTCATACAAATCTCTCTATTGTTTATTTGTCATTTGTCAGTTGTCCTTTGCTAATGACTAATGACCAATGACTACTTTCGGATTCTATTTTCTCTTCGTAAACGGGGATTGACAAATTCATTTAACCCTTCACCAAGTAGTGATAACCCTACCACCATGAATGTCATGGTTAAACCAGGGAAAAGTGTAGTCCACCAAATGCCAGTAGGTAGAGCTTCTAAGGCTTGTTTTAAATCATGTCCCCATTCTGCCACTTCTTCGGGAAGTCCTAGCCCCAGAAAACCCAAACCGCCCAATACCAAAATCGCATCAGCAGCGTTGAGTGTAAATAAGACGGGTACACTTTGAATGACGTTGAAAAATAGATAACGAGAAAGCACAACCCAAGTAGAAGCGCCCATTGCTTGAGCAGCTTCGATGAACACTTCAGTTTTCACGCTCACGGTGTGGTTGCGAACAACGCGATAATATTGGGGAATGTAAGCAATGCTAATAGCGATCGCTGCATTTAATATCCCACGCCCCACCACAAACGCCAGTGTTACAGATAGCAGTAGTCCCGGTAGAGTGTAGATGCTATCCATAATAAACAGCAACACTTTATCCAATTTACCGCCGAGATAACCACTCAGCATCCCCAAAGGCACACCTATAATCATACTCAACGCTGTTGCTAAAATCACTACCTGTAAAGCAGCTTGAGCTCCAAACAATGTCCGGGAGAACACATCATAACCCAAACGACTAGTACCAAACCAATGTTTAGCTGAGGGTGGCTCGTGAATTGGATTAGAAAGAAAATCTTTGGGGTTTTGCAGCCATCCCCAAGCCTGGAATACGGGAGCGAAGAATGCCAGGAAGATGAAAAATAGGGTAATGGCTAACCCGATGAGCATGAGTTTTTGCGAAAGATTGAGACTATTGCCAAACTGTAAAAATGTCGGTAGTCGCCGTTTTGTAATGGCCATAAAGCGATCGCCTGGATCAAAGCTTGATACGCTGACTATTTTACATATCAGATAGGGGATTGCGTAAACATTCTGAATAAAAGTCCGACTCTTGAGCGCTTGTCATTACTAACATCTTTTAAAGTGACTGGGTGATAAAATCAGCAGCCCAACACATATCCTGTAATCGCAACCAGCCTCGCCATAAGGTCTGCCAACCGGATAGACCATCAGATTTGCGGCCAAGAAAACCACCCAAACGAGCGATCGCTAAAAAGAATTCACCCAGGGTCAACTCACAATTTGTTAACCCAAGACGAGCAACTAAGACTTTTAACATAATTGAAGGTATGTACTCGTGTGCCAAGATCTGAGGATTGCTGCGACTAAGTTGGCGTAACTGTAATAATCTGACTGAAACTATCGCAAAAAATGGTAAACTCCCTTGCGAGTTGGCAGCTATGGCTGCACCGATAGCGTAGGCGTAGCCCGCCGCAGGCATCGCTCTTTGTGTACGACGACTGTCCCCTAACTTAGCATCTCTCCATTGTTCCACTGCCCACGTCTGGAGGTCTGTGAAATTTTCCAAATTCATACTCTGACTCTCATACACCCCTACTTCACTTTAAAAGATGTTGGTAATGACAAGCCTTATAAACCTACGGTGTACACACAAGTTTGAAATAGCTGATTGACTAAGGTTTTACCCCACCCTAACCCTCCCCTTATAAAGGGGCTACAGTGTATACACAAGTTGGAAGTAGCTGATAAATCTGGGTTTTACATACTCAGTGTTGAGTATGGTAAATTGCGTAGACGCAAAGCGGCTTGTCGCCAGACATCGCTAACATCTTTAGTCATTGATGCTCATAATGCTGGTTTGCTGGTTCATGTCTGGACTTTTCGCAATGAAGACTATTTTTTGCCACTAGACTTTTAAGGAAGGAAATTTCCAAAGCGAATTTGAACTATTTTTCAGCTTAGGTGTTAATGGTGTATTTAGTAACTACCCAGATATAGCAGTTTCCCACTCTACTGTTGAGTGGTAATTTGGTAGGGGAATAACAAATCACGGAAAAGTCACATGCTTTTACCTCAGTGGAAATCCTGTATAACAGCAATAACCTTGACTGCAATCAGTCTTATTGCATCCAAGTCGGCGTTGGCAGTATCCCTATATTCAGTTACCGACTTAGGCAGTCTTACAGAACAAGCCTACAGTTACGCTACAGGCATCAATGACTCAGGTCAGGTAGCCATTAATTCTTTGACAAGTTCTTTTTTTTACAGCAATGGTTCAGTTAAAAACATTAGTCCCTTACCTGAAGATAATCAACTTGCAGTATCTGGTATCAATAACTTGGGGCAAGTAGTTGGTAATTCGGTTCGTAGCAACAACTTTACTGGAAATAACCCTTTCCTATACAGCAATGGTATCACCCAACGCCTTCCTATCCGAGACGCCATTCCTTATGCCATTAACGATCGCACCCAGATAGTCGGGGGAGCAAGCGGACTTGGGCCTTTTTTATACAGTAATGGTACAGCAACCAGCATAGGAAGTCCTGGTACTATTGCCTACAGTTTAAATAACTTGGGACAAGTAGTAGGCATTCTCAATTCAAGCACAGCTTTTCTGTACGGAAACGGCCAAACTACTAATTTGGGAACTTTGCCAGGTGACGCGTACAGCGTAGCAAATGATATTAATGACTCAGGACAAGTGGTGGGTGGTTCGGGACTTACTGGAGTAGACGATAGTAATGCTTTTCTGTACAGTTCCAACACGGGACTCCAAGACCTCGGTAGGTTACGTCCTACAGATTCATTCAGTCTTGGTGTGGGAATCAATAATTTGGGTCAAGTAGTCGGGTTTTCTGGCAGTAACAACAACTTTTTTGCAGCAGATGGCAATGGTTTGCGGGCTTTTCTTTATAGTGATAACACCCTGTACGACTTAAATGACCTGATTGCTCCTGGTTCAGACGCTGGCTTTACCTTGACAGCAGCATCTGCCATTAATAATAATGGCCAAATTGTCGGTCGTGGTGCAGTTAATGGTGAATTACGCGCCTTCCTCTTGACGCCAACGTCATCTGTCTCAGTACCTGAACCAACTTTAGCCTTTCCTATTTTGTCGTTCGGTGGTGTTATAACTTTATTTGCAGCACTCAAGTGTAAACGTCACTCTAGCAGTGCATTCATACAACAAAAACTTTAGGTAAACAAAGCAATTACTTAAGAATAGGGATTGATATAATGTGTTGCAAAAGTCCCCATCTGCAACGAAGAGGCAGGGGGCAGGGGAAAATGACCCCTGACTTCTGCCGTGGAATAAATGGGGCAACATTTTTTTACGTCCGCCACTTCAAAAAGCGTGGTTTTCATTCAGGTGGGGTTAGAATCCCCTTTCTATTCTATCCCCCTTGCTCCCTGCTCCCTGCTCCCCTGCCTCTTTTTCAAGGTACTCCCAAGATGGGGATTGCATAAGCGTATTTGTTTTCACAAACTAGTCATAATCTGAGCCAATTGATTAGATAAATCAACTACAGAATCCTGGCATTTGTTAAATAAAACGCCAGCTAGAAAATAATAATCGCCAGAATAAAATGCCATGTTCTTTTTTCGGAGTTCTTCTATGTGGTTTTTTACCTTAGGATCAGAGCTATAGTAGCCGAACTGTAAAGGTAGTACCATGAAATTTTGAACGCAATATCCATATTCTTTTGCTAAGTTCAGCGTACTTGTTGGATTAGAAAAACTAGATATTAAAACCAACACATTTTCGTAACCTAACGACAAAAGATCGTTGGTAACTGTGGCTCCATCCACGCCCCCAAATAAGAGTGGCATATAAATATCATTATCTGGTGCGGGGAGGTAAGGCGGATTGGCTACGAGATACTCGGCATCTGGTTGAGAAGAATTAAACAAAGATGAATTATGAATTATATATTTATTAGTGAGATTATATTCATCGATAGTTGAATTTGCGACTTTCCATGCAGAGGTATTTAATTCAAATCCTTGGATTACGCCATCAAAGTTATTTCTTAATAAGGAATTAATTACAGGGCTGCCATCTCCTGAGCCAAACTCCACAATAGATTCGTAATTTTTACAATTTCTGAAAACAAAATTTTCTAAGCAATTTGAGTAAAAATTAGATTCTTCAGGGCAAAAAAAGATATCTTTCATTTGACTGCACTTCAATGTGTAAGGTATAATCAATCTAGTATTAGGTTATTTAATACCTTGAGTTACAAGCCATAAATAACCGTTTCTTTAGTAAAGAAATCTTTGCTAAATAAATTGGATTGTAGGGAAATTAGGAATAGTAATGATGTAAAAATGTGAAATTATAAACGTCAGAATAAATCTGCCATTTTTAATTTCTAATTTTTTAGATTTCTTAGATGAGTTAAACAGACTGTTTTGCTTCGCGTATCGATCGCACAACAGCAATACCCGCGCGATCGCTCATGAGTTTCTGCTGATCGTACCCAAGCAGTAATTCCCATGCATCATTGGGATATCGTTCTGCTAATGGCAAAGCCACATCATCTAACATCCAACGACCGTGGCGTTCATCTTCTCTGATGTGGAGTTCCCAATAACCCACCGCTACTTCTGAGAGTCCGAGTCGTTGTGCCGCCACCATATAATTTTTGTAAACCGCAGGGCCAGCCACCTCAAAATAGGTCAAACCGCCGCTATAACGCAGAAAATAGCGTTTGCGCTCAGTCACTAGAAAATTATGATTGGTAGAAGCCAAAACTTCCCAAGGTACTAAATCGAAATACGCCTCTGGTTCAGTGTTCATTCCGAACTCAGCAAGCATTTGGGCAAAAAATGTAGAGTGCTTGCGAGATAAACGACCATTGCCGTATTCTTCTATTAGTACTCGCATCAGCGTACACTGCACTTCATTAGCAACACCACCCAAAATGCGGGAAAGATGACTAGCTTCAACCAAGCCATCAAAAGATCCGATTGCTAGCAGGTGACGATAGCCAGATTCAGTCATTTCCTCACGAATGTAGCGGCTACTCTCCGACAAAAGCGGATCTAAATCGGCAGATGTGCGCTCAATTAGCGCTTGTTTTACATCTAATTGTTGCAGTGCAGCCACATCAAATTGTGCCAGTTCCCACTTCTGCCAAGCAGCTTCAATTTGGTCACGACATGAACACAAGTAAAGCGATCGCTCATTAGTATAATGCCGCAAATCGTCATACCAAAACAGCTTTAGCCGATTGATTCGATAAAGTATCCGTTGCAGAAAATTGTGAGCCTGTTCATCAGAGCGATCGTTTTTATAAGCAGACCGAATTGCTCTTGAAAGTGCCTGTTCAAACTCACTAGCTATTGCAGGTTTTACATCTAATTGATGATCCAAATCCTCCATTGCTAGCAGTTCTATAAATTGTTTCTCAGCACGGTCGTAGTTGGTAATTGTTCCTTCTTCTGTTTGCGTACTCTTTTTTGCAGCCCCAGCGTTAGGAAATATAACTAAATTGCTTTGCATGGAATCTTCGGTAGCATTGTAAAAGTGAGAAATAATTTTCACCTTTAATACTTAACTTCCCACACAGTAGCTTTCTCTACCTCTTTCCTTGGTTATAAAGAAAAATTAAGTCTAGGGGAACAAAGAAAAGGGACATTGGGCATTGGGCAATAGTTCTGCCTCCCCTGCCTCCCCTGCTCCCCCTGCCCCCTACGGCTGCCCAACCGCCTTACTTGGCGGAATCTCCTCAAGAGGAATGAGTGCTTCGATTACCGACTTGACAATTGGGGCGGCGACAGTAGAACCATAAGCACTTTCTCCTTTTGGTTCATCCACTAGGGCGAACACTACATACCGAGGAGATTCCACTGGCAAAATAGCCACGAAGCTAGTCATTCTAGCACCCTTAATGTAACCACCATTAGGACTAGCTTTTTGAGCTGTACCAGTTTTACCAGCAATGCGATATCCCGGAATTTGTGCCGCCTTTCCGCTACCTTCATTAACAACAGTTTCCATCATTTCCACAACCTTTTGGGTTGTTGCGGATGAAAAAATTTGGCGGGGGACGGTGTGAGTAGGTGAATCATGCATTTGCCCTTTGCTATCAATCAGTCCCCGAACTACATGGGGTGTGACCAATTTACCGCCATTGGCTAAAGCACCGTGCATTTGTACTAGTTGTATGGGCGTCATAGAAAAGCCTTGCCCAAAGGAAGTAGTAGCTGGTTCAATTGGCGAAGCGATAAATTCTTCTTGACTTTTGAGCCGGCCACCAACTTCAAAAGGTAAATCTGTATCAACTTTTTGTCCTAGCCCTAAGCGTTCTAGCCAGTTATAGTAAATTGAAGGCTTTAAGCGTTGGATAATTTGCACCATGCCAATGTTGCTGGAATATTGCAAAATCTGAGCGATGCTGATTCGCCCATTAGCATTATTCATCGCATTTTTAATAGTGTAATTAGCTACTCGAATAGAACCGGAGTCATTAAACATATCATCTGGTTTGATGACTCCATTTTCTAGAGCGATCGCTACATTCAAAGGTTTAAAAGTCGATCCCGGTTCATAAAGATCCGCCACCGTCCAGTTTTTAAATAGTGAGATATTAGCTTTAGCGTATTCATTAGGGTTATAAGTGGGCTGAGAAACGAGGGCGAGTAAGGAACCATCCAAGGCATCCATGACAATTACTGCCCCACGTTTAGCGTTAAACTTATCCATTTGTTGTTTGAGTGCAACCCGGGCAATTCGTTGCAGACGGCTATCAATAGTGAGTTGCAATCGCAAATCATCAAAATGCAAAAAACCTTCAGGGGCATGATCCGGCATCAATGCCCCATTACCCGACCGACTGAGGCGCACCGTTTGCACAGGACGTTCTAGCAACTTCTCTTGAGAATATTCCACACCTGCTTGACCACGGCGATCAAGATTCACGTAGCCCACCACATCAGAAGCCAAATCGTCTGGCGGATAATATCGGGAGTATTTTTCAGCCCACTCCAGTCCATTTAAGCGCAAAGAGCTGATGCGATCAATAGTTTCTTCGGGAAGAGATGAAGCAAGTATAATTCCGCTTCTTTTACTTTGAAAAGTTTTTACCAATTCAGCAGTATCTTTTGCCAATATTGGGGCAAGTCGCCCTGCCATATCTTCATTAGACTTATCAAACAGCTTGGGATGAGCGTATAAAGTATATACAGGAAGGTCAATCGCTAACAGACTACTATTGCGATCTACCACCGGGCGACGGGGCATAAAAGGTCGCAAATTCACCATTTGCTGGTTTCGCGCCTGCTCTGTTAACTTTGGCCCCTTGACAATTTGTAAATTGTACAACTTAACACCCAACCCCAACCCTGCTGCCATTAATATGCCCCATACTATAAACAGTCGAGACTTGGTGTTAGATGTTTGATTTTGGATATTAGAGGCAAGTGTCCCTAACAATCCTCTTTTAGAACCCTTCTGTCGCCTTTTAAATGCTGGGTTCCGAAATTTTCTATTTGTTCTGCTTGGTGATTTTTGCATTGGGTTGTCCTTTGTCATTAGTCATTAGTCATTTGTCCTTTGTTGTTCGTCCTTCGTTCTTCGTCTTTTAAGTTCTGTTCCTTCTTAGAGTTGGCACTATTACCTAAAACCGACACTCAGATTTGTTTGTCTGAAACTAATGACCAATAACCAATGACCAATGACTCTTAACCTTAATACCCCAGTGGCGAGAGTGTTTGCTGTTGTGTTTGGGGATTTGGCGTTGTGTTAGACGATGCTGGCTTAGGACTACGAGATGCTGGAGATAAGAAAATCATCCCTTGAGGAGTCGGTGATACCAGCCCTGCTGTTGGTTGTTCTGCTTCCTGGGCAATTTTATTTGTCAGCGTCGCGTTGGTTGTTGTTAGTAGCCGCTCATGACGTTGGAGGTTTTGCAGCCTGCGATATGACTTACTCCAAAGCTCTTGAGAATATACCGTCCAGCCATAAACAGCAAGTGTCGATGCTACTAACAAGAACGCCAAAACTGTCGAATAACGGTGAAAGGTATACAAGCGCAGCAACCACAAAGGTGCCGCTCCAGAATTAGCCATTATGGGAAGGCGAAGAAAACCTACCCCTGAAGTTTTCTGATTTGCACTCGACTGCTCATTGAGATTTAGCACTTGTTGTCTACCCAACTGTTTCCCCGATTTGGGTATAAAGTCTCCATTTGTGGAAGAAACCGCTAGCTTTTTCGGGGAACGCTGTCTTTTTTGAGAGGATACTAGTGCAGCTTCTTGGGCAGCAGGTGTAGAAGCGCTTTGTGCTGCTGATTCTATACGTGCAGAACGTCGCCTTCCTAAAGAAAGGATAGAATCTCGCCCGAACCAAGTACCCCTTGTAGAAACAGCAGATTTACGAGCAACTACCATAAATTTTTTAGATGAGAAATACTGTACTTTAGATTGATTGTCTTAATTGTCTCTTTTTGCTTAATTAAAATCGCCTTCTGTGCAACAAGCACACATAACAGACTACACCCTTTTAACTGTTCTGATAGATAGCTATACCAATTGCATCCTCTCGATATTGCAATTTTGCAATCAGCGATTAGCAATTTGACAGCTTGCCCTTTAGATATCGCACCTAAAGTATGGCAACGCAGGGCAGCAAGGTGCAATACTCCAGGAAAAAATAAATTTTTTGCTATGATAGCTCGGTTTGCTATAAAATTTCGTAATTTCCTTCTTGCTACTGGGTTAAGAGAAACTAATCAGATGGCTGTATGACAACTAATCAAAAAAAAGAATACCCCAAAGGATTGTTTTTTTTTATATGTAATCTCGTAGCATTTAAAAAAAAGCAATAAATACGGTATCGTATTCAACAGGCGAAAAATTGTTCTAGCCACAATTGGTGAAAGAGGAGTTATGAAAACAAGAATCTTTGGTTTAGCTGTAATCTTAAGTCTGGCAACAATTCTCGGAGCTTGTGAAGGCGGCGGTGGTGATGCTGGTGGTGGCGGTACTACTAGTACCCCAGCTGCTGGTGAACCAACTGATGCACCTGCTGCTGGTGGTGGGTCGTCTACACCTGCTGCTACTCCCGCAACTACTCCCGCAGCTAGTCCTACTGCTACTCCTAAATAGGACATCCTAAACTTTAGTTGAAATTATGCCCAAAACAGCTTAATTAACAACGCTCATCACCACATAGTTTGAATTAATTAGGTTAACTAAAAACCTATATTTTTCTGTTGGTGTATCAGAGCTTAGAGTACGCTTGAATATCAGCTAAGTAGGGCAGCAAATAAAGGACACTGGTGATGAGGATTATCTCTTCAACCATGTGTCCGCCTAAAATCCTCGCCTGACCATAAAGGCAGGTGAGCAAGGAGCAAGATAAAAAGATGTTGGAATTGCCCAGTAATAGAGGGTTTCAAGCATTTAAATTTATTTATGCTTAATGTTAAATAATTATTTCGATAGCGCAGCGTTAACGAGTCAGACGCTCCTACGTCACTAATGCAACGCTTACGAACGTTGCAAAAAGTACCATAAGAAATAATACATGCTTGCTTCAGCAGCCCTAAATTTAGGGACTTCCAATTAAAAAAATAATCAATCGCTGTGTAGGCAAAGGAGCAGGGGAGCGGAGGGGACAAGGGGACAAGGTGACAAGGTGACAAAAGTTTAGAACTTCCAACAAATCTTTCCCCTTGTCCCCAATTCCTCTTTCCTCTTCTGTGACTGAACTTTATTCCAAGTCGCAGGAAGTTGAGTTATGTAAATCTAAGCCATTATGTAGGCAAAATATTTCCCTGCTTTGGTGTTTGGAATGACTTAGACTCCTAACTTTTCAGAGGACAAAACAATTCATTGCGATCGCTGGCAATCCCTCTTGGGCATTCCCTGTCGTCTGCTCTGTATCAGAAGAGACCTGGTGATGTCCCTTGATATTGCCAGATTTTTATTGGGAAAATTTTTAATGGGAATGGAGAATGGAAAAAACAGATTTTCATCCTGCGTTGTGAACGCAGTTCAGATATGGAGAGAGTTAAAGCGATAAAAGCAATAAGATTATTGGGCTTAATTGTGATTAGTGGAACCTTTTTTGTGTTAATTAGCTCTTGGCGATCGCCAGTAATAGCATTACCACCACCAGAGGATACACCAGAAGAAATATTACGCACTAAAATTATCATAGAGGCGCGATCGCCTATTGATGGAAAATCCCTAACAGCTGCCGAATATATTCAATTACAAGCGCAGCTCCAACTTGCTCCGCCCCCAAAACTAGACCCCAAAATTCGAGAACAGATTTTCTTGCTTCGTATACGTAAAACCTTACTTCAGTTTTTCCCATTTTTAAATTTTTGAAAAATTCGTCATTTAGTCATTTGTGCAATGCCCCATACCCCATTTCCCATTCCCCATTCCCCATTCTGATGTAGGATAACGGTGGCGACAAAATTGCAAATAAATGTAAAGAATATATATAGATATTAAAAAAGTAGATTTAGTCAATCACGTTATATCACTTAGGTAGCTTCATGTCCATAACCACGATTGCCCCTGAACAGGTTAACAGCATCGTTTGGAATCAGCATAACGATCCCTTTGAAATATTAGGTTCTCATCCCGTAGAACAAGACGGTAAAACTGTCTGGGCTGTGCGGGCTTATCTACCAAATGCCAGTGCAGCATGGGTGGTTCTTCCTGAACAACGCAAGGAATACCCAATGCAAACAGTGCATCATCCCCACTTTTTTGAATGCACGATTGACACTCCAGAACTGGCAAACTACCAGTTAAAGATTAAAGAAGGGGAACATGAGCGTGTCACTTATGACCCTTACGCTTTCCGTTCTCCCCGCTTGACAGACTTTGATTTGCATTTGTTTAGCGAAGGCAACCATCACCGGATATACGAAAAACTGGGAGCACACCCCACGGAAATAGGCGGTGTTAAGGGCGTTTATTTTGCCGTTTGGGCACCCAATGCTCGCAACGTTTCATTGTTGGGAGATTTCAACCTCTGGGATGGGCGTAAACACCAGATGCGTAAAGGCCCCACCGGGGTTTGGGAATTGTTTATACCTGAAATCGGTGTGGGAGAGCATTACAAATATGAAATCAAAAATTTTGAAGGACACATTTACGAAAAATCTGATCCCTACGGTTTCCAGCAAGAAGTTCGCCCGAAGACAGCATCCATTGTCACTGATTTAGATGCTTACAGTTGGAATGACGAAAGCTGGATGGAAAAGCGGCGTCACACTGACCCCCTCACCCAGCCTGTCTCAGTCTATGAAGTGCATTTAGGCTCTTGGTTACACGCTTCGAGTGCAGAACCAGCTAAACTGCCAAATGGTGAAACTGAACCAGTAATTATCGTTTCTGGACTAAAGCCGGGCGCACGCTTCCTTACCTACCGAGAATTAGCTGACCGACTCATTCCTTATGTCAAAGAATTAGGATACACCCACATAGAAATGTTACCCATTGCGGAGCATCCCTTTGATGGTTCTTGGGGTTATCAAGTAACTGGTTACTATGCCCCCACCTCCCGTTTTGGCAGACCCGAAGATTTCATGTATTTTATTGACAAATGTCATGAAAATGATATTGGGGTTATTGTGGATTGGGTTCCTGGTCACTTTCCCAAAGATGGACATGGTTTAGCTTTCTTTGATGGTAGCCACCTATACGAACACGCTGACCCCCGCAAAGGCGAACACAAAGAATGGGGTACTTTGGTGTTCAACTACGGTCGCCATGAAGTAAGTAATTTTCTAGCAGCAAATGCTCTCTTCTGGTTTGACAAATACCACATTGACGGGGTTCGTGTCGATGCTGTTGCCTCGATGCTCTACAATGATTATTGCCGCGAACCAGGAGAATGGCTGCCCAATCAGTACGGCGGCAGAGAAAACTTAGAAGCAGCAGATTTTCTACGTCAGGTAAATCACACCATCTTTAGCTATTTCCCAGGTGTTCTCTCAATTGCGGAAGAATCTACTTCTTGGCCAATGGTATCTTGGCCTACCTACACAGGCGGACTTGGTTTTAACTTAAAGTGGGATATGGGCTGGATGCACGATATGCTGGATTACTTCAGTATGGACCCTTGGTTCCGCCAGTTCCACCAAAACAATATCACTTTTAGTATGTGGTACAACCACAGTGAAAACTTCATGTTGGCTCTGTCCCACGATGAAGTGGTGCATGGTAAGAGCAATATCATCGGCAAAATGCCGGGGGATACATGGCAGAAGTTGGCTAATGTGCGTTGTTTATTTACCTACATGTTTGCTCACCCAGGTAAGAAAACCATGTTTATGAGCATGGAGTTTGGGCAGTGGAGTGAGTGGAATGATTGGGCTGATTTGGAGTGGCATTTATTACAGCATGAAGCCCACCAACAGTTAAAAACGTTTTTCCGGGAATTGAACCATCTCTACCGTTCTGAGCCAGTTTTGTACACCCAGGATTTTGCTGAACCTGGGTTTGAGTGGATTGACTGTAGCGATAATCGCCATAGTGTAGTTTCCTTCATGCGTCGTGACAAGGATTCTGATGATTTTGCGATCGTCGTTTGCAATTTTACACCGCAACCCCATTCTCACTACCGTATTGGTGTACCGCAGAAGGGATTTTATACAGAGTTGTTCAATAGCGATGCGCGTCAGTATGGCGGCAGCAATATGGGCAACTTAGGCGGTAAGTGGACGGATGATTGGTCTTTGCACAGTCGTCCCTATTCGCTGGATTTGTGTTTACCACCTTTGGGTGTGTTAATTCTCAAGTTGGATAAGAAGAAGACTGCTGAGGCATTGCAATAACAATTAAGGGTGGGCATCTAGCCCGCCCAAGAGTAATCAAAACTTTATTTATATATCGACAGCATTGCTAGCATTGCTGCACCATTAGAGCATGAAAGCGATCGCGCAACATCTATTTTTAAACTAGCGATCGCTCTGTATTTATCCGTGGAATTATATCTAGCACTTAGCATCAGCGCAATACTGAAGGCTGACAGTAGCTGTTTACTAGGTAATAATAAGTCCATCTGTAGATAGATGCACTCTGTATGATATGTTGCCTAAACTCCTCTTGCCACAATCCCCCCTGTTCTGATGAGATCAAGTTTTGCGCTAATTGTGGAATTCCCCTGATAATATTGCGACACTATCGCCCTATCCAAGTATTAGGTAGCGGGGGATTTGGTAAAACTTATTTGGCTGAAGACGTTGAAAAGTTCAATGAAATATGCGTCATCAAACAATTTGCACCGCAGGTACAGGGAACTGGCGCACTCCACAAGGCAACAGAATTATTTCAGCAAGAAGCAAGGCGACTGCAACAGTTAGGAGAACATCCTCAAATTCCAACGCTGTATGCATATTTTGAGGAAGATAAACGTTTGTATTTGGTACAGCAGTATGTGGAAGGGCAGAATTTATTAGAAGAATTACAACACCAGGGAATCTTTAGTGAGTTCAAAATTCGAGAATTATTGCTCGATTTATTAAATATTCTTCAATCTGTTCACCAACACAAAGTCATTCACCGAGATATTAAGCCACAGAATATTATTCGTCGCAAATCTCCCCAACCGCCAAAAAGAGATTTGGTACTCATCGATTTTGGTGTGTCTAAACAGTTGAGTGAGACAGTGGTTGTTCAACAAGGAACAACTATCGGCTCTTTTGGCTATGCACCTTTAGAACAAATGCAGGCTGGTGAAGCATATCCAGCTAGTGATTTATACAGTTTAGGTGCAACTTGCTTTCATCTGCTTACTACTATTCCCCCTTGGGAATTATGGAAAAAACAAGGATACGGCTGGATTGATAATTGGCGTCAACATTTGCGACAACCATTGAGCGAAGAATTGGCAGCTATTTTAGATAAGTTGCTGCAAACAGATTACCAGGAGCGTTATCAATCATCTGAGGCAGTTTTACAAGATTTAAATTGTTTGCCACCACTGCCAAATATCCCGCCCACGGCAACTTATTATCATCAATCATCCGCGCCACAGCCAGATATCCCACCTACGGCAACTTATTATTATCAATCATCCGCGCCCCAGTCAGATATTCCACCTACAGCAACCTATTATTATCAATCATCTCTGCCAAAGCCAGATATTCCACCTACGGCAACATATCATCATCAATCACCACTGCCGCTACCAGAAATACTGCCCACAGCAATCAACGATAATCAACTACTATCACCTGTAGATTTACCCAAACAAAAAGCTAAATCTAAAAAATCATTGCTAATAATTGGTATTATTCTGTCTTTGGGTTTAGGCGGATATGGAATTTCGCAAATTACTAATCATCTTTTTGCCAAAACCGTAGCTTATCAGAAACTGGCGCTAGTTAATAACCTGACTGGGCATACAGATTGGGTGAGTAGCCTTGCCATTAGTCCCGATGGACAAACTCTAGTAAGTGGCAGTGGAGATAGAAGCATCAAAATTTGGAATCTGCAAACCAGTGGCTTGAAAACTACTCTTTCATTGCATACAGATGTGGTGAGTTCTGTTGCGATTAGTCCAGATAGCAAGACTTTGGTAAGTGGCAGCAAAGACGGCACAATTAAGATTTGGAATCTGGAAAATGGTAGCTTGAAAAATACTCTCAGTGGACACAAAGATGCGGTTAATTCTGTTGCTATTAACCCCGATGGAGAAACTTTAGTGAGTGGGAGTGCTGACAAGACTATTAAGATTTGGGATTTGCAAACAGGGAAACTGAAAAATACTCTTACTGGGCATACTAAATCGGTTTGGCGAGTAGCTTTTAGTCCAGATGGTAAGACTTTGGTGAGTGGAAGTTACGATAATACAATCAAGATTTGGAATCTACAACCACCTTCTTTAAAAGCTACCTTTACTGGGCATACAGATTTAGTTTACTCTCTCGCCATCTCCCCAGATGGAAAAACTTTGGTGAGTGGTAGTACTGACAAAACAATCAAGATTTGGAATCTACAAACGGGTGAGTTGAAAAATACTCTCAACTGGCATAAATATGGGGTGACTTCCGTCGCCATCAGCCCAGATGGACAGACGCTGGTGAGTGGAAGTTTTGATAACACAATTAAAATTTGGAATTTGCAAACGGGTGAGTTAAAAAATACCCTGGCTGGACATACAGATTTAGTTTATGCCGTTGCTATTAGTCCAGATGGACAGACTCTGGTAAGTGGGAGTAAGGATAATACTATTAAAATGTGGCGCGTACCATAGATTTACAGTATCTTCCTTATTTAAATGTTATGTATGCAGCAAAACCCGCATTTTTTAGCGATCGCACTTCACCTACCCACTTAAGCAAATTCATACCTAGCAACCTTTTTGGGCTTTTCTATCCGTCGAACTCACGTTGAATTACGGTAATCAGTCCGTAAATAATTTATTTTCAGTCAAGCTATATTGTCACACGAATTTACCTTGTAACGATAGCTTGAGAATATATCTTTCTAGTTTTTTAATAGCTGTGACGGAAATTAACTTATGCACTTGTAAAAAAGGATTCAGCAGTCTAGACTGGGAATTTTCTTCTATACCTAAATAGGCACGCCCTGTACATAGACTATACCGTTAAGCATAATGTTGGGAGAATTAATAGTAACTGCCCCTATTGCGTCAATAGTAATTGCTCCACCTGCGTTAATAGTAATTGCTCCACCTGCATCAATCGCAATTGCTTCACCTGCGTCAATCGCAATTGCTTGTGCGGTATTAGTAATTGTAGCAGATTCCAAATCTATAGAAAGAGGAGCAGTATTATTAATCGTTCTATTAGCTTTGACGTTTATGCTACCATCAATGTCATTCAAAGTGACGGTTTGCCCCTGAGCAGTCTGTGTTTCGATAAATTTTTGTGTATCATTAAAGCTGAGGCGATGGCCAGAACCAGTTGCAGTTTGGACATAATAGCCTCGATTTTCAGTACCTTTATCATCATCAACAAATCTTACTATGTGACCAGCACGGGTTTTTATGGTGCGTAGTCTCACTTGACCGTTTTGAATTGTGTCATCTACAGTTTCAACTGTTTTATCCTTACCATTCCAAACTCCACCAATAATATAGGGTCGATGAATATCTCCATGCTCAAAGGCAACCAGAACTTCGTCGTCGATCTCAGGCAAGCAATAAAATCCTCTATCATTGCCTGCTCCTAGCCCTACCACCCTAGCCCAATGGCTTTCATCATTCATGGTTAAGGTAGGGAATTTTACTTTAACGCGCCCCCAACCTTTTGGATCGTTATTGTTAGTCACCAGACCTACTAAGAGAGTTTGGCCAGGTTGGAGATGTGTCTTGGGAGGCAATATAGAAAGTAAGCTACCTTCTCTCAGCCCTCGAACTGTAAAATTAGTTGTGTAATTCCTATGGATGTATCGGTGACAGGTTCCTGTTACGTAGTATTTGCCACTATAGCGAGTTCCCATATTTTTAAGTGTAACCACTTTGCCCGGTCGAATCATAGGGTTTCCCATAGCTTTCGCATCAGCAGTCACAAACTCTCCACTAAGTTCATTACAAAGGGACTGAGCCATTTGTTTTGCTTCTTTTGAAGTATCTACAGGTTGGTCTACCACAATCATTTTAGGAGGTTGTTTCATTTTAAACTTCTGACTGATGCTGCTCCCATCACCATTTCCTGTCTCCGTGAGCAACTGTTCCTTTGAAATGGTTTCTGAGATTAATTTTTTATTACCATAATCCCAGCTATTAACCTGGACTGAACTAACTTGTTCGGCACTGGTAACTTTAACATCAAAGCTCGTAATATCTTCAAGCCAGTCCAGCTTGAGAGAACCGTCACTTTTGGGCTTGCAAAAGTGAATCTTATTGTCCTGCACAAAGAGTTCAAACCCGATTTTTGCGGCGCGTTCCCGCAGAAATTCCATATTGGTTTGATTTTCTTGAAAAACATATTCATGGGAGACACCACTCGCATCCAATTGACCGATTTTAATCTTTGCTTCTTGAGCAATACGTCGCACAATATCGGTATCGGTAGAGTTTAAAAAAGATCGGTTGTAGCGACCCCGATGCAGTCGATGGGAAACGTCATAGCCATGCACGATAATATGGGCTTCAGATGTATGGGAAAATTTGACTTCAATACCTGTAATTTCTCCCTCAATTAATCGATCCTCTATTTCAGCCACTTGAAAGTCAAGGTCTTCTGTCGTACTAGCCTCGAATCCAATCGAAATTGGATCGCCAATATTAAAGTACTTTTCGTTTTTCCAAGGTTCGCTGTCCTCGCTCGCGGCGACATAGACATTATGAATTTTAATAATAAACATACTTGGCAGATGTAAGCTTTCATCCACAACAATTTCCAGAATGTCCTGCATTAGTTTTTCTGGTGCTTTTGCTCCACCCAGTTTGAGTATAGGTTTGTGTAAATAAAGGGTTTGACTATTTTTGGTAGGCATTGGAAGATACTCTTATTATTGTTAGGTAAAAATTAGAAGTTGTTCCCTAGAAAAATAGCATAGGTTATTAGATTGAGATAACCTTTAGTAAGTTTTAGAAATTAAGGAAGTTGTTTAGCAATGGCTCCTGTTGTAGGTGGCTTTCCTCCTGATATATTTTCAGGATCGACTTCTTGGAGTCCAATATTAACGATCGCTTTAACCGGTGTACCATCAGCCAGAAATAGAGTGAGTCGATAGTTTAAACTTGTCATAACGCAGTGGAAATAGCTATCGTGCCAGGTCAAAATATACACTGGTGGGCGAGTAAGAGTATTGCTACGAGCTGTCGCACCCTTTTTAATGTTATTAATATATTCTTTAAGAACAGATGTCTTTTTTTCATAAGTATCAAATAATAAATTTTGTAATGTAAATGAATAGGGTTCTACTCCAGAAAAATTAACCTTTGGCAATAAAGTGCTTCCTCGATGGCCTACATCACTATCCCAAATTATTTGTCTAGTAAAATCAAGTTCTGATGGATTAAACATGAACTCAATATCTTTCGCCTGTCCGCTAGGGTCACTATGAACTATCAGCTTTGCTTTTTCAAGTTTCATTGCGTTTTCCTCAATTCTTTGAATGCATTAAAATTACCAGGGTAAACAGCCTACAGATCGTCCTCGTCGTTCGCACTCATGGATTAGACGATGGTGCAAAAGCTGTTCGATTTCCTGAACCAGTCTTTCCAGTACATCTGGTATTTGTTCAGATTTTGAGGAAGTCTGAGGGGTTGTAATCGTTTTTTGCGAAAAGATCCGATTGCTTTGATGGAAGCCGTTACGTTCCATCTCAAGATTTAGACGCAAATTGATGCGATCGCAAACTATTTGTGTAAGCAATTCTAAATCTTCTACTGCTTGCTGAACAGTATTGACAGCTGGAGTTAGTACTTCCTCAAGTATGGGGTTTTGGGGCGCAAAAGTACCCGGTGGAAGCTGCGTTAAGTCTTGCGTTAGCGACACTTTCGCAGGTTGTTCATAGCGATCATTGTCATAAGCCAGTAAGTCTTGAATACTAGACTGTTGTGTAGAGCGATCGGTAGCATGACTTTGATTGAGCTGTCGCAATAGCTCATGAACCGTCTTGAAATCTGCTTCGTTGTCTACACCATCGTCAGAAGCGTCTTTACGCTTTGAAGATTTGGAATCAATCGGGGGCTTAAACTCACTCATGATTAAACTTGCAACTTACATTCATTTCCAGGCGCTTTCACCAAAATATCCCTTTGCATCCCTAGAGACTGCATCGCCGCCAGCAGACTGCTTGCCAATTTTCAAACCCTCAAAGGCTAAAGTTAATTCTTCAACTGCAACCATATTGCCATCGGCTTCTAAACTAGGGAGTTTCCATCCCACTGGAATGGCACCAATCAGGCACCAGCTCTTCATGACTTCTCCAGCTTGGTTGTATGTCAAAATATTAACGTTGCGTCGCCGCGTTTTTTGCTCAAATAATTCGCTTAACCATTCCGAAAATGTATTATCATCAGTTGTCCCCCGCTTTAGGGTAATATCTGAAAAACGAGTGTGTCCTAAACTAATTCTTTGCTGCTCGTTTACGCCACCTTCGTGATATACTTCTTTTTCCACCTCAATACTGATGCCTGAACATTCTGAAAATGAGGCAACTATATTTTTCCCAATTTCTATATAGAATCGGTTGGTTGTGACGTAGTTCTCAACGTGAGAATTGGATTGTTGTGTAGCCATTTTATTGTCTTCCTGTACTAGAGTTACCGATTCTTTCTCTCTGAATTTTGATATCTGCGTTAAGTCGTTCGTAAACGCGATCGCATAATTGATGCATTAGCACCGGATTGTTGAGATATCCTTGGGCTAACTGTGCCAGACGGTTATGCTCAAAAGCTGTGTAGGTTAAGTTTGTATGACTATTTTGGGACATGGACATCACCGAATCATTGATGGGTGTTAACTTCCCAAGGAGAGGCTCAGGCGATCGCTACACTATGATGTGCTTATTTCCGTGGGTAAGCCCATATTAAGGTGGTTAATGAAGCATAAAAGACAAAAGTCACATTTCAAATTTCCAAAAGCAGTTCCTTAAAATTATTTCCAACTTTGAATCAGCATCTGGGCATCCTTAAAAAAGTGGCTCGTCTCAGAAATTTGTTCAGCCATAGCGATCGCATTACGGAATTTACCATTTCTAGCCAACTCTTTGGCAAAAGAAAGCCGACAAAGATCCAACTCCCGCAGTTTTTTCTGATACTGTTCCGAGCTAGGCGGCTCTTCTGAAACCATCACGTTATAAGTAGAACGATTGATGTAGCTTGAAGATGGCTGTTTTAAAGTCTTTGCCACAATTGGCTGCTTGCCTAGATGAAAACGAGATTGTAGTTGCTTTAGGTCAATCTTCCTCCAGATTGAATCAAACAATTGCCTTGTGATACTTATGAAGCGCGAAGTAAACGAGCCTGATGTCCGAAACACATCCTGAAAAATACTTGGATGGAATAGTTGAACATACGCCCGATTTTTTGGCACAATCGTCGCTGTTGATGACTGCGGAGATTGTCGCATCCCCAATTGGAAAACCGTTTGATCCAGATCGTTAGATAATGGCCGCATTGCTTGATAAACTGTTCGATCTGCTGGATTATGAATGGCTGAGTCCGAGTATTGGACAATAGTTCGATCTGTTGGGTTTTGAATGGCAGAATCTGAGTATTGGACAATAGTGTTGTTATGGTTTTGAACTACAGCAACCCCAGCAGCATTAAGATTTTTAGAATTATTATCTAAAGAAAATTGAGCAATGGTATTTGGCGTAAAGCTTACTGCCTCAACGGTTCGGGTAGGTTGGGATGAAGAACTGATCCGTTCTACCGCTCCAGGTTTTTGCAGCGAGAGAGGTACATCATTGACCAATTCTACCGAAGAAGGAGAGTCTTGGGGGCTTGGCTTCGGTAGTCTTTGCAAAACGGTCTTGTCATTTCTTGCTTCTGAAAAAGGACTTGCGACTTGCATAATGGTCACATTCTCTAGCCCGCCGGAGGCATCGCTTACTTCTACTTGTTGCAGTGCCCCCCGTAACTTTTGCTCTGAAGGGTTAAGATCGTTGGATGGATTCTGCATAGAGGTCTGTCTCATAATAATTGAGTGTATAGGTTAAGACATCAATAAACATTTATTTTCTAGACTTGTCATCTAAAAAATATTGATTGGTTTTGCACCCTTCTGAGTGCTTATCCAATTAGCACAACGTTGAAAGGAGATAATCTCAAATTGGCGCAGAGAGAGAGGCAAAAAACAGCCATACTTTTAAGCAACTACTTAGATATAAGCTATATAACTCTATATAAAGGGAGTTTAAAGCAGAAGAGATCAGACAGAAGTCTGATTCTAATTTCCTCACATAAACAAGGAAAATAATATTGCAGAACTAAAGAAGCATATTCCAAAAAAAGCGCTGGATATTCCTTGAGTACCTCTATTAGCGCTCTTTTATATCTTTGCTTAGAGAAAAATGCTCGTGAGCATCCCAGTTTTTTGCAAAGAGGGTAAGAATCAGGCAGGATAGCTAATAGAAGAGTGTATTTACCGATCAATCACTCCACAAAAACAGCAGGCACTTCAAGAACATATACAGGCGAGCGCTAAAATATTGTATGAATACACGTCATCGGCTCCAGGGAAAATCTCAATGGATGTAACCGATTATCAGATTTTTAGGAGTATAAAATTGTTGTGGACATGCTGGTTGGACGCTACGAAATTATTCGAGAATTGGGTGGCGGCGGCTTTGCGATTACCTTTCTAGCAAAGGATTGTCTACAACCCAGTCAGCCGTTATGTGTTGTCAAGCAATTACGTCCTGAACGTACTGAACCTCGGATTGTGGAGTTCTTTGAAACAGAAGCGACTGTTCTGGAAAAGTTGGGTAAATATTCCCAAATTCCTCAATTATTGGCGCATTTTAGAGAAAATAATAATCTTTATATTGTTCAAGAATTTATTGAAGGACATGACCTAAAGGCAGAAATCATTCCAGGTAAGCAATTAAGTGAAAGTTATGTCACTAAGCTATTACAAGATGTTTTACAAGTTTTGTCCTTCGTACATAATCAGCAGGTAATTCACCGCGACATCAAGCCTGAGAATTTGATGCGGCAGCATCGGGATGGAAAGATTTTTTTAATTGACTTTGGGGCAGTCAAGGAACTTAGCACTCTAATAGTAAATGTAGAAGGTAAGGTGACTTCTACCGTCATCGTAGGTACTCCTGGCTATATGCCTAATGAGCAAAAGAATGGTAAACCCATATTTGCTAGCGATATATATGCCTTGGGAGTAATGTTGATTCAAGCATTGACGGGTGTTTCGGCAGTGGACTTTGAAGAGGATGCCAAAACAGGTGAAATTCTCTGGCGTCATCAAGCACGGGTAAGCAAGCATCTAGCTAATGTGTTAAGCAAGATGGTGCGTCGTCATTACAGTTTACGCTACGCCAACGCAACCGAAGTGCTACAAGACCTTTCAAAAAAACTGTCTCCACCACCAACACGGCCACAACAATCAGTTAACTGGTCGCGGCGCAGAGTTATTCAAACCGTAGGGTTAATGGGAGCTAGTTTTAGCTTTGCAATTGGGGTTGAGAAACTCTTGCTCAACAATGCTAAGAGAAAAGCTTTGCCATCAAACTCATCTATTCCCGCAAATAATATTCCAGTACCTTCGCCGAATGAGACTCCAGCATTACCTACAAAAAGCGTAAATACTAAGGAATTAGCTTTAAAAACCTTCCAGTTTGAAGTCATGAAGGTAGATAAGCAAGGAAACATTACTATAATCAGTCCTGGTCAGGCAATTTATTTTATAGAAGACCTTGGTAACGGCAACACACTGGAGATGGTAGAAATTCCTGGCGGTCATTTTCTCATGGGTTCACCAGTAGGAGAAAAACAGCGAAACCCAAATGAGGGGCCGCAGCATCCTATGACCATTAAAGTTTTTTTCATGGGTAAATTTACGGTCACGCAAGAACAGTATCAAGCAGTTATGGGAATCAACCCCTCTTACTTCCAAGGGGCTAATCGACCTGTTGAACAAGTAAGTTGGAATGATGCAGTCAAGTTTTGTCAAAAGCTGTCACTCATGACTAACAAGAACTATCGTTTACCCAGCGAGGCGGAGTGGGAGTATGCATGTCGAGCGGGAACGACTACCCCATTCTATTTTGGTGAAACGATTACGACTGAGATAGCTAACTATAATGGTAGTTATATTTATGGTTCTGCTCCTCCGGGTGAGAATCGTCAGGAGACTATGGATGTTGGTAGTTTACCTGCTAATGCTTTTGGTTTGTATGAGATGCATGGCAATGTCTGGGAATGGTGTCAAGACAAATACCACAATGATTACCGTGGAATGCCTGCTGATGGAAGTGCTTGGGTAAGTGGAAATAATAATCCTTGCCTGCTACGGGGTGGTTCATGGTTAACTCAGTCAAGCGTCTGCCGTTCATCTGCCCGTTTAGACGGAGGCAATTCGGATGTAGCGTTCTACGACTTCGGCTTTAGGGTGGTTTGCACACCAGGGTAAACACATCTTATTTACTTAGGACTTACGCAAAAATTGCTAAAAAGCTTAATTTCTCGAACCGCCAAGACGCCAAGAGCGCCGAGAATTCGTAGAGTGTGCGTAAGTCCTATTACTAATAAAAAGTAAAAAGAATTCCCCAATTATCTGAATAACAGCACAATCAAAGGTTGTATAACGTGCAACAGATCAAAAGTTGTTGCACGTTATGCCAAATAAACTAACGCGCCTACATATTGCACTATTTCCGTGTAGACAGTTATTAGTTAAAAGTGTTTACCAAAAAAGGCAGAGGGCAAAAGGCAGTCCCGATGTGGTAAATAATTTGGCATTCGATATCTCCACCCACACTTACCACCAATTGGTAGAGGACTGAAAGCTCTGGCAAAGTGTAGCTTTGTTACAAGAACTCTGGAAAAGGAAGAAACAGGACAAATGCGATGATCGCCCGCAGGCTACAGCACTTGTGTGTACACGCTCCAAAGGCGTTTGTTGACCAACCCCAATGAGTAGCACACCGTCTAGAAGTGTCCACTTGTCAAGCATGTGTAACTTTTGTTAATATTAAGTCAAGGGAATATATAAAGCTAATGTTGCAAAACACCGGAGAGTAAAAACTATGGATATCCCTATGGAGCTTAACTTAGAGCAAAAATTTAACCTCAAACTTTACGAAGAGCAAATTAAGGGGTTAAACCAGGAAGAATCTAACAAATTGCTTTTAGAGGTGCTGCGGCAGTTAATGGTCAAAGACAATATGATCAAGCATCTTCTCAAGCAGACTTAACTAACTGGGGATATTTGTTAATTTTCTAGAGGACAAATAGAAACAAAAGGATGTAGTAAGCCTTCTTTAGATAAAACTGCAAGCCGACTCTATCCTCTGGCGGTATATATTCAATCTCAACAACAACTGGCGTTAATGTTGCTCCTGCCTAACGAGGTTCATCTCCACAAAGTTCATTACCAAAAGCTTGTCGGATTTACTCAGCACGATCGCGCTATTTTTTAGAACCAAGCAGAAAAATGGGCATCAGGCATTTGTCAATGTTATTTCTCTTCTGCTTTCTTATCTTCTTCATCGCCTCACAATCCCAATCCCCGTTACCCCTTCGCCCCTAATCTTCAAAGCGTACCCCTAGTTCCCCAGTCAGACTAATCCTGACTGGGGATTGTTTGTTAAGGATTATTACTTAGTTTCTCATAACTGAGACTAAGATAGGTGTCATCTTTTATGTTCTATATTGTCTTGTTCAGGGAACAGGCAATCAAGTTTCAGAGAAAACCAATTTTTAAGGAGAGCGAAATGCTTGACGCTTTTTCTAGATCTGTAGTTTCAGCAGATGCCAGCACTACTCCCGTATCTGATATTGCTGCTCTCAGAGCTTTCGTTGCTAATGGTAACAGACGTTTAGATGCTGTAAATGCGATCGCTAGCAACGCTAGCTGTATCGTCTCTGATTCTGTTGCTGGAATGATCTGCGAAAACCAAGGTTTGATCCAAGCTGGTGGTAACTGCTATCCTAACCGTCGCATGGCTGCTTGTCTGCGTGATGCTGAAATCATCTTACGCTATGTAACCTATGCTTTATTAGCTGGTGACGCTTCAGTTCTAGATGATCGTTGTTTGAATGGTTTGAAAGAAACTTATGCCGCTCTTGGCGTACCCACAACCTCTACAGTACGTGCCGTTCAAATCATGAAGGCGTGTGCAGCTGCTCACATTCAAGATAACCCCAGTGAGGCTCGTGCTGGTGCCAAATTGCGTAAGATGGGTTCTCCTGTCGTAGAAGATCGCTGCGCTAGCTTGGTTGCGGAATCTTCCAGCTACTTTGATCGCGTAATTTCTGCTCTGAGCTAAGGAATTTGCGAATCGCAATTCACTCAACAGATTGACATCCAACACAGTTTAAATAAAAAGTCTTTTGGGAGATTTAAGAAATGAAATCAGTTGTTACCACCGTTATCGCATCTGCTGATGCCGCAGGTCGTTTTCCCAGCACCTCTGATTTAGAATCAGTACAAGGTTCTATCCAACGTGCTGCTGCTCGTTTGGAAGCTGCTGAAAAGCTAGCTAATAACATTGATGCAGTCGCAACCGAAGCTTACGACGCTGCGATCAAAAAATATTCTTACTTGAACAACGCTGGTGAAGCTAATTCCACCGATACATTTAAGTCGAAGTGTGCTCGTGACATCAAGCACTACCTGCGCCTTATTCAATACAGCTTGGTAGTTGGCGGTACTGGCCCATTGGATGAGTGGGGTATTGCTGGACAACGTGAAGTTTATCGCGCTTTGGGCTTGCCCACTGCTCCTTATGTTGAAGCTTTAAGCTTTGCTCGCACCCGTGGTTGTGCGCCTCGTGATATGTCTGCTCAAGCATTGACTGAGTACAATGCTTTACTAGACTACGCTATTAACTCTCTCTCCTAGTTTGTTGCCAAACTTGTCATTTGGTGACAAGAGTATATTGTGACTCTACAAGCCTGGAGGTTCTTGGCTCTTTGCTTTGCCTGTTAAGGTTGAGTAATGGCAAAGAATCTTCAGGTTTATTTTGTCTTAATAGGATTGGCAAGTTGATATATATGGATAAACGCTTTTCTAATTTTTTTAATCTCACAGAAGACCAGGCGATCGCTCTTTTGGATACGCCTCAAGACCAATTGAGTGAGGATGATTCACGTTATATTGCCGCTTCTCATTTAATTAATTTTCCCACAGAGCGATCAATTAAGGCGCTGATGCAGGCAGTGCAGCAAACTGACCCCTCGTTGGATAACCGCATCGTCCGCCGCAAGTCGGTAGAGACTTTGGGGCGACTGCAAGCTGAGTCAGCTTTACCTGTGATTCGCACCTGTCTTTTTGATGAAGACTGCTACACCGTGGAAAATGCTGTTTGGGCGATCGGTGAAATTGGGACTCAAGACCCCGATATTTTAGAAGATGTTGCTCAATTGCTGGATAAGCCAGGGCAAACCTATCGAGTAATTATTCACACATTAACAAAGTTTAATTATCAACCTGCCCTAGAACGAATTCGCAAATTTGTAGATGATAGCGATCCACCGACAGCTAGTGCAGCAATGGCCGCAGTTTGCCGTTTAACTGGCGACTATTCCCAGATGGGAAAAGTAGTGGCAATGTTACAACACCCAAATGTTTTAGGACGGCGGTTGTCTATCCAAGATTTAATGGATGCCCGTTACTATGATGCAATACCTTATATTGCCCGATGTCCAGTATCTTTGGTGTTTCGGCTGCGAGGAATTCGGACTTTGGCAGAAGCCGGAATCGCTGCGGGAGCAATTACTTATGCCACGATTCAACCTTATTTAGAGCAGACGTTATACGACCACCCAAATGATCTGAGTTTGGTTCATAGTTACCCAAGCCCCCCTACTTTACCAGTTCTGATTCGGGGATTGTATGAAACAGACTTTGGGCGCTGCTATTTGGCAGCTAAAACTATTCTTGACCATCACGCTGATGCTGCTCCTGAAGCTTTGTTTGCTACCTACGCCGAAGAAGCAAATAATGATTATGGCGCTCACTTCCATGTGATAAAGCTGTTCGGTTGGTTGAAACACACCCCAGCTTACGATTTACTAGTTGAAGGCTTGCATAACAAACAACCACAGTTTCAAAAATCACGGGCAGCAGCAGCGATCGCTCTTGGTGAACTCGGCGGTCCACGGGCAATTCCCGAACTGAAACTTTGTCTAGAAACCAAAATTTGGGATCTGAAGTATGCGGCATTGATGGCGCTAGAAAAACTTGGTGATACCAGTGGTTATGAACAAGTCGCCAACGATGATGATTGGCTGGTTCGTGAAAAAGCCAAGTCAACCCCTACGGGGAATTAAAAATTAAAAATTAAAAATTAATCACACCGATGATAAATCTAGAGGGTTGAAGAAGAGGCAAGGGAGCAGGGAGCAAGGGGGAAAGTTAAAATGGGGATTCGGCCCAATCAATTCGAGAACCACTGCACATTAATGATAATTTATTAAAATCTTGTTATGTCCACAGAAGAACTATTCCAACAACTAAAACACCCCAACCCTCACCTACGCGACCAAGCAATGTGGGAATTGGCTGAGAATCCCGATGAGACAACTATTCCCCGGTTGATGAGTATTCTTGATGAAGAGGATACCACCTATCGACGAGCTGCCGTCAAAGCTCTAGGAGCGATCGGGCCTGATGCAGTGACTCCTCTAGTTGAAGCTTTGCTCAATAGTGATAATGTCACCGTCCGGGGAAGTGCAGCCAAAGCACTGGCACAAGTCGCCATTAATCATCCAGATGTTCCCTTTGCAGCTGAAGGTGTGCAGGCTTTAACGACTGCTCTTAATGACCCCAATCCTGTAGTGAATATTGCAGCTGTCATGGCTCTAGGTGAAATTGGTTCTCCCGTGGTGGATGTTTTGATTGAAGCATTGCAAAGCACAGACAACCCAGCACTGGCAATTTCTATCGTGAATGCCCTTGTCTCAATTGGCGATCGCCGAGGTGTGGAAGTGCTACAATCCCTCATTCAGGATGAATCCACCGACTCCTATGTACGCGAGTCTGCCACTAGTGCATTATCTCGCCTAGAGATGACAGTGAAGTTTCAGCGAGGAGAAAAGTAATATCAATAGGACGAAAATAGCTTGGTAGAGGGAATTTGTGTGGTTGGTAAAATATAAAATAAACCCAACAAAGTTCCTTTACCCTGATAACCGTGAACCTCCAAATCGGCAAAGATAAACCACTTGCAACCACCAGTACAAATATCGTAGAAACAGAAAAAATTCTCTGTCCTCATTGTCAGCGCACAGCGACAAACGGCATTAAATGTAAGGGAATTTGTGTAGCTGACAGTGATTATTAATAGACAGCAACCAACTTCTAACCAAAACTCTTAGTCGATATGTACATTCAAATTAAACCAGAACTAGAGCAATTTATTCAGGCACAGTTAGCAAGTGGTAGATTCGCTAGTGCTGATGATGTCATTAATGAAGCCTTTAAACTGCTACAAGAAAGAGAGCAAAGACTTGAAGAATTACGCCAAAAAATTGCTGTAGGAATTGAACAAATTGAAGCAGGACAGGTAACTGATGGCGAAGCTGTATTTGCTAGATTTCAAGAAAAAATTCGTCTAATTGCTGAGGAGTCCTCTGAATGAATAATTATTCACTTTCAGAGGCAGCAATTAAAGATTTAGATGAAATTTGTGAATATATTGCTCGGATTAACCCAAAAGCAGCCTCTAAGCTTTTTGATGACATTCGTGCCAAGTGTAAATTATTAGCTAATTTCCCAAATATGGGTAAAGATTATAGCATAATTGTACCAAACCTGCGCGGATTTGTTGTGGATAATTATATTATATTTTACTACCCAAGAGAAGATGGAATTAGTGTTGCTCGTGTTGCCAGTGGGTATCGTGATTTAGAATCTTTGTTCACAGATGAATAATAAAACTATAACTGTGTCTTTGGTCTAGAATTTATTGCTGTGTTTAAGAGCATAAAACCAAAATGGTACTAAATTAGTACCAAAAAAGTAACCTCCAAAGCGATGCATACGCCGGGCTTTTTCGCAATAAGCAAGAGTTAATGACATTATTTTAAACTTTATTGAGAATATACTTCACTTATTGACATAATACGGTCGCCCTGAGCAAGCAGCTGAACGGGAACATTACCAATCATCTGTTTCGGACTGGCGTTCAATTTGCGCGATCGCTAATTTCGCAAGAACCCGCACCACCTCTTGTTCATCATTAAGTAGCGGTTGTAATGCTTTTAATGCACTGCGATCGCCAATTTTACCAAGGGAATTGATTGCTGCCTTCCTCACGTCTAAATCAGTATCTTGAATTGCCAAAATTAAATGCGGCACAGAGGGAGGATAATTTACTTGTCCCAAGGCTGCGGCTGCTTCAGTACGAATGAGCGCTTCTGGATCAGTCAGAGCAGAAACTAGAAGGTTGCAGGATTTTTCGTCTGACTGCTCTTGTGCCACATGACCAAGGGCGCCGATGACAGCACATCGGACATCCAAAGAAGCGGCGTTCAAAGCTTTGTATAAATGGTCTGCTGCTTCTGATCCAATAAACGCCAACGCCCATGCAGCAAGACCCTTAATATCCTGTGGATGCTCGTCTGATGCTAAAATTTCCAGCAACGCTGGTACAGATGGTTCTCCTGTTCTGGCTAAAGCCCCGGCGGCTGAACTTCTGACTACCGTATCTTCATCATTTAGAAAAGCATGAAGTAAGTCTGGCACAGCACACGGGTCAGATATGATAGTGAGTGTCTTGGCAGCAGCCCGTCGCACAACTACATTGGAATGATTTGCCAGTGCCTCTATGAGAAATGGCGTTGCTGCTTCACCAATTTCACCCAAGGTTTCGGCAAACCGCAGTCGCACCATTCCCCGTGGATCTCCTAAACCCTCCACTAGTTGTTTGAGAACTTTTTGATCTGTAGAATCGAAGGTTTCTAGTGTAATCTGCTCGTTTACCCTCTGAACTAGATCATCATTTTCAGCTTGCACTCGCAGGATAGGATCATCTACTGCTGGAGCTTTGGAGTTGAGCGATTGACTCATGACAAATTCCCTATCACCGTTATTGTTAAATGATCTAGTACAGACCGGCGGAAATAAACCTACCGTTTTATTACAGCCAGAAAGCCTAAAATTAAAGATTTTTGACTTTTGACTTTTGACTTCCGCTTTGCGGTACTAGTTACCAGATGTCAGAGTAGATTGCTGCTGTCGTAGTGACTCAAGGGTTGCATCTAGCTGGGTAAGCTGAGGTTGCAGGCTAGCAAGTGCTTGTGCTTTCATAATTTTGGCACGCTGCGCCATTGACAAGGTATCGTTAACCAGACGTTCCCGATATTCTTGTAATTCAGCGATCGCTTCTGTGAGTTCTTCAAGGCTGGTTTGAGCGCTTGAGGTGAGTTCTGTAGTATCAGCCATATCCTTTGTGTTTCCTAAAAGTAGATTTAAAATCCCCATGTTCGATTTTCTCAGATTCAGTCATCAACGGACAAACCTTTTTTATAGTCCTAGTTCTACCTTTGATACCAACTTCGGATAGGTAATCTTGTTTCAAACTTATAGAAGAGTTTATTTATCAAGATTTTCAATTTTATTATCCAAAATCCAAAATTTAAAATCCAAAATTGGTATAGCAGTCCTAAATCATTCGTGAAAATTATATCTCTCTTTATTTCTTTCCTTCCTTGGCGTCCTTGGCGTCCTTGGCGGTTCGTTTCTTAATCTATATTTTTCACAACTCAAATAGGATTGCTATATTGCTTCATCTAATCGCTGATGCTAGCTTTCTTTCCAAATCGAATAAAAACCCGTGGATATATTCTTCTGTCCACTCAGCACCGTAAAAACGGGTGAACATTCCCCGTGCTGGGTCTTTTTCGGCTCGATAGCGGAGATAACGCAGTTGAGCCTGTTCAATATCTGCTAAATATTTGGAGTCGGTTATCGGCTGCGCCTGGTCAACAAAATCTAGGTAGGCTTGTAGATAGTCTTTGAAGGCTGCAAACACATGGGTTTCCACTACCTCAGTTTCCTGGGGGCGCGTCCAGAGAAAGGCGGGTGAGAAAAAGGGCTGGGCTTCTTCGGGAAAGTCGCCCCCCCAAGGTAGATGCTGCTGATGTGCGTGAAAAGTTGGCAGCATAGGCTGGGTATACTTCGCCTGATATCCCAAATCATCCCGAAATAGGGGTTGCATATCGAGGGCAATTAAGTGTCCTCCTGGCAAGGTAACTAAATCTGCGCCAAAGAAGGGCAAATCGTAATTCAGATGGGGAAAAATAACGAAATTTAATACTTGAAGTGAGTTACCCCCTTGGACATGGGCGGCTCGAATTTGCCGGAGTTTGTTAGTTTGATAGGCATAGCTAGTCGTTAAGACCTCTTGTTGATGTTTGCCTTTGCCCACTTTTGCTTGCTTCGACTCAAACCCTTGAGGAATTGCATAAGGCTGCAAATTCAAGCGTTCCTGCAAAAGCGCGATCGCATAATCTAAAAATGGCTGATAGAGAGTCAATGTCGCTTCGCTCCCAATTAAAAATTCAAAATTCAAAATTAACTATCACCATTTTTTTGTGGTGATGTAGATTTAAAGCACTATTTGGCTGCATTAACTACTAATGGCACAGCATCCTCAAACAAAAATTCATGCAAAAATCGCTCTGACCATTGATGTCCAAAGTAGCTACTGAACAAACCAGATGCAGGATCGCGATCGGCACTATATTGATCGTAGTCTTTTTGGGCTTTGACAATCCGTTGAATGTCTGACTGGTCGCTCAGAGGTTTAGCTTGGAGTAACATTTGCCAGTACAAATTCAGATAGTCTTTGAATGCCTCAAAGACTCTCGTTTTTACTGTTTCTGCATCGGTTTTGGCAAATAAGAGATATTTTGAGAAGTACTGATTAGCATCGTAAAATTTCATTTCCAAGCCTTGTGCCAAGTCTGGATACTTATCATGTAATGTCTGCAATGGATGTATATACTTCCTCAAGTAAGCTTCATCTTGAAATAAAGGTTGGAAATCCATCACAATCAGGTTTTTCACCTGACCGAAAGACAGAAAATCAATGCCGAGTAAAGGCAACTCGTAATTATGACTAGGATAAATCACACTATTAAGAATTTGGGCACTTGCGCCTGCATCAATGTATGTATAGCGGATTTTCCGTAACTGTGGGCACTGATAGCACCAACTCTGAATTGTGGCGGGGTTTCTGCCGCGATCGCTCACCTGATACTCTAGTCCTGGGGGAATTGGGCGACTTTCTAATGTAAACCGTTGCAAAAGCCATTGTTCCAGATGCTCAAGGAAGCACTTATACATAAAATTTATAGCCTAATTTGCCTTAACCCCAGAGAATAGGGTATTCCCAGATTCGCCGTCTCGAATATGTTAAACAAAGCAACGATCCTTAACGTTAGGATTAGGCGATAGTGCAATGCCTACTGATGGCGATCGCCAGAATGATTGCCTAGAAACGATAGCAAGTCCTTCAAAATTATGAGCGACCAGATGATCAAACGGATGCTCTAGATAAATTGTGTTGTACCATTTGTGCTAAATTCGCCTCAGTTAAATAGCGTCGTTCAGAACAATAGGTCATCAAATACACTCCATTCATCATCCGTACTGTGCTGACGCGCACCCGAAAATCATCGGTCATAAACCAGCAGCGTTCCTGACCTTGGTTGGTTTCATATTCGGTATCGATGGTTAAAATACCATCTTGTCCGAACCAGTAACGGCTAACTACCGGAATTTTTTCTACATAGCCTTGGTTGCGGAGCAATTTTCCCGATCGCCCTGTTTCATCATCTGGCACATCAATTAAGACAGCGACACGATCCTGATTGGGTTCTTGATCGTCGTCATGTTCTTGCCACATAAAGGTAGCACCTCCCTTAGCACTAGCTGGATCGATACCTTGCGGCTGGCAGATTGCTTTTACCCGTGGGTCATCAAGTGCGATCGCGCCTACATAAAGCTTTGATTCTCCCGATTGATCCGGCACCGTATCAAAGTGATGCACCGTGCGTTGGGTAAACCAGACCCCTTCACTCTTACGGAAAAACTCCGTCATGGTCATTGGTGGTACAAAAGGCATAGCTGATCCCCCTAATGATTGTAGATAGGTCGCGGTACAATACCCCTAAATAATCTCACGATTTCAACTCATGATCAGCAGGGATCAGAAGACACCTCAAGAAGTTTTGGCTGTCCTCAAGGCAGGATTTGCTCTAACTCAAGAAGATTTATATCAATTCAACCTCAGTGGTTTAGAACTGCAAAGAGCTAATTTGCATCAAGCTACTTTGATTCGAGCGAATCTCAGCAAAGCGGATCTCAGTGCTGCCGATCTCAGTGGCGCTGATTTACGCGCAGCCGATCTTAGCCAAGCGATTTTAAGGGATGCCAATTTACAGGCAGCTTGTTTGTACCGAGTCGATCTCAGTGGCGCAGATTTACGAGGAGCTATTTTGACCGATACCAAGCTGGTAGGGGCAATATATGATAGCCAAACCCTGTTTCCCGAAGGCTTTAATTACAAATCCTCTGGGGCGATTGGGCCAAATGCCTATTTGAATGGCGCCCAGCTGAATACAGCCAACTTGCGTCATGCTGATTTGCAAGGTGCAAGTATGTTGGGAGCATATTTAGGAGGAGCTGATTTAACTCATGCTAATCTTCAAGGAGCACGGCTAAGTCAGGCTGACTTGCGGAAAGCCTGGTTGCCAGGAGTATCTTTACGCAATGCTCGGTTAAATGGAGCTAACCTCGCAGGAGCTGATTTACGAGCAGCAGATTTAACTGGCGTTGATTTCGAGCATCTGGAAAGCATTGCTGGAGCAGATTTTACCCATGTTCAAGGACTAAGTGACGAAATGCGATCGCGTCTCCTTAGCCAACCAGCACAAGAGCTAGATACACCTCATGCTTTAACCCGCCGTACTACACGCGCTAGCCTAGAAACTAAGTAGGTCGCTGAGATAAGGCAGGGGGCAGGAGGTGAGGGGACAAGGGGCAGGGGGCAGGGGGAAAAAGAGTTTTAGCGTTGTTGACTTTTATTCACACAGTTTGAGGTTATTGTTATGAAAGTTTGAGAATGGGGGCAAAGAGGACAAGGAGGAGAAACAACTCAAAGTTATTTCCTATTCCCCATTCCCCATTCCCTATTCCCTTCTTAAGATTTAGTAGCTGTCCAGTCTTTTTTCAGCAACGCCAGAAAGGTAGCAATTCCTTTAGAAAATCCTAGTGGGTCGGGTAGAACATACTGCGGAAATTCTTCATACGGCCGCCACGGCTCTGAAGAATTATGTCGCAGGTGCAAAACGCGATCGTTCCCTTCCAATTTCCAGAGCATTTGACCGCCAGTGGGAATTTCAGCCATTTGTTTCTCCTATGGTGCAAACAATAATACTCAGTCACAGTTTGCTCTTTCCCAATTCTGCCAGTCTAAATATTAATTTATGTCAACATTGCTACAAAATTTCTAGACTTTTGTGTTGAATTGCTGTAAGAGCATAGATAAATTATAGGTGTTCATCACTGAGTTAGGCATAACTCAAAGAAATAGTTTTTTCTACCTAGTGGTAGAGTCAGCCTCAACTCTTGGAGACGCCACGCGAACGTGGAAGTCAAAAGTCAAAATTAAGAACCCCATAAATGAATTTAGTTGCTCTGCATCCAAATTATTTTTTAGATAAAAGTCAACAGTAAATATTCTCCTCTGTCCCCTTGTCCCCTTGTCCCCGCTCCTCAAAAGATTAAATTCTCCATTGCCGCCCCCACCACCCGATGATCGGCATCCTGCCTCAGTTGCACCAGGGCTTCCTTGGCTTCAGGAGTATCAAAGTGCTTGAGGGCATAAGCAACTCGTACCCGAATATATTCAAACTCAGAATTTTTCATGTTTAGGAGTTGGGACAAAGCTACCTCAGACTGACGGGAAGCCGCCAATGACCCCAGCGCATCTATAGATGCTTCTTGGACTGCGGCATCGTCACCTTCTAGCCCCAGAATACAAACCTCTACAACTTCTTCAGGGCAATCCATTTCTACCAAGGCTGCTAAAATACTGCGACGTACCAACCAGTGATCGTCTCGTAAAAATGTCTGCACCAGATGAGAGGCTGAAATTCTGCCAAACAAGGACAGGGAATTAGACGCTTCTGCGCGGACATTTGGGGTGTTATCAAATTTCATAATTTGCAACAGGGCAGCAAAGGATTCTGAGGTTTTTTGCTTGCCTAACTCCCTAGCAACAAAGGTTCGCACCAGAAATTCTGGGTCTTGGATATGGCGGTTGAGCAAAGGAAAAGCAACATCTGCCGGATAATCTTGCAGGGCAGAGATCGCCTTCAGGCGGTATTGAAAATCCGAGTTTTGCAGATCGGTTTCGATTTGACTGAGATCCATAGAATTGACAATCTGAAATTAAGTGACAGTTTCAAACCCTTCTCAAAGCCCTTCAGGAATGGGAAAGCGTTCTCCTTTTTGGTAAGCGGCGAAGTGCTGCTTAAAGTACAGTGTACTGGTCATATTTGGTTCGTTACTCTGGTCGGGTGTAAATTCATATATCGGCACTTGTTCCCGAATCAGTTGAATCAGATTAGGATGGAGTTGTTCAAAGGATTCAACCCGAGTCGTTGTTGTCTCAAATCGTAAGCGGGCTGGATGACCATAGCCCAGTTTCATCCAGGGTAACCAGGGACAGTCTCGCGCCCAAGTGGCTGAAGGAAGATTCTTCACCCCTGGCCGGGAAATGTGGCTGGTGAAGTATTCTGTCCCATTAAAGGTTTCACCGGGACAATAATCTCGGTATTTGGGATCTGCTGCTAATGGATGAGGATAGGTCAAGGGAATTTCTACGACAGAGGTAACATAGTCTTGTCCTTTGGGAATCACCGTCATTTTCGGTCGAACAGCCCCCTGCACTATGCGATTGGCAATATGCACGATCGCTACAGCAGAACGAGTAGAATCGGGTTGCCATGTATGCAGGATTTCTTGGGTTTGTGGATCGCAAAATAGACCTAACTCCCGATTGATCCGATAACCTACCTGTTCAAACTCAGGATCGGAACGAATAAAAACTTTGGTTGCATTCATCCCAATAATCGAGAATAATTTCTCTCGTGGGCGTTTGCCTGTTTCTTGCCACCAGACTTCTCCCTCCCAGCGATAGTAAAGCTGCTGACCATGATACTTTCTATAGAAATCAAGGTTATTAACTGTGTAGTCTTCTGAATTGTTCATAGTTTCCCTTTTGAGTTTCCTAACAATTTACCGCTACAGTGTTACTAACTAGCCCTGCTGAAATTTTGAAAAAGGGCAGGAGTTCTACTTTTCAACCAGTCTATTAATAGTTTTGACCATGACTCAGCCACAATTGAGTGAAAAAGTTCGAGAACTGATTCAAAAAGCAAGGATTGTCAGTTTTGCTACTTGGCAAAATACCCATCCAGCAGAGGCTATTGGGCTATTCCAGGCGGCTGACGATCAAGGACGCTATCTCACTGATGAAGATTTGCAGCAGATTCAGCAGCTTGTATCAGCAAATACAGAACTCGTTGCCGTAAGTCAGAGGTTACGCGATCGCGTCCGTGAAATCGTAGATGAAGCCAGAACCCATGTATTGGCTACATTCCCCAATATTATCCAACCCGGTGGTGGACTCTACCCAGTAGTAAGGGCAGATGCCTGTTGGCGTGATTTTTGGCACTTTTTACGCTGTATTACTTACGGTATCGCCGGACAGCACACCGACTATACTAGCACCGAAGGATTACACTATATGCAACTGTTGTATCAAGAGTTACAAGTACCTTTAGATGCAATGGTTGTAGGATTAGAAGGTATTAAAACTGCCAGTTTAAAGCGAGTGGAACCCGAGCAACAAGCAATCGTTGCTCCCTACTTCGATCATCTAATTGAGCAATTAAAGCAATTTAGCTAATTATTGGTGCGATCGCTTGGGGCATTAACAGTTAAATGAATCTATTTTGGATTTTTGATTTTGGATTTTTGATTGGCCCCATGCACACCACTTGCTCTACTTAGGGTAGATATTTTAGTTGTCTTAAAACTACACTCTACACTCTACCCTGACAAGGTTTCAGCTTAACTGACTGCGAAACTTACTAATACTAATAGTTAATAACACAACAGCAAAGGCGACTAAAGCCAAAACATTCATCCACAGTACATCTAAGCCAACACCTTTGAGTAAAAGACCTCGAACGATCGCAATGTAATGACGGAGGGGATTGAGTAAAGATAGCGTTTGAAACAAAGGTGGCATGGCTTCAATAGGTGCGATCGCTCCAGAAGTTTGTACCATTGGTAAATTAATAAAGAAAGCTGTCAAAACTACCTGTTGTTGGGAACTATTCACAGTAGCTAACAAAATACCCAAGCTAATCCCGACAAATACATACATACTTGATAGAGCTAAAAATAGCAGAAAACTACCTCGAAATGGTACATGAAATATTACTGTTGCTAAAGTGGTGGCTAATAAAACATCTCCCATTAATAAAAATGCTAAAGGGACAATTTTCGATAGTAATATTTGCCAGTTAGCAGCCGGAGTCATTAGTAATTGTTCTAAAGTACCCGTATCTTTTTCCCGGACTACAGTAATTGCTGATACTAATGTTCCAATTAATGTTAAAACTAAACCCATAACTCCTGGTACAAAAAACCAACTACTCGTCAGTCCAGGATTGTAAAGAAATACAACTTCGGGTGAAACCGGGGGATTTACTTTACCTTGGGTTAATTGTAGATTATATTGCTGGATAATTTGATTCATATAATTTCCGGCAATCCCGGCTGTATTAGCATTTACAGCATCAATAAATACTTGAATTTCTGCTGATTTTTGTGCCAGTTGACGCGGAAAATCGGGAGGAATTATTACCCCAACATCTAGCTTTCCTTCTTCTACCTGGCGACTCAATGCTTTTTCACTGCTTGGTACAGATTCTAAAGTGAAAATCCGATTTGATGTCATGGCTGAAACTAACTCTCGACTAGCACTAACGTTGGCATAGTCAATGACACCTAATCGCAAGTTATGAACGTCGGGATTAAGGATAAATCCATAGAGTAATAATTGAACTGTTGGCGGGACAACTAACAGAACAATTAATTGCTTGTTGCGGAGAATTTGATTAATTTCTTTCCGCATTAATGACCAAAATGGACTATCAAATAATCGCTGAATAAGTTTCATAAAATTACTTTTTATTTAACCATAGAGACGCAGAAAAGCCAGTGCATTACGCTCGTTGTAGCAACTGGCGCGACACAGAGAAATTAATTTGGTAATTGCATTCGGCTTAAAACTCGGCGTGATACGTTGAAAAATACAAATCCCAAAGCTGCAAGCATGAGTAAATCAAACCAAACTCCGGCAAATCCTGTACCACGCACGAAGGCGTCACGAGTGATATCGATATAATAACGCGCCGGAATTATGTTAGGTAGTAGTGATAAGGGAAAAGGAATATTGTTGAGGGGATAAATAAAACCTGAGAGTAATAATGATGTGATAAAGCCTACAAGAGAAACACCTTGTACAGCAGCATTTTGGTTACTACTGCGAACTCCTAAAAGCAATCCAAAAAAAACGCTATCTGTCAGAAATAGTAAAGTACCAAGTACTAATATTATGGGATTGCCAACTATGCCAATTTGGAAAATAATTGATCCTAATATCATAACTACTAATGCCTCCATGATGGCAATTAATAAGTATGCTAATCCTTTACCAAGTAATAGTTCAGTGGCATTAATACTAGAAGCGTAGACTTGTAAAATTGTTCCTTTTTCTTTTTCCCGTACCATTGCGATCGCAGAAAGTAATGAAGGAAAAATCCATAGTACAACTCCGTAAGTTCCTGGCACAATATACAGTGATTCTAATCTCCCAGGATTAAACCATAGACGCATTCTTGCTGTAATACTACTATTAGCAGGTATCAGTCCATGCTCTTGCATGAAAAAGTTTGTCACTCTTTGAATACTATTTCTAATTACACGGGCATTGTTAACATCAGTAGCATCAATTAACACTTGAAAATTTGTATTTCTACCTGCTTGAATATCACGGCTAAATTCCGGCGGAATAATTACTGCGGCTTTAGCAATTCCTTTATCTATTGCATCGCGTGTAGGATTGCCACCAGACCATTGTTTAGGCACAAATTGATTGGTGGCATACAGTCTTTCAATATAACTGTTACTTAGGTTTGTACGACTGAAATCTTGGACAATTAAGGGAATATCTTTACTCTCTAACCTAATGGCAAAACCAAAAATTATTAAACTAATGAATGGCAATAAAAATGCTAGTGCCAACGTCAGGCGATCGCGGCGGAATTGGGCTATTTCTTTTACACATTGGGCAATAATTCGTTTCATATATATTAAGTACGGCTTTAGCTAAAATCAGAGTGTTTTTAAACGCAGAGGAACGCGGAGGAACGCGGAGGTTTTTGGAGGATAATTTGCTGCATACTCATTTTCTATTTTTGCGATCGCTGTACTATACCAATAAAAGCATCTTCTAAAGAAAAAGGAATCGGGCGTAAAGAATTGATAGTAATTTGATTAGCTTCTAAAAGTTGAGTTAGTTGATTTATTTCCTGTTCAGGATGATCGAGAACAACGTGTAAACTATCAGCGAAAATCGAGATGCGCCAAGGCTCGAAATGTTGTTTGAGTATCTTGGAAGCTACTTGGTTTTGATTGACAATAATTTCTATTAATTGTCCCGGTTGCGAGGCTTTGATAGAACTTGGTGAACCTTCGGCGACAGTTTCTCCTGCAACCATAAAACTCATGCGGTTGCACTGTTCAGCTTCTTCTAGATAGTGTGTTGTCACTAAAATAGCTGTACCGTTGCGGGCAAAGTCATTAATCAGCTTCCAAAACTGGCGACGCGCCAGGGGATCTACCCCCGATGTGGGTTCGTCTAAAAATAAAATATCTGGTTCGTGCATCACACAAGCACCGAAAGCAACTCGTTGCTTCCAACCACCTGGTAGCTGTCCAGTAATCATATCTGCTTGTCCTTCTAAACCACAGGTAGCAATTACCCAATCAATTTTTTCCCGTCGAAGTTTGCGAGGTACGCCGTAGACTCCGCTATAAAATTCGAGATTTTGCAGAATAGTTAAATCGTCGTAAAGTGTGAATTTTTGACTCATGTAACCAATACGTCGCCGTAAGTCTGCACTCCGCAGATTTCCGGTTTCACCACCCAAGGAAATTTCACCGCCGCTTGCTGCTAGTAATCCACACAGCATCTTAATTGTGGTGGTTTTTCCAGCACCGTTAGCACCTAACAACCCAAAGATTTCCCCGTAGCGCACTTCAACGTTGACATCTTTAACGGCTTGGAACTTGCCAAAAACACGGTTAAGGTTGTGAGCATATATAGCCAGTGAAGACGCAAATAAAGCATTTGTCTCCTTGTCCCCTTGTCCCCTTGTCCCCTTGTCCCCTTGTCCCCTCTTTCGATAACGAGGAAACGGGAAAAATTGCGGCGCTGAACCTTGTTGTCGCAGGCGCGTGACAAAGACGTTTTCTAATGTGGGTTCGCCATGCTCGATACTGCCAGAAGGTAACTGATGTTGTTGCAGCAGTTCACGGACTTGGATTTCGCCGGAATTTATATCTTCAACAAGGACATCCAAGCGATCGCCAAAAGTTTGCACATCTACTATATTTGTCTGGTCAGTCTGAGATAATATCTCTTCTGTAGCTTGTAAATTTGCTGTTCGCAATTCCAAGCGATGCAAGCCTAAGTTAATCCGTAATTCTTTGGGTGTGCCAATTTCATGAATTTGCCCAGTGTACATCAAAGCCACGCGGTGGCAACGTTCAGCTTCGTCTAGGTATGGTGTCGCAACTACAATTGTCATCCCCTCGGCTGACAATTCTCCTAGCACATCCCAAAATTCCCGCCGGGAAACTGGATCAACACCTGTGGTAGGTTCATCTAATAACAATACTTCTGGTTGAGAAACCAAAGCACAACACAGCGCCAGCTTTTGTTTCATCCCACCAGAAAGTTGTCCCACTAAGCGATCGCCAAATCGCTCTAAATTCATTAATTTTAAATATTTATTGCGGCGTTCCCTTAATAAATCATCTGCTACTTGCCGCAAACCTGCTGCATAACGTAAGTTTTCATCAATACTCAAATCCAAATACAGCGAAAACTGTTGAGTGAGATAACCTGTGATTAATCGGGCATCTCGCGCAGGTTGATTAAATATTTGCACCTCCCCCGCCGTTGCTTCCATCACACCGCCCAAAATGTGAAATGTACTAGTTTTCCCAGCACCATCAGGGCCAATTAAGCCAAACATTTCACCTTTGTTGATACTCAAATCAATTCCCCGCACAGCAGCTAAGTTTCCATAGTGCTTATGCAAACCGCGAACTTCAATTGCTGTGGTTGGCAGGCTAGATGATGGTGGTAAGTTTGCAGAGAAAATAGTAATTTGCTGTTTCATTCCCTTCTACCTCCTGCCCCCTGCCCCCTCTCCCCCAATCCCCACTCCGTGGGGGCCCCGAGTCCCCCTGCCTTCAAACTAATTTCGGCATCTGCTGGCATCCCCATTTTGGCGCAGGGTAAATCTGATTCACTATAAGGTTTTTCGGGGTTAAAGCAGCTATCAGGGTTTTGAACTTTGATCCGAATCCCTACTACTTGTCTGACTCGATCTTTTTGAAAGTAAATATTTTCTGGTGTAAATGAAGCTTGCGGATCGATCGCAATTACTTTACCTTCTAATGGTTTGTCCGGCGCAGAATCAATGAAGATTTTCGTTGTTTGTCCTAGACGCACTTTGCCAATATCACCTTCGGGAATAAAACCTCTAAAATACACTGTTTTGGGGTCAACAATTGTCAAAATATTAGTCTGACTGCTAACTATGGCACCTGGTTCAACACTCCGGGCTGTAACTACTCCATCTAAGGGACTAACTACATTTACATCTTTTTTGGAGTCTGCAATCTGGGTGAGGATTTGCTGATTTGATGCTTGAGCATCTTTCACTTTGGCACGGGCAGAGTTGACTTTTGCCTGTGCAGATTTAAGTTGAGCATAACTTTGCTGCTGCTTTCTAACTAGTGCTGTTAACTGGGCGTTGCGAATGTCAGGATTGAAACCTGTAGTTTTAACTTGAGTTAACGCTCCTGATGTAGCCTGTAATTGTTGGCGTTCGGCATTAACTGCTGCAACTCGTGCTTCTAGGGTTGCGATCGCAGTATCTAAAGTAGTTTGGGCTTGATCGAATTGTTGTTGATTTACCGCCCCTTCTTTTACCAATTGGGCATAGCGATCGCGGTTGATTTTTGCTAAATTAACTTCTGCTGCTGCCTGTTTAACTTGCGCTTGTGCTTGGACTAATGTGGCTCTGGCTGCTGCGACATTTGCTTGTGCCTGCTCAATTCTTCCTTGGGTGTCTCCTTGAGATTGCCGCAAATTCAGTTTGGCTTCGTTAATTTGGCTGTTAATTTCTTGAATTTCTCTGGTGACTCGCTCGACATCTGAAATTGCCTGTTGTTCATCATATTTAGCAGATGTCACTCTTGCTTGAGTACCGAGTAGTTGTTGTTGCAGCAATTGATCGTCTGTGTTGTCTAACTTAATTAACTCTTGCCCCTTTTTAACTGCTGCCCCTTCCCGCACGGCAATTGTCTCAATTCTTCCAGAACGCTTGATCCCAATCTCGGTTTCATAACCCTCAATCCGCCCGCTAACTTGCAGTATATTTGCTGATACTTGCGGTTGAGAGCGCCACACAGCGTAGCCAATGCCACTTACCACCACTAGCCCTATCAGTAAAAAAATGGGTTTTTTGCGGCGTTGCTGCTTCGATACTGGCGTATCTTTAAGATTTTCCGGGGATGTCGGGATAGTCTGAGTCATAGTAGCAGCCTGGATTGTGAAAAATATTTTGTATAAGAGAATGGAAAATTTTGAATTCTTTGTCATCATACTAGACTGTCTAGTATGATATAGCAAGATATACGCAAAAAAATTTACCATTCATGCCTATCAACCCTGCTTTCCAACTAGAAAATCCTTTACCTGCGATCGCTCCAAAGCAAGAGCAAATCTTACAAGGAGCTATACAGATATTTTTGAAGGAGGGTTACGCTAAAACAAGTATGGATCGTGTCAGTGCGTCAGCTGGAGTATCGAAGCAAACGATATACAGTCACTTTCAAGATAAAGAAGGACTGTTTAAAGCGTTGATAGAACGGTTGACGATTACTTGTTTTCAAAGCATTTTTACTATAGAAAAATTACAGGGAGAACCAGCAATTTTGTTGCGTCAAATTGCCGAAATTTATTTAACCAAGGTTGCTGATAATTCCGATTATTTGGCATTATTGCGTTTGATAATCACTGAGTCACAAAACTTTCCCGAACTAGCAAAACTTTATAACCAAATCGTTGTGCAACGAGGTCGGCAAATACTAAGTTACTATTTTGCATCTCATCCAGAACTAGCAATCAGAGATCCAGAGGCAATGGCTCATATTTTTTTAGGTTCGCTAGTATCCTACGTGATTGTAGAGGAAATTTTGCATGGTAAAGAACTTACATCTTTATCACGCGATCGCTTGCTAGACAGCTTAATAAACATGGTCATGAGCCAGTCCCTAAATACGGTTGGATAAACAACAGTACTACAGCCGAAAACTTCGACATCGCCAGCTAACGGGTCATGTACTTTTGCAGGGTAAAGCGATCGCCTCACATGGGATACACCAATATTTACCAATTTTTACCCATGCCTCTGAAAGACCATCAATAAGACTTTTTAGTACATTCCGCATTGAATCTCTCCACCACAGGCTCATTGCTATTAGTGACATCTTTAGTTTTAGCGGTAAGCGAAGCCATGCCGTAGGCTTATACCACAATACAGTTCAGTTAAGCATTTCTTTCTTCTCTCTGCGTCCTTGGCGTCCTTGGCGGTTCGTTAAAAAAATTGAGTTTGACAAAGAGTTTTAGCCTTAACTGAACCGTATTGGCTTATACCAATTCTCCAAAAGGAGGCAACAGATGTAAATCAGGAAAGTCTTGTTGCATCTAAGTTTCTTGATTGCGTTAGCGTTAGCGATAGCGCAGCGTTAGTGAGGAACGAACGTCGGAACGAGCGTCCGTAGGAGCGTCATTGCGTTAGCGTAGCGGGGCGTTCGCTTTTAGCGTCTCCAAGAGTTGCCCATTGCGAATTGGTATTATCGCTTGTTCGATTAAAGTTGCTGGGAAGCGATCTCTCTACTTAATGCCGAAGCCCACATGCGACATCACAAAAAATTCTGACAACTGAACCTTAAGTACTTGGCTAAAAAGATTCTATTTGATATGGTGAGTTAACATATCAGATTGATATAGCAAAATGCTGAAATTGGCAGTATTGGGACTCTTACAGCGAGAGCCTTTAAATGGTTATCGGCTGAAACAGCAACTTGATATGTTTATGAGTTGCAGTATTTGTGTCAACTATGGGGGGATTTATCCGCTTCTCAAGCGTATGGAAGAACAAGATGAAGTGATGCTATGGGCGGAACAGGTACAAGAAGATGGGAACTGTGGAAAAATATATCAGATTACACCCCACGGCAAAAGCACTTGGTATCAAGAAATGCTGGCATACCCTCATGAAAGTTGGGTAAATGCGCGATCGCGGTTCTTAATCAAATTTTTTTTCTTTAGTTATTTATTACCTGAAGAACGAGTGCAGTTAATTGAACATCGATTAATGTCATGTCGGTTACGCCTGGTAGACAAAAAAGCACTTGAAATTACTGATGATTTATATCGAGCGAAATTACAAAAACGGGCAATTGAAGTGATCCAATCGGAGATTGAGTGGCTAGTTGAGCAACTTCAAACAGAACAACTCCAATTAGCTCAAACGCCAACTCCAGTAAAAGAGCTTTAACATCCAAAACTTTTGAAGTATCCTAACTAACTATGTGGATCGTCAAAATTGCTTTACGTCTTCCGTATACATTCGCGATCGCAGCTTTGATGATTGTGATCCTTGGTGTAGTAACGATATTTAGTACACCAGTTGACATCTTTCCCGCAATTAACATTCCGGTTGTCAGCGTAGTTTGGACTTACACTGGTACCACATCTGAGGAAATGGCACAGCGAATTGTCACCATTAGCGAACGCGCTATGACAACAACCGTTGGTGACATCGAACACATTGAATCTCAATCTTTAAGTGGTGTTAGTGTCGTCAAGGTTTTCTTTCAACCCAACGCTAATATCGCCTCAGCCGTCGCTCAAATTACCTCTGTCAGTCAAACAATTCTCCGCCCTTTGCCACCGGGGATCACACCGCCATTTATCATTCAATACAATGCTTCTTCGGTGCCGATTATCCAGATGAGTGTTAGTAGCAAAACCTTGCCAGAAGAAGCACTCTTCGACTATGCTACCAACTTCGTCCGCACCCAATTAGCAACAGTGCAAGGAGCGAGTGTACCTCTGCCCTATGGTGGTAAACCTCGGCAAATTATGGTTGATATCGATCCCCAAGCGATGTTGGCTAATGGCATTTCTGCCCAAGATGTGACGAATGCTGTCAGTGCCCAAAACCTGGTTTTGCCCGCAGGAGATATGAAAATAGGCGATCGCGATTTCGCCGTACAAATCAACAATAGTCCAGATGTGGTGGCAGCACTCAACGACTTACCCATTAAACAAGTTAATGGTACTATCATTTCCATTCGTGATGTTGCCCAGGTAAGAGATGGCTTTGGTGTGCAATCGAACATTGTACGTCAGAATGGCAGGCGATCGAGCTTACTTAGTATCCTAAAGAGTGGCAATGCCTCAACTATTGATGTGATCGAGCGAGTCAAAAAAACTTTGCCTCGCATCCAATCCACCTTACCCCCAGAACTGAATTTAGCGTTTTTGTTCGATCAATCTATATTTGTGAAAGCTTCTATTCAAGGCGTTCTCAAAGAAGGATTGATTGCAGCCTGTCTCACCGCGCTGATGATTTTGATTTTCCTGGGAAGTTGGCGCAGCACTGTAATTGTAGCCGTATCAATTCCCCTCTCAATGCTGGTTTCGGTCATTGTCATGAGTCGTTTGGGACAAACTTTCAACATCATGACATTAGGTGGTTTATCCTTAGCTGTTGGTATTCTTGTAGATGATGCCACAGTAGAAATTGAAAATATTCACCGAAATCTCGGACAAGGTAAACCAATTAAGAGAGCAATCTTAGATGGCGCTCAACAAATCGCTACTCCAGCACTTGTAGCAACATTATGTATTTGTATTGTTTTTGTGCCGGTCGTGTTTCTAAGTGGAGTCGCAAAGTATCTATTTGTCCCGCTAGCGATGGCGGTAGTATTTGGGATGCTTGCTTCTTATGTGCTATCTCGGACTGTAGTCCCAACGATGGCAAGTTATCTTTTACCACATGAAATAGATTGGCATAGAGAAAGCGAGGATCATAATGGTAATAACAACCATCATCATCTAGATCCGGCAGTTCAAAACAATAATGGTAATAACAACCATCATCTAGATCCAGCAATTCAAAATAATAATAGTCATAGCGACAACCACCAAACAGAAGAGACAACAACGAAAACTGCCAAACCTGTAAAGAAAGATTGGATATGGCAGTTACACGAAAAGTTCAACCGACAATTTGAGAAATTTCGTAGTTGGTATTACAACGTCCTGAACTCAGCATTAAATCACCGTCGTATAGTCTTTGTACTGTTTGGTGCATTTATCGTCAGTGCAGGAGTTTTGTTGCCGTTCGTTGGTCAAGACTTTTTCCCAGAAGTCGATGGTGGTCAGTTTAGCCTACACGTTCGAGCCTTACCTGGTACTCGTTTAGAAGAGACAGAAAGAATTGTCAGCCAAGTTGAAGACGTTATCCGCCAGACTGTACCAAAAGATAATCTCGCTCTGATTCTGGATAATATCGGCTTACCCACCAGTGGCATTAACCTTACTTATGGCTACAACGGTGCGACAATTGGGCAGGCTGATGCTGATATTCTTGTGTCCCTAAAAGAATCTGGTGCAACTTCTTCTTACATCAAGGAACTCCGCCAGAAATTGAAAGCGACATTTCCCAACTATACCTTCTTTTTTGAGCCAGCTGATATTGTTACCCAAATTCTCAATTTTGGTTTGCCTGCTGCTGTTGACGTGCAAATATCTGGCCCTCTGAAAAACTCAAAAGCCAACTTTGAAATTGCCCAAAAAATCGCCGACCGGATGACGCGCATTCCTGGGGCTGTGGATGTACATCTCCAGCAAGTTGTCGATGCTCCCAAATTACGTCTTGATGTCGATCGCACCGAGGCTCAACAATTGGGTATGACCCAGCGTGATGTTGCCAATAGCGTTCTCACTTCCTTAAGTTCAAGCGGTCAAGCTGCAATCAACCAATGGCTTGATCCCAAAAAAGGCGTGAGTTACACCCTGGCTGTACAAGTTCCCCAGTATAAACTTGATTCTATTGACAGCCTGAAAAATACGCCAGTTAGCAACGGTCAAACTGCACCACAACTTTTAGGTAACTTGGCTACTGTCAAACGCGATACAGTGATGCAAGTTGTGAATCACTACAACATTCAGCCAGTTTTCGATATCTACGCTAACTCCTCTGGTCGTGACCTGGGGGGAGTTGCTAACGATGTCAATCGAATCATTGCTGATTATCAGAAAAAATTGCCTAAAGGAAGTCAGATTAATGTCCGGGGGCAAGTGCAAACCATGAACTCTTCCTTTCTGGGACTTGGTTTAGGACTTGTGTTTGCAATTGTGCTGGTTTACTGCTTAATGGTGGTGAACTTCCAATCTTGGCTTGATCCCCTGATTATTATGATGGCATTGCCAAGCGCTTTAGCAGGGATCATTTGGATGCTGTTTGTGACCCGTACCACTCTTAGTGTCCCTTCGTTAATGGGTGCAATTATGAGTATTGGTGTAGCGACATCAAACAGTATTCTTATGATCACTTTTGCTAATGAGCAACGTGTAGAAGGTAAAAATGCCTATGGTGCAGCGTTAGCGGCGGGCTATACAAGGTTGCGTCCGGTTTTGATGACTGCCTTAGCTATGCTGATTGGGATGGTGCCAATGTCTCTGGGTCTTGGTGAAGGTGGTGAGCAGAATGCACCTTTGGGTCGCGCTGTAATTGGTGGCTTGTCAGCTGCAACAGTCGCTACTCTGATCTTTGTACCTGTCGTATACAGCATTATGCGCCGTCAAGCACCTCATCCGATTGATGAGGATGAAGACGATTTAAATTTCTCAGATCCACAGACAGCCTACTCGTTATCATCATCTCAAAGCAAGTCATGAGCAATTCAAAAGGTCGCTCCCAAGATTCTCTAACTTCTCTACGACACGCCACGCGAACAGCTTAAGCTTATTGGGGACGGCAGATGCTCCACTTGGGGAAACTCCAAGACCGCACTGCCTTAGAAATGTACCCTTGGGGACTGGATACTAAAGAAGAAATTCTTTGAAAATTTGGTTGGGTCTAAATCCCTATTCAAATCTTCCCCAATCCCCAATCCCCAGTCCCCAATCCCCAGTTTAATGACTCTAGCTGCTAAATTTCTGCAAACTAGATAATATGGAACGGTTTATTTATGGATTCTCAGCATCCCCCATCTCCTAATTCTGAACAACAAACGGCTTCTAGAAAACAAAAGCGTGGTATTGGTGGAATTGGTTGGGCTGTAGTTGGTGTTGTTTTTTTTGGTAGCCTACTGGCTATAGGTATTCTGCCCCGGTTAAGCCAGAGGTCAGAATTACAAGCAGCAGTCAAGGAAGCAAGCACCATCCCCTCTGTTAAGGTGTTTACTCCCACTCGCGCTACTGCTAGTACCAAATTGGAACTACCTGGTAGTATTGTAGCCCTTAATCAAACGACCATCTACGCTCGTAGTACTGGGTATTTACGGCGGTGGTATGCGGATATTGGCGATCGCGTCCGGGCTGGTCAGTTATTGGCAGAGATTGATTCACCAGACACCGATCAGCAAGTTCTGCAAGCAAATGCAGAGTTAGTGCAAGCACAAGCTAATGTGTCTCAAAGTCGTGCTAATTTAGCTAAAGGTATTTCTGATTTGAAGCAAGCCCGCGCTAATCTATTGATCGCACGTCAAAGCTGGGAGCGCTGGCAATTTCTTGTCAAGCAAGGTGCAGTCGCTCAACAAGATACAGATACAAAATATGCTACATATCAGGCTAATATTGCCAACGTTGAGGCAGCACAAAATACTGTTAGTTCTGACTCTGCCAGCGTCAAAGCAGCAGAAGCTAACGCCCACGCAAGTCTTGCAAACTTTCAGCGTAATAGGGTATTACAATCTTATAAGAAAGTCACTGCTCCCTTTGCCGGAGTAATTACCTCACGTAACGTCAATTCAGGTGTTTTAATTTCAGCAGGTAATAGTAGCACCAGTACTAGTAGTAGCATCAGTACCAGCAACAGTAATACTAGCAATACCAGCCTTTATACTATTGCTGCTTATGACAAACTAAACGTGAATGTGAATGTTCCGCAGAGTTTATCACAGTCACTACAGACTGGACAAACAGCGCAAATTACAGTCAGAGAGTTACCACAACGAGTGTTTACGGGTAAAGTAGTGCGTACTAGCAACGCTATAGATCCAAATACTCGCACTTTGCTAACACAATTAGAAGTACGCAATTCGGACGCGACGCTGCGACCTGGGATGTATGCTAGTGTCAAATTTGCTATTAATCGTAACGATCCTCCTTTTATTGTGCCAGATAGTGCCTTAGTCGTTAACGGTGGAGGTACGCAGGTAGCAATTGTAACTAATGAAAAAAAGGTGCATTATCAAAAAGTTACTGTTGGGCGAGATTATGGTACTGAAGTAGAAATTACATCAGGTTTGACAGAAAATGAATCGCTCATTGCTACTCCTACGGTTGATGAGATAGAGGGTTTACGCGTACAGCCAATTGTACAAACAAAAACAAAATAGTAGTCTGTCTCATTAATTTTCATGAGTTCGTAGTAAGCACAAAGCGTGCTTAAAAATCCAGGACTAAAGTCTTGACTACGAACTTGTTCACCCATCAATTTCAACTTGACAGACTATATCTCAATACGGTTCATTGCTATGGAACAAACAAACCCCGAACGCCATGAATACCGCATGGAGAGGTTATATCATGTCCGGCAAAAGACTTATCATTAAGACCGCAGAAAGCAGGGGGAAAGAGGTTTTTCTGATTTTTGCACAGATGCGGTAATCATAAGTGATTAACCGGACTTGATATTATTACTATGTCGGGAGGTTCAGAATCTAATAGTGCGATCGCCAGCAACTGTAACGATCGCTGGCTATGGCAAGTTCACTCTCACCTTGAGCGCACGATTATGCTGCACAGTTTAAACGTGGAAATTCCCCTGACTGAAATCTATCGTCGCATTAATTTTTAAGGCTGCTTGACTCTCTGACAATAATACTGACAGGAATTTTCATCAATCAATCTCTAATCATATTAGATTGCTTCTCAATTATGACTTTTGAGTGATAAATTTTATCAGAGGCTTTATCCTTTGGAACTGATTAGTGGGACTCGTTACCAAAAGAAGCACTCCCAAGAAAGCTAGAAAAAGTAAACAGCATCCAACCGAAACAAATATGCTTTTGGGTTTGCCAATCGTATCTGGCTTCTATCGTCGGGATTGTGTTAGCTTCAACGATTTCTAATCCCCAGTAGCCCAATGCGCTGATGCCAAACAACATAGTGCTGACAATAGACAATTTAGCGATGACTTTGAAAATGTAATTGCTTAAAGTAGGCGGTGTCTGAAACGATTGTCTGTGACGATGATAAATAGTGAGTTCACTTGGAGCTACAACCAAAACACGTTTTGGTTTTTGTTGAGTGAGTTGGCAGACAACTTGTTTATTATCAGTCATGGGTCAAACCAAAGCCTGTTGGTTGTAGCTAGATTATTTTCAGTAATTATATTGTAAACTTTCGTCAGATAAATGTGGTTAAATTTACATAAAATTTCCACATTTAGAAAAGATATTCTAATGATTAAGCGATGTCATACGAAAAAACCCATAGGACAAACAAGCAGCGTGATTCGATTTTTAAGCAGTGGTTAAATCGGGATGAACTATTTTCTTGTGAGTCCGTGTCAGTCACAGCTCAATAGCATCGCCAATCAACTCATCATCCGTCCAAATTGTTTGCTGGGGTAATGTGATGAATTTACAACCTGATACTTCAATCACTTTCAACCTGCTTGCTATATTCGGTTTCCTCAGTTAAAAGCCATTGAAGGAATAAACCTGAGCTTTAGGGGTAGATAAATATTCTATTAATGACTCTTAAATATACATTTGTTATCTTTCACTAGGAAGACGCGATCGCACAACTGCTTTCGTAGGATGGTAAAAGTCGATTGCTTGTAATCGCATTGCTCTCATTTGCAGTCAGCTATTGCAAGTAAAGCAGTTTAGGACTTTTGAACATTATGAATCAGACGTTGACTCGTCCCCTGGCCATTGTAACGGGTGCCTCAAGTGGTATCGGCTATGAACTCGCCAAACAGTTTGCTCAAAATGGCTTTGATCTGGTTGTCACAGCCACAGGTTCTAGCATCAATGAAGTGATTGGTGCTTTTGAAAAACTAGGTGCTTCTGTTGAAACCATCCAGGCGGATCTTGCCACATACAATGGAGTCGAATCCCTCTATAATCAAATTCAAGCCATTGGAAGACCAGTGGAAGCGATCGCCATTAATGCCGGAGTTGGGGTAGGTGGCAAGTTCACTGAGACTGACCTAAAGGAGGAACTGAATCTGATCGACCTAAATGTGGTGTCATCGGTTCATCTTGCTAAACGGGTAGTCAAGGATATGGTCGAGCGCGGTAACGGCAAAATTCTCTTCACATCCTCAATTGCCGCACTCATGCCTGGCCCATTTGAGGTGGTATATTCAGCCTCAAAAGCCTTTATTCACTCCTTTGCAGAAGGACTCCGCAACGAATTAAAAGACACGGGTGTAACAGTCACAGCGCTCATGCCGGGCCCAACGGATACAAACTTCTTTCACCGAGCCGGGATGGATGATACCAAGGTGGGTGCAGACAAGAAGGATGACCCAGCTATTGTTGCTAAACAGGGGTTTGAGGCTCTGATGGCAGGTAAGGATGACCTGGTTGCAGGCTCATTAAAAACCAAAGTTCAGGGCAATATCAGCAAGGTTTTGTCAGATACAGTTAATGCAGAACAGCACCGCAAACTCACTGAGCCAGGAGCCGCTAATAATTAATTGTAATCAGGGAAAAATCCTATGGTCAGTCAATTGCAGAAGTTACCGACAGATTAAACATTAAGCACCCTGGAACCTGTTATCCACAAGGAAATACATAATGGCGTTGAATATCAAAGATTTACAGATTCACAGCCCTGCATTTACTTCTCTTGAGCGTATCCCAAAACAGTATACCAGCGACGGTAAAAACATCTCACCTCCCTTGGAATGGAGTGGATTACCAGCCGGAACCCAGCAATTAGCACTCATCTGTCACGATCCAGATGCGCCCATACCGCAGGGGTTTACTCACTGGTTAATCTATGGAATTCCGCCGACGGTTAACCAGATTGCAGAGGGAGATGGTAGTAAATTTACTGAAGGTATGAACAGTAGCAATCAGCCAGGGTATACTGGGCCTGCTCCACCAAAAGGGCATGGGCTTCACCATTACTATTTCTGGTTATATGCCCTAGATGCAAAGCTTGACCTGAAGTCAAATATCAACCGTGAGGAACTACTGAATGCGATCGCTGACCATGTGATTGAGCAAGCGCGGTTGGTTGGAGTCTATGAATCTTGACATTTATTAATTCTAGAAATCCAAGGAGGGTGTAATACCAATTCGCAATGGGCAACTCTTGGAGACACTAAAAGCGAACGCCCCGCTATGCTAACGCAATGACGCTCGTACCGACGCTCGATGACTCGCTAAAGCTGCACTATCGCTAACGGTGCGCTAACGCAATTACAAAACTTAGAGATACTTGCCTTTGAGGGTTTACATCTGTTTCATAATTTTAGTGAATTGGTATGACTACAAATCTTTTTTGAGTAATATCACCAAGGTGTACTTGCAGTACCATGTTCAGTCTGCCATAAGTGAACCTCAGCCAATGATCCCCTTGACGGGATATCAAACTGGTGTACTCTTCTGCTTTCCGGAGGAGTTGGGGAAAACTTGCCTTTATAAAAGAAAGTGCCATGCGATCGCTTGAGTAAGTCGCTGATGGCAAGATAAAGATGTAGCATTCTTCTTTAACCGAAAAAAATCGGCGGACTAATAGTCTTGTCGCCGAAGTCGTCAATGTTTTAATTGCTACTGTTTTGTCTGGCTATCAATTCAGATTTCTGACTCTCAATCGCTTGGAGCATTGGGACTTTGTACATCAATATCAGATGAAGCTAAATTAGGAATTTGCCAGTTGAGTTGCTCGGCTTTGAGTACTTCAATTAGTGGAGTTGGAGCAATGAACTCAAGTTCTTGGGTGGTAGGATTAGTTTTAGCAACTAATTGAGTCCCATCTACAATTTTTAAAATTGCTGGCTCTCCGATTGGCAGTTTTAGCCCAGCAACTTTTGCATCATTTGGCAGGTAAATAGCGTCACAATCCCAGTCTTCATCTGTAGTTTCGCCATGACCGAGATAGTAAAGAGCGTTTAGAGTTGAGTTTTCAGGTTTTCGAGCATAGATAGCTAATGGTTTCCCCGTTTCATTGCGACATCTAGCCCAATCTTCTGAAGTTTCCATAGTCTGTTTTTGCAATTCTAAAGCAGCAATTTTCTGCTGTAGTTCTTCTGCGGTATATCCCATTTGTTCTGGGTTTTTCCTAACTTGCATTAGACTATTAAGCGTTTGAACAACTTTTGGATAGTCAGGGCTATCTTCAGAAATTCTATCTGCCCATGAAGGTTGAGCTAGTCCTATAGTGATCACAAACAGCAAGACGATTAAAATAATTTTCCCAGGTTTCATAAGTTTCTTCTTTTGTGAAAGCATCATTTCTTGGTGAAAATTTGCTTTGAATGCGAAAAGCGTAGATACATCTTCAACATATTGCGACTAACTAATAAAATCAAATATTCTTAATTGTCAAAACCATAAGTTAAAGTAATTATTTGACGAACTGAGTAAACATAAGACATCAAACCAATTCGCAATGATACTCGTACCGTTTCACTTTAAGGTTGATACATTTAGGCAAGCAGGGGAGCAGAGGAGCAGGGGAGCAGAGGGGAAAGAATTTGTATCAGGATTTTAGTGAAATGGTATCGTTCCTTGTTAACGCAATGGGCTAACGCTCCGCTTTGCTAATGCAATTGAATCAAGCCCGACACAACAGGCAAAAGAGGTTCTATGAATTCGCTGGCTTCAAACCCGTTTAGATTTTAAATTTTGAATCTTCAATCCAAAATTTAAAATCTAAAATCCGGTGAATGTTTATTCGCAAAAACGTATCGGTGGAATTTTTAAGCTACATAGTCAAAAAGCATAGTAGTCATGTAGCGATCAGCCCACTCTTCACCAAAGGATTTCTCTAGAACTCGCCGAGTTTTGTCATTTTGTTGCTGCTTGGTACAGTAATTTCGCTGTCCTGCCAGAACCTTGGAGATGTCAAGATTTGATGTCAGAGGTGTTTGTTGACTAGCAATCTGACAATGAATGGTTAAAAATTCCCGAACTCGATTGAGAAACCTATCTTCTTCTTGAGAGTCCCCAGGACGGACAAATAGACAAAATTCCGAAAAGATATCGCCCCATTCTGGTAAAACTCGTGGTTGGGAAAACTCAAGCCCAGACAAAACAGACAATTGTTGAGAATAGCTTGGTGGTAGAGTGCGATCGCTACTGACGGGAGACAAATCAGCGATCGCCGCACTAATTCCTCCTCGTCCGCCAACCAAATCTGTACCAAAAATCGGTAAGGCATATTCGGGATTAGGGAACATTACACAGTGCAGAATATCTAATCCATTGCCAACCTGAGCCAATTCTAAATGCAGTTTGCGAAATTGCAAAGCTTGGTAGCAATGATTTTCAATGATCAGTCGTTCACCTTCCAAATGTCCCTCAACGTAGCCTAAACCTTCTGGGACAGAGTAAGGGGAGATATCGAGGTACTGTTGCCAAATTTCTTCAATGGAATCCGCTAATCTGTGGATTAAGGGGTGCTGACGGGTTCTTAATGACGTTTGCATAGAGTTCAACATACGCTTCATCTTTGAGAATAGAATTAATATTTACCTTGGCGTATAGTTTGTGCAAAATTTGTGCAGTCTTGCATTGGGGAAGAAGTAGGGAGTAGGGAGTAGGAAGTAAGGGAAAAAAATTTACCCCTCTGCCTCTTTTCAATGCCCAATGCTCAATGCCCCATATCCCATGACAATCAACTTGCCCAAGCCTTAACTCTTTCTAAGCGTCGCAGAATTCGGTTAGCTAGTTCGACTCCTTTAACGGGCTTACACAGATAATCGTCAGCACCAACAGTAAAAGCTTGATTCTGACTGGCGGAATCTGTCAGCACACTCAGAAATAAAACTGGCAAACGCTGCCAATGAGGGTCACTGCGGAGAATCTGGCAGAGTTCAAATCCGTTGATCTGTGGCATATTGACATCTAATACTAAGGCATCGGGGGTGACAGTTTCTAATACTGTCCAAAATTGTTGCGGATCGGCAAGGGTTGTGACTTTAAATCCCCAAGGTTTCAGCAGAGTGGGGAGAGTGTGCAACCAGTCTTGATCGTCATCAAGAATCATCACCTTCTTTGTTATCTCAGTACCGCTCAACAAGTTTACTGCTGTGTCAATAACCTGTTCAGGAGGAATTGGTGCTGTTAAAAACAGTTTTCCGCCCCGCCGCATTACCTCCAAGCGATCGCCCAATTCACTGCGATCGCTAATCACGACAATTGGCAAGCCAGGGTAACGCTGTGCTAATATCTGCAATGTTTCCCAAAAGTTACTTACTTGGTGAGTATGGGGTTGAAATGGAATTGAGGGAAAATGCAACAGTATGATATCAGGATTTTGGTCTAAGCTATCAAAAACTGAATCTCTTGTGAGCAAAGCTTTAGCCATATTCTCCAGCATCGGCGCAATCTGAATGCGAATTCCTCGGCTTGCCGCCACAGGTTCTAAGGACTGGTTAAACTCGATATCAGAACTCACAATCAATAAAAGCGGTGATTGCCTATTGGGAACCTGAGACGGTTGAATCAGTGTAGTCTGCTCAATGTCTTGCTGGAGAGCCATTACCAGGGTTTTCATCAACGGCGCGTGTTTCGGTTGTAGCGGTTCTCGACCACCCAACCAATACTCTAATTGCCGTGCGATGTGCATTGTTTTGCTTAACCCAAAGATTCCCAGATTCCCCGCCAGTTTGTGAGCAACTTGTTGCGCCTGTGCTTGTTGTTGGGGTTTGAGTTGATTTATTTGTAAGTCTCTGACAACTTGTAACAAAATTGTCATCTGGTCGAGGCTTTTCGGTTTTGTAGTTTTCCAAGTCTCGTTGAGAAAAGCCAAGTATTGTTGTTGGGAATTGTCAGCAAGGTCATACTTTGGGAAATCACTCAACGTTTTTAGAGATACAGCTATTTGAGAGTCACCCTTAGCATTATTTACAGCAGGTGTTGCCGATTGGGTGGTTGATTCTTCTGTGCTTGGTGCTTTTAAATAGTAACCCCGTCCATGCATGGTAGCGATAAAATCATGAGGCGCACCTGCTGCAACTAGCTTTTGTCGCACTCGACGGATATGGGAACGTACCGTTGCCTCAGATGGAAAATCTTCTGAAGACCATAATCTGTTTAGAAGTTGTTCGCTACTAAAAACATGCTGACAGTTTCGCAGCAAAAGTTCTAGCAAATCATATTCCATTGTCGTCAGGTTCAGGGGGCGGCCATTGTAAGTCACTTCACAAGTACTGGGGTTAAGGAGCAAATCTCCCCAAGTCAGTAAAGGAAAGGGATTGTTACTTCCTCGCCTCAACAATGCCCGAATCCTGGCAATCAGTTCTATAGTCTCGAAAGGTTTTACAACATAGTCATCTGCACCTGCATCCAATCCCTGGACTTTGGCGGTAATGTTATCTTGAGCCGTAAGTAACAGAATTGGGACGGTGTATCCCTCTGTCCGCAGACGCTTGCATAAGCTAATGCCATCCAATTTTGGCAGCATGATATCCAGTACAATCAAGTCATACTCAAAGGTGGAGCCATAAGTCCAACCCATTTCCCCATCTTTAACTACATCTACAACATAGTGATGGTTTGCCAGATTTCTAGTTAGGATTTTAATTAATAAATCGTCATCATCTACAAGCAAGATTTTCATTGATGCGGCTACCAATGGAGAATTCTACTAATTTGCTCCGGTAGATCCAGGGAGTTAAAGGGTTTTGTAATTACACCACTAACTCCCAAATCATTAAACTGACGCTTTTCTGCCGTTTGTGCTTTGGCAGTTAAAATAATCACCGGAATTTGTTCTGTTTCAGAATGAGACTGGAGTTCTTTAAAGGTAGCAATACCATCCATATCTGGCATCATCACATCCAGCAAAATCACATCGGGTTTTTCGCTTTGGGCAGTCTGGATGCCTTCAAAGCCAGAACTAGCCGTGAAAACTTCCCAACCTGCTGCCATTTTGATGCCAAATTGCACAACGGTTTGAATGGTTTCTTCGTCATCAATAATTAAAATCCGCTTCATATTCATAGCTCACTCTCCATGAGATATTGACGCACTCAAGGGTAGGTAGTGTGAATGCAAAGGTGCTTCCACATCCTGGAGTACTCTCAGCCCAAATTCTACCGTTGTGTTGTTCAATAATTTTGCGACAGATGGTCAGCCCTAAACCAGTACCACCTTTTTTGCGGGAATCTGATGAATCTACTTGTTGAAACTTTTCAAAGATCCGTTCGAGTTGGTCAGCAGGAATGCCTTGCCCTTCGTCTCGCACCCGAAACACTAATTCTTTGGGGAGGTTTTGGGAACCTTGCTCTTGTTCTACGGTTAGCCAAACAGTCCCCCCAGGTGATGAAAACTTGATGGCATTACTGATTAAATTTGTCAAAGCTTGCAAGATATAATCTGCATCTGCCCAGACTGAGATATCTTGTGGTTGTTTGACCAGAGTGATTTCATGCTGCTGTGCCATTGCTTGCATTGCCTCTGCTGCTTGGATCATCAAATTAGCAGCATTACAGGCTTGGCACTCCATGATGACTTTGCCAGACTCAATTCGCTGTAAATCGAGGACGTTGTTGACTAAACGTACTAAGCGTTCAGTGCTGTCATCGGCAATTCCTAGCATTTGTTGTCCTTCGGTCGAGAGACTGCCCAATCGCCCTGTAGCTAGGATTTTCAGGGCACTGTGCAACGAAGTTAGGGGAGTCCGTAATTCATGGCTAATTACAGAAATGAATTCATCTTTCATCCTTTCAATGGCTTTGCGATCGCTAATATCGCTGCTAAGAGCAAAAAATCCCTTCACCGTGTTCTGGTCATCTACATCAGGGATGTAAGTTACATCAACCGATCGCCAACTCCCATCTTTTAAAAGAATATCATTTTCATAGTTGACGGCTCGCCCAGATAAAGCTGTTTTTACATAAACTTGCATTCTTTGGTAGCAATCTTCTCCCCAAACCTGTTGTAGATGGGAACCATAAATTTCTTTAGGAGATTGTCCCAGCCAATCCTGATATGCTTGATTATTAAAGCGATATTGTTGTTGCTCGTCCACGTAGGCGATTAGTACTGGCAGCGCATTGGTAATTAAGCGCAATTGCTCCTCACTCTGTCGCAGTGCCGCTTCCGCCTGCATTCGCACATTAATTTCCTCTTGCAATTCTGCGGTACGAGCTGCTACAACCTCTTCTAGGCGTTCCAGTAGTTGGGCTTGAGATAAAGCAATACTGATTTGATCGGCCAGTTGTTGCATCAATTCCAACTCAAAATCTACCCAATGACGAACGCTGTCGCATTGGTGCGCGATTAACAAACCCCAAAGGTGATTTTGTGACTGGGCATTGAGGTTTTGCACAATCGGTACAATTAATTTGGCTTTGATCTGGAATTGATCGACAAATTCCACCAAACAATCTGCCAAGCCAGCTGCCGGATCGTGTACATCTGCGGTCGCACGTACCCGTCCCTGAGCATACAATTGTTGATACTGTTGGGGAAAAACTTCTTCAGGAAATTCCAGATCCATCAGTGTGGGATAATCTGGTAAAACTGCTTCGCTGATGGTTTTTCCTGTACCATCCGGCAATACCTGATAAATTAGCACGCGATCGGCTTGCAGAATCCGTTGCACTTCTGTGACGGTGGTATGCAGAATTTCCTTTAGCTGTAACGACTGGCGAATTTTCAGCGTCACTTCCGAAAATAGTTCTACCCGTTGCTGTTGCTGTCGTAATTCCGCCTGCATTGATTCCCGGCGCTGACTAATGTCTCGTAATAGCAGCAGATGACAGTAGGGAAGTACGTTAGGTATTAAGGTATACTCCATCTCTCGCTGCTTCTGGGCAGAAGATGAAACTAACAGTTCCCCCATCAATGATTGTCCTGGCGGAAAACTAAGAGAGTTGGGTTGGCAAGTAAATTCGGCAGTGATGAAATTAGCTAAAGCTTGCCCTTTGAGTTGCTTACGTGACAAACCGAGTAAATCACAAGCAGCAATATTCATATCTACGAAACATAGGCGATCATCAATTAAGGCGATCGCATCATGAGCGTTCTTAAATAAAGTTTGAATCAGACGCTTCTGAGTTCGTCGTTGATGTTTAGATTTTTTCGCGCCAGATTGCGATTGCTGCTTCGAGGAAAGTTTAGACACTTACATCTATAATGCAAAGGGACATTTCCATTTTTACTGAACTTATCAAAAGTTTAAATTTTATAAAGTTAATGTTGGAAAATTTAACGAGTTGCGGAAGTCCCTTAGTCGTGGAGTTGCTTACTATTCCATCTGGTAGACTGGAGGCATTGATTGGGCTAAGTTGACCTATGACTATTGCGATCAACCAACCAATACAACAGAAGCCACTCAGCTTTGATGAGTTTCTCGCCCGTTATAGTGGCGATAACCGCTATGAACTGATCGATGGAGAGGTGTTTGACTTGGAACCAACAGGTCTCCATGAACAGGTTGCAGCCTTCATAACCACAAAGATTTGTGTCCAGATCGACGAAGCAGGCTTACCTTGGTTTGTCCTTCAGCGAGGATTATTGCGCCCTTCTAACATTGGTATGACAGCATTTCGACCTGATGTTGCAGTTATCGATCCAGATGAACTTATCAAAGAACCGCTTTGGTCTGACCAGTCAATTTTGACACTGGGCAGTTCGATTAAATTTGTCGCGGAAGTTGTTAGTAGTAACTGGCAAAATGATTATGCCCGTAAGGTTGAAGACTACGCGGTTTTAGGCATTCCCGAATATTGGATTGCAGACTACGCAGCTAATGGTGGTACTCGACACATTGGGAAGCCCAAACAACCCACCCTCTCTATTTGTACGCTGGTGAATGGGGAGTATGAAATTCAGCAGTTTCGAGGCAATCAGACCATCGTCTCTCAAACTTTCCCAGATTTAAAACTAACGGCTGAACAGGTGTTGAGGGCTGGTAGATAAAATCTGAACACTACAAACCTATCAAAGTTTAAGTTTACTTGCTGCCGCTAATTTGAACCGTTGATAAAGTTTAGCTTTGTTCCGGTGATGTTTTTTGCAGGCGATCGCTTGGGATGCCACTATCACCCTTTTGGGCATATATAAATTTAGGCGATGCACTGAGCGTAGCCGAAGTGGGCTTGAAACCCGGATGGCAGGGACTGTAGGAGCGTATCGGATCTTTCCCCCTGCTCCCTGCTCCCTGCCCCCCTGCCTCTTCTAAAACCATCATCAGCAAATTTTTTCTTTTTTATCTTTATGCAGCAAGGATTTGGCTGTTACGCCGTTCCTGTAGCAGCAGCTTTTGCATCTGTGTTTGATTTTAACCGCGTGATAATAGCTTTACGAACGCGATCGCTTTTTCGTACCGCACCTGCTAGTTCATATTCCCGGCTGTCTTTGCCATACTTCGTTGCTACACCACTAACTAAGCGTTCTGAAGTTTCACGAATGTTCTTTTCCAGAGTTTCGATTTTTTCTTTTGCCGAGTCAAGGGTGTTTAACATCTTATTATATTGATTGAGTTCGCTGCGTAGTTCCCCAGTTAACTCAGTCAAATGCTGCAAACTGATGGAATCACCAAAATCGAGGACAGGATCAATTGATTGAAACCCGATTGTCTGCTGTTCTGTTTTTTCTAGTACGGAAGAAGTTCTTTTTTTGCGTGGCATCAATGTACACCTTTTACTTAACTTTATACTTCTAGCGTCTCTCAACAAGATAAGGAATCGGTTCAGTGAAAATAGCCAAAATCAAGCATCTTTTTGAAAAAAACTTGAATTATTAATTAAGTAATTACCGCTAAATAACTTGTTTTGTCAGCCAAAGTTCTTACCTTGTTAACCAAAGCTTTTGCCTTGTTAAACAAAGTACTTGCCTTTTCAGCCAAAGTTCTTACCTTGTTAACCAAAGCTTTTGCCTTGTTAAACAAAGTACTTGCCTTGTTAACCAAAGTACTTGCCTTGTTAAACAAAGCTTTTGCCTGGTTAACCAAAGTACTTGCCTTGTTAAACAAAGCTTTTGCCTTGTTAAACAACGATCGCAAATCTTGTCTGTTGGCTCAAAATTGCGCGTAGGCATAGCCCCCACTTTCCCTGCCCAATGCCCAATCCCCAATCCCCATTAAAATCAAAATCGTTTGTGCAAACTGAGTGCAAATTTCTCTGATTACATTAAAATTTACAAATCTTGATGTTCATCGTTACGCGCTCATAAGAAAATGATCATAATAAAGCGAGATAAAACGCCTAAAAAGCTTGAGCATCTAGGAAATAACAACTTCCATGCTTAGAAAAGCTGGCAATTTGAGTTGCAACAAATTAATCCAGCAGTTTGATTGGACTGGGTGAGCAATCTGAAATTTATTTATAAATCGAAACAATTTTCTTAAACTTTCGTTAACAGGAGAAACAATTAATGCCATTTGGACCAGCTTCACGCCTGGGAGTAAGTTTATTTGATGAAACCCCTCCCGTTGAGTGGGTATCAGGTCGCTCACAAGAAGAAGCAGAAACAATTATTCGGGCAGTCTATCGGCAAGTATTAGGCAATGCCTATGTGATGGAAAGTGAGCGGCTCACTGTGCCCGAATCCCAATTTAAGCGAGGTGAATTGAGCGTCCGCGAGTTTGTTAGAGCAGTAGCTAAATCTGAACTCTATCGTTCTCGCTTTTTTACCAGTTGTGCCCGCTACCGGGCGATCGAACTCAACTTCCGCCATCTGCTGGGTCGTCCACCGCTAGATTTAGAAGAAATGCGGGTACACAGCACCATTCTTGATACTCAAGGGTTTGAAGCTGAGATTGATTCTTATCTCGATAGTGATGAGTATCAGTCTACCTTTGGTGAGAACATTGTGCCTTATATCCGAGGCTACAAAACCGAAGCTCTTCAAAGTATGGTGCAATTTACTCACACCTTCCAGTTAGTGCGGGGTGCTTCTAGCAGCAGCCTGAAGGGTGATCTGTCGGGCAAAGCTCCCAAGCTTAATTCCTTGGTAATTCAAAGCACGCCTACAGCAGTAATTTCACCTGCTAGTTCTGGGGCAACCTTCTCTCCACCTCCTACTGGTGCCCGTACTCGTCTTGGAGTCGATGCTAGTGCTGGTGGTAAAGTTTACCGCATTGAAGTCACAGGTTATCGTGCCAAAACCTTCAATAGTATTTCCAAGTTTCGCCGTTCCAACCAAGTCTTTCTGGTGCCTTACGAAAAGCTCTCTCAAGAGTATCAGCGCATTCACCAACAGGGCGGTGTGATAGCAAGTATCACTTCTGTATAAATTCGGGTGCAAACTTAAAAAATTAAGGAGCATAAATTTCAATGGCATCCCAGACAATTCTTGAACTTTGGTCTGCTAGTGACTTAGAGGAAGTTCAAACTATCATTCGTGCAGTTTACAAACAAGTTTTAGGTAACCCTCATGTCATGGATAGTGAGCGGTTGGTGACAGCAGAATCGCAATTGTGCGATCGCTCCATCACCGTGCGGGATTTCGTTCGCGCCGTCGCCAAGTCTGATTTTTATCGTACCCGCTACTTCGAGTCTTGCGCTCCCTACCGTTTTGTAGAACTTAACTTTCTGCACTTGCTTGGTCGCGCACCCCAGGATCAACGAGAAGTTTCCGAGCATATTGTTCGCACTGTCGCCGAAGGTTACGATGCTGAAATTGATTCCTACATCGATAGCAGTGAATATCAAGCAGCCTTTGGCGAAAACGTAGTACCCTATGATCGCGGTAAAAGCAGCGAAGCCAACTTCAAGCAAGTGGGCTACAATCGAATGTTTGCTATTGATAGAGGCCCTGCTCAAATTGATAGCTCAGTCAAATCTGCACAATTGGTCTATGCTATTGCTACCAACAGTGCCAATGCCATTAATGCCTCTTCGTCTACCGTCATTGGTTCTGGCACCGAAAAACGTTTCAAAATTGTAGTGACAGGTTCCAAATTCGACGGCCCCCGCCGCATCAGTACAACTGAGTACATTGTTCCAGCTAGTAAAATGACCCCGCAAATTCAGAGGATTCATCGTACTTCTGGCAAAATTGTCAGCATTACTGAAATCGCATAGCGTTTTCCAGGGTGGGCAATGCCCACCAAGACAATTAACTTTTTTAATTTACAATTTTTCAAAAAATCACACGAAAATCTTAAATTTAGGAGGCATTAACATGGCACTTTGGATAGAAGCCGAGTCTGTTGAATTACGCCCCAACGCTACTGAGGATGATCTGCAAGGCGTGATCCGAGCAGTGTATCGGCAAGTTTTGGGCAATGCTCATGTATTTGATAGCCAACGGCTTACCAGTGCAGAGTCTCAATTGCGGAATGGTGACATTACTGTTACTGGCTTTGTCAGAGCCGTAGCTCAATCTGATCTATACCGTTCGCTGTTTTTTGAAACTTCTTCTCCCTATCGTTTTATCGAATTAAACTTCAAACATTTGCTCGGTCGCGCCCCGCAAGATCAAGCTGAAGTGGCGGAACATGTCCAAATTTACAACACTCAGGGTTACGCAGCAGAAATCAACTCCTACATTGATAGCAATGAATATATCAGGAGTTTTGGCGATAATATTGTACCCTCTGCCCGTGGTAATCGTACCCAAGCTGGGGTCAAGAATGTCGTTTTTAACCGTAGCTTTGCCTTGATGCGGGGATTTGCTGCCAATGATTTGGGCAAATCAGCAAAATTGATTAGCGACATTGGCACTAACCTAGCTACCAAAATTGTTTCCCCGCCTCGTGGTTCCGGTGCTATCAGCAATACAGGGAAGCGGTTCCGCATCGCTGCCTCCAAAGCCAATTCTGGTGTTCGGGTGAATAAAAGCATGGCAACATTTGACGTGGGATACAACCAGCTAGCCAAAAAAATTCAGAGCATCCAGAAAACAGGAGGCAAGATTCTTAGTATCACCGAAATAGCTTAACGCTACTAATGGAGAATTTCCTAGCCTCTAACATTTTGTATATGGATGATCTGTAAGGGTAAATTGGGAGATTCTCCAATTCAAAAGCAAATAGCTAAAAACACAAACCAAAGAGTTGATGAATATTACAGAATTTGTTAGAAATTCTATTGGGCGTTGGCGATCGCAACGCAGTGCCCATCATTTAGCATTCGGTCACTTTGAAGCCGTACAGTCTGAGATAGATATCATTGCTCTCCCAGATGATGATCCGGCAGTAATTGACTTGTGTAAAAGCTATAACATTGATCCTCAAACAGTTGTTTCTCCTTTTCGGATGAGTTGGGAAGGCCAATCAGACTGGGATGACAATGAAATCAAAGGTAGTTGCGTCCTAGTTCCTATCCCCGATCCAACTCATCCCCATCGTGGTAAACTTTTGCGCGATCAAGGCTATGCCGAAACGATCGCAGCAGCTGGCGATTATTACTTAACAGAAGACAGCACATTCGTGCTAGTCACCACCTACGATCACGCCGCCGCCGAAGAAAAGATATGGTTTGTCAACCCCAATGTCCGTTGTCGGGTTTCTCTAATTAAAACCAGCGCTGGTACAGGAGTTGTCACTGCCTCTTTTTCTTCCGAAATCCGCCAGAATATTCACAAATAAACTAGATATAAAAATGGCTTTCTAAATATTTTTGGTCATATATATACAACGTCAGAGCGTGCAGTTTCAATATGAACTGACCACGTTAGTTTCGTTATGTCATTAGTCTTGCAATAGACACTTTTGCCATAGCTTAAGGTCATAATTTTGAATTTTGCAGAAAGTGCGGTCTTGGGCAAAGTCTAAGAAGTAACTTTACAAAACAAATTCTGTATTGTTTATTTATCCTTATCTACTTATGAATTCTTCACCACCACATATCCGCGACAGTACATCGAATCATTTAATTACCCTAGCTCGTTGGATGTCAGGGGATTTCAGCAATTATAAACAGGCATTTGAAAATCCTAAAGATTACGCTCATATTCACGTATTATTTCGTCCATTACCATTTGAATTCTTCTCAGGAATCGGGCTTTATTCAGAACAGGTTTATGACTATGATTTATGGAGACCTTATAGACAGGGAGTACATCGCTTAGTAGATCGTGGCGATGAGATTTATATTGAAAACTACAGTTTAAAAAATGCCCTTTTCTATGCTGGTGCAGCCCGTGAGTTAAGCATTCTTAAAACCATCACCCCAGATTGTATCGCACGCAGATATAACTGCTCGATGATTTTCAAACGCGAGGGAGATAGATTTATAGGCGCTGTTGAGCCTGGAAACTTATGCTTAATTGAAAAAAATGGCTGCCAGACTTATCTCGATAGTTACGTTGAAATCACAGAAACTACTTGGGTAAGCCTAGATAGAGGGCTGGATGTCAATACACACGAGCAGGTTTGGGGATCTACCTTTGGGGCTTTGCGATTTGAAAAGCGGGAGGGTTTTGCCCATGAAGTCCCAAACATCCTATGATCTTTCCCTGCCTAATCTGGCCATTAAAGCGAATATGCTACCTCCAGAAGCGCAGAAAAAAATGCAGTGCTGGATTCGCAGCAGGCATTTAATTTGTTCAGGTCATTTCTTTGTTTTTGAAACCGTAGATTATAGTGCTATTGAGCGTTTTTCCCAATGTGTGGGAGCGTTAGGAGGAACTATTATTTCGGTTGACCCAAGTAATAAAATTTGGATGGGCGATCATCGTCAAGTGATTTTATATCAGGCAAGAGCCAGTTTGCATACACCCTGCCACAATTTGAAACAATATTGGATAAAATACGGAGGCTTTCGCACCCGATTTGATGAGCAGGCTTAAAGTTAGTAATCGCAAAGTTTTCCTCAAAAGCGATCGCCAATCATGGACTACGTGGGAGCAATGCGATTTTGTGAGGTGGGCAAGCAGGGGAGGCAGGGGAGGAAAAATAAATTAAGTGTATTTTGAAATATTTATAGTAGCACATGTTACTAAATTCTCTCTTTACTCCCCCTGCTCCCCCTGCTTCAAAAAGCGATGATTTCACATTTTCGCGTTGCTCCCGGACTACGTATACCTTAGTTACTAATAATATAAAATATAAAAGTAAGATTACTCAGAATAGTTTTATGGTTTCTCATACTGTGGCTGGACGGGGTAAATGGCTAAAAAGCATTTAGAACTTAGAAGGAAGAAGTACTTCAAACTAAGTTCACAAATAGCTCAGTTAGATAATGCACAATTGCGTTATTTGTTTGACAATAGTGAGTCGAATGAGTCAAGCACGGGTTGGGGGATGAATCACACCATCGTCCTTGGGAAATCCAAGGTCTTTGTGAAACGTATTCCGGTTACAAACATCGAATTTGACAACCTGTTCTCCACCAGAAATATTTATAACTTACCAACTTACTGTAACTACGGCTTCGGTTCCACTGGTTTTGGGGTCTTCCGGGAACTTGTTACCCATATCAAGACAACCAACTGGGTATTGTCGGGAATAATTGCCACCTTCCCATTGATGTACCATTATCGGATTATTCCTTTCTCTGGGCAGCGTGCAGATGTCGATAGTTCACGTCTAAAAGGTTACGTGGAGTACTGGGGTAATAGTGCCAACGCCGGAAATTATGTGTTAGATAGAGCGAACGCCAACTATGAGTTGCTTTTGTTTCTAGAGTACATACCGCATGTTCTGGAAACATGGCTGCTCTTAAACCCCAACAAACTTCAAAAATCCCTGGACGATTTACGCACAACGATTAACTTTTTGAGAACGAAGGGAATCATCCACTTCGATGCACATTTTCGCAACATCCTCACTGACGGTAAACAGATATATTTGACCGATTTTGGTTTGGTACTGGACAAGAGTTTTACGTTGACTACAGATGAAGAGTTTTTCTTTAAGCAGAACACATTTTACGACTATGGAGAAGTCCTGCGAAATCTTGGTCATCTTATTAGATCGTCCTATGATTTATGTTCAAAGAACGATAAACGCAAAATTATGGAAAAATATGGTATAAAAGAAGGCTTAAAACCTTATGAACTGAGGTCTATATTACTCGACAACATCGAGCAGATACATGCTGATGGGGTGATGAAGTTAGATGAGTTCTATGTTGCCAGCATCGTCAAGTACCGCAGCATCATTGCGCTGATGCAAGACTTCTTTTCTGATATGTGGGAAAATAACAACAAGGACACAAAACTTCCTCACGCAGAACTACAGCTGCTGCTCAAAGAGACAGGCTTTCTTCTTGGTGTTGGAACCCACGCCAGATAGCTGCCATCATTGGATAAAAATATACATATTTTGAGTATTTGATCAACTATCAAAACTGTGATTCTTGCAAATAGTCGAAATCCTGCATCTTGCTGCATTATCGCTTATGTTTTTAAAGTATAAAAATGTTCGTGCTATTATTTGAGCAGCGTTGTATGGAAGAGAATGAGAAACGAATTCTTGACTCATGGCAAATGAATGCTTTGTTATGGACACAAGCAATTCGTAATAAACAGATTTATAGTCGTGCGATCGCCACAGATGCCGCTATAGTCAAAGCAATAAGCCAACTTAATCCAAAAACATTTTTAGATATTGGATGCGGTGAAGGATGGCTGTCTCGACAGCTTTTTTCTTTAGGATTTGATGGCTGGGGTGTTGATTTTTGTGCCGATCTCATTGAGGCAGCAAGGCACAGTGGTGATTCTCGCTTTGTTGTCTGTTCGTACTCGGATCTTGCATCACAAAGATTTAGCACCATCAACTATTTCTCTTGCTTTATTTGCAACTTTTCAATTCTAGGCGAATGCGCTGTTGATGAGATTGCCAAGGCAGGCCATAATTTGTTAGAGGACAAAGGCAAAATAATTATTCAAACGCTTCATCCGATAATTGCTTGCGGTGATACATACTCCAATGGGTGGCGCGAAACTTCATGGCAAGCAATTGCAGACCAGCCATTTCACCCTACTCCTGGTTAAGGGGCGTAAGCGCCATATCGTTGTAGACTCTCAAGGATTATTAATTGGCGTTTTAGTGACCGAAGCTAATGCCTCAGAACGTTTAGGTGCAGTGGCTGTACTAGATGAAGCCTTAGCCTTAACTGAACTGTATTAAGTTATATTTACTGCCTTAACGAGCAATATTCACTACTTGCCAAAATAGTTTTGGTGCAATCAAGTAAATTGATAAAACGTATACGATGATACCTACAAATATGGAAACACTTAGTAATGCTAAAGGACTGATTAATGTAGAGCAGAAAAATTTAACAAGACTGATAGCAATCAACATTAATATTGTACCTACTAAAGGTATAAAACCTTGGCGTAAATAAGTGCCTATATCAATGTTGATCAACTTCCGAATCACCCAAATATCAATAGGAGCCATTACATAACTTCTAATAACATAAGCTGCTGCAACAGCAACAATTCCCCATTTAACTGATATGGCGAAAGCAATTATATTAGTGATTGCTTGTAAAAAATATAAACCTAATTCCCAAGAAGGTTTTCCTATAGCCATCATTAAAGGAGTGTTGAAATAAAAATAAGCATAAATAACTCCCATAAGATTTAAAACTTGCATGACTGGAATACTTGGTATCCACTTTGTTCCAAATATAACCACCACTATTTCAGGTGCTAATACCACAGTCGCTAAGAAACCTGGAAATGTAATTAAGCTTGCGAATTGGATTCCTTTGTAAAATGCGTTACGTAATCTTTCCGGTTCTGCTTGTAACCGAGAAAAAGTTGGTAAAGAAACTTTGACAACCACAATAGTTAGTAATTGTGTTAAATTTAGCAGCAACCGATAGGCAACGCTATAATATCCTAGTGCTACAGAACCTAGAAAATAACCAATTAACATATCGTCAGAACGACGATTTAAGAAGTTAAATAAGCTCATACCCATGACATTCACTCCAAAGGCAAATAGTTCTTTGAAGTGTTTTAGCGAAAATTTAAATCCTGGTCGCCAGTCACTTACGCACCACAGCACTAAAACTTGGGCTAAGTTATTGGCTAATTGCTGACCAACTAAGCTCCAAACTCCAAACCCCATGAATGCCATAGTTACGCCTACTATACCCCCAACAACCCCTGCTATTAATGAGCGTATAGCCAGGGATTTGAAAGCTAGTTTTCGTTGAAAAATTGCTTCTTGAACGCTACTAAAACCAGTAATTATAAAGCCTAAAGATAACCAGCGAATTATTGATGTAATCTGTGGCTCTTTGAATAAATCAGCAATCAATCCAGCACAAGCAATACTTAATATCGCTGCTAGCGCATTAACTCCTAAATTACTCCAAAAAGCAGTATCTAAATGCTCTTTTTCTAGGTCTTGACGTTGCACAATTGCTTGAGAAAGACCTTGGTCAGCAAAGATTTGCAAAAAATTTAAAAAGATAGTAGATAAGGCTATTAACCCAAAAGTTTGTGGGCCTAGCAAGCGTGCCAATACTAAGAAAACACCAATGGTTATAACTTGTCTTCCCCAACTGTCCAGAGCAGACCAAAATACTCCTTTAACAGCTTTTTGTCGTAAATTCGATGAATCTTTATTTGATTGCATTACAGAGGTTAGCTTTAGAATTACCTATGATGTAACTGTGAGGATGCACTTTAGTTTAATCCTCCAAACAAAATTTAATTTTAAAGCGTTGTTTACTTTTAATAAAGTCTTAACATTTATAAATAATTTATCAAAACTGAATTTAAATGAAGTTTATCTAAAGTAATCATGAAATTATAATATAATTTATTTAACAAATTCACTCTTAATTATTTATATGAGCAATTAAACCAATAATTTATGAAAAATCTTTAGCCTGATAATAAAATGTTACATAGCAATCTTATCTGATTTATGAACCATCTAGTGCAATACGGTTCAGTTAAGGCTCAAAGTTGTGTAAATTAAGAATTGTAATCAAGACTAGAAAGAAACTATAGTGCATCTCAAAGACTTCGCACTGTTGTCTCCAATAATACAAAGCAGTGAGCTACTAAAAGCGATAGAGACAGCCATACCGATAGCATACCTTGGCTTTTTGTCTAGTTAAAATATATTTTCCTTGCTCACTCAGGCTATCAAACCACTCAAACCCATAAAAGCCCATATCTGTAATCAGTAAACCACCCACTGGTAGGCGCTATTTGTATTTCACCCCACCAGTTGGTTTCGTTACGTTTGGCATCGGCATCGAAAAACGCCGCAACTGGGCGGTGGTTGAATGCTTCTACTACCATCAGCATTTTTCCCCCTAAAACTGCACCTGTTTTTTGTTGAAGTTGCCCCAAGTGTTTTTTGACTGCCTCCAAGGTTGACGCATCCGCAATCCATACTGCACCGAACTCTTCTACTACTGATGCCCAAACAGGTGCTATTTCATTTCTGCTTTTTTTAGCTACTAGGCGCTCTATTACTTGCTCAAATAGCTTAATAAATAAATGTGCTGGTAAGCTCTCTAGCTGTTGAGATAATGCTTGCCGACTCACAGACATTCAGTAGATCGAAAAGTTTTCCAGAAGCCTGAAGAGCCGTTCATTTGAGTTTAGGAACATAGTCTGCCGGAATCCTGTTGGAGTCTACTTTTCAAGGAACGGGCATTGTTGGTGGGTTAAGAGTGCAGTGCAAGCGATCGCGATCGTCAACCCCAAAACGTCGGCTGAAACCCTGATTATTTCGTCAACTTATAAAAGTTTTCGATCTACTGACATTGCCTTTACCCACAATAATCCTTCCACTTCCAAGCAGCGCAGCACATCTGTTAAATAATTTATTTGTCTGTACACCAAACTTAGCACTATTGCTGCCATCACTGGTAGGGGGGAGCAACGCGAAAATGTGAGATCATCGCTTTTTGAAGCAGGGGGAGCAGGGGGAGCAGGGAGAGTAAAGAGAGAATTTAGTAACATGCGCTACTATAAATACTTCAAAATACACTTAATTTATTTTTCCTCCCCTGCCTCCCCTGCCTCCCCTGCTTGCCCACTTCACAAAATCGCATTGCTCCCCTGGTAGGGTTAGTAAACGCGATGCCTACGGCGGGCTACGCCTACGCAAATTTCGGTCTTTGTCTTTTATCTCTTTGAGATTGGCAAATGTATTTGGACTGATTAACTCTAACAGCCTTGATTCTATTTCTTGGCTTGATGGGGCAGGTACAGTGACTCCATGGCAAAAATCTGGATTCCCTTGTTTTTTACGAGGTTTACTCATGACTAGTTTCAACACCACTGTGTTGAGTTCTACCATTGAATTTCTTCTACTTGACAAGACTCTAATTTTCTAAACTTGACACCAATGGCTAACACCCCATCCCACAGGAGTAGAGGTTTTCCCCAAAACCAACAGCCACGGATTACCTAATTCTGTTTGAGTGTCGTACAAAGCAGTAGCATCACTCGCTATTACTACATAGCGATACTCACGTTGATGATGTATCAAAGAAAATGCTTGACAACAGGTCAGATCAATTAAATTTTTATTATTTGTGAAAAGTTTGTGTTAGTTGCTGTATACTCATTTTTATCTTTAAATTTCGCGCTAAAACACCTAATCGGTGTTCTAAATCATGGCGAAAAACCAAGTTTTGTCAGATTACAACCCAGAATGTTTTCTTGTAAAAGTCCTTAAAACAAGATTGATCATACATTGTTTTATTAGTGAATCGTTATTCTAGCAGGTCTTGGGAGCAGTAATAGACTTATTGATGCTATCACCTATTAATAAAACCATGAAATATGTCCGAACAACAAATGAACGGAGAGGGACAACACGAAAAACTTGAAATCCAAAAGGGTAAATATCATTCTGCAATATGCGAATTAATCTTCACCAAGTGATGATAGCAAAGTCTTAATGAATTTTAATGTGCAAATTGCTTACAAAGACTGTGTAATAGAGATTTATAACTATGGTATTGTTCACACAATCAAAACTACTAACTAAGGAACAATTACAAATAAAGATTGTTGAAAACCTTGAAGAACTCAAGCCTCATTCAGAGAATTGGAATCAGCTTGCGTTTGATTCTACTCAACAGTTACCAATGACTTCTTATGCATGGGTATCATCATATTTTGAACACTATGTGGAAGTTGATGAATCGTGGTTTTGTGTATTTGCTTATAGGAATTCTGATCTGGTAGGTGTGTTGCCGCTAATTGTAACTTCACAACGGTTATTTGGATTCAATTTTTCTTTCTTAGTTACACGTAGGTCTTCGCAATCATGTTCGCTTGATATTGTAGCCACATTGGGGCTAGAAAATATAGTTATTCCAGCCCTGATTGATGCTGCGATAAAATTTTGTCCTCATCATATAGGAATAGTATTTAACCGTTTACCAGAAAACTCACCTACTATTGCTGCTTTAGAAGAGATGTCAGATATTACCCTCATTAAAGAGCTTGATTGGATGAAGGGAGCGCACTTAAAAGTAGCTAGCTGTTTTGAGGAATATCGCAAAACCCTTAGTGGGAATTTAAAAAGTACTATCAAAAGGTCGAGAAAGAAACTGTATCAACTAGAAGGTGTAAAAACTATTTTCCTCCAAGGAAGCGATGCTACTGAAAAACATTTACCTCAACTAATAGAAGTGGAAGCTGCTAGTTGGAAAAGGACGAAAGGCAAATTAATTGCAAATTCATCAATAGATGTATCATTTTACAAAAATCTTACACGTAGACTATCAGAAGCTGGTTGGCTTGAATGGCAATTGCTTGAAGCAGGAGGTAAAACAATGGCGATCAATTTAGCGATTAAGTTAAAGCGTTCAACCATTATTTGGAAATTGGCTTACGATGAGAGTTATTCCAAATTTTCTCCTGGCACTATTCTTTTTGAAGAAGTAGTTAAGTCAGCTTATACAGATAATGTTGAGGAGATTAATCTAGTTAGTGATTTTCCTTGGTATGACAATTGGAATATGGATAAACGCCCACACTATACTATAAAAGTATATTCGCATCAACCTATTTCTCTAATATTTGGATTGATACCTGCATATATTATTAATAAGCTGAAAGTCTTTAAAATAAGATTGGTAAAGCTGTATAAATTTTTAGTGCTTAAGTGTAATAAATAAAGCCATTGGAATTAACCAAAATTCCTATTAGGGCACTATTTAACACTCAAGGAAAATTGTTTCACAGAGGAAAGGCGATCGCATTCAAACTAGACCGCCTACCTCACGTTTATTACTTTAATCCTGACTGTTCTTTACTCTTGAGCTTGTCATGCTCAAAAGTAACGGTGATTTTTGAACCATCAGGATTTTTCCAGACAAATGTTGCTACTGTTGCGATCACTGTGGGGAATAATGCTTTTATCCGTAGAAAATCACGTTATTTGTATCATATTCGGAATTTTTATCTAAGGAGATTTGCTGAAAAAGAAAGAAAAGTTGACATTTACTAGGTGATCAGACCTTAGAAGTATATTCAGGTGCAAGAGAAGAAGGTAAAATAGCCCAAAATCCTTGCATCACAGTGGTCAGGCACAACATTGTGTATTATAAATCACTATGTACCGCCAAGAAGAATCAACTCTAATTCCAGCGTCAAACTTTGAACTGCCATTTGAAGGAAAGTTATCATTAGATAATCGTTGGGTACTCATGGCGAGTTTAATACCTTGGACAGAATTTGAAGAGGAATATTCTTCCTTTTTTTCTGGTGAAATGGGAGCACCAGCAAAATCGTTTCGGATGGCATTAGGCGCGTTAATAATCAAAGAGAAGCTAGGGATAAGTGACAGAGAGACAGTAGAAGATCTTAATCTACATAATCTGTTAGTATTTGCTCTTCAGTAGTGTGATCTGAAGCTATTGGGCGGCTACCATCTATTTCTAGAGTATCCTGAACTTGCAAATTACTCTTAGTGATTGGACGTTGACCGTCTATATCAAGAATCTCCTCAACATTTAAATCACTAGGGTCAATTGGACGCTTACCGTCTACATTTAGCATCTCTTGTTCTTGAAAATCGCTCTTAGTAATCGGGCGTTGCCCATCTATATTAATTGTTTTATCATAATCAGTTTCATTCTTCCCAATTGGGCGCTGACCATCTATATTAAGTGTTTCTTTTATTTCAAAATTACTTGGATCGACTGGGCGTTGACCATCTATATTAATTGTTTTATTTGTCTGTATCAGTTTATTAGATGATGAAGACATATCAGTTTCATTCTCTAGCTCCTGCCGACTCAGATTATTTTTATTATTACTAACTTCGTTTGTGTTATTCATGTTTGCTATCGTGATTATAAAACTACTTATCTACTACCAACATGACCTTAAAAAATTTTTATCTCTAAGCAAGATACGCTAAAAATTAGGTAGAGAGCATAAAATTATGATTTCTCTAACAATTCCTTTATTTAAGGATAATACTGAAGTAGAAGCAGAAAATCCTCTATCACAGCACAGAATGAATCTATAACTTGAGACGGATTTATCATTTATCAGCGCTGATAAATTTCTTAGAAATCTTGTGCGCGGCTGGGCATTGAACGGGTTAGTATCAACACTTTCCGCAGCAGGTGCTTGGCTAACCGGGAGCAAGTTGATGCAAATTACTTCTCAAAAGCTTGACAAACATCCTAATACTACTTTTTCTCCTCAGCTAAGTCAATCTAGGAGTTGGTAGTCTTGAAATCGTTAACTGTAACGCTTGCATTTGAGGAAAATCGCGTTTAATAATCTCGATAGCTTTTCTTTGACTATCTTGATTTTTAACGATCAGTTGTGCAGTGCCATCGCCTTGAGAACCCACACCTTTTCCTCCGAAGATGTAAGGCTGAAGTGGCTTGTGATGGAGAAGCAGATGCAGCCTTTTCGCAGTTAATTGATTGGGACAAGCCGGAACTACGTACCGATCAAATTCAGCTTGGGCTTTCGTCATTAAAGCTCCAATAAGCTGGGCATCTCCTCTTTGTATTGCTTCAACTGCTGCCTGGGTAATTTTAGAGCTAATAGAACCAAAATATTTTTGGACATTTTGCTGAATTTCATTAGTAGCGAAAGGATAACATTGATTCAATGCTTTTAGTATTTCTTGTGTATTTTTGCTACCGCCGAGATCGACAATCACAAAAAACAAATCTTCACTAACTTTTAGTTCAAGCAGGTCGATTTTTTCACCATCAAATATCATCAATATTGGGCGATTTCCATAAGCACAAGCCTGATCCATACGACCGCAAAGACTAGGAGTAATTCTTTCTCCCAGGTAAGCAAACTCCATTTCTTCACGAATTGTCAATTTCAAGTCATACAAACGATTAAAAGCCCTCGCAATCAGAACACAAAAGGCAGCACTCGAAGATAATCCTTTTTGAATGGGTAAGTCGGTTAGATAATTATCAACCTCAAGCCCACCGACACCATAGTGAGTAAGAAATTGATAAGCTGTACCAGCAGCATAACTAAAAAAACCACCCTTTACTGCTATGCATTTCAGGGTATTAGATTCCATAGGTAATCTCAGTGGGCCATAACCTCTGCCATCATTGAGAGAAGCACGAATAATTAACTCGGTAGAATTAGGCAAAACATCAGCATAAATTCCTTGATTAGTACCAACAATTAAGGTGTAGCCCTTTTCGATCAGAGGATTAATACTACGATATTCTCCTGCCCAATCGCTATGTTCTCCGAACAAGCAAAGACGGCCTGGAACAAAAATTCTCATTTGAAGTTTCCTGTTGTTAATCGAGGTATATACTATCCTTATTAACTTGAATTAACAACACGCCATTCATCACTTCGATAGTCCAGATCAGCAGCACTTTCGTCAATCTTAGGAGAATCTATTGTTGCTGTTCCCAGACTCAACACGGTTCAGATAAGCTTTTTTCTCCCGCCTGCTCCCCCTGCCTGCCTCAAAGGATAAATTTCTTAACTCATCAGCACCCTATCATCAGCAAGCATATCCTGTTATCTGCCAGGGCATCTGTTCAAAGTCGCAAATTTCATCTTTTATAATGTTTTTTTATTCAATGTGATAACTCTAAATCTAAATAAATTCTGGCACAAATGAACGAAATCCTTCTTATAATAGATATGCAAAATGGTTTTATGTCTGAAAAATGCAGACATATTATTCCTAATGTCATTAAGCTAATTGAACGATTTTTAATGGCTGGTAAAGTCGTTGAATTCACAAAATTTATCAATACTGCTGACAGTAATTATGTCAAATTAATTCAATGGTCAAGGTTGATACATGAACCAGAAACGAACATTATTGATGAACTTCAGCCTTATATAAATAATGTTTATCAAAAATATTATTACTCAGCATTTACGGAAAAATTTTCGACTTTTATTTTTCTTAATAAAATCAACAAAATATATCTTTGTGGAGTTGAAACTGATAGCTGTATTTTGAAGACAGCAATTGACTCTTTTGAGCGTGGTATTGAACCAGTCATTATTGAGGATGCTTGCTTTAGTGATGGTGGTCAGCAAGCACATGATGCGGGTATTTTTTTGCTGAAACGTAATATAGGAAGAAACCAAATTATAATGACTGATGAGATTCTTGAGAAGATATTATCAAAAGAAACAGAAACCTAAGTGAGTCTTAGAAATCCCCGACTGTTTACGGCGGGGAGGATGGGAATTATACAACAGCGCCCCCTTCATATTGTGTCCGGTTAAAGACCTATTATTAAGATTGCAAGGGGGCGGGGGGCAGGGAGTAGGGGGAGAAAGGGTTTTCAGGTTTTTGCACAGATGCGAAAATTATGACTAATCAGCCGGACATGATATCAGACTGTAAATCTATCGTTTGTTTGCGTTTCCAAGCAAAATGTAGGATATTTATTCCTAACTCTTGAGCGGTTCTTATGTCAGTTCGCGATCGCTGCAATTCTTCATCTAAACCCCATAATCCGCCCAGATTGCCGATCGCCAGAATAATTCCCCCGCCAGATAAAAGTTGAATTCTAGTTTGATCTATTATTGGCAACGCAGAAAATAGAAACGGCTTTATCCGCAAGGGATGGTCACGACGGGCTTCTTGTAAAGACTTTAGTGGTGTTTGCAAATGTTGAGCTAGTGCTTGGACTGATTGAATCAGTTCTGTACTTTCAACCGAAGCATCAACCAGCAAAGTACCCCCCGACTTCAGGTAGCTTTCAAGTTTCGAGAATTGATGGTTATTTAGCGATAAACCCTGATGCCCAGTCAGATATAGCAGATCGTAGGGGTGGATATCTTCATCCCAAGTGACTCGATCAACAGTTTCTGCACCTTTTAAGGATGGATAGATATCTTCAACAGCACGCAGTAAGTAGGTGAGATTGAAAAAATTTCGGCTACAGTCTGGATCGTCAGAGTTAATTTCAGCAATTTGAACCAAACCTTGGGGCCTTGCCTGGGCTTGACGGCGATAACGTAAATCTAAATCGCCGTATCCCGGAAAAAAGATATCGGCAGGTGTGCGAATCATTTCCTGCTGCGATCGCCGCAGCAAAATCCGACAAAGCTCCACATCTGAACGTTCAGGGGGACGGCTTCTCTCGTCAATTCTGAAGGTTTCCTGTACAACTTCCTGATCGGGGCTTCCCCCCAGGCGATCGGGATCTCGATACTGAGCAACCAAATAAACAGTGACAGGTTCCGATTCCTTTAACTCAGTTGCGATCCGAAAATTGATTTGATGAGGCACAACAATCGGATTCCCTTCTAAATCGATGGCAATTCCCGGCTGAATTTGCACCCAGCGATTGTCTCGATATTGAGCAGCAACTTCTTCTGGGGCTGGAATGACCCGTACTCCTAACCCGCAAACAATCCCTGGCTGATTGATTGACTGATAGTGAAGATTTTGGCGTTTGCGCTGATAGTCATGGGCGCGTTGCCAACGCTCGGCAGTTAGCAGCAAACCATCTCTGACTTGTTGGCGCTGCATGGGGGCAATAGTAGGGTTTGGAAAAGGATGACCCACAAAAATTTCTCCAATTCGATTGAATAAGTTTCAGATGAATGCTCAGTAATGGTCTGTTTTTATCTAGTACGCCACGCGGCGGAAATAGAGTAACTATTTAAGATCCCTAAAAAGCTGATTCCATAATACTTTTGACTTTTGACTTTTGACTTTTGACTTCCGCCTTGCGGTACTAGTCTGTTTCTATCCGCAAGCTGTAGGAGCAAAATGCAGGTTTCTCTTGCTCGATTATTCGCCGAACCAGCTGCTCATCAATTGGGCTGTTTGGCTGGGCCCGCAAGCGGACATCAAAGTGATAAGGCTTGCCACCGCCTATAACCGCATCTTCTCCCACGTAGGCTAGTCCAAATACACATCCTTGACCAAAGGGTTCGGTAATGCAGATTGATTTATCTTCTTCCCGGTCAATTTGTTCGTCGAGTGGTAAACCAGTATATAAATGTAAATAAAATCGAAGTCCCTTACGGGTTCCCCGACAGCGATAAATTTCTACAGCGCGTCGAATCAGCCGCCTTTGATGGTTTAAATCTAGCTGTGCATCAATTGGCCAGTCTACCCAGTGAGCTAGAAACGGCAAGAGCGTCTGAGGTGCAGTTAACGGGTCTAGATGCGCCCACATTGAACTGAAGCTATTGACTACCGGCTCGAACGCTTGCTCAAAGATTTTGATGAAGCGATGAATGTAGTCAACTTCTTGATAAACTATCGGCAAAAAAGCAGTATAGTTGCTCCGTGGTCGAACATTTAGCTCAAAATTGGATTCTTGAATCGGATGTGGACTTGACCCTTGACTCAGGCTTTGACTAGCATAAATCGACAGACAACCTCGAAAGTTGAGTTGGTTTCCCTTGCTTCCCTGAAGGACATCTTCACCCTCAAAAAAATCGTTAGGAATCAAAAACCATAAGTCAGCATGTCTGCTTTTCTTGGCAGCTACTTCTAGCGTTACGAGGTTGATAGCAGCCTCCATTACAGTGCCTGAGAGTTGCGCTACTGAGTTCTGTTTGACTGTCCCAAATTCAGGGGCGGTGGAAGCATCTATCTGTACCTGACACCATTCCAAAGGGAACGTCCCATCTAGCTTTAAGTTGAGTTGTTGAGGTTGAGACTCCCAGTTTTTAATCTCAAGGGCAACCCGACAGAGTTCTCCTGGGTAAACGACAATTTCAGATTGCTGTTGCGAACCTTCGATGGCTTCAGTTCCCAGCATCAGACTGCCTCCTTGGGAGGTGGTCGCAGAAATCTGCATAGGAGAGATATGAAGACTGGCTGATTTGGAGGTAAGTACTGGCACCATACCCTAAATCCTCATCGCAGATTTGTCTGTGAGAATATTGACACTATGTCCTGTGCGTGCCTGCGGATCTGCCCAAGAGCAGAGTAAACCCAAGGAGCCGGGATCTATGTAGTTTACAGGCATTGTTTGCCTCTGCCAAGATTCCCCATTTTTTTGAATAGGAAACAGCAGGATAGCGCCCAAATATTGAATCCCTGGTGTTTGCTGAAGGAGAGCCATTATGTCTGACGGATAAAGGGGGCGACCAAAGGGCCAGCCTGTCATCTCTACGCCGCCAGTTAAAGGATTGAGGTAGCGATAGAGCGCAACTTTGAGTTTCTGGATAATCTCGGCTTGAGCGCTTGGGTTATTATAGGCAGGCTCTAGGGTAACTTCGGCTTGAACCGATACGCCAACATAGTTGGGCTGCTGTAGCTGCAACTGAATGCCTAGCAAACGTCTTTCATCTAGATAGTGCAGAACCCGATCGCACAGAGCCGAATTTAAATTGAAGTTTTCTGGAGCAATCCCGTGTCCTAAGTCAATCAGATCGGTATTGGCTTGAGGCACAACGCACACGCTGACGCTCCCGGCAGTTTGGCTGGCAGACATCGGTAAGCACAATGCGCGAGCGATCGCACCACCGCTACCTTTGAGAGTTAAGGCTTCAAAATCTGAAGCAGTAACAGCTCGATCGTGCGATCGCAGCATTTGAGGCGCTCTCAAGACGGCCCGCTCTAGAGACTCGGCATTAGCACCGTTGACGGCAGGATGATAATTGGTCACGCGGTCTACATAAGGAATTGCCGTCTTCATAAAATTCAGCGTATTTGCCTGTACGTTTCCTTGTTTACCGCCCCCGGTACGATAGGTAAACATAATTTCAGCACCACGGGGAGGAATTGCCCCATACTGTTGCTCAATCATTTGAGGCTGAAGGTCTCGATTAGGTGATCGATCTGTTGGCTGCACTTGCTGTAAATAGGCACGAGTTTGCGTTTGCTTCTTAAGGGTTTGAGGTTCACGAATCAATGGCCCAAACTGAATAGTGCCTGCCAATACATCAACGACATAATGCCGATCGTGGGGTTTTGATTCAGCAAAGTCTTCAACCTCCTGCCAAATTTCAGGGGGCTTCCCAAGAGGAAGAACAAGCAGTTGCTCTTCTCCCCGGCGCTCCAGAATAGGCGCAGTCTCTACTTCAAAGCTCTGCCCCGGTCTTCCGTCGCTGATACCTAATATTTCCTCCTGGATCAGAACGCATTGGCTAGCTTGCACTGATCCGCCAATAGCACGCATCTCAATTGTTTTAATTCGAGGAGAATTTGAATATCCCGGCTGACGAGGGCCAGGTTCGATGAGGGTGCAGCGAATCCAACGACCTCGGTAGCCATCAAAACTAGATGTAGGCCAGCGTTCGGGCAGATGTAGAATCACATCACCGCTCTGCTGTGAGCCATCTCCCGTGTTCTCATTAAAGCTAAAGCCATTGGTGGTGTCGTCTGCTTCCTGCAAGAGTACCTTTATCCATGACTCGCCGTCCCAGGCTTCCCAACTGCGGGGAGGATGGTTCGGATCGATACCCGTAGGTGTACCTTGCGCTCCTGTGAAGGCGATCGCCAAAACATTTCCTTCTAAGGGGGTATCAGGCTCAATCACTAGATAAAAGCTATTACCAGACTGCGGCTTTTGTGGAAATAGGTGGAATTCGTGAGTCACTGCAAGACTGTCATTTTCATGATGCCATTCTCCAGTGTGGTCATGGAGCGATTGAGGAGTATTACCCGCCTCTGGTGCAGACAATATATGTTTTAAGGTCGGTTGAGCGATTAATAGGTCTCGATCAGTGGTAAAAATAATAGCTTCTTGAGTTTCAGTGCGCTCTGTTGCAACTTCTGTTCCGCGTGGAATGGTGTAGTTTTCTAGTAAATGAGTGCTGAGGTAGAAAGTCAGCCTAACTTGAGCTGGGGTTGGTGGCTGTAGACGGATTCCTAATAGTTCTAGAAAGGCTATATAGTTTTTACGGGGAACCTGATTGAATCGCATCAGCATCTGGTCGGTGAGCCAAGCAAATAGCTCGACTAAAGTAATACCAGGATCGCTGAGATTGTGATCTGTCCACTCTGGACAATAGCGGGGAATACGCAGTAGGCATTCTTCTACTAAATCGTCAAAGTTGCGATCGTCCAGACGAGAACTGGGAAGCCGAGGTAAAAAGTCAAAATTCACGATTACTCCACCTCTGAAGCTAAATAGAACGGGTAGACAAAACTATAGGGGTCGGGATGAGATTTGAGGCGATAGTCAATGATAATATTGACACGCCCTACGATCGCATCAGGATCTGCGCGAACTTCATCAACGTCAATTCGAGGCTCCCATTTTTGTAATGCTTCCAATACGTAGATCCGAATTCTTAATAAAGTATCTTTATTTAAGGGAGCAAAAGCTAGTTCTGATAGGCGACAGCCAAAATCAGGACGGTATAAACGTTCGCCCAAATCGGTACGCAAAATTAACCAAATAGATTCTTTAACCTTCTGAGCTTCAGAACTTAGCTTGATTCCTCCCTGCACATTGGTCTGCAATGGGAAAGATAAGCCTGTACCCAAATACTTTTGTGGCTGCTCGTTTATTAAGTTTGCCATCCTCATTGTCTCTAAACTTCGCTTATAAAGTTTAGGATATCTGGCGATCGCAGAAATTATATCAGCCGAAGGTCTATATGCTCAGAAAAGGGCTAAAAGTACAATATAAATAGACAATCACAGTCAGATAGTTTCTGAAATACAGAGTTTTTTCGGCAAAAATTTCTATTCCGTCTTCATACCTTTGTCTGATAGACCTTAACAATAAAAATCTATAATATAGTGTAGATAGACGATGCATAATTTGTCAAATAATTCAACATAAATTTGAAAGTTAGTCTAGCTCAGAAAGGTATCTGCACATAGAAACAGAAAATTCAATCACTAATACATCGAGGATATTATGGACAGTGGTAAGTATATTTCCAGACAGAAAAATAGCAATAGAAGAGAAGAAAGCTCACAAGGAATTGAACTTCAAAGGTTAGGATCAAACGGACATATTCAGAGCAGACCTGGAAGTAGTCAGAGTAGCATCTCTCTTCCCGAATCTCTACATGCTCCAGAATTGCAATTAGAATTAGTAAAGGAGGAGGTAAGGAAGATGAACTTTAAATACGGTCAAGGCAGTGATTGTAGAAAGTTGGCGATGGACACAATTGATTTAGCAGAAAGCAAAAACATTAAAGCTACACTACAAAAAATGCAGAAAGCAATGTTAGTAGAAAAGGGAACGATAAAAGGAGATACCCGACAATCAAATACCGAAGGCAAAGAGATGTGGTATTTTGAAGAACATTTTTGGTGCGACATTCAGGGGATTGAATACGACCCTTTGTTCGATAAACGGGGTACACCAGAAATGGATCTTGAGAGGGAGCGACCAAATTACAAGGAAGTCTATATCTCGAAATTTAATTCGGGAAAAGCTATGGTTCATGAAAGCCGCCATTGCGAGATCCCGATCACTGCCGATACAGTATTTCAATCCTACGAAGAGGCAACAAAATTTGTCGATGACAAAAATCCAAATTATACCTCAGATTCGGAATAGGAAAGTTCGTGAGCATGGCGTCAGCACCCCTACAAAAAGCCACGACAAGCAGTAAGATGCCGCTTTTGTAGTACAATCACATGAGTTTTTAGTGGTGTATTTACTGATATTTCATAGTCTGCTGAACTAGCCTGAACTTAATTGAAGCTACTTTCTACTATCGTTTCAACTACAAGGTGAAAATCATGGAATCAATTGGATACTTTTTTGGTAGAGTTTTCGGCGGATTTATTGATAGACTATCCGATCAACTGAGATACAAAATAACCGATATTGCTGAATCTAAAATCAGAGAAACGGTTGAAAGCCCATTTAATAAAAATGCAACAACCAACCAGCAAACAACAACCGATAGTCAAGAGCAAAATACTAAATCTTAATAGAGAGTATATGACTTTATTGAGCAATACGCTTGGGTTAAGGATAATTGTAGGTTGGGTTGAACTTTAGTGAAACCCAAAAAATACCCGAAAATGTTGGGTTTCGTTCCTCAACCCAATCAACGCAAATTTATTTTTCTGGCTTAACCCAAGCGTATTGCTTTATTGAGACAAAATTAGAGCAATCAAAATTGTCTATTAGCCCTAAATAGGTAAGAATAGATAGCTCTAAAACTGTAGCAAATGATTATAGCAATGGATGAAATACCAGATAGCTACCAATAATATAACTTTCTAATTTTTTGGAGAATGACAAAGTTTCTTTAATCAAACGTGAAACTCTTGGACGTAAAGCACAGTTAAATCTCTCAATGCCGTTAGTTTTAGCACTAGTTTTGCTAATAGCTTTTTGAATTACGAAATTATTGCAAAGAACAGAGCGATCGCTCTGTTCTTGAGTGTTTAATAATATTTCAAGCACCCTGGCTTCTGTTTTATCTAAGAAGAAAGTTATAAGACTAATATTCTAACTCTAGATTCACGCGCTAACTAAACAAGGATGAGTTTCATGCATTGCCATTTAATTTGAAGTATGATTCAACTCAACTTGCAAGCAAATCAACCCATCCTGACCTAGCTGTAATTTATCTCCATGACTCAATGGATGAGGTGCTCCACGAGGTAATAATTTATCATTGAGGTAGCTACCGTTTCGGCTATCATCAACAATCATGTAAGTTTGTCGAGCAATATCCCAGTAGAGATGAGCATGGGTACGAGAGATGATACCTGCATGGGGCAGTCCTGTTAAATCGATTTCAGGTCGCATTCCGTTAGAGAGATTTTGACGACCAATCACGCCAGATTCCCTAAGCAATAGAAAACTTTGTTTGCTGGGATGAAGCAACTTTAACTGAGGACGTTCCTGATTATTGATTGTTGATGATAGCTGGGGCGAGGGGGTCGAGGTTTGAGTATAGCGGGCTGTCGAGGCTACCATAGCAGGGGGTGGTTGTACTGCCTGTGCTAATGAAGTACCGCACATTGGACAGATTTTAGCGTTGTGCGGTAATACCTGATTAAAGAAAGAGCAGCTTGGCTCTGGACAACGATGAGTTTGGATTGCCATAGTAATTGCACTCCTTAACGATTCAGAATAGATGACGATAAAGTGTAGTTTTTGGGTGGAGTTTGTAGCGGCACAAGACCTGCTTGCTGAAGGAGATACTGCCCATCTTGAGTTTTGAGAAAATTAGCAAAGAGCGGCCCTGATACATTCCCAGGCAAATTATTATCTCTAGGATATGCAATAATCAACGGCGTGCTGAGTGGATAGGTAGCTGTATGAAAAGCCGATATATTAAGTAAGGGCTTTTTCTCCAGACAGAGATTGTCTGATGGAGAAATAGGTTGCATTACGCCGTTGCTAGTCTCTTTTAGCAGAGGCTGTACTGGGTCTAGATTTTTTTGGGCAATAGCTAGGGGGTAAATTTTGCATTGATCCCAGGTTTGGGTCAATAGTCCGAAACTAATTGAGCCAGCCTCAGTTTTTTGCGCCTGCTTTTCTCCAACTGCGATGGAACGCAAGGTATTAAAGGTTGAACGTTGCTCAATCTTGCTAAATTGGGCAATCAGACTCGGATCGTTGCCTAAAACTTTCTGTTGGAACAAGCGTAATGCTTCAGGTTCCATCGGTCGATAGGGTTTGATCGGCAGATCAGGAAAATCTGAACCTAGCTGTTTCCAGTTGGTAAGTTGCCCTGTAAAAATTTGCTGCAATTGGGCAAGACTGATCTTACCTTGTAATGCACTTGGTAGATTTTGACTCTTATAGGCAGGTACATAAACTAAAAGACCATCGTAGGCGATCGTTTCCTGAATTAACCCTTCGGGTAGTTGGGTTGATAAACTAGCGATCGCAAAATTTGCCTTGGTGTTCGCTTCGAGAACTTCAGTAAGGGGAGATCGTTGAGGGGCATAAGTTCGGTAGTTAAAAATAGCTGCTATATCCAACTTGGGCTGAGTTAGGAATACTCTCAGTTTGCGATCGCTCGCGGGTTTCTTGTCTAAAACTATTGTCCAAGTTCCCAGCGCTTCTCCCGTATACGGATACTGTCCTGGCCCAATACCATTAACGTCTGCAAAGGATGGCAAAAGCTGCTTAAAGTTAGCCATCTCTGCATTAGAATTTGATATAGATCGGGGCAATAGCAACCACAATAGTCCTCCCAATAGAGGCAAAGCAAGTAAACTCAAAAGCCAATACTTTCGATTCGGTTTCGCTGGAGACTCTGGGCTAAAATTTACATGAAAACCAGCAGCCGTTTCAGGTTGAGGCAGTTTAATTAAAGCCTGACGCGCCTCTGCCGCAGAGTTAAACGGGGTGTCTAACCCTAGTAAACGATGCAGAAAATCTCTCAGGGGTGGATCGTTCTGGGGCCAATGTTGAGCCTCGCGTGGATTTAGCGGTGCGTTAAACCCAGAGTGAATCTCTTGAGCCGTCCAGAGAGCAAAGGCGACCGATCCAAGATCGATTAAGTCTTGTTCCGGTAACAGCATTTGGCGCGGCGCAGGGATAAAAAGCTGCTCCCAGGATGCCAGATCGCAGACATAGACGTAGCCGCTATCACTTATGAGCAGGCTGTCAAGCCCTAAGTTGCCGTGAGCAGTTCCTATGGCAACAGATGCAAAACTTGATGGCTGACTATGGAGGAAATGTAGCGACTGGAGCATTTGATTTAAAACTTGTCGCACTTGCGATGCAGAAAAGGCTCCTGTCTCTGTCAAAGTTTGCTTCAGGGTAGGAAGTGCCGCGATTTCGCCTGAAAAAATCAGATAGACGCGATCGCTCAATGGATCTGCAATAATTTCTGATGGACTGACCAGCCGAAACTCCCGACCCTTCGCGGTGGTCAAATTGCCCTTTGCCACCTGACTCAAGGCTGTTCTGCGCTGTTGTGCTTCCACAGCATTAAAATATTGCTTAGGCAGTAAATACTCTTTCACCACAACGGATTGACCATTGCTGATCTGAGTTCCTCTGTAAAGCCGTCCCATTCCCTGAGACCTAAGTATTTCAGAAATGCGATAGGTGCCTAAGCTGCCCCGGAGTTCAGTTTGAATTGGTAATGTAGTGGGGAATCCGCATTCCAGACAAAACTTAGCACCCGGTATTTTCTCAGCAGTTTCTATTGGCTTTTGACAGCTCAGAGGTGCATTTTGGGTACATCGGTAGAATTTAGCTAGTGCATTAGAATCAACAATAGGCATAGAATCTTCTCGATAGTTAGGGCTAAACCAAAAGGGAGCATTCCAAATGTGCAAGTTTATTTTTATATGGGATTTTGGCTTAGAACAATAATCAAATAACGAACCGCCCTTCGGGTGACGCTCCTTCTCTGCGAGACGCTACGCGAATGTCGCTAACGCTACGCTAACACCAGTCGCCTACGGTGGGAAACCCGCCTACAGCGCTGGTTCATCAAGGACGCCAAGAGCGCCAAGGAAAGAAGTTTGTACAGGGTTTTTGTGTCAGTCCTGTACCTTTTGGCTTGCATTGGGATGCTCTCAACCAAAATGATTGAACCCAATTACGACTGAACCAGATTCATCTTGATGGCTGCTACAATAGCTTGTGTCCGGCTTGTTACCTGTAGCTTCAGAAAAATATTAGTGATATGAGTTTTAACAGTAGACACTGAAATGTAGAGTTGCTTCGCAACTTCATCGTTTGAGGCTCCTTGAACGAGCCAATATAAAACATCGCTTTCTCTCTCGGACAGAGTGCAAGGCTGACCAATCTGTGAAGGTAACGAGGCTTGGGCTTTTTGGAATTTTCTAAAGAACCCAGTGGCAACTTCAGGTGGTAAATAAATTTGGTTCTGCATAATAGTAGCGATCGCATCTAGCAACTGCTGTGAAACCTGACCCTTAAATACATAGCCATCCGCCCCCGCCTGCATAGCCTGATAAATCCAGTAGTCTTCTTGATGACCTGATAGAACCAGGGTTTTACTCGATGTATTGTTATCTTGGAGCTGCTGTAATAGAGAGAGGCCATTTCCCTCAATTAATTCCATGTCAATCAGAATCAGGTCGGGAGTATGCTGCTCGGCAAGGGATAAAGCCAGAGCCGGACGATTCGCTTCCCCAACCACCTTAATGCCTCGATCCTGAATCTGGGAGAGGCTTAGGAAGGTTCTGATTCCAGCCCGAAATTGATCATCATCATCAACTAAAAGCGTCGATAGGGTTTTGGTTTGTTCTACTTGGGTTAACATGCGGTATTGTCCTCTGATAAGTTAATGCATGGAATCAATCGAGGTAGGCTTATCGAAAATTCTGCACCTTTTTTGGGAGCATTTCTTGCCCATAATTTCCCTCCGTGGTCGAGTACAACTTTTTGGGCAATAGCTAACCCTAAACCTGTTCCCTCCGAGCGGCGGGTATAGAAAGGCTTAAACAACTTCTGTAAATCCTCGGTGGATAGACCTGGGCCTTCATCTCTCAAGGTCAGTAAAACATCGCCCTGTTGCTCTTGCCAATCAATGAAAATTTTTGCCCCTTGGGGACTAAAATGAATGGCGTTACTCAATAAATTGCTGATAGCCTGTTTGATTTGGAGTGGATCGAGTTTTAAAATAAGTGTGCGATCGCTGCAACAAACCTGAATATCTTTCTCCGAAATCCAGCCTTGAAATTCTTCTAGTGTTTTATGGACGAGGTTACGAATATCTTGCGGTACAATCTGCAACTTTTTACTACTTGCACACTGCACAATTTCAGTGAGAGTTTGATTTAAGCTGTGAGCAGTCTTGCAAATAACTGAAGCTTGTTCTTGCTCTTTACTCGGAGCCAAAAGATGAGTAAGATTATGGGCATAGAGACTAATTAAACCCAAAGGATGACGTAACTGATGCCCCACTCGTTGAACAAGATGCTCTAAAATTTGAATCTTCTGGCGGTGTTGCCAGTTTTGTTGATGTTCGTCTAAATATTCACCGATACTAGCAGCAGTTCGCTTAATGAATTGCCGTTGAGTATGAGACAAAGGCCCCTTAGCAAATAATAATAAGTATTGATTAGGCTGACTTGATTCACCAAAATGACAATAATAGAAGCCTTTTTCTATTGTCTCTGCATCAATCGGCTTTAACGCTAGAGCAGATGAAACATTAGCTAACCAACCTTCATTCTGTAAGTAAGCTAGAGTCTCTTTCGCAAAAGAAAAAGGCATTTGAGAGGTTTCAATAACTTGTTGGCGATCGGACATCTGCGGATCTTGATAAACCACTCTCGTCCATTGAATCTGCGGTTGAGCTGCCAGTTGCTCGATCTGTAGCTGCAAGAAATGCTTTAGTTTCTGGGTGTAATATTGGGGAGTCCCTTTTTCGGACTGAGGACTCAAATTTTTTAAAAGTTTAAGACCTATGCCTGGGTTATCTGTGAGACTATCCATAACTTTCCTCCAAATTATATGCTTTACTTCTGGTTCTGTTGCAAAAAAGGTTGTGTTGCAAAAGTGAATCAGATGGTAAGGTAGTAAAGCCTTCTTGTTAATGATCGGCTTCCTATGAGAGAGCAGTGCGATTTTGTGAAATGCTAAAAATTAGGCTATAAATCACCTATTTAATAATATGTAGGTGTAGCACTAGTAGGCATCAGAGCGATATAGGGCGTTGCATAAATACGGGATTAATTGGTGGGTGAAATCATTGGAAATACGTTATAAATTGTGCGAAATCATCCCCTAATTCAACAACCCCCGATATAGCTGTTTTTATTGATAATTTAGCTTGGTAACTGAGAATTAGAATTCGATTAATAAAATTGCATTGTTTCCTTTCATTTGGGCATTTTCAAGATTTCTTACTTGGAGTTGGTAAAGCAAGAAATTCAATGAATGCAGTCAGTTTATGTTGTAACTGATAATTATGGCTTCAAGCGATGTTATCTCAATTCCGCAATTTTGTTAAAAATAGATAGTTATTAGGGATGTTTGTCAGCAAGCATAAGTAACGACTTAAAGGCAAAGCCGAGCTTACGCTTCTGTATCACTCATTGGGATAACTGAAATCAGAATATGCAGCCTTTAAGATGATTATTGCTATTTAGGCTAAGAAATCACAAAATGACCCAGAGTGGAATGGCACTAAGATAACGGCAAATCCCTTGTTCATAATCTTCATGTTTTGGCTCAAATGCCACTTATGAATCCAATCCAAAATACATGCATAATTATATTGATTTGTCAATAGCTTCTATTAAACTGGCACTAAGCCAAGATTTCATCTTTTCTTAGTGCCATTCGACCCAGAGTGAATTAGACAGAAGTCGGATCTATTCCAATCAAAGTTGTTATTCAATATTAAAATAACCCATATATCTCTTTATTATGCTTGCCAGCTCAATTATCGATGCTAGCTTGACCAAGCAAAATATAGCCTTTCGCCCCGGTGGGCCATCAGTTTCATTTGGTGTTTCGGTGATCAACCGCAGCAATCAGTTTGCGTCGTTTCAACTTGAAATTAAAGCGGCGGGAGCAGGCGAGCAGAGTAACTGGTATCATCTTTCTCCAGATGTATCTACAGCTAAATCACCGGGCGATCGCACTGATTTTCAAGTTGAGATTTTAGACTCTCCCATCCCTGATTTCGTTGGGATCGTCAATCTAACGGTGCGGATTTTTTCGCCCCAGCTCTCTGAAGAACGACGATTAGTTCTGCGATTAACGTTAGAACCTAGTGGTGAATTAAATCTACTGCGGATCGCACTACCTGCAAAGCGGTTTCAAGTTTATCCTCGTAACGTCGTGGATATTCCCGTAACTGTTAAGAATGTGGGGTCGCAGCCTTCAGAAGTGCGCTTGCAATGTGCAGAACTTGAGTCTTCCTGGCTAGTTGGTAGCTCAGAACAGTATATAGAAGTTCCAGCAAATGGAGAGACAACAGCAACTTTCCAATGTCAGCCCCCTAGAGCAGATCGAGTTCCGAGCCGCGATTATCTTTTTGTCATAATTGCCAAAAGTCATTTGAGTTCTACCGTTGAAGTGCAAGGAATTTTAGAAGTTCTGCCCGTTGGCTTCATGCAGTTTGAAGTCCAGCCTCAGCAGCAATGTATCCCAGCTAAAAGACCCTGGCTCCCGAATTGGCGATCGCGTAGCAGTACCTTCCAATTGATGTTTAAGAATAATAGTAATCTGGTGCAAACGCTCGATCTTGAAGTCCGAGGCCAAGACGCGAAACGATGCCAAATTGAGGTTAGTCCAGAAAAACCCGTTCTCGCATTGGGAGAAATAACTTCTACAAACCTAACCCTCTCTCCCCGTCGTCCCTGGATTGGTTGGTCACGAAAACTCAAGTTTGAACTCAAGCCTTGGCTATCAGACCCAAGATTAGGGAGTAGCGATCCAGCAACCCAGATTTTATTTTTAAAGGTTTTCCCAATTGTACCTCTATGGTTATTAGTAGCATTGCTCTTAACAATTGCAGCTGCTGTGTTTAGACCAACGCCCATCACTCATTTGGCTGGCGTTAATGCCGTGCGACTCAGTGGCACGAGTGGCAGATCGCCGCTTGTAATGAGTGTCTCAGACGATTGTTCAATTCGCACTTGGGGCGTGACAGATTGGGGAACGCTAACCGCTCAAGGTAGCTTGAGCAAGGGGACGTTAGCCAAAACCTGCACCAATGCTCAACCTAAGTCTTCTAAGGGACTTCTGGCAATTACTCAGCAAGCAATCCGATCGCTAGCATTAACTCCGGTGAAAAATAATCAGGTCTTTGCAGGTTTAGAGAATGGAACCGTTCAGGTTTGGGATATCAACACTGGCAAGGGACTCTATACGCTCAAAGATCCCAAAGATCAGACAAGCGATCGCATTTTGGACTTGATTTTTACTCGTAATTCTCTGACGCTATATACTAGCTATGGAAGCGGAACTATTCGGAGTTGGCAAAGACCAAGGGATGTCCGTTTTGACTCAAAGCCTGCCAAGGTTTTGAAGGTGCCCGATCACTTCGCATATCAAGCCTGGTCTTTAGCACTCAGTCCAGATGAAAAAATCCTTGTGAGCGCCGGACAGTTTAAGCGGCTTGTCTTGTGGGATGTCGCAAACTCGCAACCCCGGCAGCTAAAGCTTTCAGACAATGCTCAAAATCGCGGAGAAAACGACTTTTTCTGGGATGTCAGCTTTGCGCCCAATACTCCTATACTAGCTGCCTCTGATTCTGATGGTTACGTTACTCTTTGGGACTTAAGTAAATGTCAGAAAGCAGCGCAAAAAGGGTCGCCTAAAGAGCAACTTCCTCAGCAAAGCTGCGAACAACGGGCGAGGTGGCAGGTTTCAAAAACATCGGTTCGCAGCATTTTATTTACTCCAGATCAACGATGGCTCATCAGTGCAGGTGATGATGGTCAGATCCTGGCCTGGCGTCTAACCGCAAACTTCACTCCCGATCTGACTCAAAAACCGAAGCAGATCGCAACCCTGTCCAGCAGAATTACTTCCTTAGACTTGATTCCTAAAGAGCAAGGAGTTTGGATTGCCAGTGGCTCTGATGATGCACAAGTTCGCCTCTATCGCTTTAACCCAGATGAATAAAAGTTACTGACAAAAAATAGTCCAGTGCCATGATTGATAAATATACCCAGAATTTTATAATGTGCTACTTATCACTGAGTATACTTGTATTACTCAGCAGTATATCTTTAAGTCCACAGGTGGGCAGGATAGCCTTCGGGGATACCGTCAAGATTATCTGCTGACAGAGAATGGCGTTGTTTCTGCGGAAGTTCAAGTACCAATTCTGCACTTACCCCAGATAAATAGCACATGACAGGTTGTCTTGTTTGTAGATTTTGGTGTTGACTGGAATAGTTCTGGTAGAGAGAATCCCGATCCTAATACTCTAGCTGCTGTTGGTCTGGGGTTGCGTTGGTTACAGAGCGATCGCTTCACCGTTCGTCTTGACTAGGGCGTTCCTTTAGTATTTGTTAACTCATCAAATGAGAGAACATTACAAGAAAACCGCCTATATTTTAGTTTACTTTATAATCCCTTTTAAAATAAAGCAATAAAGAGCTATCTGAATGTTAAACAGCAAGAATAAATATTAAGTTGACTGCAAACCAAAGAAGCCGAATTTATCAGAACGACAACCATTTTTTCTAATTTCGATAAAGCTGCATTCTGGACATTTTCTTTTTTTGTGTAACTACCATTCCATTTGGGCAACGCCATAGTCCTTTACTGAAGATGCTGTAGAGATGTTGAATCTTATCACACCACTCAAAGTTATACTGAATCCTCCCACCCGCCTAGAGGGTTTTCCAGGGGAGAGCGTTACCCTTGACATTAGTCTGATTAATCAAGGCGAACAGGGAGCCACAATTGATGTGTTTGTCGATCCCACGACTCAAACCCTACTGTCATGGTGTCCATCTGCAAGAAAGCGGGTCGCCCTCGACTCCCAACAAGCTTGTGAAGTCAGCCTGCTCTTTGAGATTCCCTCAGACGCTCTACCAGGAAGTTATCCCTACACGATAGTAGTAGATGCCCCAGAGCATTATCCAGAAGAGACTCCGATTCATTACCCAGGCCGTCTTGAAGTTCTAGTCAAAGAGCAGACTGTTATACGGTCACAAAACCTTACCTTTTCACTTAGCCCAGCAACTAGTCCCGTTCAGCCTTTACTAGTTCAGCCCAACCAGCACCAGAAGCTATCAGTAATCGTGAACAATCACTCCAATCGAGTGGATCGGTTTCGGCTCTATTGTCTTGACTTGGATAAAACGTGGTTCACGATTCAATATCCTTCTAATGAACTGAGTGAGTTAGGTATCGTTTCCAGTACCGATGGTTTGGAGCTTAATCCGGGAGGTCAAGGCGAAATCATTATTGAGTTCCATTATCCAATAAACATGCCTGCTGGTCATTATTCACCGACTCTCCAGCTCACTTCTGATAATGCTCCAGAGCAGGTTTTTTTGGATCTGGTGTATTTAGAGGTAAAGCCAAAATTTAACTTGAGTGTTGAACTGGAGACTATTCTTGGAAAAGTCAGTCACAGTCCAGGACAGTATCGACTCACACTGACAAATCACGGAAATTCAATTCGAGAATTAGCCGTAAGTGCTAGCAGCCGAGATGAAACGGAATTGTGCAACTATGTTTGCAGTCCGTCTTCTGTCAATTTGTTGATTGGGGAAACAGCAACAATTAGTCTAACTGTTTATCCTATACAGAAATGGCGACGTCCCTTCTTTGGGTATGGCTTAGAGCTACCGTTTCAAATCCATCTTCAAGATATTCAAGCATTACCGACGCCAGAAAAGTTACCGATGGGGTTATTAGTCTGGAAAGCACGCCCTTGGTGGCAATTTCTGCTGTTGCTGCTGGCAGGGGTTGGTGCATTGTCGGGACTCGGCTTTTTGATTTGGTTTGTGTTCTTTAAACCCACTCCAGAGCCAATCCTGGCAGAATTCAAACCGGATAGTGCTAGTTATACGGAGGGAGGCAGGGTACGCTTAAACTGGACGATCTCGAATTCAGATAGGCTTGAGCAGCTGGTAATTTCTGCAACCAAAGATCAAATTGCGAGCAGTCCCCAAGTTTACGACTTTCGTCAAGGCTTACCGACAGAACTGAACCGTTATTGCCAAATTCACGATCGCGATCGCAATTTAACTTGTACCAACGTCGATACAGGTGCCCGACTGGCGGGAAAATACACCTTTCAACTTCAGATTAAGGCAAAATCCGCAGAAAAACCTATTCAGCAGAAACTTGATGTCGTAATTCAACCTAAGCCACTGCCTCAGGTGGCAAGCATTACAGCACGCCAGTCTCAACTCGAAAAAGGGAAACCCTTAACTCTTAGTTGGAATATCAAAAATTTTAGCCAACTCGTTCAGCTTCAGGTTATTAGTCAACTCAAAGAGGATAAACCAACGCTCCTCAAGACTTATGATTTTCAAAAACAAATTCCTCCAGAACTAACAAAGCAATGTCAACCTCCAGTCAACGAAACATTGAGTTGTTCCAACGTGGATATAGGGCTTCCAGCTAAACCAGGCGACTATACGATTAGCCTTCAACCTGTGTCTAGTGGAAGTCAAAAACAATCGCCACTCTCTAAAGCAATTCAAGTCCAGTTAAAGGCAACACCCCTTCAAATTATTGACTTTACGCTCAATAATCAAAGTTCAGAAACGAATCCCTCAATGTTCTTAAAAGTTGGACAAGTTGTGACTCTCAACTGGAAGGTACAGGGGGATGGTGCTAAGGTTAAACTCGAACCTTTAGGTGATGTCCCAGCTAGCGGTTCTAGGACACTGAAAGCGACCACAAGTCTTTCTCAAATTGTCCTCACGGCTGAAACCGAACAAGGTCAATCAGTCAAACGTGCGTTTTTGCTCCAAGTTGATACGCCAAAACCGCTTCAGAAGCCGACTAATACAGATTCTTTAAAACTAAAGCTACAGATGACAAAGCAAAATTAGCGAGTTCAACACGAACTTTAGTTGACTTAAAATGTCAGCTTTTTTGATGGCTGAAATTTATCCTTTCTTCTGCCCAGCAGGATTAATGGCTTGATACTAACCTGAGTCCCAGTACACCTGCCAAAATTAAGCCAATGCAAATAAAACGCTTTACTGAAGCAGGTTCACCAAATAAAACTACCCCTAATAAAGCCGTACCCATTGCCCCTATCCCAGTCCAAACGGCGTAAGCAGTACCTACTGGTAATGTGCGTAGTGCTATCGATAAAAAGAAAAAACTCAATATCATACAAACAACTGTGGGAATACTGAAAGCCAGCTTAGTAAAGCCTTGTGAATATTTCAGACCAATTGCCCATGCAATCTCTAACAACCCTGCAACCAATAAATATACCCACGCCATTGTTTATTTTCCTGCACATTGTAGAAATTAAAGCTTTTATCTTCTTAACGATTTTTTCTTATATTAAATATAAAGAAATATTACAGAAGCTGAATGCATGACACAAGACAAGCTATTCCAGACGTTTAAATTTCAACTCGCCACGAAATTCACGCAAAAAGGTTGGGTTTTGCGATCGCAAAATCCAACCTATAATTATCCTTAATATCAATTTCATGTGAAGCTGCACAAAATGATTAACCCTCTATTCTTGGCGTTCTTGGCGGTTCGTTTTTAATTCTATGCATCTTCATAAAGAATTGGTATAAGTCAATACACTTGGTCTAAAATCCAATTTCAATGGTGAAACTGCGAATCTTTCCTGTATCTGCGTCAGCCTGATCTGCAACTTCTAGAGTCCAGGTTCCTTCGGGACTTTTACCTTTTAAAGCAGCAAGTTTAAGGGTATTTATCTCATGATAAGTAGTTTTAATATTATCTGTAGCTCCGCCCTGGCGATCGTGCAGAATTACAGGAAGTACGCCTGTTTGCACTGGGGGAAGGAGAGTAACTATAAGATCCCCAATAAAAGTATGCTCGATGTCTACATTAACTTTGATAGATTTTATCAGGTTAGTACTAGTGATCGCCAACGATAATGTTGATTTTTGTAAGTCGTTAATTGGGACATCTTGCACTGCCTGAAATCTGCTGATGGGTGATGTTTCAGGTGGCTTGGCCAATTCTACAGCTTTCAAAGCATTCATTCGACCGTAACCGTAGAAAGGACTACGACCATTAGTATCATATTTACCTCCAGCTTGATCAATGCGATCGCAAGAGCGTTTAATAATATCTCGCACTTCGTCCCAACGCAGATTTGGGTTTCTAGCAATAATTAGGGCTGCAACACCAGCCGCACCCGGACAAGCACTAGAAGTTCCGCCGAATTGATTCGTGTAGTTACCTGGAACGTCACCCAAATTCCGATTACCAGAATTGTAGCCAACTACACCAGAGCGATCGCTTGTCCAAATTCCAGGGGTTTGAGAACTATCGCCATTATTGCTGGGGAAGGCACACCACACCGCCTGACCAAAGTCACTGTAAGCGCTTCTCGTGCCGTAGTCGTTACAAGCTGCCACAGCAATCACCTTTTGATAGCTGGCGTAGCCATCATTATCGACGCTTTCGTTACCATTACCAGCTGCAAATAAAATTACACAGCCCTTACCGTTACGTCCTTTACTAATTGCAAACTCCATAGCAAGGCGTGTGGAATCAGGCAGAGGTACTTTCTGGTTATGTAGAGGATCGTTTGGCTCATACCAAACACCATCTGCGGGCCCCCAGCTACAAGAAATTACATCAGCACCATTTTGAGCCGCCCAAACAAAAGCATCAGCTTCATCCTGCGACCCCAGCGCCGAAGCTAAACGAATCGGCATCAGCCTTGCACCGGGTGCTACACCAGATGCACCAAAGTTGCCGTTTCCACAAGCTACTCCTGCACAACTTGTCCCGTGGTTATCGTCGTTTCCGGGTCTGGGATTGTCAGTTTTACGTGTGACATCACGCGGGGCAACAATTTTTCCAGAGGAACGGAACTCTTCATGCTCAAGATCCACACCGTCGTCAATAATTGCAATAATCGTCCCAGTGCCATTGCTCAATTTCCAAGCTGCCTCAACGTTGGCATGGGCATTAATTACATTACCATTAATTGTTGTTTGCTTTAAGTGCCACTGTTGCGGAAAAACCTGACGTCGACGTGATTCACGCACTAGTTCAGGATGGCACAGTTCAACTGATTCTTCATTCAAAAGTCTTTCGGCGATGTCAAAGATAGCTATACCAGTATTTGTAGGAGCATTGACAAAATAAGCATTTGGTGCATATTCCAGTTGGCGTTTAATTGTTAAGCCGTAACGTCTTAAGACCTCTTGGCAGACAGTTAACTCTTCTTCATTATTGAATTTAAGGAAAAGGTTTTCGGTGTAAATTATCGGTTGACTGGATGCTGGATCGATCAGAACCCGTCCGGCAAATTGGACTTCAGACTCATTGTTGAGAATATCACGGGCGCGATCGCGCAAAGCCACACCTTCAGTCGGAACTTTCGTTCGCAAAATTTCTACACCTGCTTGCCGAAACCGTGTTGTTAACTCGAATTGATTCAGGATGCTGCGAGCTGTGGGTGATATTGGTGCGACTTCAAAGGGTCTGGCACCAACAAGACCACTGCGGCTTTCGGTACGCACTACAACGTGTTCCTCACTGATAGCAAGTTCATATTGTTGGCCATTCTGCCCACCATAGCGAACTTGAACCATAATTTTATCTCCTGGGATATTTGAAATATTACTATCTTAAAAATTAGGCATTTGGATGGGAAAAACTGCATCATACGTTATGTTCTTGCAGTGTGCGCTTGGGATTTACGTTTAGTTTATGGATGCTTCTGATTTCTTATGTTATATGTGTATTACGGTTTAAAAAGATACAACTCAAACAGAATTTAATTTATCTAAGTTCATACAAGCCTTTGATTCGTCTTTCCAGAAAAAAGGGATTCAAGGTCAATGAAGAGGAAAGGGGGCAGGGGGCAGGGAGCAGGGGGGAGAACCCCATAAATAAATTTAGAGGCAAGAAAACGGACGCATTATTTCTCGTGCTACGCATCGACGCTCGATAGCGTAGCGTTAGCGACGTAGGAGCGTCTGACTCGCTAACGCTGCGCTATCGAAATAAATATTTTTGCCTTTGGGCATAAATAAATTTAGGGGGTTGAAACCCAAATGGCAGGGGAAATGAGCGAATCTTTCTCCTCTGCTCCCCTGCCTCTTTGGTCAGGCTGTTTTAGGAATCTTCAATATGAATAAAGGCGTATAGCTCTGCATTCCGATGGAAGATTTGTATTCCACATCATTGAAAAACGCTATAACATCATTAGAACTTGAAAAAATGTTTTATTTCCCGGCAGAGTATTTTCTACAGGTGTACTCTTTACCCCTGATTCCTGAAGTGAGATTTCAAAAAGATTACTTTTCTGAATATCCTGAACAAATTCGCGTTGGCAGTGATGCCTACGCCGGGCTACGACTACGCAATGTTATATCTTACACTCGTAAGCCTGGATATTATGCAATACATTACAATCAACCCAAGACCATAGTAACAGGAGCAATTTTACAACTTAACGATGGTAAAATAGCAGTTTTTCCAGGTGAACCCAATCAATCAGAACAGGGAACACTAAGTCCAATTTACACATTACAATCAAATGGTTCCCTAGCAGTACCAACCGGACTGGTTTTCATCCGCTTTGCTGAAAGCGTTGATGTGAAGTCGCAACGCGAGGTAATTAATCGAGCCGGTTATGAAATAGTAGAAAGCCTTGACTATGCACCTCATACGGCTTGGTTACGTGCCCAATCAGGTAATATTGTAGATGCGATCGCTAGGATTCCTCAGTTAGAAGCGATACCTAAAGTTGAAAATATCGAACCTCAGATGCTTATGGAAAGAGGCTTGAGACTAGGGTATTGATTTCTTTAGAAATGAGCCTAAGATTTTTCATTAATATATCAATCCTATGCTGATAACAAGAGAGCTAAAAACTGCGGGGATGAAAGCTTTTTGACTCCCTAGTACTGAAAGGCGATCGCAGTGGTCACAATTGCGAGAAACTGAAAACAGATTAATTAGGAGAGGAGAACCTAATGAGTTGGACTAAAGTTCTTGCAGTCGAAGCACTTTCACCAGGTACGCGACAAGTGGTGAAAGTTGGCAACCGGAAAATTCTGGTTTTGAACCACGAAAATCAGCTTTATGCAGTAGATAACAACTGTCCCCACTTAAAATTACCGTTGAAAAGTGGGAAAATCACTGAAGATGGGGCAATAGTTTGTACCTTTCATCGCAGTGCTTTTGATCTGCGTACAGGTGAGGTAAAAGACTGGTGTTCTTGGCCACCTGGTGTAGGTAAAGTACTCTCAATGGTTTCGCCACAAAAAGTATTACCAGTATTTCCTATTCGTGTGGAAGAAGGTAGCATCTGGGTTGATGTTCAAGAGGAATAGCGCTATCTATTTTTTAGGAGTTAATACCAATGCAAAAAAATGCGACAAATAGATCATTTGTAGAGACGCGATTCATCGCGTCTTTACCCAAGGATGTGTTGCAATCATGAATTGAAATGGTATAACCGACAAAAACCCCAGTCGATAAGTTTGGCTGGGGTTTTTCTCAAAATGCAACTATTTCACAGATATAAGAACTATTGAATCAGAGAGAACATTTTCTCAAGTAGCTTAAACGTTTTGTTGTGATGTAATATTGGGTTGTGTATTACCATTGCCAGCTTCTATAGAAGCTGTAGCACTTTGAGAATGGCCTAAATTCACTTTAAATACCTTGTTTTGCTCTTGCTCCAGTTTAGGTAAAGTCAGAATTAAAATGCCATCTTTCATATCTGCCTTAACTTGTTGATTCTGAACTTTGCTTGGTAGAGGAACTACTCTAGTAAAGCTGCCATACCGAAATTCAGAATGAACTTTAGCGTTAGATTCGGAATGTTTTTCGTAACGATGCTCACCAGCAATCGAGACTGCATCTTGAGTAACTTGAACATCTAGGTTTTTAGCGTCCACGCCTGGAATCTCAACTCTTAAGATGAACTCTGAACCATTGTCAGATAATTCAACAGCAGGAACCCACGCTGTTCTTGATGATGCAGAAATATCAGAGTTACCGCGCTCGGCTGCTGTAAGCTCAGAGAACAGTTGATCCATTTGACGACGTAGAATTTCCATTTCACGGAATGGTTCCCAACGAATGAGTGCCATATCTCAATCTCTCCTTAACTTTTTAATTGACTTTTGAGTAATCAAACTTAGTTTTAGAGGAATGTAGAGATTTCAGATATTTAATCAATTATCGAACCTCTACGTTTTGAGAGAGAAGCTTTGTTTGTTTTGTTTCATCTCTCTAGAAACTAATTTAATAAAAGAAAAATCTAAAAAAAGTTGGGTAAACCGTACAGGCATAAGTTGGATTTACCGTATCAAACAAAAAAAGGATGGAAAGATAGAGAATAGTTGATGTCAAAGTATCTTCTTGGCGTAGCAATTGACTTATGCACAAGAACGAACAGCGACTTCTCCATTCATGAGCAGTGAATGCCAAACAAATCGCGGGCAAGCAATGTATAGTTTAAAACAAGCTTCTTCAGTGTCGTGTTCTTGTCGCAGACAGAGCTATTGTATAAACTGTATAGGACTTAGGCAGAAAGGCAGTTACGTTATAAACTTGTGCAAATGGGGAACTCTATGATTAGAGATTGATCGTTTAAATTATTTTTTGTTTGGAATATCCACAAGAGGCGCTTGTTAATGATTAGTATAATTACACCAGTTTATAACGGAGAGAAATTCATAGAATCTTGCATTCAAGTTGTCATTGACCAAAACTGTTTAGAAGTGGAGCATATCATTGTCGATGGAGGTTCAAGCGACAAGACAATAGACATTATTAAGAATAAAGCCAATCAATATCCCCATATCCGATGGGTTAGCGAAAAGGATCGAGGGCAATCTGATGCTCTCAATAAAGGAATTGCTATGGCACAAGGAGAAATTATTGGTGTTTTAAATGTTGATGATTTTTATGAAACAAACGTTCTTAACCGCGTCTGTGAAATTTTCAAAAATTTACCAGAGCCTAGCTTGATTGTTGGTAACTGTAATGTTTGTAATTTGGAAGGTGAACTAACTTTTATTAATAAAGCTAAACAATTAAGGACGATTGATTTATTGTTAGAACGACGAATTAATGACGATGGAATTATCGATGCTTCTTTTCCGTTAAATCCTTCTGCTTACTTTTATCACAAATCATTGCATCAGCAAATCGGACTATACAAAGTAGAAGAACATTATGCAATGGATGTAGATTTCCTTTTGAAAGCGGTTAGATCATCTCATGTTAAGTATTTCAATGAGACTTGGGGTAATTATAGATATTATCCAGGAACCAAAACATTTGATGATTCTGCAAAAGGAATGAGCTTAGTGCGAATGAGGCAATTGTTTAATGATTATATGAAAACATTACCACTAATAGAACAATGGCAAATTTGGTTAGCTCGTAACATTAATTTTAGTTTATTAAAAATATTTTATTTCTCTAAGCATCCAGAACAATTATCTGAATCGATTAAGCAGCGATTAACTAATATCAATTCCTGAAAATCCCAATCCATATATAGAGTTCTTATTTGATTTTGAAAATACACGTAATGGCGCTACAACGCAGCCAAACAAAGAGGGATGCTTACCGTGAGCTACGCTCACGGTAAAAAATACTAGTTTATAATCCAGTTTTTCAGAAAATGCACAAAAGCTGATTTTTAGAGAACACGATAAACTAAGCTAATTGCTTTACTATTAGCTTTTATTGTATCGTCCTGGTGACTATATTCCATTAGAGTTGTATATAGAGGGGTAAGGAGGCGAGCGACGTTCGCCTCCTTACCCCTCCCTTATCATTGTTAACAAGATAATTTTGAGTATTTTAACTGATTGACAAAAAAATTATCTTAACCTCTCACGGATAACAACCTTCTAATTAGCAATCCTAAGCAAAAGTCAGTTTTTTGCTCAAAAAGCTAAGTAAACTTTTGTAACCAAAATCCGATACTCGCGTAAAAAAAGTTGCAGTAACAAGAGAAACAAATAGGGGCTGTATCGAAACTACATAGGTTATGAGTATAAAAAACTCCACCCATAAAAGAATAGAGGCTACCATCGCTTTCAATGAATTCAAGAAAATAAAGTCTGATTTAAAGGATTGAAATGCTTTCATAAATTTGCAGGAAGCGGTAATTCTGATTCGAGCAGCTTAGTGATGAAAATTCATATTTAAAAGCTTATTCAGTAATTGCAGTGACTTGAACTATGTTTATTAGCAACCGCATTTTAGAGCAAAATAATTTTCCAATCAGACTGCTACTAGAAAAAGAGTTACAGCATACTAAGTCCGTAATTGTTGATATGGAAGATGCAGTTTTCTGGGTAAAGCCAAATGCGCGGTTTCTCTACGCTAATGATGCAGCGTGTAATTTGGTGAGATGTTCTCGTGAAGAATTACTCTCTATGACTATGCACGATATCAAACCAGACTTTTCGCCAGCAGTTTGGTCAAAGCATTGGAGAACTATTAAAGAGCAGGGCTACCTATATTTTGAATCTTTATATAGAACTAAAGAAAAGCAGACCTTTCCCGTAGAAATTACTATTATCTATTTGGAATACAACTCTAGCGAATATGGCTGTATCTTTATCCACAATATCAGTCAACGTCAGCAGGCGTCTATTGTTTTACAAAAGGTTAATGAAGTATTAGAGTGCAAAGTGCAACAGCTTATAGCTGAATTAAGAGATGCTAACCAGAAATTATACCGAGAGAAAATTTTGCGCCATCAGGTAGAGACGGCTTTAGAACAAGAAAAACTACTCATTGAACACAAAGCGCACTTTTTCTCTATGCTTTCTCATGAATTTCGCACTCCGTTAAATGTCATCTCACTATCCGCTAGTTTACTGAAACGTCATCTTCATCGGTGGACTGAAGAGAAAAAATTACAATACTTGCAACGCTTGGAAATGGCAGTGCAAGAAATCAGCCAATTGATGGATGAAATTTTTCTCAACGCTAGGCCAGAAACAGAAAAGCTCAAGTTTGAGCCAAAACCACTTAACCCGATCCAATTGTGTACTGACATATTGGCAGAAATGAATTTGAACGAAAGCAACGCCAGTTGCTTGATGCCGGGAGACCCTTTTGAAGTTTTTTCCCGGGAAGAACCACACGACTTGCTACTACCAAAAGAATCCCCCGTTGTGTCTCCCAAAGGAGAAGTTTCGAGTAAAAAAAGCTTCTACTCCAACAATGGACAAAAGAAAAACTTCCCAATATTCGCGTCCCCGGAATCCCCTCACAACGTAGTCACCTTAATTAGCCAACGTGATTGTACAGTCTGTGCAGATCAAAAATTGTTACAGCCTATTCTCAGGAATTTACTCTCAAATGCAGTCAAGTATTCTCCAAGTGGTAGCACGATTGATTTAATAGTTTCTCGCCAGGATGAAGAAGTGATTTTCCAGATTAAAGATCGAGGAATTGGCATTTCTGTAGGAGATCAACAACGACTATTTAAGCCATTTCATCGCGGTACGAATGTCGGTAATATCCCCGGTAATGGATTGGGATTAGCACTTGTCAAAAAGCTTGTAGACCTGCATGGTGGTCAAATTTCAGTTGCCAGCGAGGTTGGGATAGGTACTACATTCACAATTGCCCTACCGGTGCAGTGACAATCTCTGCAACAGGACAGCCAGAAAGTCTATGAAAATTGATAATTCATCTGACGCTTAACATCAAGAGGACACTATGACTAAAATTCTAGTGATTGAAGATGAGCAAGAAAGCCGAGATATATTTTTAGACAGTTTAGAAGCAGAAGGGTTTGAAGCGATCGCTGCGGAAAATGGTCTTGTTGGTATTCAGCAAGCACAAGAACACTTGCCTGATTTAGTGCTTTGCGACATTCTGATGCCAGAACTAGATGGTTATGGTGTCCTGAATACATTGCGCCAAAACCCTTTAACAGCAACAATTCCCTTCATTTTTCTCAGTGCCAAATCTACAAAAACTGAGGTTCGTCAAGGGATGAATTTGGGAGCAGACGATTATCTTACCAAACCCTCGACAGTAGAAGAATTGTTGGAAGCGATCGCTACCCGATTAGAAAAACAAGCAACCATGCGCCAGTGCTATGTTGCTCAGTCCCCACCAGTTCCAGAACTCCAAAGTACTGATGCAGACACATTAGCAAATTCCCAATCACTCTTGCCTACTTGTCCTCAACTTAAAGAGGTTTTCGACTTTATCGAAGCCAATTATTATCAATCCATTACCCTGTGTGACGTAGCCCAAGCAGTAGGTTACTCCGCAGCTTACTTAACCGATTTAGTACGACGCCAGACAGGAAAACCAGTGAATCATTGGATTGTCGAGCGCCGGATGGCAGCAGTGCGTACCTTACTTTTAGAAACTAACCAATCCGCAAATCAGATTGCTGAGGTTGTGGGCTATCAGAATGAGGGTCATTTCTTTCGTCAGTTTCGCCAGTATCACGGGACTACCCCTAAAGCTTGGCGAAAGGCGCAGCAAATCCAGTAGTTAAAAGCTGAACTAGCGCCTCAGTAATCAGAAAACCCGTTTGTTGCTCAAACTAAAGGCTTTGAAGCCCCACTACTGACTGGGTTCACTACAATCTTGAACTTTTGCTAAGGAGTTTCAGGCGCAAAGCAACAATTAAAACACCGACACCTAGCAAGCTTAAAGTTGCAGAAGGTTCGGGGACTGATTTGGGTTCCACACCCAGTGCGACAATAGCCTTGTCTGCCTGGATCAGTCCGAAGCCAAGTCTGGAGTCGAAGCCTAATGAAGGGCTGTCAGCCGTATCTCTTAGAGCATCATAGATTTCAGTAGGTGTTGCGCTTGGATCGCCCTCTAGTAACAGTGCTGCAACTGCGGCTGTGAAAGGAGCCGATGCCGAGGTACCTAAAAAGGTGTAGAAGTCGGGGTTGGCATTAAGAGGAGAACTTCCACCTAAATTGAAGGAAATTGCTAGCCCATCCGGAGCCACAACATCCGGCTTGAAAGAATCCGGGTTGCCTTCTGAAGAAAATGGTTCTAGCTGACCCTGCTTTACAACAACATCGAACGTTTTACTTGAGTAGGATTTTGCGTTCCCGTAGTACACTGCTCCAACGGTCAGCGTATTAGGGTTATTTGGATGCCCATATATTGGAATACCAGGCACTCGGCTATCGGGGGGAAGATAATTATTATCGGCACTAGTGAAGTAAGAAATCCCCCGGTTAACTACTGTGTTAATTGCCTGGTTAATTGGCCCGTCTGGAGGCTCCAAATCTAGTAGGTTTAAAGGTGCATCAGGAGGAGTGATCGGAGGGTAAAAATAGCCCCAATCATCCACAATTATATCTGCACCGGCAGCTGCTAGAGCCTGAATGCCTTGACCAAAGCTATCCGTGTTGCTCAAGCTTGTGTGAAACGCTAAGTTAGCCCCTGGAGCCACAGCATGGATGATCTGTAATAAAGCGCGACCCTCATCCGTGGTACCAGGTTTAGCATAGTCATTTAGCACGTTAACATTAGATGGTAAGTAGCCATCGGCTATATTTGTAGCATAAGTATCCTGGTTGTTAGAGGTATCGAAGGTCTTTGCTGTGGCGAAGCTATCTGATAGTACGCCGATAGTGATTCCAGTGCCATCTAGACCGTAGCGATCGCGCAAAACATCAACCCCTGTAGCTTTGGCTGCTGCTTCAATTGGTAGGGTAAAGGTAGCCGCCTGTACCTTGGCAACAAAGCTCCCAAGTGCAGCAGTTGTCACAATCATCCCTGACGTAACGATTGTTTGCAGGAGTTTCAAATCTCTCGGAAAGGTTTGTACAATCTGTCTAAAATTGCTAAACTTTCCTGATCTGAAGGCAATATTTTTTTTTAGATTCATTGAAAAAAACTTTTACTTCCAAAAGTTACATTGAGAATAAAGAGCAGCTAAACAAGTATACTTAGCTGCTCTTTAGCTTTGGTTATTATTTAGAAGTCTACCAGAGTAGAACTACTACCTAGACTGATGGAGCTATGCTGGGCCTTGGGCACCACCGACAGCTCCAATCCCTGCCTTCTTAGCTAAATCCCCTCCAGAATCGCCATCGACTAACGCAGTTCCTGCTCCAACAATGGCACCTCCAAGAGCACCGAGACCAGCACCTACTGGCCCTCCTGCTGCTCCTGCTACTCCTCCAGAAACTGCTTCTAACTCGGCATCGCTTAGACTGCTACCAATAGCAGCTGCTTCAGTAATTTGATTGAGCAACTGCTGAGATTCTTCTGGAGTGAAATTATATCCTGCCGCTCTTATAGCTACAGCACGTTCCTCATTAGTTTTAGGGCTTTTAAGTTGGCTTCGTAAATTATCATCCGTAATCATTGCATTAAAAAACGCCTTAGCATCTTGGATAGACATATCTTTCTCCTTCAGTAAATAACATTCAGTTTGGTTACAGATTGAGTTGTTAACTCTAAGTTGCATTTTGATCACTGTTCGTGATTCTCAGCAAACTTTGCTCAGACATTTCATCTTTTTATGCTTTAGCAATCAAGTTAGAAGTGCTGAACCTGTAAAAAGACTAACTGAGTTTTGAAGGTAATTACCATACACTATCTTTTGATGGAACTAATAATTTTTTTGATATCAAGGTAAAAAAAATTGTTAGTCTTACATAAATATTATGTATTAAATTTAGCTTTTAGATATCTTAATCTATTAGATATTAATCTAACCTTCAGTTCGCTCAAATAAAAAGTTGATGAATTTAATGAAAAATGCAAATAATTAACTTTAGTCACCGATAGTATTTCGATACAGTAAAATAAAAAATCCAAAGGGAAAATATACCATGATGAACAATTTAATTAATCATAAAAATAAAATTGATGCCCAACAGCAATCTAATGAGTTATCTGATGAAGAGCTTACTTCAGTTTCTGGTGGTATAGAATTAGGCAAAGTAGTAGACGCTGCTAAGGACTTTGTTACTGACGTTTACAAAGAGGGCAAAGACTTAGTTTCTGATATTGGGGAAAACCTTGATAAACATTTCTAAAGGAATTTAATTAAATGTTTTAAAACTCAATGGTTGAATCTTTAAAAACCTGATTGTCAAATAAAGCAAAACAACTTTCAGGCATCTTGATTTTGAGGAATTTTTTTACCAAACTCAAGTCGAGTTAATGGTAATTGGTAATTCAAGCTTCTCTTCTATTGAATGAAGCGATCGCATCCAGTGGTCAGATAGCTGGCAGGATGAACCCAAATCTACTTACGCCCTAGCAAGAGGTGTAATATGAGCAAAACAACAAGTAATTCTGCTGCTTCAGAGAAAGAATCACTTCCCAACCAAGGAATCGACAATGTTTTGGATGCTCGGTTTTCTATCCTATCGGGTTCTGGTTGGCAAAATCGGCAAGCCTTTTTAAAGGTTCTTGTTAAGGCGAAGCAGTCCCTATTTAAACCCTCTGCCTGGTCTATCAGAACGAAACTCTCGGTAGCACTTCTCTGTGTTGCTCTTATACCGATGAGCTTCACCACCTATCACAACCTCCAAGAAAGCCTTAAGAGTGCAGAGGACAGCGAATATCGCAAACTGGAACTCTTAGCCACCAGTAACGCTAGTCGCCTCGACCAGTTAATTATCGATATCCAGCGTGTTGCAGTCCAAGTCAGTACTGATAAGGATGTAGTGGGTTTTCTGTCTGCTACTAATCCTCAGAAGCAAACAGCCTTTCGTTCTTCGATGCAACGAACGCTAAATAATGTCTTTAGCTCTAACCCCGACTATGATGTTGTCTACATTATAGATACAAAGGGGCGCTGTCTTGCTGCTACCGACCCCACATTCATTGCTCAAAACTATGCCTTCCGTGAATACTTCCGCTTTAGCATTCAGGGACGCCCTTACGTTTCCAGCATTATAGTTGGTACAACAAGTGGACGGCCAGGCATCTATTTCTCCAATCCTATACGGTCTGAGAGCGACAAGATTGTCGGTGTGGCGGTCTTAAAAATTAAGGGAGAAGACATCTGGGCGATTGTAAATGCGTTGCAGGCTGGCTCTCAAAGTTATGCCTTCTTGGTTGACGAGCGTGGCGTAATCATTAGCCATCCTGATAAATCGCTGCTTTATCATAGTCTAGTCCGCTTGCCAGCTAACAAACAACAGCAGGGCGAAACCGATAGGCTTTATGGCGTCAAGCAAATCAAAAGCTTGGAAATTCCAGAGTTAGCAGATGCGATTGTTGGAGCTAAACAGACAAGTCACACCAGCTATCATTCCCCAATTGAGCAGACACGCCAGATGATCGGCTTTGCTCCCTTACAAGAGCAACCTTGGGTGTTAGGGGTGAACAAAGCTCACGCACAATTTGATGCTCCCTTGAATGAACTCATTTGGCAGAATAGCTACAGCTTACTGGCAGTAGGAGCGATCGCAACAATCATCGCCTTGATTTTAGCGCAAAGTATCGCCAAACCGATTCGTGCCCTAACAAAAGCAGCACAATCACTGGTAGAGCAGGATGATTTTGAGACTCATCAGCTAGCTAAAGTGTCTGACGCGAATGATGATATTGGTCAACTAGTGCGTGTTTTCCTGCAAATGGCCCAAGAAGTGAAGGCGCGAGAGCAGAAGTTGAAACAGCAGGTGATGGAATTAAACGTTGAAATCGACGAAGCGAAAAAGGTACGTCAGGTAGCTGATATCACACAGACTGATTACTTCCAGCAACTCCAACAAAAAGCCCAAAAAATCAAAGCGCGAACAAGCAAAGATGATGAGACAGAAATCGACTATTTCCAACAGTTACACCAAAAAGCACAAAATCTTAAAGGTCGCGTTGTAAAAGTAGCTGATTGAAGAAATCCCCAAATAGCAACTATATCCAATACTTTTCGGATAAACCCAATAATCTCTCTTTTGGTCTGGGGAAAGGTTAAAGGGCAAAGGGGAAAGGTAAATTCAAACCCTTTCCCTTTCCCCTTTCCCCCTTAACCGAAAAGTATTGCAACTATATCAAATTCACATAGCTAGGGTATGGCATTATGTCCAAAATTATATCTATTCATTCGTTTCGTGGTGGTACGGGAAAATCAAATTTAACTGCTAACTTAGCAGCTACTATTGCACGTCTTGGAAAACGTGTAGGTATCATTGACACCGATATTCAATCACCAGGGATTCATATTATTTTTGGTCTAGACGAGGAAAAGATGAACCGCTCCCTCAATGATTACTTGTGGGGACGGTGCGCGATCAAAGATGCTGCCTACGATGTCAGTAATACTTTAAATATGGAAGGGGAGACATCTAGAGCAAACGGCAGCCTCTACCTAATTCCTTCCAGTATTAAAGCAGGAGAAATTTCCCGTATCTTGCGCGAGGGTTATGATGTAGGCAAACTCAACGACGGCTTTGAGGATCTAATCCGCTATCTCAACCTGGACTATTTGTTGATTGATACTCACCCTGGTTTGAATGAAGAAACCTTACTAGCGATCGCTATTTCTGATATCTTAGTCGTCATCCTGCGTCCAGATCGCCAAGACTTCCAGGGTACTGCGGTAACGGTGGAGGTGGCGAAAAAATTAAAGGTGGACAAAATGCTGCTGGTAATTAATAAGGTGCTACCAGCAATGGATTTCAACGCTCTCCGGCAGCAAATGGAGACAATCTACAACACCCCAGTGGCTGGTATTGTGCCTCTTTCAGAAGAGATAATTCAGCTAGCCAGCAGTGGTTTGTTTTGCCTGCGTGACGCTGACCATCCTTTTAGCCAGACGGTGCAAGAAATTGCTCGGCAGATCATGGATCAAGTTGAGTTAAAGAAGGCATTAGTGGGAGGCAATCGCTTTTGAGCAATCAACACCAACTTCGTGCTAATGTACTTGCCTCTTATGGTGCTACTGCAAGGGAGACAGAAGAATTACTTGCCTACAATCAAAACACCTTTGATCACAGTTTTTCAACACTCCCCGCCAAGTTTCCGCTTCCACCCGAACCCCATGTAGCCGCCTGGGAAGAATACGCCACTTTGGCTCAAGAGGTAGGAGTCTTTCAAGCTTTATCAACCAAATTGGTACAGTTAAAGTTCCCCATACTTAAAGGCATCAGTCAAACAGAGGCATATCGCTTTGCTACCCGTAAGGGTATTCCAGTGGATAGCATGATTGAGGCGACTAGTTTGATTTTGCAGCAACCCGAACAACTCCAGTTGATGATACATCAAAGCTTGGCTGGAGCCATCCCCGTTTTGCTGACCAGGAACCGAAAAGATTTTGTTTCTTTGGTACAGGCGCTAACAATGCGGAATGAACCACTACCAGTCCCTGCTTCTATGGGAGCCTGCATGATTATTGGTTTAAACAACTGGGATCGGGTTCGCCAGTATCGCCAACAATGGGAAGTTAGAAATTTTGATAACTGCTCAGAAAGTAGTTGGTTAGAAGAATTTCGACGACTAATCCCGCAAAAGCAGCTTTATCAAGATCGGTTGATGATTTTGAGTGACGGTTTCTATAGCAATGTTTCAGCTAGCGACATCGGACTTTCGCAATCAGAATGGCGGCGTATTTCCCTAAATATTCGGCTGGAACATGAATGTACTCACTACTTCACACAGCGCTTATTTGGCTCCATGCGAAACAATCTGCTCGACGAACTTATTGCTGACTACAGAGGTATTGTGGCAGCTATCGGACACTATCGGGCTGATTGGTTTTTGCGTTTTTTGGGGTTGGAGTTATTTCCAGATTACCGAGAAGGGGGCAGATTGCAAAATTACCGGGGTCAACCACCGCTTTCAGAGGGCGCATTTAAGATTCTGCAAGCATTGGTGAAGTCTGCTGCTGAGAATTTGGAACGCTTTGATGCTGAACATGGAGGCAAGTTAAGAACTCTTAATAGTCAACCGATTATGTTAATAGCTTTAACTTATTTGACATTAGAAGAATTGGCTGACTCTCAGGCGCACTCCTATATCCAAAAAATTCTAGACCAATGGCTGACAACTCTCACAAACAAGCAAGCAAAGCATCCAAAAACTGAACTTAAATTTATATGAGTTATGACAGAAGTTCTACTTAAAGAGTTGAGTAATAGCGACATCAATTGGATGATCGCTACGGGTCAAAAAAAGGAAATACCTGCTGGCACTATCCTTGTGCAGCAAGGAAAAACCCTGGATACCCTACACATCATACTGGATGGAACATTCACAATTACTGTTTCGCAAGCTACAAACAATCCTCTAGATCGAGCTTTTGCAGCAATGGAGGATAGCGAAACATTAGGACGAGAGATTGCACGGGTTTCAAGTGGTGAGATAGTAGGAGAAATCCCGTTTATTAATGTCCGCGCAGCTGTTACCACTGTTGAAGCAGCTGAAAATTCATTGGTAATATCGATTTCTCGGCAGCAATTGACCGCAAAATTGCAGCAGGATATTGGTTTTGCATCTCGATTTTATCGAGCGATCGCTATTCTACTAGCAAACAGAATCACTCAACTTGGTCATAGCAAACTTGTTAAGAGCAATACGCTCAGAGATATGCTGTTTATTTTGGAACAATTGCATGATAGTGACATCGATTGGATGATTGCTACAGGTGCTAGCCAAAAAATTGCCGCTAACACAGTACTCATCCGTGAGGGAGGACCTGTGGATGCACTGTATATCCTACTGGATGGAACAATGACAGTTTCTGTTTCTGAGGATGAACGTAATCCTTTAACTCGCGCCTTTGCGGCTTTAGAGGGTGACGAAACTACAAGCAGAGAGATAGCAAGATTATCAAAAGGCGAAATCGTCGGAGAAACAGCTTTCATTGATACCCGTTTGCCTTTTGCCACTGTTAGGGCTAGTGGAGACTCGCTTGTATTGTCAATTCCTCGACAACAATTAGCAGCAAAATTACAACAGGATATAGGTTTTGCCTCTCGATTTTATCGGGTGATTGCTACTCTGCTTGCAAATCGATTAGAGGGAATGTTCAGTCGGCTTGGTTATGGCAGACGAGTTTATAGCAAAGGTCAATCACTCGATGAGAATGTTGAATATGAAGATGAACTGGATTCTAATATTTTAGATAGCATGGCACTGTCCGGAACAAAATTTGATTGGATATTAAGCCGTTTAAGAAAAAATTAGATTTATTTCGATACTGATAACTAATATAATTGATAACTGTTTTAACAGTAGTGTCTGTTTGTCCTATCTCCTCAAGATGCACACTATGAAAATCGACCGATTGCAGGAACTTAAGCAAAAACTGACGGACGTTGCAGACTTGTCCGATATTTGGTCATTTTATATGGATCATTTTGCGGATTGGCCGGAATTCACTGACCTGGGTGAACCTGTTTATAATGAATATTTAGATGCTGTCCTCCACACAACTTGTCAGCAGATGTTTGACAAGGCAATCAAGATTACTGACTTTTTCTTGATATACATAGCTCCGTATCATTTATTTCATGGAGCTTTCCAAGTTGAAGGGCGTATTGGGGGTGTGATTTATTTCCAGGATATAAAAATTGGGTTACTTGCAGTGTCGGCGGATTATCCCTCTACCGATGCAGTTAAGTATTCACGTTTTTCGGAGATAATTCAACTGTCAACACCTAATGGCAACGAGCGCAATTGAGATTTACTCTTTAATATACAGTCAAAAGAATTCCGTTATCTTTGGGTTTTAATTTGAGAATAAATGGCACAGCTTTCAATACCCAATCGGACACGAGTGTATAATTAGCAGCTTCTTCTCCAAAGCTAATTGAGAGCATATCTGTATAAATAATTCCTGGATTGGGAGGTATAGCTGCCATACCAGTCGGCAATTCTTGTGCCAAAGAACGAGTCAATCCTTTTATTGCTCACTTGGAAGCACAGTATGGTGTAACTTGGGCTGAAGTAGAACGTCCCTAACCAGAACTAAAGTTAACAATAATACCCCGTTTGTTTTTCACCATTGCTGGTACAAAATGGCGAATTATATTCACTACTCCTTTGATATTGATATCTATTAAATTGGAAAATTCTTCGGATGAGATATCCCATAAAGGTGCTGGATAATTAATAATTGCCGCATTATTAATCACTATATCTGGTGGTTCATATTTTTGAAGTACGTGTTCTGCCCATTGTTTTACAAGCTGTTCATTTGCCACGTCTACAGATGTGAAATCATTGGGCGCACTAAACTTATGTGGCGTATTTTAGTGATCGCATCTGATGAACGGGCGCAACCAATAACAGTATGTCCTTGTTGAATAAAACCCTCGGTCATGGCATAACTTAGACCTTTGCTTATGCTTGTAATCAAGATGAGTTTAGTCATATTTTTCTGCTATTCCTGACAACAAGAAACAATTCGTGGGAAAAAATAACCACTACCTCTTGCTGTCAAGATAAATTCTGGGTTATTGGGGTCGGATTTTATCTTTGTCCGCTTTTCTAGAAATAGGTACATTTACTATACTAGTATCTGGATGAACCTCTGGTACAAAACTCCATAATTGTAACACTTCTAATCACAAAAAGATTTTTATTGAATGATTTACTAACAATTCTAATAAGCTAAACTCCACACCATAGTTATCAGCACCTAACTCTAAAGCAGTGATTCTGTCTGCTACGCATTAATTTGCTGAACGTGTCTTTAAATATATCTTATTTTTGAATATATTTTTTTACAAAAATATCTAACAATCTATCCGTTGTTATTAAGAAACTATATCTAAAAAAATGCTAGTTTTATCAAAAAAAAGTAGATTGTTTTCAGAGATTTTACTACTTACACTTTTAAATAGAACGGGTACTCAGCTTTTTAATGTCAGCCATTTAACTTAACTTCAGCAACAACGGTAGCCTTTGATCAGGAATTTAAACCTGCCACCAAATTTTTCAGTCCTCAGTTCAAGCAGAAGTGATTGTCGAGGCATTCTAAATGGTCGAACAAAAACAAAACCTATTCCGAAAAGAGTCATTGGAGCGTTTATCTTCACCTGAAAGACTAGATCAATTAATGCAGGTGGTCAGTCCTAAAAGCTGGCTGCCTCTAACTGCTTTGGGTTCTTTGGTAACAGTTGCCGTAATCTGGAGTATCTATGGACGGATTCCCATTACAGTAGAAGGTCAAGGGGTATTAATTTATCCACGCAACGTTTTGCCGTTGCAATCGAAAGGTGCAGGGCAGTTACTGGCTCTAAATGTCAATGTTGGAGATGTGGTCAAAAAGGGAGATGTATTAGCAACAGTTGACCAAGTTGATTTGCGTAAGCAATTACAACTAGCGCGAGCTAAACTAGTCCAACTGGAGGATCAGGATCGCAACGCTAGTTTGTTACAAGGGCAGCGTCAGCAGCTTGATACAAAAGCAATCCAAGAGCAACGGTTAACTCTTGAGCAAAGACTCAAGATTGTGCAGGATTTGACACCCGTGTTGAGGGAGAAAGGGCTAGTGTCAATCGGGCGCGATCGCCTCAACTTACAGCGACGCTTGCAAACACTCCAAGGGCTGCTTCCTACTCATAAAAAAAGACTACAAAACCGCCAGAAGCTATTGAAAGAAGGGGCAATTCCTGATGATGTGGTCTTAGAAGCACGGCAACAATACGACGATGCCCGTGCAAGCATTGATGAAGCACAATCTCAGTTGAAGCAACTAGACCTTAAGGAAGCAGATGCACAACAGCAATATCTCTCAAATCTGAACGAAATCAAAAACATTCAAGCTCAGTTGCAAGAACAGAATAGTAAAGCAGCGACTCTCGCTCAAGAAGACCTGCAAACTGCAACTACCCGCAAAAATGAGATTCAAGAAGTCAGGCGAGAGATTGCCAAACTAGAACAACAATTAGGTAATAACAGCCAGATTATCTCTCAACACTCAGGACGTATTCTTGAAATCACTGTGACAACGGGGCAAGTCATTAATGCTGGAACCCGTTTAGGAAGCATAGATGCAGAAAATCCATCTAGCAAAATGGTTGGCATTACCTATTTTCCGGTTGGAGAAGGCAAAAAAATTCAACCAGGTATGACGCTGCAAATTACACCCCAAACCGTAAAGCGGGAACGCTTTGGCGGTATTGTCGGTAAGATTACCACTGTCTCATCATTTCCCATTACCAGAGAAGCAGCCGCTAGTGTAGTGGGTAATCCTGAAGTGCTAACCGGTTTGATGGGTGAGAAGCAAGAGGCAGTTATTCAAGTATTTGCTGACTTGCAGCCAGATTCTACCACTTTTAGCGGTTATAAGTGGTCTTCTTCCGATGGGCCGCATTTAAAAATTTCTTCTGGAACGACTACATCTGTGCGAGTCAAGGTGGAAGAGCGATCGCCAATTACATTTGTTTTACCTATTCTGAGGTCTGTCAGTGGTATCTACTAATCCATCATTAGTGGCACCGATTAATCCTTTGCAGTACCTGCAAAACCTGCTGAAAAACCCAGGCAAGCGGGTAAAGACACCCACGCTTTTGCAAATGGAGGCAGTAGAATGTGGTGCCGCAGCTTTGGGAATTATTTTGGGTTACTATGGTCGGATTGTGCCTTTGCCAGAACTGCGTCGAGAGTGTGGAGTCTCCCGCGATGGCAGTAAAGCTTCCAACGTCCTCAAAGCTGCCAGAAGCTATGGACTCCAAGCAAAAGGCTTTAAGAAGGAACTGGATCAACTTCCAGACCTTAGCCCTCCCTATATTGTGTTTTGGAACTTCAACCACTTCTTGGTAGTAGAGGGATTTAGTTCTAATTGGGTCTATCTTAATGACCCAGCCACTGGGCCGCGAAAGGTGTCTCAACAGGAATTTGACGAGGGGTATACCGGAGTAGTGTTGGTTGTAGAACCAGGGTCAGATTTTGAAAAAGGGGGACGTAAACCTAGCCTGATTTTATCGCTGTGGTCACGACTAAAGGGTGCTATTGGTGTTTTAATTTACTGTCTAGTCGCAGGGTTTTTGTTAACACTTGTCGGGCTGGCGGTACCAGTATTTAGTCAAGTGTTTGTAGATGAAATCCTGGTGCAAGGACGGCAGCATTGGCTACGTCCATTGTTATTGGCAATGGCGATCGCAGCAGTCCTACAAGGAGTATTAACACTACTGCGGTTGCGTTATCTGCGCCGCTTGAAAGTCAAGCTGTCTGTGGGAATGTCCAGTCGTTTTCTCTGGCATATCCTGCGTTTACCAGTTGGTTTTTACGCCCAACGGTTTGCAGGTGAGATTAGTAACCGCACTAGTCTCAACGACCAAGTTGCTGATGTGCTTTCAGGGCGATTGGCGACCACAGTTATTGATGCGGTAATGGTAATTTTTTACGCTTTAGTCATGCTCCAATATGACTGGGTACTGACTTTGGTTGTAGCTAGTTTTGCTGCTGTAAATGTTTTAACCTTGCAATGGATCTCCCGTCAGCGCGTCGATGCTAATCAGCGATTAATTCAAGAGTATGGTAAAGCGGCTGGCGCATCCATCGCAGCTCTCCAAAGTATAGAAACTCTCAAAGCATCAGGGTTAGAATCAGATTTCTTTTCGCGGTGGTCAGGGTACTACACCAAGGCGATCAATTCTCAGCAAGAACTAGGGGTGACAAACCAGACTTTTTCAGTATTACCTACACTTTTGTCTTCGCTCTCATCAATGGCTTTATTAGTTGTAGGTGGTTTACGAGTGATGGATGGACACCTCAGCATCGGAATGCTAATAGCCTTTCAAGGACTGATGCAGAGCTTTTTGCTCCCTGTTAACAATCTCGTCAATTTCGGCAGTACCCTCCAAGAAATGGAGGGCAATTTGATTCGCTTAGATGATGTGTTGGATAACCCAATTGAGGGAGTAGGGGAGCAGGGGAGCAGGGAGCAGGGAGCAGGGGGAGAAAAAATCTTTTTATCTGACTCATCTTTTCTGCCTAGATTACAGGGGTATGTCGAACTAGAGAATGTGACATTTGGCTATAGCCGCTTAGATCCGCCTTTGATTGAAAACTTTAGTCTCTCGGTTAAGCCTGGAGGGCGAGTAGCTTTAGTAGGCGGGAGCGGGTCTGGCAAATCTACTATTGCCAAACTAGTAAGCGGACTCTACGAACCTTGGGAGGGAGAAATTTGCTTTGATGGTCAACCTAGAAAGCAGATTCCGCAATCGATATTAACTAACTCCGTCGCTTTGGTGGAGCAGGATATTTTGATGTTTGGCGGAACTGTTAGGGATAATTTAACTTTATGGGACACCACAGTACCAGATAAAAATTTAGTGCGGGCTAGTAAAGATGCTGCCATTGATGATGTAATTTTCTCCATGTCTGGCGGATTTGATGCAGAACTAATTGAAGGAGCCGCCAATTTAAGTGGAGGTCAACGACAGCGATTAGAAATAGCTCGCGCCTTGGTGAACAATCCCTCAATCCTGATTATGGATGAAGCTACCAGCGCCCTAGATTCGGAGACGGAAAAAATTATTGACCAAAATCTGCGGCGACGTGGGTGTACCTGCCTAATTGTTGCACACCGATTAAGCACGATTCGTGATTGTGATGAAATCATCGTCCTTGAACGTGGAAAAGTAGTGCAACGAGGTACTCACGAAGAATTATGGCAAGTAGAGGGGGTGTACTCACGGTTAATTAGCAGTGAAGAGGGAGCTTAATTATGGTCATTAACCAAATCAGAGGCAAAGACTTACAGGGGCAACTATACAGCCTAAAAGGCAATGAGCCAATACTGCTAGACGACCCGCAGACCATTTGGGTGGTGCAGTCCGGCTCTGTAGCGTTGTTTGCTGTCACTATTAAAAATGGCATCACCCAAGGAAATCGCCGTTATTTGTTCACTCTTCATCCCGAAGAAGCACTTTTCGGAACGGCTTTTGACTGCATTCATCAGCACCGCCAACTTCTTGCAGTGCCAATGGGAGAAACAGAATTGCTGAAGGTAGACCGAGAATACTTTGAAGAGTTAGTTGTTGATGCGGATACTAGAATAGTTTCTTTGGTGGAGGGTTGGGTAGAGCAAATCAACACTACACTTTCCCATATCGCCACTCCAGCAATTCAAGTCCGAGCAGTGGGAGAAGCGCGATTTTCTTTGATTGATGGTCAAACTCTCCAGCCAGAACCCCAGGCGATCGCTTGGGTACAAATTCAGCAAGGAAATGTCCACTGGATGGGGCTTGAGGAACTAACTCTAGATCCGACATCGGGAATTTTCCCCCTTAGCGATGGTATCTGGTTACAAGCTGTAGGGGAAGTTCAGCTTGCCACTCAAACCACAAGCGCCATCCGCAATGCAGATATCCTGCTTGAGGGACTTTCCCAGTTTCATACTCAACTGCTGGAATATATCAACTTCCTAGAACAGCAGGAAACCCAAGAAGAACTACAACGCCTGACTGATCGGGAACGTCTCAATCGTCAAGTGACAGCAGAAGCTCTAGGCGAACTAGCATCTTCCTTGGGAACTCAAGAAGCAACTTTTTTCCTGGAAGGCGCGCCGTTGTTAGTTGTTGCTGGTGCTGTGGGCAGGTCTTTAGGTGTAAAAATTCGCCCCCCAGCTAAGTCAGAGAACCTGAAGCGGGTGAAGGAGCCATTGGAAGCAATTGTTAGAGCTTCGCGGTTAAGGATGCGACAGATTTTATTGCGGGACAACTGGTGGCAAAAGGACTGTGGCCCTTTGGTTGCCTACACCCAAGAGGATAACCGACCAGTGGCACTCCTGCCCGTTTCTGCTACTCGCTACGAAATATTTGATCCAAGCGATGACACTCGTCTGACCGTAGATGCCTTTATTGCTTCTACACTAGCGCCCGTTGCTTATATGTTTTATCGGTCTTTGCCCGATAAAGTTCTTAACGCTAGCGATTTATTTCGGTTCGCGCTTAAGAATCGTGGCAGAGATATACTAATCGTTTTTTTAACTGGGATTGCCACGACACTGCTGGGTATGCTCACACCCCAGGCCACTGCCATTTTAATTGACAACGCCATTCCAGATAGCGATCGCGGATTATTACTCCAAGTTGGTTTGGGGTTGCTGGTTGCAGCTTTTGGGACGGCAGTATTTCGGCTGGCTCAAGGATTTGCCCTGTTGCGGGTGGAAACAATTTCCGATGCCTCTACTCAAGCTGCTGTGTGGGATCGGCTGCTAAACCTACCAGTATCCTTTTTCCGCCAGTATACTACAGGGGATCTTCAGTCTCGTGTGACATCAATTAGTACAATCCGTCGCCTACTAAGTGGCACAACCCTGACTACTCTGATCACTGGTCTGTTTTCATTATTAAACTTAGGACTTTTGTTTTACTATAGTTGGAAATTAGCTTTGGTTGCTGTGGCTGTAGCAGTAGTTGTTGTAGCTGTTACTACACTCTCTGGTATGCTCCTCGTCCGCAAAGTTCGCCCACTGCTGGAAATCAAGGGAAATATCTTTGGACAGACAGTACAACTAATCAATGGCATTTCTAAACTGCGTGTGGCTGGGGCGCAAGAGCGCGGTTTCGCCTCTTGGAGTAAAAACTACAGCCGACAAATAAAACTCGAACTCAGCACCCAAAACGTTGAAGATGGTGTTGCCCTTTTTAATACAGTCATGCCCACGGTGACTTCTGGTGTTCTGTTTTGGTTTACTATCCAACAGCTTCAGGAGGCTCAGACGACAGGTGCGACTGGACTAACAATTGGGACTTTTTTAGCTTTTAACAGTGCGTTTGGTACTTTTATTAAAGGTGCCACAGACGTAAGCAATACAGTTACTGGCGCTTTGCAAGTTGTCCCTCAGTGGAAACGCGCTCAACCAATTTTAGAAACTATACCAGAAGTGGATCTGGGCAAAGCCGATCCTGGTAAGCTCATGGGCAAAATCGCTGTAGATCATGTCACATTCCGCTACCGACAAGATGGCCCTCTGATCCTAAATGATGTGAGTTTGTATGCCGAGCCTGGGGAGTTTATCGCACTTGTAGGTGGTTCTGGGAGCGGTAAATCTACTATATTTAGATTGCTATTGGGGTTTGAAGCTCCTGAAGATGGCACTATTTATTATGATGGCCAAGATTTATCTGGGTTGGATGTTGATGCAGTGCGCCGACAGTTAGGTGTTGTCCTGCAAAATGGTCGGATGATGTCGGCTTCCATTTTCGACAACATTGCTAGCGGCGCTGGGATTACACTTGATGAAGCTTGGGAGGCAGCTCGTATGTCTGGGTTTGCTGACGATGTTGCAGCTATGCCCATGTCTATGCACACTGTGATTAGTGAAGGAGGTGGCAATCTCTCTGGAGGACAACGACAACGGTTATTGATTGCTCGCGCTCTAGCATTAAAACCCCGTATTTTGTTATTCGATGAAGCTACTAGTGCGCTCGATAACAGAACCCAGGCTATTGTCAGCGAAAGCTTGGATAAGTTACAAGTTACCAGAATTGCGATCGCTCACCGACTTAGCACTATCCGTAATGCTGATCGCATTTATGTACTTCAGGCAGGGCGGGTTGCACAACAAGGAACTTTTGAGGAACTTGCTGCTGTTGAAGGTTTATTTGCCCAATTAATGGCTCGGCAAATGGCCTAGTGGTCTGTCTCATAAGTTCTGATTGATTAGTTTGTTACCAAAACCCTATATAGACGCGAAATTTTGCGTCTCTACAACCCAGCAGAATTAATGCGATAGACCACTAGTTAGTTGAGATTTGTGAAAGCCATTACCTGACTACCTGTTAAAATATCATTGCCAAGAGTTGCACAAATACTGATAAAAACTCTTACTTGCAGCGTCAATAAGCTGTTACACAAATAAACATTACACATCCACTGACTTTTTTTCTGAAGCATTTATCAACGCAGATTCATTTAGCGATCGCAGCTCATGTCGGCAGAATACCGAAAACCCGTATTGAACTAAGTACAAAGCTTCTTGAATTCTCTTTGCTTAAATAATACTAACCTTCACCAGTTTCCGTATAATACATGGGAACTCTCTACAAGAATCGGGATCACCTTTGTTATGTTGAAAGCGATCGCACTAACGACCTCTAGGAAAAATTTAGCTCTACTATCTGCTACAGTCCTTACTACCACGTTTGGCTTAGTTTTTGGAACAATACAAACCGCCTCTGCAATAAATTGGAACTGGAATTATTCTGGTACTGGTATAGAAGCGAACGGAACTTTCATCACGAATGACACCCCTAACGAATTAGGTTATTACTTAATTTCTGGAATTACTGGTACACGTAATGGTGAAACAATTACTGGTTTACAAGCCGCAGGGACTCCAATCTCAGGAAACGAACCTTTTAATGTTGATAATTTAATTAGTCTTAATAGTCAACAGTTAACGGGTGATGGTTTTGGTTATTCTACATCAGGAGGAAACTTTGTGAGTCCTTTTTTTGCTAGTTTCTTGCCGACACCGGGTTATTTAGAGATTTTTTCTGCACCACCGTTAACACCAGGTTTTGAAAATTTGGGAACAGAAGATAGTGAATTACCCATTAGGTTTTCTGCAACTATAATCAGTGTCCCTGAACCCACATCTATCGTGAGCTTACTTGCTCTCGGCACTTTTAGCACACATTTATTATTGAAACGTAAAAAGCTATCCAAATTAACTGATAATAAGCTCGAAAAAGTTTCCTAAAACTATCAGCGAAAGCAGAAAAGATGGCAATAAGTCACATAAGCAACCTTAACGAATACTGATCAAAGCTAAATATGGGCATAAACTGGCGTACAGTCCAGAATTTTCTCAAATCATTCCTGCCAATACTATTTAGCAACTTCTGGTTTGTTTTCTAACCAGAATGTTGAAAGTGAACGCTTGATTTCTCTAGTTTTACTGATAGCGATCGCTTACATTTCTGCAACGATTCAAGGTTAGCAGATTAAACGTAAACGCTATAACTTGTATAACTTCGTCGCCTGATTAAACTTGCTTATGGTTGCAGCAAGTTTACTCAAAACAGGTATGGTCTAGCCACCTTGCTCGTTGGCTTCACACCCTGTACTATGAACTCATCTAGGGTCAAATTAAACAACAAACAGTATGGATGCCACCCCCAAAGCCCAGGTCATCGCTAACGAGAAAAATCTTCTCTCAGCGATGAAAACCAATAACGTGGAACTTTTGGATCAACTGCTTCACGATCAGCTTCTCTTTAACGGGCCTAGTGGGGAAACGGCAACCAAAGCGATGGATCTGGAAAATTACCGTTCGGGAAATATCAACCTGCATACAATTGAATCAAGTGATCTAATGCTAAACATGGTCGGAGACGACATTGTTGTTGCCGTTACGGTAGAGATCAAAGGAAACTATTTAGGGCAAGAAATTGATGGCAAATTCCGTTATCTCAGGGTTTGGAAGCTATTTGAAAAAAACTGGAAAGTAATTGCAGGAAGTGTGGTTACGTTAAACATCGGCAACTGAAGACTGCCAGAGCTTTTCGATGATCTCTATTTGCACGTATTTCGTCATACCTGTACCAATCGCTTGTTCGCCTCTTTTAAGAACTAATTCTCCATTGGATCATCCCGCCCGATACCAAGCGATCGCAATTGTACTTTAATATTTTCTGGATCGGTTCCACAGTAATAATATTCTTTCTTGCGGAGGTCAGCCAAGTAGTATCCTGGCTTTCCACCATTGATCCGAAATAGTTCAATAACAACTTTCTTTTTAGTTGTGCCAAACATGAATTCAATATCGCCATCTGGCAAATTTAATGGGTTGTAAAAAGTTTTACCTCTAAGAAAATGCCAGTAAGACTTTTCAAATGTGATTTTACGCTCAATGATTCGGTATCTAATGGGATGAATTATTGTCATCTTGCGATCGCCTCTTTTAAGAACTAATTCTCCATTAGATCATCCCGCCTGATACTAAGCGATTGCAATTTAGCTTTGACATCTTCCCAGTCTCGGCCACAATAGTAATATTTTTTGTCCCGAATATCTGCCAAAGAGGGATGCTCCCGTGTCAAATAGTGTAACTACCTTTCCTCATTAGGCAAAAAAAACCACGTTGAAAAACGTGGAATTCAAGCAAGAACACTTTGTATTACCTTTAATGCGATTCTGCTTTTATTGAAGAGGTAAGAAGCAGAACGCTTTTATGTTTTATTTAGAACAAGATTTAGACTCATTAGGATTAAAAACACAAATTTAATAACCTGCAATTTTGATTTAACTTACAATAGTGGCGTACTTTCATCTAACGAACCCTACTTTTGCACTTTATTTAATACACTACCTTTAGATATTGCTTGACATTGCTCGTCAGTCAATATTTCAAATCCTTCTATTAATGCTGTTTTATAGGAAAACTGGACTGTTTGATTAGCTGCCATTTTTTTTGACAAAGTTTGGGGGTTTAAGTCCCCTGCCTCTACAGGCAGCACGTTTTGTGTCGGGTAAAATCCCCGTTACAAAACGTAATTGCGTTAGCGTGGCGGGGCGTTCGCTTTTAGCGTCTCCAAGAGTTGCCCATTGCGTTAGCGTAGCGGGGCGAAGCCCATTGCGAATTGCGTTAGCGGAGCGGGGCGAAGCCCATTGCGAATTGGTTTAATGCTTTTATTAAGCATGTCTCTTTCTCCTGATTGACTAATATTTTGTTATCAGTTATACAATTGCTCTCCTGAGTCTTTGTGTGAGTGGTTTGTTAAAGTTTGACTTAAGATTAGGGAAAAATTTTATGTAGAACCAGCTAATTATTTACAAAAGTTCATAAATGATTCTGTCCAATAATTTGGCAGATACTGTGTCTATTGAGTTTTCATTTCCATCTCATAAGTTTTTCGCAGACGACACGCGATATTTACAAAAGTTCACTAACTGCGCTATAGCCAATATTTTCTCTGTAACCCAAAATGAGGACGAATCATACCAATTCACAATTCTCAATGGGCTACGCCCCGCTACACTAACGCAATTAAAAAACTTATATGCAGCAAGGCTTTTAGGGTTTATGTCTACATCAAATTTTTCGTGAAGCAGCAGTTATAGAGGGGTTGAAAAGACATTTGAGTTGTATAAAGAAATTTTCTCTAAAGCTACGCCTAGCTTTAGTAGCGACAACCACCACCAAAATTTGCAATTCGCAATTCGCAATTTGTAATGACGGACGAAACTCGTACTGAGCAAAGCCGAAGTATTGAAAATTCATTCAAAAATTTAAGTTCCTAATTTAAATTCTAAAAAAACAATTAGTATTAATATTTGAGCCAGAGTATTTTTGCCTAGTATTTTAATTGCGAATTGCGAATTGGTTTGCTCTATGGTCAAAGCTATTGTCAACCGTCTTATACATTAGACCTTCATAGGCAATTGATATTCTTGCAACACATTCAATATTTTGGGTGATGTCTACATCCCGCTTTGAGAGCGATCGCTCGTTTAGGGAGTTACTTAGAACATCGACATAAAACCTCTATTGGTATTCAGGTACTGTGGCGAGGCTAGTTAAAATTGCACGACCTTTGTGAAGGCTGGCAGCTTGCAAAAGAAACTTAACGAGAAAAGTCAGAAAAATCGTTCTATTCCTTTCCCCTCAAGCTCTTTACTTCTCTTGCCATCTCAAAATTAGCGAACGTACAGTTAATACTCCCATTGCAAACCATCTTTAAAGTTTTAATTTTCAATGAAGATGTATTGAAAATAACTACAATTTTGAAAAAATAAGTCAAAATGAGAAAACCAAATCTTAAAGTCAGTCTCCTTTCATACAAACATTGTAGTATTACAGCCTAGTTTCTTGTGAAATGAGTTTTTTAATATAAATTTAAAGCTAACAACGAAACTATAAATCAATAGGGTTCATTTAAGAAAAATTGTAGGTTTGGTTTGGAATGAGCCTGCATGGTCAAGTAGTACAGAGTGAATTACGTACATGCTATTAGCTTTATTATTATTTTTTTAGTGAAACTTCCAAAAATATGTGATTTAAAGATTTATCTAAGTTCCTTAAGATGTTTATTTTGATTAATAAAATTTAACTATGGACATTTGAATTTTTTAGGTATACCTTCAATATGTATATGCACTCTAGAAACGATAGTTGGGGTTTTTACTTATAAAGTCTACCGTAGTAATTATCGAAAATATCTCAGCCTTAATTTCACTGTAACTTTATTATGATTATGGGTAGTAATTGTTATGCATTATGAGTATCAGGATATATTGATAATTTCAGGTTTTTCCATCTTAATAACTTTATCTGTTTTTATAAATACGAAAAATAATAATTAATTGCTGGCAACTCAGTGTCAAGCTTCATTATCAAAAAATAACTTGAAACGAAATAACTTGATATTACCTATTTTGAAAGAATCCAAAAATCACCTACTATTTGAGTTGAATGATACTCAAACTGATTATCCTCGACAAGCGTGTATTCATCAATTATTTGAAGCACAAGTAGATAAAACACCTGATGCTGTAGCACTAATCTTTAATAATCAGCATCTCACCTACAGAGATTTGAATAGTCATGCTAATCAACTAGCACAATATCTCCAAACAGTAGGGGTGGGAACAGAAACTCTTGTAGGAATCTGCATAGAGCGATCCTTTGAAATGGTTGTAGCACTTTTAGCTATTCTCAAAGCAGGTGGAGCTTATGTACCATTAGATCCAGGATACCCGCAAGAACGTTTAGCTTTCATGCTGTCAGATACTCAGGTATCAGTACTATTAACTCAAAAAGAACTAGTTACGAAATTACCTACTCATACAGCATTTTTAATTTGCCTAGATGCAGATTGGCATAAGATTGCCCAAAATAAAAATGAGAACTTAAGCACTAGCATCACTGCTGATAACTTGGCTTATGTCATGTATACCTCAGGTTCTACAGGTACACCCAAAGGTGTTAGCGTTATCCATCGTGGTGTAGTTAGGTTAGTCAAAAAAACTAATTATGTTCACCTCACAGATGAAGAAATAATTCTTCAACTCGCTCCTCTTTCCTTCGATGCTTCAACTTTTGAAATTTGGGGTTGCTTACTTAACGGTGGTCGGCTAATAATTTGCCCTCCTCATACCCCATCCTTAGAAGAATTAGGACAGATTATTCAACAGTATCAAGTTACTACTCTTTGGCTGACAGCCGGTTTATTCCACCTTATAGTAGATGAGAAAATTGATGCTTTAAAACCCTTGCGGCAACTTTTAGCTGGTGGCGATGTTTTATCTGTTCCCCATGTGCAGAAATTTATCCAAACAGTAGAGAACTGTCAGCTGATTAATGGCTATGGTCCAACTGAGAATACAACTTTTACCTGTTGCCATCCTATAACAGCGCCACTGCAACCAGATGTTTCTATTCCTATTGGTCGTCCAATTGCGAATACTCAAGTTTATATATTAGATAACAACCTACAACCAGTATCATTTGGAAAAATTGGCGAACTTTACATTGGTGGTGATGGATTATCTAGAGGCTATTTGAACCGTCCTGACTTGACTGCCGAAAAATTTATTTTTCACTCCTTGGATAGCAATTTAGCAACTCGCCTTTACAAAACCGGAGATTTAGCTCGTTATCTTCCCGATGGCAATATCGAGTTCTTAGGCCGGGTTGACAATCAGGTAAAAATTCGCGGTTTCCGAATTGAATTAGGGGAGATTGAACGTGAAATTGCACAACATCCTGACGTTCGTGAAATTGTTGTTTTAGCTCGTCAGGATGAAATAGGTGAAAAACAGTTGACAGCTTATATTGTTCCTTACTATAACAGTAGATACACGCATAATAAATTGCGTAGTTTCTTACAAGGGCGACTACCTAATTACATGGTGCCATCAGCGTTTGTGATGTTAGAATCACTCCCTTTGACTGCAAATGGCAAAGTTGATAGACATAAATTGCCAGCACCAAGTAGAGAACGTCCGCAACTAGAACAAGCCTACATTTCTCCCCAAACTGATTTAGAGCGTCTGCTTGCAGGTATTTTGTCTGAATTACTCAAAATTGATCGCGTTGGGATTGATGATAACTTCTTTGATTTGGGAGGAACTTCAATCTCAATTCTACAAGTTGCTGTGCGAGTGCAACAGGAACTTGGTATTGAGCTATCGGCTGTTAAGTTATTTCAGTATTCAACGATTGGTTCTTTAGCAAAGTATTTGCATTCAAGCCAGAATAGCCAACCGTCTTTTGACAAGCTGCAAAATCGTGCTCAACGCCAACAAGCCGCTAGAACTCGCCGCCGTAATCATCAACAAGGTGTTTAAGAAATGGTGAATATGCAAGCATCTGATAACCAAGATCCTATTGATGGTGTTGCCATTATTGGCATGGTAGGAAGATTTCCTGGCGCTAGGAATGTCAATGAGTTTTGGCACAATCTGTGTAAGGGATTAGAGTCAACGACTTTTTTTGAAGATGAGGAGCTAGATCCCAGTATTGACCCGAACCTTTGCAAAGATCCTAGCTACGTAAAAGCTAAAGGAATCATTCCTGGGGGAGAAACCTTTGATGCTGCCTTCTTCGGCATTAATCCACTGGAAGCTGTGGTTATGGACCCACAGGCTAGAGTTTTTCTAGAGTTGGTTTATGAAGCCCTCGAAAATTCTGGTTATGAATCAGAGTCTTTTGAGGGTTTGATTGGTTTGTACGCTGGTTGTGGTCAAAATACTTATTTTGCTAACCACATTTCTGGACGTATGGAAATTGTCGATCGCATCGGTGAGTTCCAAACGATGTTAGCCAATGAAAAAGACTTTTTAACTACTCGTGCTGCTTACAAGCTCAACCTCAAGGGTCCGGCTGTCAGTGTTAATACGGCTTGTTCTACTTCTTTAGTAGCAATTATTCAGGCTTGCCAAGCCTTAAGCAACTATCAGTGCGATATAGCCTTAGCTGGTGGTGTATCTATGACTACACCCCAAAATAGCGGTTATGTGGCTCAAGAAGGTAGTATGTTGTCTGGGGACGGGCATTGTCGTCCCTTTGACGCCAGCGCTCAGGGGACAATGTTCAACAATGGCGCAGGAGTAGTTGTCCTCAAGCGTTTAGAAGATGCACTCAATGATGGCGATCGCATCTATGCTGTAATTCGGGGATCTGGTATCAATAATGACGGCGCTGATAAGGTGAGCTTTACGGCTCCCAGCGTAGACGGACAAGCAGAGGCCGTTGCAATGGCGCAAGCTGATGCCAACTTTCACCCAGAAACCATCTCTTATATTGAAGCTCACGGTACAGCTACACCCTTAGGCGACCCAATTGAAATTGAAGCGCTGACGCAAGCATTTCGTGTGCATACAGACGCAAAACAATTTTGTGCGATCGGCTCTCTTAAAAGCAATGTCGGACATTTAGTTGCGGCGGCTGGGGTCGCAGGGTTAATTAAAACCGCTCTCGCCCTGCATTATAAAAAGATTCCACCTAGCTTAAATTTTGAGGCTCCCAACCCCAAGATTGATTTTGCCAACAGCCCTTTCTATGTCAATACCAAACTAGTTGAATGGTCAGAGGGTGAAACTCCGCGACGAGCTGGTGTGAGTTCTTTTGGTGTCGGTGGTACTAATGCTCATATAGTGCTAGAAGAAGCGCCACAAATCCAAAGTTCCGGATCTTCTCGCCCACAGCAGCTATTGTTGCTCTCGGCAAAAACTAGTAAAGCTTTAGAGACTGCAACCGCGAATTTACAGCAGCATTTACAATACAATACCGAAATTAACTTAGCCGATGTGGCTTATACCTTACAGCGAGGGCGCAAAGCCTTCAACTATCGACGCAGTATAGTTTGTCACAACATAACAGATGCGATCGCAGCCCTCCAATCTTTAGATGCAAATCAAGTAACTACCCGTCATACTGAAATCCGCAATCCAGGCGTTATCTTCATGTTCCCAGGACAAGGATCGCAATATGTGAACATGGGACTGAATCTCTACAACTGCGAACCAGCGTTTCAGGAGGTAGTAGATCGATGTGCTGAAATCCTTAAACCTTTGTTAGGCAGGGATTTACGAGAACTCATGTATCCTGCATCGAGCGCTTATGAAACTGCGGCTATCTCCCTGCGGCAAACCTGCTTTACTCAACCAGCATTATTCGTCATTGAATATGCTTTAGCGCAACTGTGGCAAAGTTGGGGGGTTAAGCCCCAAGGCATGATTGGTCACAGTATTGGTGAATTTGTCGCCGCCTGTATAGCGGGTGTATTTACTTTAGAAGATGCGCTGATGTTAGTTGCAACTCGCGGTCGCTTAATGTGGGAGTTACCGAAAGGAGCTATGCTCTCAGTACGCCTACCAGCCAAAGAGTTAGAGCCGCGATTGAGTGCAGAACTAGCGATAGCCGCAATTAATGGCCCTTCCCTGTGTGTAGCTTCTGGCCCCACAGAGGCGATCGCGGCTCTGCAAAAACAATTAGAAAGCGAAGAAGTTGTCTGTCGCCATTTACACACTTCCCACGCTTTCCACTCCCCAATGATGGATAGCATCATTGCCCCCTTTGCTGAGGTAGTTGGGAAAGTTAAATTATCGCCACCCCAAATTCCCTTTGTTTCTACAGTTACCGCCGACTGGATTACAGCCCTGCAAGCAACCAATCCGATGTATTGGGCTACACATCTACGTCAGACTGTGCGATTTGCCGAGGGTGTACAAACCCTATGGCAGCAGCCAGAACGCCTACTTTTAGAGGTGGGGCCACGAATCACAACTACGACCCTAGCCCGCCAACAAGCAAAAGATATTAAACAACAGATAGCGATCGCTTCTCTAAGTGATAACGCCGAGAACGAAGCCGAATGGACGGCATTACTCAAGGCAGTAGGACAACTGTGGCTAGCAGGAGTATCTATTGACTGGAGCAACTTTTATCAAAGGGAAATGCGACAACGAATTCCCCTGCCTACCTATCCCTTTGAACGCCAACGCTTCTGGATTGATCCTCCACCTCATCCCAATCGCGCAGTAAATCCCAAGCTTCAAAATCCCCAGTTATTAAAGACCCAAACTATGACAACATTCCCTCAGCAAAAGCTCATTCCCCTGCTCAAAGAAATTATCGAAGAAACTTCGGGATTGGAAATCGCTAGTGTTGACAACTCGACAACGTTTTTAGAAATGGGCTTAGATTCCTTATCTCTGACGCAAGTCGGGTTAGCTTTGAAGAAAAAATTTAAAGTCAAAGTAACACTTAGGCAGTTACTAGAAATTTGCCCGAATTTAGTAACGCTAGCTGATTTGATCAATCAAGCCTTGTCTCCCGAAACTTTATCTGCACTGGGATTAACAGAAACTGTTGCAAACTCTATTCCAGAAGCGCCAGCACCTGCAACCACATCACCCACTTTGGCAGTGCATGAAGTTCATACAAATGGATCTGCACCTCAGATTTCTTCCCAACCTCAACCTATTGCATCTAGTTTCCTAGAAACTATGATTAATCAGCAGCTACAAATCATGAGCCAGCAATTGGCCCTATTGGGTAACAACAGTCAATCTGTAACAATCCCAGTTGTACCTGCGGCAACGTCTCAAAATAATCATGTCAAGCCACAAAACGCTGTATCTATCTCAGCTACTCAAATGAGTAAAGAATCAGCATTGGTAGATACAGAGTTAAATGGTGCGAAAAAAGCATTTGGTGCGGCTGCTCGAATTGAAAAGACCCAGACTAAAACTCTGACAGCGCAACAACGCACTCATCTAGACAAAATTATCCAAAGATATACACAACGGACTAAAAAATCTAAAGAATATACTCAAACTCATCGCCCTTATCTGGCAGATCCAAGAACTGTTTCTGGCTTTAACCCGACAATGAAAGAGATGGTTTACCCTATTGTGGCGTCTCGTTCATCGGGTTCTAAACTTTGGGACATTGATGGTAATGAATATGTTGATTTAAGCAATGGCTTTGGCTTAAATTTGTTTGGTTGGTCGCCACCTTTCATTACCGAAGCAATTGAAGCACAACTGAAACTCGGCATGGAAATTGGGCCACAAACTCCCTTAGTTGGAGAAGTGGCGAAGCTAATGTGTGAGTTGACCAACTTTGACCGAGCAGCCTTTTGCAACACAGGTTCGGAAGCGGTTCTGGGAGCGATGCGGATGGCGCGCACCATCACAGGGCGTAACTTAATCGCCATCTTTTCTGGAGCTTATCACGGTATTTTGGATGAAGTAATTGTTCGGGGAACAAAAAAACTCCGATCAATTCCTGCTGCTCCCGGTATCCCGCCGGAAATGGTAGAGAATATCTTGGTACTAGATTATGATTCACCTGAGTCTCTAGAAATCCTCAAAAATCGGGCCAATGAGTTAGCAGCAGTGATGGTTGAATCTGTGCAAAGCCGTCGCCCTGAATATCAGCCCAAAGAATTCCTCCAGCAACTGCGTGATTTTACTCAGGAAGCTGGTATTGCTCTGATTTTTGATGAAATCGTTACCGGATTCAGAATTCATCCAGGTGGCGCTCAAGCACATTTTGGTATAAAGGCAGATATAGCCACTTATGGCAAGATTGTGGGCGGTGGACTACCAATTGGAGTCATTGCTGGCAAATCACAATATATGGATGCTCTAGATGGTGGGTTTTGGCAGTTTGGCGATGACTCTGTTCCAGAAGTGGGTGTAACATACTTTGCTGGTACATTTGTCCGCCATCCTCTAGCACTTGCAGCCGCCAAAGCAGTACTTCAGCATTTACAGCAGAGTGGCCCCAGCTTGCAGCAAAATCTCAATGCCAGAACTGATAAGTTTGTAGCGGAACTTATGGGCTATTTCCAGCAAGTTCAAGCTCCATTCACAGCTTATAATTTCGGCTCCCTTTTCATGGTGAAATCTTCACCAGAGTTCCCCTACGGAGATTTACTGTTTTACTTGCTGCGGGATAAGGGAGTACATACTTGGGATCATCGTCCTTGCTTCTTAACGACAGCTCATTCCGAAGCCGATTTGGCTTTCGTAATGGCAGCTTTTAAAGAAAGTATTGCCGAAATGCAGTCTGCTGGCTTCTTAGCTGCACCACCCATAGAAGTAACAAACCGCGAAGTTACCAATAACAGCCTACGTAATCGTCCTCCGCAACCTGATGCCAAATTAGGACGAGATCCCCAAGGGAACCCTGCCTGGTATATTCCCGATACCGAACGACCTGGCAAATATCTACAAGTTGCCAGTGTTTCCTGAAGCGGGGTTAGTAAATATTTAGTAAAAAATTGATATGTCACTAGCAGATTCATCATATAAGCAGCTAGATTTGCTTGCTCCCGCCCAAAAATTTTCTACTTTTATTATTGAGGCTGACACACCACAATTTCGTGAGCATTTCAACCTTTCATCTTTCATGTTTTCGCACAACCTTGCAGGACATCCTTTATTTGAGATTCCCCGCTTGGTCGAACTAGCAAATACTATCTTGAGTAAAGGTGAATCTACAAAAGTTACTTGTCAATTAGGTCAAATTCCAGTCAACCTAAAATGGTCACAAGTACCGCGTAAAGATCAAGTTTTAGAAGCGATCGCCCGCATTGAAGAATCAGGTTCTTGGATATTGCTTAAAAGTGTCCAGCTTGACCCTGAATATAACACCCTGCTAGACCAGATTGTAGTGGAACTGGAAGAACTGACAGGCGTACCTTTACGAAAAGAAATCACTTGGCTGGATGCTTACATCTTTATCGCCTCTCCTCATTCAATTACTCCTTATCACATTGACCATGAGTCAAACTTTTTATTTCAGATTCATGGCGATAAGGATGTGAATGTTTTCAATCCACGCGATCGCTCAGTTCTTACCGAGGAAGAAATTGAACATTATTACATTGGACAGTTGGATTCAGCGAATTATACAGATGAGAAACAAACAAAAGCTAGCGTTTATCATTTAACTCCAGGTAAAGCAGTTCACCACCCCGTCCTAGCACCTCATTGGGTGAAAAACGGTAGTAATGTTTCTGTTTCTCTTAGTATTAACTTTTGTATGCGATCATTCGATTTACAAGCTAGGGTTTATCAAATCAACCATTACCTCCGAAAGCTAGGTTTAGAACCAACCTCACCTGGTCAATCTGCAATAAAAGATTATGCCAAAATATTGGCACTGGGTATTTTATCTAAGCGTCAATCAAAAAGCAAATTTGAGTTACTACGCTCAGGGGTAGCTAAGTTGAATTATTTAGAAAAATCAGCAACCAAGTTAAAGAATTTGTTTTATCGTTAGTTCCATTCAGTTAACATATCCTTCATTTTGAGCTATTTAAAAAAGCTGTAACATTAAAGGTTTTGTATGAGTTTATTACCCTTGAATTCGCAATCTATATTAACTGCTGTTGATTTCGATCCATTTTCTGGTGGAGAGTTATTATTAACTGCTCCTGCAACCGAATCTCAAAAAGAAATTTGGGCTTCTGTACAAATGGGAGACAGTGCCAATTGTGCTTATAACGAGTCCCAATCTCTGCGATTAAAAGGAAACCTTGATGTAGAAGCTTTCCAATCTGCTGTGCAACAGTTAGTCCAACGCCATGAAGCGCTACGGACAACCTTTAGCACAGATGGCAATACACTCTGCATTGTTGCCTCCCTAAGAATAGAAATCCCCATCATCGATCTTGCTGGACTAAAGCCACAGGAGCAAGAGACAAAAATAGCTAGTATATTGCAACAAGAGGTAGAACAACCATTTGATTTAGAACACGGCCCCCTATTTCGGGCAAAAATTGTCAAATTGCATCCTCAAGAGCATTTAGCAATTATGACTGCCCATCACATTATTTGTGATGGTTGGTCATGGGCAGTGTTGATGCCAGATGTGGGTAAACTCTATTCTGGCTTGCAACAGGGTATTGTTCCTGAATTGGAAGAACCAGACCACTTCAGTGAATATGCGATCTTGCAGGAAGAAGAAGCCCAAAGTCTAGAAGCGATCGCTATAGAACAATACTGGTTAGATCAATTCTCCGATTCTGTGCCTGTACTCGATTTTCCCAGCGATCGCCCTCGTCCATTATTTAGAACCTTTAACGCTGCCCGTGAAGATTGGCATTTAAATCCCGAACTAGTTGCTAACCTTAAACAACTAGGAACAAAACTTGGTTGTAGCTTTATGACTACGATCTTGTCAGGATTCGAGGTGTGGCTCCACCGCTTGACAGGGCAAGACGACCTAGTTGTAGGTATTTCCGCCGCCGGACAAGCTGCTTTAGGGCAATATAATCTCGTAGGGCACTGCGTTAATTTATTACCATTACGTAGCCGCATCAATGGAGAAAAATCCTTTAGTGACTACTTGCAAACGCGGCGGTCGGCTGTATTAGATGCCTATGATCACCAACAATTTACCTTTGGCAGTCTGATCAAAAAATTAGTGTTTCCACGGGATTCTAGCCGTATTCCCTTAGTACCAATCACCTTTAATATCGATCAGGGCTTGGACGGAGACAGCTTGCCATTTGCAGGGCTGGAGGTAGAATTTTTCTCCAATCCTCGCGCCTTTGAGAATTTTGAACTATTTATCAATGCTACGGAATTGCGTGGTCAGCTGACGCTGGAGTGCCAGTACAACACCAACTTATTTGATGCTGATACTATCCGTCGTCGGATGGCAGAGTTTGAGACTCTTTTAGCAGGTATAGTTGCTAATCCCAATCAAATTATTGCCAAATTGCCAATCTTGCCAACAACTGAGCAGCAGTTGTTAGCAGCATGGAACAATACTCAAACAGCTTATCCTGAAGATAAATCGATTCATCAGCTGTTTGAAACTCAAGTCGAGCGAACACCAGATGCGATCGCTGTTGTGTTTCAAAATCAACAACTGACTTATCTGGAACTTGACTGGCGTGCCAATCAGCTTGCTCATTATCTCCAAACTTTGGGAGTCAAGCCTGGAGTGCTAGTTGGCATCTGCTTGGAACGGTCAACAGAAATAGCGATCGCTCTGCTAGGTGTACTCAAGGCAGGTGGCGCTTATGTACCCTTAGACCCCACGTATCCCAAAGAACGCTTGACTTTCATGCTTGATGATGCTCAAGTGTCCGTGTTACTTACCAAAGCTAACCTACTTAATTTGTTACCAGACAACCAGGTAAAGGTGGTTTGTTTGGATACAGATGGAGAAAAAATTGTCTATTATCCAACTCATAAACCCGATTACCTAGCAAATGCTGAGAATCTAGCTTACGTCATCTACACTTCCGGCTCCACAGGAACACCCAAGGGAGTGAAAGTTTCTCACCAAAATGTTGTCAACCTTCTGGAAAGTATGCGTGAGCAACCAGGGTTGACGCAGCAAGATATTCTGCTATCTGTCACCACTCTCTCCTTTGATATTGCCGTTCTAGAAATATTCTTGCCATTAATCGTGGGGGCAACTACTCTAATAGTCAGCCGTGAGGTGGCTACGGATGGAGAGAAACTGCTCAAAACTCTCAACCATTCAAGAGCAACAATCATGCAGGCCACTCCTGCAACCTGGCGATTACTGCTGGCGGCTGGCTGGCAAGGTTCCAAACAACTCAAGATTCTGTGTGGTGGAGAAGCGTTACCACCTACTTTAGCCAAGGAACTGGTGAATCGTGCCCACAGTGTTTGGAATATGTACGGGCCAACCGAAACAACAATCTGGTCTACCTGCTATCAGATTCAAGCAGACGGAATCCCCCTAATTGGTCAGCCCATTGCCAATACTGAAATTTATCTATTAGATGCTTACCAGCAGCTCGTGCCTGTGGGAATTCCTGGTGAACTTTATATTGGTGGTGCAGGTGTAGCGCTGGGTTATTTAAATAGACCTGAGTTAACTACAGAAAGGTTTATCTCCAACCCATTTAGCCAAGAACCTCATGCTCGACTCTATAGAACAGGTGATTTAGTTCGTTATCGCGCCGATGGCAATCTTGAATATCTGCAACGAATTGACAATCAGTTGAAAATTCGCGGTTTTCGGATTGAATTGGGTGAAATTGAAACGGTGATGGCTCAACATCCTGCTGTGAAAGAAGCCGTCGTTGTTGTGCGAGAAGATATCCCAGATGAGAAAACTTTAGTCGGTTATTTAGTTCCAAAAATACCATCTGAAGTTGAGTCTTTAGCAGAGTCTGCTAGCAGTACTCAACATATCCAAGCCTGGAATCAAAGGTGGGATTTACTGTATGAATCAGGTTTAAAGAATGCCTCACCAGAATCTTTACAAGACCAAACATTAGGCGATGCCGCCATTATCAAGCAATTAAGTAATCAAGATAATTTTGAAGAGCAAGTCCAAGAGTGGCTAGACCAAACTGTAGAACGGATTCTCGATCTGCAACCCAGTCGAGTGATGGAAATTGGTTGTGGAACGGGTCAAATCCTACTAGAAATTGCTTCAAAATGTACATATTACTTTGGTACAGATTATGCTGCCTCAGCATTGCAAGAATTAGATAAGCAACTGCGAATATCTGAGAAAGAATTACCTGAAATTATTCTTGATCACCGAGCAGCAGATAATTTTCAAGGAATTGAAGCAGCTTCCTTTGACACAGTAATTATTCACTCAGTTGTTCAGTATTTTCCAGATATTAACTATTTACTGCAAGTCTTAAAAAATGCCGTTGAGGTAGTGAAACCAGGCGGTTGTATTTATGTCGGTGATGTCCAAAGCTATGGATTATTAGAAGCTTACCATACTGCTGCTCAACTAAAAAATTCATCATCATCAATGTCAGTCGATAAACTGAGGAGCATTGCTGAAAATAGAGTTCGTAATGAAGATGAATTAGTTGTTGATCCAGATTTCTTTTATGCCCTGAAACAGTATATTCCGGCAATTGGGCATGTTGAGATAAAGCTGCGTCGTGGTCATATTTGGAATGAGACAACTCAGTTCCACTATGATGTATTTCTTTCCATTGAACCAGAAGCAACAACAGCTATTAAACCAACATGGCATGACTGGCTAGATGAAAACTTGACAGTAGCAGATGTGCAGCAAATTCTCGAAAAAACTCAGCCAGATTATTATTGCATCAAAAAAATTCCGAATGCTCGGATTCACAAAGAAGTTCAAGCTTTGGCGTTACTTAAAGGAGACAGCCAGTTACAAACTGTCGCAGATGTAATAACAGTATTGGAGAAGCTACCAGGGGGTATCGATCCAGAAAATCTTTGGGCATTGGGTAAAAGTTTGCCATACAACGTAGACCTCAGATGGTCAAATGCTGCTAAAGATGGTTACTTTGAGGCTGTTTTTACACGAATTTCTCCAAAACAAGCACAGACTGTTGTCATCGATTCGCAGGCAGAGAATCAAGTAAGACCTCAGTCGTGGAGTGCTTATGCCAATAGCCCCATGCAGAAGCAGGCTGCAAATAATCAGCTAATCCCACAATTACGCGAGTTCTTAAAGGAAAAGCTACCAAACTATATGGTGCCTGCTACCTTCATGACACTGGATGCGATGCCTCTTACTCCTAATGGCAAAGTGGATCGGAAGGCTCTACCAATACCCGATTTTGCTCGTCCAGAACTGGCACAGAATTATGTTGCACCTCGCACTTTGGTTGAACAGCAGATTGCTGGCATTTGGGCACAAGTTCTCAACTTAGAAAATATCGGCATTCACGACAATTTCTTTGAGCTAGGGGGACATTCAGTACTGGCGATTCAAGTTACTTCACGGTTGCGTCAAACCTTTCAAGTAGAAATACCTTTACTCAACTTATTTGAAGTACCAACTGTAGCTGATCTAGCTGAACGAGTTGAAACACTGCAATGGGCAGCGCAAAATTCCCAAGCTTCTCAGACTGAGACAATGAGCGACTACGAAGAGGGACAATTATGAAAACCATTCATGAGTTTTTATCAGAACTACGTCATCTAGATGTGAAATTATGGGTCGAAGGTAGTAACCTGCGCTATCGAGCTGCTAAGGAGAGTCTGACATCAGATTTGCTGGCGCAGATGCGAGAACGGAAAGCCGAAATCCTAGAATTTCTCCTCCAGGCTAATTCTGCTAGTAGTAACAATCTTCCCCACATATTACCTAACATCAGAGATGGTAAACTCCCTCTTTCCTTTGCTCAACAACGTTTATGGATTTTAGAGCAATTTGATCCTGGTAACTCTGTCTACAATATACCCCTAGCCTATCGCCTCACAGGCTCACTTAATGTTGCACTACTGGAGCAATGTCTAGTTGAAATTGTCCGCCGTCACCAAATCCTACGAGTTACCTTTATATCCATAGATGGACAACCCAGCCAAGTAATATCTCCAGACATAACCCTGAATCTGCCGCTTGTTGATTTGAGTCAGTTACCTATAAAACAACGGGAAATTGAAGATAAAAGATTAGCTGCCCAAGAAGCTCAACAACCCTTCGATTTGGTGCAAGGGCCATTATTTCGCTTTCAACTGTTACGCCTAACTGAAAAGGAGCATGTGTTGCTCCTGATTTTGCATCATATTATTGCAGATGGCTGGTCTTCAGAGGTTTTCTTTCAGGAACTCACAGCACTTTATGAAGCTTTCGCTGCTGGCAAATCTTCCCCACTGCTGGAATTATCTGTCCAGTATACTGACTTCGTTCACTGGCAGCGTCAGTGGCTGCAAGGTGCAGTCCTAGAATCTCAGCTTGATTATTGGAAGCAGCAGTTAAGTGGCAACCTACCTATATTAGAACTGCCCGGCGATCGCCCACGCCCACCTGTCCAAACTTACTCAGGTGAAATTTGTCGCCAGATGCTACCGCAGGACTTGACTGATGCCCTCAAGGCTTTGAGTCAGCAGTCAGGGGTAACATTGTTCATGACTTTATTGGCAGCTTTTAAGGTATTGCTCCATCGCTATACAGGACAAGAGGATATTCTTGTTGGCTCCCCAATTGCCGGTCGCAACCAGGTAGAAACCGAAGGATTGATGGGTTTATTTGTCAATACCTTGGTCATGCGGACTGACCTTTCCGGCAATCCCACTTTTCGGGAAATACTCGATCAAGTGCGTCAGGTGGCTTTAGGTGCTTACGATCACCAGGATTTACCTTTTGAAAAACTGGTAGAAGAACTCAAACCGGAACGCGATCGCAGTCATTCACCACTGTTTCAAGTAATGTTCGCCATGAATCCCCCTTGGACAAAGGGGGCAGAGCGAGAAGTAGCAGATTTGAAAATTGCCTCCACCTTTGGATATACTCATAGCGGCACGGCAAAATTGGATTTAACCCTGGTGATGCGGGATACAGGCAAAGGATTGAGAGCTTCCTTTGAGTACAATACCGACCTATTCGATGAAGCAACGATCGCTCGGATGCTTGGGCATTTCCAAACAATCCTAGAAGGTATTCTTGCAAACCCAGAGCAACGTATCTCAGAGTTACCCCTATTAACGCCAGCCGAACGGCAACAGTTATTTATAGAGTGGAACAAGACTCAAACTGACTATCCCCGACACGCTTGTATTCATCAACTGATTGAAGCACAGGTCGAGAGTACACCTAATGCTGTAGCAGTAGTATTTGGAAACGAACAACTTACCTACCGTGAACTCAATAGTCGTGCCAATCAATTAGCTCATTATCTGCGATCGTTGGGAGTTCAAACTAACGAGCTAGTAGGAATTTGTCTAGACCGTTCTTTAGAAATGGTAGTGGGGGTATTAGGCATTCTCAAAGCTGGTGCGGCTTATCTACCGCTAGATCCAAACCATCCAGAAGCGCGTGTAGCATTTATGCTGGAAGACTCGCAAGCGAAGGTATTATTAACTCAACAACGGCTTGTAGAGTTTTTACCCAAACATACCGCTAAGTTAGTAGAAATTGATGCTGATTTTCAGTTTATTATTGAGCAGAATCAAGAAAACCTGCTCTGTGGCAAAGATACAACACCTGAAAATCTTGCTTATGTAATTTACACTTCCGGCTCTACAGGAATACCTAAAGGAGTAAAAGTTCCTCACCGAAGCGTTGTTAACCTCCTAACAAGTATGCGTGAGCGACCAGGCTTAACTCAGCAAGATATTCTACTATCCGTCACCACACTCTCTTTTGATATTGCGGTTCTGGAAATATTCTTGCCGTTAATTGTGGGGGCAACTACTTTTATAGTCAGCCGTGAAGTCGCTACAGATGGAGAGAAACTGCTCACAACTCTCAACCATTCCCAAGCAACAGTTATGCAGGCTACTCCTGCAACCTGGCAACTGCTGCTAGCTGCTGGATGGCAAGGTTCCCAACATCTAAAGATTCTTTGTGGCGGAGAAGCTTTGTCAACAAGTTTAGCCAAGGAATTGGTGAATCGTACCCAGAGTGTTTGGAATATGTACGGGCCAACCGAAACAACAGTCTGGTCTACCTGCTATTCGATTCTAAAAGATGGAATTCCTCTAATTGGTCAGCCCATTGCCAATACTCAAATTTATCTGTTGGATAGCTGTTTGCAGCCTGTGCCTGTGGGAGTTCCGGGTGAAATGTATATCGGCGGTGCTGGTGTAACGCTAGGTTATCTGAATCGATCTGAACTTACTCAAGAAAGATTTATCTCCAACCCATTTAGCCAAGAGCCGAATGCTCAACTCTACAGAACAGGGGATTTAGTTCGCTATCGCGCCGATGGGAATCTTGAGTATCTGCAACGGATGGATGACCAAGTAAAAATTCGCGGTTTCCGCATCGAATTGGGCGAGGTAGAGTTAGCTATAGCCCAATATCCGGGGGTAAAGCAGGCTGTTGTCATAGCGCCAGAAGTTGTTCCTGGAGAAAAACGCTTAGTTGGTTATGTAGTTCCTAATTCACAGCAGAAAATTGCGATCGCAGAATTACGTAATTTATTGCAGATGAAGCTACCGAATTACATGGTTCCCTCAGTCTTTGTCATACTGGATACTTTGCCACTTAATACTAATGGCAAAGTTGATCGTAAAGCTTTACCTGTAGATAATTTAGCTAATGCTGAAATAGAAAAAATTTTTGCTACAGCAGAAGATCCACTACAATTTCAGTTAACTAAAATTTGGGAAAATGTTTTAAATATTTATCCTATTGGCATAAAAGATAATTTTTTTGATTTAGGAGGGCACTCACTACTCGCAATACGTCTGTTTTCTCAAATTAATAAGACATTTGGTCAAAATCTACCTACAGCTATTCTTTTTCAAGCTCCTACTATTGAACAATTAACTAATATTCTCCGCCAACAAGGATGCTCAACCCGTTGGTCTTCATTAATTCCCATTCAACTCCAGGGTTCTAAATTACCTTTTTTCTATATCCATTCACTATACGGAAATCTTTTTCACAGCCGCGAACTACTGGGTAATTTAGATTTAGATCAGCCAGTTTATGGGCTGCAAGCACAGGGTTTAGATAGAAAACAGGCTCCTTATACTCGCATAGAAGATATGGCAGCCCACTATCTCAAAGAAATACGTACTATTCAACCTCAAGGTCCTTATTTATTGGGTGGCTGGTGTATAGGAGGTACGGTAGCATTTGAAATGGCTAGGCAACTTGAGATACAAGGAGAAAAGGTAGAATTACTAGCTTTATTTGATTGCTACCCTCCCCAAGTAAAATCAGGTGGAAATATCAAACGCTCCTTCGTGGATAAATTGAAAAAGCGTTTTAGTCATTTCCTCATTAATTCGCAGGATATAATTAAAAGGAATACAAGTCATATTGCTAAGTTAGAACAAAAGCAGCAGCTCATCTTTTTTGTTGATCGGGTCAATCACAGATTGCAAAATTTTATTAGGGAAATTGTTTACAAGCTTCATCTGAAGATGCGACTACCTTTACCTATTTCTGTGCTAGATTTAGCTGTTCGAGATGCTAATACTCAAGCGCAAAGAGCTTACATAGCTAAGGATTATAATGGTAAAGTGACACTTTTTTGGGCAATGGAAAGACCCGTAGAAGAGTATTATCTCATGGAGAAGTGGAAGGAACTAGCTACGGGTGGAATAGAAATCTACAAAATTCCTGGTTCCCACGATAGCATCATGTCATTGCCTCATGTCTTAGTCTTATCTGAAAAATTAAATGATTGCCTAAATAATGCTCAGAGGTATCCGCTCATTAAGTAGCAGGGCTGTTTCATTCCCTATAAGGCGCTAATTTACAAGCGTTTCAATCAAAAAAATCAGGTGACTAAAAAATATGATTGGACAAGAAAATGGCGATGCCTTCAATTGGGAACTGCTATATGTCCTGGCTTATTTCAGCGACAGTCACCTAAAGCCAATTCCCTACTAAAACATAGGGTGCCCAATAAAATGGATGTTCTTTATCCTTCAAAAGAAACTCTTGAGCACGACGTAGGGCTTCTGCTTTACTTAAATTAGTATTTTGTGTTAACTGTCGATAGAATTCACTCATCAAAACAGAGGTAGATTTATCGTCTACTTGCCACAGTGAAGCCAAGGTACTGCGTGCGCCAGAACGCACAGCTACACCAGCAAGCCCCAAAGCAGCACGCTTATCTCCAGTCGCTGTTTCACAAGCACTGAGGACAAGTAATTCAATTGGAGGAGGTACGCGATTGGAGCGCCCTACCACTTGTTCTCTAGTTTGCAGTATTTCACGCAACTGTTTAATTTTAATCTTGTCATTCCAAGCAAGAATATATGTATCTTCAAGTTTAGAACTAAATTTGCCGTGAGTTGCTAAGTGAACCACAGGAAAAGAAATTGTACTTACTAGCTGTTCAATGTTGATGCTAGTAAAAGCTTGGTTGATGAGTTGTTTAGAAGGAATAATAGACTCTATTTGCTGTAATTCAGTGCCGACATTTGATAGGGAACTAAAGCCTAAGCGAGATTCTGTTAATCCGGCGATTAATGCTTCCAATCGTCTTTGTTTTTGTTTGGGTGCTAGCAGTTGCAAACCGGGTGAAAGGGCAACACTATATTTTTCTATCAAATATTGTTTGCCGTCATAAAGCGCAGCCATTGGGATATTCTGCAATGAACCATCCATCACAAAGACTAGATTTTTGACATTGCTTTGCTCCAAACCTGCGATCGCAGGTTTGATAATCCAGTTATATACTTCTTGGGAAAGGTCTTCGCGATCGCGAAATGTATAACGTTGTTCTAGTTTTTGGCGCAGTGCTTCTAAAGTGTTTTCTACTTCAACTTTGGGTTTGTAAGTCGTGTAATGCCGTAATTCTTGAGAATATGGTAATTTGACAATTATTTCGATGCGGTCTGCTAATATAATTGAATAAAAAACTGCTGTTACTGGATTAGAATTATCTACTACTTCGTCAATCTGGGTTGGCTGGATGGTAATACAAGCATCTTGGAAAAAGTTGTCTAATTCAGCCAATTGTAAAGCTTCAATTGCATCACGAGCTTGCTTTAAATTCTTCTGACTGACTTGTTTTGTTACTGCTTTGTCAGTCGAGGTTTGGTCAGATTCTAAAAGTAATCCTACCAATTGACGATACACTGGTTCTACTTCATCTCGAAAGTCAAATTGAGTATCGGTATTAAGAGCTACTAAATCACCGCGTAAAGTATGAAGAGTGTCTACTGCTGTGGTATAAGCTGCTACTGCTCTTTCTAAATTTCCTTGTGCCATAAGCAGGCGTCCGAGTTGCCATTCCCAGTGATAAGCAATATCTGGTGCATTTATCAGTTGAGCAAGATTTAAAGCTGACTCAGTGTATCGCTGTGCGTTTGAAAATTGTTTTCTCATCTCGTAAAATTGAGCCAGATAACCCAGACTATAAGACTCGGCTCGTTGGTCTTTGATTTCTTTGGCTTGTTGCACAGAGATATTTAATAGCTCGACAATTTCTTCAAAATTTTGAATTTTAGCTTGTTCTCTGGCTCCTGCTTGGAACTCTTGATTTTGGGTTGGGGAATTGAAAATTTCTTTTGTTGTCTGCTTGTGCGTCTTTTCAAAGCAAACCAAACTCTGAACAAAATTTATTCTGGCGTATACTGCGGCTCGACTGGGGGTTAAATTGGAGAGTGCAGATTTAATCGATCCAAGATATTCGCTCGTCGGTTGTTGCCCAAGAAACTGCAATACGCTCAAGCGATTGAGTTGAGCTTGTACAGCAGTAATGGAAGAACTTGACTTATTAGCGATTTCATGATAATAATAAAATGCTTTTTTGAAGTATTTGGTATCCTCTGTTTGGGCGATAGCTGTTTGTCCACACCGCGACGGGAGAAAATTATCCTCGGTAGTGCTTTCTTTGATGAGATTTCTCTTACCCTTTGCGAATGCGGCATTGCCTAAACTGAGTAAAGTTGCACTTTCTTCTTGTGGCGATCGCAATTGTTGCGCTACTATCAAACTTTGCTCCAGCATTTTTTGAGAATTTTCTATATCTCCACTGGCTAGCAGCCAATTCCCCCAACTTCGCAATCCAGCAGCTTTTAAAAGCGAGTTTGGCATAGAAAGGAGATTCTTTTCTACTTGCTCAAATATTTTCATTGTGCGGCGGTAAAGCCCCAAAGATTGGAAAGCTGTAGCCTGGTTAATTAAACTACCAATATTACCAGCCGTATCACCAATTTCAGTATAGGTTTTAGCTGCCTCTTGCCATGATTGCAAAGCATTTTCAGCTTGACCCAGTGCTAATTGTAAATTGCCTTGAGTGTTGAGAACTAGAGCGAGAATGTGTTTTGCATTACTATTAGTTAATTTTGATTGGTTTAATAAATCGAGACTAGTTGTAATTGCAACACTTGCTTGGTTCCAATGACCCAATTTTTGCTCACTCAAGGAAAGAAAATTTAACGCCAAAGCTTGGTTTAGCGCGTCATTTTGGGACTGAGAAACCTGTGCAGCCTGCTGAAAACTTTGCACTGCAAAGGCAAATTGTCCTGATTGGTATAAAGTTTTGCCATTTTCTATTAGTTGTTCTATGCTTTCGGGGACTTCGGTATGGGATATAAAAACATTGCTAATTGGCTGACTTGATCGGATGGGGGCTTTTTCAATAACTGGGACAATGGAAGCAGTCGATAGCAGATGAACACTAAAGCTGAAAGTAAATCCCAGCAAAGCTAATAAGATATGCCACTTGCGAAATATACCCTTTTTTTTAGCCGTGTTCCAATTAGGTCTTGCCATTCCAAATCCACTCCAAAACAATCACCAGGGAGGCAGAGGGGAAAAGGGCTAAAAGCTTGCTCCCCCAAGCCTTTCCCTCTGCGACAAGGGTTGCGGAACAAGGATTTGAAACCCCGTCTTTCTTTGTCCGCTTGTGCTGGGGCAAAGTACAAGCTCCGTCTCAGTCTTTCCCCTGCCCCCTGCTCCCTGCTCCTCTGCCTCTTTTGACCATTGCCCTATGTCCGTGTCCATTACTTGGCAATTGCTGACTGACATCCAGATGATGAACTCCCTACTTTGTGTGGTGTTGCTGTGGGAGCGTAAGCCGTAAGAATTACTTCTCCGTTCTGATTAATTATCCACCCTTGCGCTTCCACAATTTGATTAGGGCTTAAGGATTTATTCTCTCCCCCTTGTTCCCTTATCCCCAGAAGGGATTCCGATCCCTGATCTTTTTCTCCCTCTCTTCCCTTTGCTACAGCAGTGAGTCGCCAATCTTCCCATACCGCATCACTATTAAGTGTGTTGTTAGGAGAGGCCGGTAAACCACCACTTCCGGTATAAATGAAACTACTGTTAGCAGTTTTCGCGCAGATATTATCGTCTACTAAACGTGCTACATCCACCACATCTGTTGTTAAAGAAACTAATCCTTTACTAGGGTCTGTATCAGGGGTATTGATTTGTATATTTCCGCTCAAGTCAGGACTTGCTCCTTTTGCTGTAATACTACTTATTAGTGGTAATGATGTTGTTGGAGATTGAAAACCAAAGATTTGAGCAACATTAATCTTGACATTTCCACCACGAAAGTTTTCAGAATCAGCACGAATATTACTATTTTCATTTTTAACTGCAACAAGAAAGGCATTTTTGCCATCGATTGTAATATTACCACCAGTAATATTGTTTCCAGAAGCTTTAGTAGTAATTTCACTATTACGACGCATTAGTAATAAATCTCTTGGATTTAGATTTATATTGCCTTGTGCTGCAATGGTATCGGCTGAAATTTTACCTCGGTTGTCAAGACTAATCAAATTAGCATTTACCGTTAAATTGCCTGCGGCCCCATTTCCCTGACTGCTGCTAGATAGTTCGGCGTCATTGGTAATAAAAAGTGAGCTAGTTGTAATATCAACATTTCCTGCATTGCCTACAGCATTTTCTTCTACCTTACTCTCAATCGTACTTGGGAATAATCCATCGCCACTTGCTCCATCAATAGATACTATATCTTGGGCAACAATATTTACTTTTCCGGCATTCCCTTGTCCTTCTGTGCCTGCGCGTAAGTTCGCACCATTCTGCAAAAAAAGTGAGCCTGTATTAATGTTAATATCATTCGCTGCACCTGTTCCTTGAGGTAACACAAGACTATAAGCACCACTTCTGTTGTTGTTAGTGCCTACACCATCAAATAAAACGAAATCAGTCGCATTGATATTGACTATACCAGCATTTCCATTACCATTTGTACGGCTAGCCAAAAGGGCACCATCAGTGACTTTCAATGACCTAGCAGTGATATTTACATTGCCTCCATCACCTGGTTTAATTGTCGCAACTTCGGTGTAAATGCCTCCTGGAAAACCTTTTTGGTTAACTCCACTTAAATTAACCCAATTAGCGGCATTAATAGTTATACTGCCAGAATTACCTTCTCCTAGAGTGCTTGTTGCTATAAAAGAACCATCACTCAAGGTCAAAGAATCTGCTTTAATATCTATATCACCCCCCCTACCATTGGCGTTTTCTTGTACTGTGCTATAAGCTCCTCCTTCAGTTATAAAAGACACATTGTCTCGTGCTTGAATACTAATATTACCTCCGTTTCCTAATCCATAAGTATCAGCTTGGAGCGAGGAAGCACTGGCAATTGAGAGTGAACCTGTGGTAATGCTGATATTACCTGCTTTACCCTTTATTTGCTCTCCTAACAGGGTTTTTATAGAACTTCCATCTGATAAAGAGACGGTATCACGGGCATCAATAATGATATTACCTGCATCTCCTTGTTTGCTATAGCTTTCTGCTGTTAATATGGCTTGGTTGGTGAGCTGAAGCGAACCTGTAGAGATTTTTACTATACCTCCGTTGCCTGATCCTTCGCCATATTCTCGCAAACCTACACTGCTTGCAGCATAACTGTTACTACCATCAAATTGAACCGAATCAGCACCAATTATTACATTGCCTGCGTTGCCTTCACCGAAAGTAGCTGCTGTTAAAAATGATCCATTAGTAACTGAAACTGACCTTGCTTGGATTGAAAGGTCATTTCCATTTCCTTTGCCGCCTGGTTGAACTGTGGTAAACACTCCACTCTTATTTGCAAGGGATACATTATCACGAGCTTGTATTTGCACACTGCCCGCATTTCCTTTTGCAATAGTACTAGCACTAAGAAGTGAATTATCATTCAGCGTAAGTGAACCCGTATTGATTTTTATGATGCCGCCATTACCTTCTCCTTTTTCAACTTGACTGAAGGCAAAGGAATTATTATAAAAATCAACGGTATTACGAGCATCAATTGTTAAATTCCCAGCATCTCCCGTACCTAAAGTACTAACCTTTAATTGAGAGTTATTACCAACTAACACAGAATCAGCTTGAATCTGCAAATCTCCACTTTTTCCTACATCTGTAGGGTTTGTAGGTTCTAAAGTAGTCGAGCCAAAGCTTCCATCAAGAAAAGAGACTTGTCCACGAGCATTTATATTGATATTGCCGGCATTACCTGGACGCTGCAAGGGATGATCATCCAAGGAACGAGTGTAAATTCCAGATCCGACCTTTACGGATAATAAGCCAGTAGTAATATTAATATCACCAGCATTGCCAATGCCATTTGTCCGAACCTGATTTCTAATTTCGCTTTGCTCTTCTATCCTAATTGCTTCGGTGGCGTCAAGAGTAATATTTCCGGCTTTGGCAGTTGCTGATCCCAAATTTGCCTCAATACCACCATTAAGTGAACTTCCTTTTAATAAATCTATGTTGCGTGCGTTGACTGCAATACTACCACCATTCTCATAAGAAACATTAGCGATCGCTCCATTATTCAAAAATACATCACTTCGTGATAATTCTGGTACTTGAGTACTAAAATTGTTGCCATCTGTAAAAAGGTTTATACTTCCTGGAGCAGCTAATCCTGTTAATTCGATCCGTCCACCATAAGCATTTAATTGTCCATTATCCATCGTTACATTACCACCGATTAGTAATATGCTTTTACCATCGGGTACTCGCAAACCATAGGTTTCAAAACCTGCTAAATGAGGGCCAGCATCTGCAATTGAGTTATTTTCAATTGCTCCTGTAGTGATTTGGTTGTATAAAAAAGCTGAAGGATTAATTGTCAGTAGCGGTGAAGGCGCTTCTGGATTTGTAGCACTGAAGTTGCCTAAACTACCGAATTGTAAAGCGTTGGCTGTTGTCGCAATAAAGGAACCACCAATACTCAAGCTGCCCTTTGGCCCAAATACAATGCCATTGGGATTAAGTAAGAATAAGTTTGCTTTACCATTAGCACGAATTAAGCCATCAATATTAGAAATTGACTTACCTGTTACTCGTGTCAGAATGTTCTGAATATCTAGTGAATTATTGAAGAAAGCTGTATTTCCATCGAGAACAGAGAACTCAGAGAAACTGTGAAACAGATTACCGCCTCTTGTCGTTCCACCCTCAATAACTGTGGTATTACCCTCTAATTTGACATTAGAATTATTCGGCAGAGTGGCATCTGGCGTAATTTTGGTATCTGGCGTAATTTGGGCAAAAGCACAATTAGCAGAGAATATTATTGCACCAGCGAACTGACAAGTTAGGGCTTGGGCGATAACCGAAGCATAGCGCGGGTACGCCGCAATTCCTAACCTTTTGAAGCTTCTAAAACCTATATATTTTTTCAAAATTGCATCCCTCTAAAGAAGTAGAAATTGTTGCAGATATTCAATACCATTTGCCCATTTAGAGACGACAACAAGGGGCGATCGCTTCAGTAGAAATATTTTCCAACCCTACAGACTCCAACAAATCTTTCCAATCAGTCGCCAAGGTTGCATCTTGGCGTTGGCTGGCGCGAAGTTCTCCTAGAGTAGTTAGAGCATCTTGCCAAATACCTGCTTGAGCATAAAGCGCTACTTTTTGACGTGGGGTTGCTGTATGTAAGCGACGTGTTAATTCATCTGTTGGAACAATGCGTTGTACTAACCCTTCAACGGCTGTATCTTCTGAGCGGCTTTGCGGGTTACAATCAATCAAAAAATACCAATGATAATATTGTCCAATTTCTAGGGGTTTCTCTGTTGCAGGAACATTAACTTCAATCACTCCTGGCGTATTGGATAAAGTAATAGGAATTGGTTCTTTGGTGAGAGAATTATTTTTTTCATCCAGTAAAACAAATTTCACCGAGTTGATATTCTTGGATACATAGGGAACGTAAAACCAAAAAGTTGGATGTTCATCTGTGGTTAAGCTTAAAACATATTGTGTGGTAGTGCCTCTTGTTACTTGCTTTTGATTTGCAGTTTTTGACACCAAAGGTACTAAGGCTGTGAGAGGTTTAGTCACGGCTGGACAATCACCGCGAGTTCCTGCACCTATTCTGTCTGTCGGTGCGCCCCGATTTTCTGGTTGTTTCTCTAAAGTTGGTTGAACAAAACGTATTTTTGTAGTGTTTGACTGCTGAGATTGTGCTGATAATTGCGTAACATTAACCAGTAAAAAGGTTGTGATCAATACTAATGCTTTTGGTAATGAAAGAAAGTTGATTTTAGTCATAATTAAATTTTCAATTTTTTACAATTATTTTTTCTAAGAATTCAGAAATAAAGACTTGATAAATAAATATCCTACTTTTAATAAACTCCTTATATATTGTGATTTCTGGGTGCTGAATTTTTATCTTTTTTTTATGAATAATTTTTTGTATTTTTTACACCGATTCCAGTAATTACTAATGCCAGTGCAGAGGGAAGAAATGGCATCCAACCTCCATATAACAAGAGAAGAAAACAGCAACCGTAGAGGATGAGTAATTCAGCAGTTATGAGAATAGCAAATTTCAATAGTGACCGACTGTATACAGCTAATATTCCGGCTACCAAAGACGTACCGCAAATCCCCAAAATTTCACCCCATGCAGGTAAAACCCATAATAGAGGGCGCTTGTCTAAAACAGCACTTAGAATTTGACTAACCATATTTGCCTGAAGCAGTACCCCTGGAATTTGTTGGTAGGGGGTATTTGCCATACTGTAGGGTGTAAGAAAATAGTCTTTAGCGCCTTGTGAGTCAACGCCAATCAAAACAATCTTATCTTTTACCCAGTTGGGGTTGAATTGATTATTCAAGACTTGTGCAACGCTGACTTGTTTTGCAACCTTCTGCGAAGAGCGATAATTAAGTAGTATTTGGTGTCCCTTTGCATCAAATTGTTGATAACCACCTGTAGGAACATCTATGGGTTTAAAGATTGTTTTGCCAAGCTGCAAGTAGCCTTCATCACTAATATCAAATTTGATGCCTTCTTTAGCTAAATATTGTCGTGCAAGTTGAAAGTTGAGAGAGTAGGACGACTTGCAATTTGATTCCGGTTCTGGTGTTATAGATAGTAGATTACGACGGATTATCAAATCGCTATCTAATACAACATCACTAAAGCCTATGCGGTTAGGTGGAATTTCTGGCGGTGGTGAAATCCCAATTGCTTGTTGTTTGGTACCACCAAGTTGACATATAGCAATAAAATTGTTGTTTGTTCGTAAATGATTTGCTAAATCTGGATATTGATAACCTACCGGAAAATCTCGATAAATATCTAAACCAATGGCTCTTGGCTTGTAAATTGACAATTTTTGCAATAGTTTTTGTAGCGTACTATCTGATAGTGATGATTTTTGTCTTTGTTCTTGAGCCTGAATATCTGCTTCTGTGACAGTAATCACCAAAAGACGCTTATCTACACCTTCGTCAGGTCGCATCCGCATCATTGAGTCGAAAGCCGACAGTTCCCATTGTTGCATGAAACCGAGCGATCGCACCCCCGTAATTAAGCTGGTGATCAAAACACTCACTAAAAATGTGATTTTCAGATTCCGTGCTGTCAATTTAGAGAAAGCACCTTTATTAGTTTGACCGCATAATTGTTGCCAAGTTAGAGTTTCTTCCGCTATGTTTTGACAAATCACAGGTAGCCAAGAAGCAGCAGGAAATTCTTCTTCCAAACCCTGTAATCTGGAACGTGCATAACGTACCGCTAAATAGAAAGATTTACCTTCAGAAAAAGCTCCCAAGAAATGTTTTAGAAACTCTTGTGCTATCAAGTCCGGTATTTCCTCCCGCATGACAATAATTTGGCTAATTTGCAAATCACTTAACTGTCGCGCTAATCCCAAACCATCACAAGAATTGAAAATAGCTATTTTTAAACCGCGTGAAATTGCATAAGTCAACGAATTTTTTAACTCATTTATTGTTAATGCACTATTTGGATTTATATGTATGTGACCTTTATCATTTTCGCTTTGACTATGACCTGCAAAAAACAGTATATCCCAGCCTTGTTCGTCCCAAAGCCACTTATCTAATTCGTGACGTGAAGGCTCTACTAAAAATACTGTTGATGCATTTGGTAATTGTTCTAAAATATTTCTATCTTGTTGAATATCAATACCTTGACTATTACCCAAAATTGCCAATATTCTAACTTTATTTGTTTTCTGTTTGGGTAATCGTATTACTCGCTCATATCTTGGAGTACTTACAGCAACTTCGCATAATTGGTAATGCTCAATAAAATTCCATAAATGCCAAGGTAGCCGTTGTAGAAGAGAATCGCTCGCTTCAATAATCACTTGAAATTCTTCATTTAAAGCCAATTTCTCACGTAACTTTTGATCGATTGGGCGAAATGAATCAGAGTTTAGCCAAGAATTGATTGCTTCATATAATTGTTCTTGAACTTCACTAAAATCTACTTCACTAACGTTATTTAAACCTGTGGATTCTACTTCGATTCCCGAACGACTGACGAATCGTTTATGAAGTGCTTGATATATTAATTGAAAGCGTTTATAAAGTTCAGCAATTTTTGGTGCAGGAGGTAAACTACCTGTAAATTTTATCGGACGAGAGTTGTTATTTTCCCACAATTGTGCAGTTACAGGGAAAAAGCCATCGTTTAAGTTACCTTTTTCTAAGCTGATAACAATTAACTTACTCATCTTTAATTTTAAGATAGCTATAATTCACAGTCAAAATGCATACTGATTTAATGCATATTATAAGTTTTAATCTGTTACCTCATGGCTTGAAAATACTAATTAGTTAATATCAACTTTTTTAAACACTTATAATATCTGTAGGTTAATTATTTGAAGAACAAAACCTAACGCGACTTTAAAGCTCATTTTGGGTTTCACAAGCATCAACCCAACCTGTATCAGTAAATATTTATTATAAGTAATTATCCAAGTTTGATATAGTTTCAAATAGAAAAATTTTCTGTCATTCTGAAATTATCAAGAGTCAATTGGATAGAGAATTTGGTTCCGCTTAAACCTTTAAAACGGTTAAGTTGAATGTAGCAATCTAAACTTCTCGATTCAATTTGCTGTAGAATATTTTCCGATTCTAAAAGCATAACTTTGAGATTTGCTGGCAAATATTTCTTATTGCCAGTGGGATGAACTTGTACGATAATAGCAACTTTCTTGTCTTCTTCCTGTGAGAGAGCAAGCATCAATGCTAAAGATTGCCCTCCTAATTGTACCCCCAAATCAATTAACTTGACTCCATTTACACCTGTTTTACTAGTTGCAGAAAAACTTCTGAACTCAAATGCTAAATTTCCTAGTTGTAAATTTAAAACTTCGTCAATAGGTTGCCATCCTGCTGTAAACAGCTTCTGAAACCATTGATTAAGGTTCACCTGAATCAATGAAGAGTCTACAGAGACGTTATTCATTGATTCTATACTTGGTGACAAGTATTTATTAGCAGTGGATACAGGATTTTTTTCTTGGCTTAAACGTTGATTATACAGTTGTTGTCGCCACTGTTCGTTGGAAATTAATGCCGCCCACTGAGCAAATGGTATATCTAAATGTACTCTAGGAGAATAAATAGAAGCATCACTCAATGTCTGCAATAGGTTTTGAGCTTCTGTTGCTGACAAATTTACTTCAGGTAGAACTTCTTCTCGCCAACGCAATCCAAGTGTAGCAAAAAGTAAGGTAAAATTTTCATTTAACTGTTCGATAGGTAAAGAATAAGTGCGATCGCTTGAATTATATTTGCCTTGGTTTTTTAATTGACGATGTGTAGCAAATCCGCATACTCGTATCCAACAATCATCATCATCACCTTCCAAATTTACCTGCACTGATATATAATAGTCACCTGTCCAACTACTAATATCTATCCATTCTTGCGGTACGCGCAATTCTTCTATATCTATTGTTTCAGTCGGCACGAATACTATCTTGGTTTCACCCACCTTAATTGCTGTGCCATTTACTATCTCTGAGATCGTAGGTAAATTTTCTTCACTAGGAAATATCTCTGCGCGTAAACTAGATTCTTGCAAGGAAACCTGAAACCAAGTGAGTAAGCGGCTCAAGCAGATGCGATTAAGATAAGCATTATAAATTGCGATCGCATTTGAGTGATGTTGGGAAAGCTGCCATACTTTTTCTTGTTCAGCTGTCTCTACCTGCAACCAAATATGCTTAACGTCAATATTTACGAAATCTGATAAACTCAACATAATCTTCACTCTCACTAATAAAGTTAATACAACTGATTTTGGATATATATTTCCAGTAGGTAAATTTTTTCTTCTAGTTTTAATTCTCCCTTTCCTGATTTAGGTTCATTTTTTAACACTAATTTTAGTAGAGATTTGTAATAGTTAACCAACCATTTTTCTAAATATTCTTTCATCCAAATATTTATTTCCTTCATCAATTTTTCTTGTAATATATTTCTTGCTTTAGTAACCCTTGTAACTATTTCACTCAAGCCAGTACCTAACTGAGAAGCAATTTTTATCTCATCCATTTGCTCTCCATAATAAAGTTGTAAAACCTCACGTTCTTCATTTCCTAATTTCTTAATGGCTGATACCAAAGCTGCTTGAATCAAATCTGAGTGCACTGGTGTATGATAGTCGTTTTCTAACCATCGTTTTACATACTGTTTAACCCATTGTTGTGGTTGGGAGATTCTTGCTATAGCTTCTAATAATTTGATTGTAGATTTAGTTAGATAACGAGAAATTGTACTTTGATTCATTCCTAATCTATCTGCTAGCTGTTTTTGATTAAATCCAAACCCATAATAGAGAAGTAAAATCTTCTGAGCATCGAGTTTCATGGATTGAAGTTGCTCAGATAAAATTGAATTAGCTTGATTAGCCAAAAATCCTTGTTCTCTTGTATCCTCAGTGCTTGATATCTTTTCCCATTCGATTTCCGAAACTTGTAATTCTGATTTAACTTCAAATTCACCTGATTGAAAAGCATCAAGCGAAAATTTTGGTAGAATTGATATCGGATAACTTTCTAAAGCTTTAATGCAAATCTCCATCCAATCTTTAATTTGTTTTGCAGTCACCTTAGTAGAGTTAGCAAATACTTCATGGGGTGCAGTTGGTAATACTTTTTCCGCGTTATAACATTGAGCAGATTTTGAAAAATCCTCTTCGTCAGGGGCTATCCATTTTTTACCTGTAATTCTGGCTGGATTTTTAACCTTGTTAATTAAATAAACTTGCTTAAAGTATTTTCTAGCAAAAATAATTAATGAGATTTCTGGCTCGATAATACCGAATACTTTTAGTGCTTCTATGAGTTCTTTATCGCTCTTTTTATATAATAATCTCCACCGAGAAAATCTACTAACTTCTGCTGAATATTTAATATGGTTTGTTAATACATTGCTTATATATGTATCTATATTCGCACTTTTAGAATTATATTTAACTAAAATTTCTTTCAAATTGAGTGGATTGTAAACTAATAATCTAGCAATACATAGATATTCTTCCCAAGAATTGGCATTACGCTCTTTAGATAAGTCTTTAGCAGCCCAATAGCATCTTTCCTCAAAGTAACTTGCTAAATGTTCATAGGCAAGTTGTATTTTATTACTTGGCTCCCAATTTCCTATTAATTGTGATTCGTTAAATGCTACTTTTCGCCAAAAATTTGCGATGTCTATTCCTTTATCTTGATGGCAAAATAAATTGGAAAACTCTTGATGCTTTTCTTCATATAATTTCAAATTTCGTTGCAAAGAAGGTTGATGTTTCCATTGCAACGCTAATTGATTATTTTGGTCACTCAGCACAATATAGGTAGAAAATTTGTTAAGATTATCCCTTCGCTTCGGTAGTACAGGAATACTATTAATTTTGGTAAAATTAAGTACCATGATTTTTTCTCCCTACTTGACAACAAAATGAAATTTACAATATATGCAAGGGGAGCAACGCGATTTGGTGAAGTGTTAAAAACAACAATGGAAATAGGCTATTTTGGAATGCCATTACCTCCGGTAAGCTACGCGTAGGCGTAGCCCGCCGTTGGCATCGCAACACAAACCCTGGTTCTATTGATAAATTATCAACGTAATGATAATTTAATCCCGATTTCACTAAATCGCGTTGCTCCCAGCAATATGCAAGTATCAAATACACTGCATTCTTTTGTGTGATTTTAGCTTTACTGAACTTATTGGGAGCAGAGCAACCTAATTATGCAAGTTGTAGGTATTATATAAACTTGAGAGTAGAAATCGGTCAAAATGCTTATATTTTTACCTCGTCTACATATAATATCTATTTATCAAACAACAAAAAGGCTGATTTTAGCAGGCTAGTATTCAGGCAGGCAGGTGGAGCAGAGGCAGCAGGGGGAGAAAATTTTTGCGATACAATCTTAAATCCAGCCAGCAATTTCTATGCTCGTTAATGATTTCCCTAGTTTTTCATACTCTGTTTGAGTTGCTTTAAGAATATGCTTCATTTGGACAGGCTCTTGGGCATCTGCGGCCATAAAAGCTGAGTTGAGGGCAATGATGCGGATATTACCGCCAGGAGCGTTAAGTTGAGCCAGTCTTTCAAAGTTTAAGCCTTCGGTTGGGGTATCAGGCGGAAAAATCCGTCGCCAAATTTCAGATCGGTGGGCAGCATCTGGCAGAGAAAATTGAGTCACGAACCGAAGTCGCCGCATGAATGCAGGGTCTAAATTACTCTGTAAATTCGTCGTTAAAATAGCCATTCCTGGATAGGATTCCATTCGCTGAAGTAAATAACTGACTTCCAGATTGGCATTGCGATCTTTAGAATCTTTAACTTCACTCCGTTTACCAAAAATAGAGTCTGCCTCATCAAAAAGCAAAATTACACCCCCACTTTCAGCCGCATTAAATATTTGCTGTAGATTTTTCTCAGTTTCGCCAATATACTTACTAACAACAGCAGAAAGTTCAATTTTATAGAGATCGAGGTTCAGCTCATTGGCAAGAACACCTGCTGCCAGAGTTTTTCCGGTTCCGCTAGGCCCAGAAAATAACGCTGTAATACCCAGTCCACGTCTACTTTTAGATGCAAATCCCCACTTTTCGTATACTTTGGCCTTCTGTCGCACATGAGCCGAAATTTCCTTTAGAATTCCCTTCTGAAGGGGCGGTAATACTAAATCTTCCCAAGACAATTTAGATTCAATTCGCTCTGCAAGCTCATCTAATCCAGGACGAGCTTGGACGCGGCAGCTTTGCCATAGAGCCTGTTTTAGGGAAGGAGTGGATGGCATTGTCAACTGCCCAACAGCCGCCGCACAGGCTCGACGAATCATAGAGGTACTAAGTTGAAACTGAGACGTGAGTTCCTGCAAGTCTTGCAGCAGTTTATCTGAGTCTGGTATATATTTCTCTTGCTCATTAAGTTGAGTTTTGAGTTCGGCCACAGAGGTTTGCCAAGTAATTAACTGTTCTTGAGGTAGGGGTTTAGGAACATCAAAGCGAATCATTTGACGCTTTACGCCTTGAAGTGGAGAAAGTGTCGTAACGATCGCAAAACATTCTAGTTCCTCAAGTAGTTGATGCACAGAAGCAAGTTGTAACTTGTCGGAACGATCAATATCCTCACAAACTAGAAGGAGCGCTCTACGCTCCAAAATACATTCTCTTTCCAGTCGACGGATGAAAGTCTTTAATTCATCGGGTTTGAGAGGGATACGATGGCAGTTCAACAGACTTACTTGTAAATTAAAATGCTGACATACAGCTTGGGCAATGTCAGTTTTATCCTCCATCTCTGAACCACATAGCTGAATGATCGGCAAAGAATTCTGAAATGAATTCAATTCCCATAGAGCCTTTATACTATCTGCCAAGCATTGATGAGAAGGAATTAGTCGTTGTGTGTACGATGGTAGTTCAGTAATTTCTGTTAGTAACGAGTCTGTTGTTTTTACACCTATAAGATAATGAAGGATTCTCTCATCTATATGAAGAGATGTGCTAGTTAGGGTACTACCTGAGCCTAAGTCGATCAGTTTCCAATAACGGAGTGTTCCATCGGGTGCTAATGCGCTCCAGTGAGGATTGGGCAAGGCATTGAGAACCAAACCGAACGTTGGATGGTATTGGGAATTACCGCCTTGGGCTTCATCACATAAATCTGGAAAACGCGAATCGATTTCAAGAGCTGCACAAAAAACTAATATATAGCGTTCAAATTCTGAAAGTTTAAATCTTTGACAGAGTTGTTCAAGTGCTGGAGGAAATGGCATTGCTGCCAATATTTTAGTTAGCTCGGATTGATCTTGTTTAAGGTTTGAGGCTTCTACGCCAGAATTATTTTTTGATTGATTGATATAGTTCTTAAGAAGATTAAACAGTTGATTAGTGGCAGTCACTAAATAATTTTGGTTAAATTGAAACCAGACTTCAGGATTGATTGAGCTATCCATACAAAATTATCCTTTGAGTCTATACATAGCTATCTGTAATAACGAAAACAGCGTTGTTGCAAACTAGATGTTTATTAGCTTATCAACCTTCAAGATGCGCGATCGCAGCTTTGGGTTTAGCTTTTCCTTCAATAACCTGTCGAATACCAGGCAAGTAACGATCCATCGCGTTCACGTTTGCGGCAACCAATTGTTGAAAAAGTTCTAGAGAAAGGCGATCGCCTTCTACATCAATGCTAGTTTTAAGGCGAACTTCGCCAGAATCCAAGTTAATTTCAAAATTGCCAATCACCATTCCAAAATTAGCTCTAGTCAAAAACTCAGTCACAGCAATCCTTTGTTCTTCGGGTACAAGGTCTGGGTAAACAGAATAGAAAACGCATTGCTGCATATTTTCTCTAGGACAAGCAAAGCAATTCCATTCCCCATTTTCACCTTGAGAGATGAGACGGTAGATTATTTGGTCTTGATTTAATGCAGATACTCCTTCATCGAAAGGCCACTTCATTTGAGTGAAGAAGTCAACCATAACCTCAGCTAAAGAATCAACCATATCGTTATTGTCTTCTTTGGAGCTATCACCCCAAGCAGTGCTGTACCCAGATTTAAGTTCGCCTTCTAGTTCTAACTCAGGCGGTAGGTCTATAGACTGTTTTACATGCAAGGCATACCAATTTTCAGAGAACAATATTGGAGATTTAATTGGATGATGACTTTGATTCAATTGCAATAAATGTTCAACAGCAGTTTCTGCTGAGTTGGAATGATCTGTCAAATGAGAAAGCAAGCGATCGCTCAAGCGGGCTTCAATTTCGATATCTTTGTCAGTTACAAAATTGTCTTCCATTGTTTGGTAACGAACGTCTGACTTCAAGTTAAAAAGTGTTTCTGTATCGATACGTTGGTAGAGTTCTGGACTTACTTTGCAAGTGATACAGCATTCTGTAAAAACATCATCGACCTCCGTTAAAGATAATTCTTCAAGCTGCACTATAAGCGGGTTGCCAGTAGGCGTTTTTAGTACAAGTTGGCGATCGAGGCGATAACTGTCTGTAATTGATTGCATATTTAACCACCGTATAATAAATCTAAATGAACTATAGGAATCGTATTTAATTTTTGAAATTATCTACATGGGCGGGGAGTGGGGAGTAGGGAATAAAAAATTAGGCTTTTGGATCTGTACTTAGCTTTTTCAGAAATCAAACATTAATCCTATATTTACTAAACATTACTAAACATTACTAAACATTGCTGATTACCTTTTTTTAAACTTACCCCACGTATTGGGATTGTCTTCGTCTTTGTTATACTCTTTCTCCCATGTCATCGGATAAAATTCAAGTTTGGCTTTCTTACCTTCTTGCCATTTCCATTGGGCAATGCGTTTAGCAGTTTCAAGTTTGACCTCAGAATCAAGAAACTTAATTCCCGTATAACTGGTTTTTTGCAGAGCAAGTTCAGCCTTAAAGGGATCTAAATTGGCTTTGCCATCTTTGACTTGTTCATCTGGCTTGGCTTCTTGTCCGCACTTAAAGTTCACCCCAAGACCAATGGCTCCTTCAAACTTAGTCTTGTCTTTGCCTAATAACGCTGGTACCTTGTAGGACGCAGCGCTAGCAGTAAAAGCCGTATACAATTGTGAAGTCAAATCTTTCATAGGATTAACTGCTGCGCCGCCAAACTGAGCTTTATTCTGATATTTTCTTTGGTAGGCTGCCCACATAGACCGCGAGGCTTCAACGGCAGAAACAGCAATGGGAAGAGCAGCAAGCCCTGGATTCTGTGCAAACGTATATGCAGGTATTCTCGCCCCTCCGTCTAAATCAATTTCCCATTTATTAACTTTAGGTTCTTCCCATTTAGATCCAGGTTTGCTACACAGATCGAGTTTTAACTTAATGCTATATGTACCTATGCCAGCAAAGGAACCGGAATTAGCAATTTGAATGCGATGGCTGCCTTGACCTTTAGTCCGTTGCCGGCCTTTTTGCTCAAATTCCTCTTTACCTACCCCTGTACCTTGCTTGTTCTTGCTTTCCTCATCATCCCTTGTGCCTCTTGTTTGATCGAGTGAGAACTGGTTAACCCTCCTGCCTTCAAAAACTTGTGCAGCAGCTTTTCCAGTCCCCACTCCTCCTACACCAAAGTCAGAGATAAATGCTGCGGTGGTGCCTGTTTCAATATGAGATTTCTTTGCCGGGTCGGTGAATTTGCCATCTTTCTTCTCTCCAAAAACATCTTGCTCAATCTGTGCGGCCATCTTTTCAGATTTTTCATATCCCGATTTACCGAAACTTTCCCCCCAAAGGGTATTGGTAATACTTCTAGGCATTAAACGAGACTCTCGAAAGCGTCGATATAGCCCATAGTTAAGTAGTTTTCCAACGCTTGCACTATCTTTAGCTATACATTCAAAATAAGGGCCAATTTCTCCGCCTAAAGCAGCAATTCCAAGCGTCCCACCACCTTGAAAAGTCCCTTCAAAGATCACCTTTAAGTCATCATCTTCTCTACGTTCAGCACTTAAGGTCACACGACCGCCAATAAATACGCCAGGGTGAACTGGAAACCGCAGTTGAGTTTCAAATTTACTCTTATCTCCAGTATCAGGAGACATAAGATCGAGAACTTTAGGGATAACACCAGTAAAGAATCCACTTGGAGTTCCTGTATAATTCTTGTATTTATCTATCAGTTTTTCGGCTTTTTTTTGTGTCTTTTCTCGCTTCCCATTCTGGAGTTCGGCATTTTCTTCAAAACCAGGTAATGGTTTATCTTTCAGTTGGTTTATCTCTGTTTTAAATTCTTCCAGATATTCAGAAATAATTTTATAGCTAGGATTAGAAATAATTGTGTAGGTATGTTTCTTCAGCCATGCATCACAAAGCGATTCAATATAGTCTGTAATTCTATTTATTTCTTCTTGATTTGAACATTTAGAAAAATCGTTGAGTAATTTATCTATAGTTGAGAAAATACTACCTCTGCCTTTACTCCTACCTTTTCCTTTGAATGTAATTTTGAATTTTCCTCGCTTATTATGAGTAGACTCTCTAAATCTTTCTATTAATTGTTGTATTTCTATTTCTGAAATTTCAATATTATCTGAAGTATCGTTCGAGCTTGCTTCAGCATTAGATATCTCGCATTCATCCTCGGTTTCGCCGTCATTCGAGGTTATGCGATCGCTAGCGATATCAGAAGTTTCGAGTGCATCATGAAAAACATCCGATTCTGAATCCGATTCGCGATCGCCAGAAGATATTACTTGATTTTCTGAACTATTTGAGTGTTCGGAAATGTTACGCTCTAAAATATTTGAGCCTTCCCTACCATTCGAGGTTATGCGATCGCTAGCGATATTAGAAGTTTCGAGTGCGTCATGAAAAACATCCGATTCTGAATCCGATTCGTGATCGCCGGGAGATATTACTTGATTTTCTGAGCTATTTGAGTGTTCGGAAACGCTCTGCTCTAAAATATTTGAATCTTCGCCGTCATTCGAGGTTATGTGATCGCTAGCGATATCAGAAGTTTCGAGTGCGTCATGAAAAACATCCGATTCTGAATCCGATTCGCGATCACCGGGAGATATTACTTGATTTTCTGAGCCATTTGAGTGTTCAGAAATGCTCCGCTCTAAAATATTTGAACCTTCGCCTGTTAAATTTTCGATACCAGCATTTAAAGCACGAGAACTTTTTTGAAGAACCTGCTTTTTTTGGGACTCATGAATATTCCTATTTCTATTACTATCTCTATGCACATTTAAAAAAGTCATAATCTTCTCATAACTTTACTATGAATAATGTTTATATTTACTTTTAAAATAGCAAGTGTTAAAATAGACATTTAGCGAATTTTATTATCTTTTAAAGACTATCTAAAACATTTCTAATCGTGACATAACTCTTTTGAATATCCTGATTTTAGAGCGACAATATTCTCAGCTTGGTTCATGTCAGCATAGCTTTCAACACCATCAATATCTGATTTAACCAGATAAGAACCTGCTGGTATGTTAGTGATTAAAATCTGAATTTTATCATCATCTACATTTCTGGATGGAGCATTAAAAATATAAACTTCTTTATTATTCTCATTAGTTGAAATAAGCCTAAAAATTACTTGCTGTTGCTGACCAACTTTAGGATTAAATTGGACAGTTAAGATTGTTCCTTCAGAGTCATCTTGATTATTAAAGCCTTGTTTCTGGACAGAAACCTTGGTGGTTGGATGCAAGACAAAAGTTTTATCATTCGAGACCACCTCATGATTGTTTTGGTACTTATACATTTGTTGATGAACGATTTGAATTTGGTGAACTCCAGCGTATAGATTTTGAGGAAGTTTAAATAAAATTCGGTTATCTTCAATAATTTGCGGCTCTAATAAGGACTTGCCTTCGTTTAAACGAATCCGAGTTATATCACCATTAAGATTTTTCCCATATACGATCAGACTACTGCCTGCTACAATCTTGCTATTTGTAGGTGATGCAACAATTTTTTCAATTTGCGGCTGATTCGATGCCTCTTTATTAGAACCTGGAGCAAGTGAAGATTTCTTAGATCCAATAAACATCATCGATACTTCATACGCAATCGAAGGTCGATAAGAACCTTGTAAGAGTGACCACAATCTGGACATCTGTTCTGTATCAAACAAGTTTGGCGCGATCCTTACTTGGTCTAACTGCTCGGTCAAAGCTTCAACAGAAGTCGATTCAATCGCTTGTGCCAAAAGACCGGAACGATTGATGGTTGCGACATGATTTAGCGTTGCTCGAATCATGGCATTGGATAAAACCGGAGTTTGATGCATGAGCTGCATAACATAACCCAACAGTATTTCCGTCTGAAAGTCTTTGTTTCCGTAGGCGGTCAATACATAATGAAGATTGATGGCTAAAGGGAGAATTGCACCTTCTTCTGCACTGGCTTGATGATGGGTTGGCTGGTAGCGTAGCTCGCCGCCTTTGGCATCGCTTTTACCCATATCTGCATTACGATTTTCTGAAACCTGGTAGAGAAACAGATTTAGCTGAGGTTGACCATCGACTCCAATAGAAATCTGATCTGGGGGAAGTGTAGTTACTAAGACATTTCCCATACTCGATAGTGCTGCATTCTGAACCAAGCCGTCTTCTAATAAGTTTTTGAATACAGCAGTTATCGCTGCGATCGCTAGTCCATTACTCATAAGTTTTTACTTAATGCACTATCTTCATTCAAAGCTTTATTTATTTGTATAAACCTTTTATTTCACCCGTTTAAACCCTTCGTAGGCTACTTCTACTTCCTCAATTTCTATCTCTTGACTATTAGATTTAACATCTGAGATTTTGTAACGCGTAGGCCAAGCTGCTGTAAGTTCAAATTTTGCTTGGGGTTTCCCATCTTCATAGATTGTTAAAAGAGCATTTTTTCTTTGTTTAGCCCAGTTACCATCTTGAATCAACTCAAACCAGTTCCATAAAGCCATCGAACTTGTCATTCCTCGAAGTAATGTTAAATTTCCGCTTTTGGCATTACCTGGAAGTTTCGTTTGCACAAATTTTCCTTTGTTTGCCTTGCCCCATCGACCTGAAGTAACCTCACTAAACTCAATTACATCCTGCGAATAGTTAAATCCCTGACATTCTAAGAAAACTGCATCTACTACATCGCTTGAACCATCAAGCTTTAAATCTAAATAAAAATTAGATGCAGTAAAAAAAACGGGGCTTCTAGATAACTTTGCCATAATTTATTTTGTTCGATTAAAGTATGTTAATGGCTGGACTATACAGGATTAAAAGATAAGGTTTGCCCTCTATTAAAAGAGGGCAAGGGATTCTTATGTGATAACAATAGCTAATATTCGCTATTGCTCACGCGTAACTTCTTGAGCAACTAACTCTATGGTTTCGCAAATTAATTCTCCACCGGCAGCAGTCAATGAAGAAACGGAATACTTGCAGGGATAGCATTGCTTAATCTGCCATTCCATAACTGGTTTACCGTCTGCATACGCAGTGATTTTTGCATCTTCAAGTTGTCCTTTCCAGTCAGGACTCTTACCCGTAGGAGGATTAACTTTGTTAAACCAAGTATAAGCACTTTTGTCTTTACATCCAGCCAAAACAATCGTTGGATTCAACGGTTTGACAGGTGTTGGCCTTGGTTGCATTGTTTTTTCTCCAGCTTTTCCAGATCCAGCAACATGATCTGTAGGAGGAGCATCCATCCCCATATTGCTGAACTCTTTGACTGGTAAATCCTTGATCTTAGATCCTGCACTAAAAGTAAAGCTAGAACACTCAAGATAATCTGGGCCTGGCATAATTTTCTCCTAGTAATTTCGTTCAATGAATAGTTGACTTAAGAAGATAGTTAGTTTTGTTCTGTTTCAAGAGCATTCCACTGGCTGATGCGGAAGACTACAAATTCAGCCGGACGTACAGGGCATACACCAACATCGATATATAAACGCCCCAAGGTCATCGTTTCAGGTGTATTGTTTTCGGCATCACATTTGACGTAAAACGCTTGGCTAGGTGTAGCTCCGAACAATGCACCCTCGCGCCATATCCGCTCTAAAAAATTACTAACGGTATATTTAACCTGCGTCCATAATTCTTCGTCGTTCGGTTCAAAGACAGCCCACTGAGTTCCAGCTTCAATTGAGCGTTCAATATAGCTAATGAGCCTTCTGACGCTGATATAGCGCCATTCGGTTTTGTCCGGTTCAACCAGAGTTCTAGCACCCCAAATCCGAATTCCTCGGTTCGGAAATTTCCGAATACAGTTGATACCCAGTGGGTTAAGGAGTTCTTGCTCTCTAAAGTTGACATCATAAGCTAAACCAGTAATTCCTCTAGGGACTTCATTGGCAGGGGCTTTATAAACACCCCGCGATTCATCCGTTCGACCCCATACGCCCATCATGTGGCCAGAAGGAGGAACAAGAATTGAACGTCCTGCATTTCGAGGATTAGGTACTTTAACCCACGGATAATAAAGAGCGCCAAACATGGAACGACGACCAAACTCATCTAACCAATCAACAACATCTTGAGGTCTAGTGCGATCTGGGGGAGGATCTAACACAACCATTCGATTCGTTGGCCCTGGCATATCGCCGCTAGTAGAACCTTCAGACATGCTGATCATGGTCTCCATTACACCATGAACTTGTTCAAGGCTTAAAATTTGAGCTTCATAGGCTCGCATTAAATCAGGAAAGCATATCATTGTAATCTCGTCGATTTCAAAGATACCGAGAACGCCAGTTCGTTCGCTGCGATCGCCTTCTATTTCACTAGCAAATTTCTCAGGTGTAGAATTCGCCCCTGGAGGCAGTAGTTCGTATTCGCCATTCAAGGGCCGTCGGGATAAGGGTAGTCCAGGTTGAGCAACATCTCCAATCGAAATATACTTAGAGTTTTTCAGAGCCTCAACAACATAGGTTACAGCCTGGGTTTGAGGTTTGGGATCCATACTCAAGTGATTGTATTCCTCAAGCACTTGATCGTCTCGGCAGACTTTTAGAGAGAAGAACTCACGCGGATTATGAGGTATTTCTACTTTATCCGTTCCCTGCGATTGACCTTTAATCTGGTCATTCGCTTTATCGAGATTCTTCGCAGGAGGTAATGCACGAGGCGTTCCATCCTGAATTGCGATTTTAATGGGGCCGTTATCGAAGTGTTCAGGCCGGATAGATAAATTTAAACTAGGGCTATTACCGCGTCTTGGGATCTCTAAGCGAGGTGCTTGCCGTTTTGAATTTTCTTGGCCAATACTGGGTAGTTGGGTTCCAATACTTGTCACCCAACAACGTCCACCTCCATTCAGGAAATATCCTCGAACTGAGAAAGGTAAATACGCATCGAAGTCTGTGAACCCGTTAGAGTTGCGTCGGGCAAAATATTCAAGATACTGAGTCCAACTTGTGACAAGCATGGGTTTAAAGAGTTCGGCCCCGCCTCGTATATCTTCAGTAAAGCCGATAAATCCTGCGACCGAAGTACTAACGCCCTCAATCGGACGACTGCCGCGATCAACTTCTTCAACATAAACGCCGGGTGCAAAGTAGTCTAGTCTAGCCATGTTAAGTGCTCCTTGATTTGTTGGATAATCGATTGATATAGAAATTTAGTAGGCGGGCATAAGTAATATCTCTTTGGGGATACATGGTTTTTCATCCACAAAAACATTACAAGTCTTAAACTGATAGCCAAATCGTCTCAGGTGTAAAATGTAGTTTCCAGAGGTCAAATTCTCAAACATAAAATACCCCTCCTCGTTGCTAGTTACTGATTGCTCGGTTCCTTGAAGGATAATTTGAACTCGTTTTAATGGCTTTGAGTTAAGACTATTTTTGACAATGCCAGCAATGGCAACTCGTTGAGTTTTAGATACATTCCTGCTGATAGCTGGAATTGAATTATTAACCCCAAAATGTCGTTCAGTAACCAAAGGAACAGTTGTTTTTCTCCATACATTAAAGGGAACAGTTACTGTCAAATAAATAGCAGGTCGTATGGGAATAGAAAGAGAATTCCATAAACTTACTACATCAATGGGCGGGTCGCTAGTGACTGATAATGATAAGTTGCCGTGACCACGAAGGTCAGGAGTTAGAAACTCCTCCCGCAATAGTCGGCTACGCATTAACAGCAGTAGAGTTTCAGACAGAAGATGAAGCTCTCCTAATACAGTGCGATCGCGGGCTGTAATTACAATGGAGATATCGAACCAACTGGGTGCTCTACATACTTCTGCAACCTGTCGTGAATCATCAAAATAGCGTTCCACCTGCCTGCCATTATTTGGCATTTTTTTACTGATTCGAACATCATACAGATAGAGATTAAGTGATAGCTCTCTATTACTATTTTCTAAGCTTCCAGGGTGACTAAAGTTTATTTGCTCAGTGCTAGTGAGAACAGATCCGTTAGCCAACATTTCAGCAAGAGTTTGAAGAATCGAATTCAGCATAAACAGAAATCTAATTCGTTTCTATATACTCAGGTTAAGCGGTATCCTAGCCTATGCAATCAGACTTATGTACTAATTTAAATTCAGACGTTATAGCTTAATATTTTTCAAATATCACGGTAAAAGCTTATTTTGACATAGACCTTTATCTCATGATTGAATTAATTTCACATATCATTTAATTACAAATAAATCAACTCTATTTGACAGAGAATCTAAACCGAATGGCACTAAGGGACTTCCAACTAAAAAAATATACAATCGCTTTGGTGAGCAGGGGAAGCAGGGGAGGAAGAATCTAACAATCATCTTCGCTCAGAAAATTGAATAATTTAATTTCTGGAAGTCCCTAAGAAAAGCTCTAAGGTATGTAGAATAAGGGTTACAGTTTTTAATGCCAGAGAGCGCAGTAATTAATGGCATAAGTACCTGCGATGCCTTCTCCTATCGGAGACGCTGCACGAACGGCAACGTCAAGGACGAACGCTGATGAAGAAATGATGCACAATTGCCTAAAAAATTTTTGGAGGTAGAAAAAGCTTACTCGTCCGTGAAATACTTTTCTGAGATGAATAAGCCAACATTATAAACACTACTGTCACACTAAGAGTACAGGAGCGTCACCCGAAGGGCGGTTGGTTTAATATTCTGGTCTGTCTGCAAAGGCAATTTTATAAAGAATTCTTAAGAAATTAACATTCTTCAGAAAAGGAAAAACCTAATGCTGAAGTAATCATGTCGAAACCTAATTATTAGTTTTTCAATTTTTTGGAGTCGAGGATAATGTTGAAGTTCACCAGTTTGATGATTGTCGGGGCAGTATTGTCGATTAGTGCGCCGGCTCTAGCTGAAAGTCGTGCGGTTAATATCAGTATTGGCAGTATTGGTGGTTCCTTAGATAATGCTGCTTTGCGAACAGTTCGCCAGGTTATCGGGTTTGCAGTCGGCACTAGCACCGTTGATAAATTCATTGTATATAGTCCCAGTACCGGATCTATTCCCATTGAGGGAGGTTTATCTGCTTGTGCTGAAGCTGGCTTCGGCATAAGCAATACAACATTTAATGCTTTTATACAGCAGTTGCGTTCAATTAATCCCAAACCAGGGACTTTCTACAATGTAGAACTTACCACAAGCTGTAAACAGAAATAAGAATGTCGTTTGCCAAAACGCGCGGTAGGATGGGCTTCCTACCTCAGCCCATCCATCAAGTTACACGTAAGCTTGATAACACTTTCTTTGTCTCAACCCTATTTAATGGTTTTATTAATGAATTCACTCATCACATCCCGCAGCGAGTTGCCCATTTAATTGAGCGAGGTGAGAATGTTCGGTATAAAACAGGATCGTCTTTTTTGCTGCTTGCAAAACGCGATCGCGTAATTCTAATGGCTCAATTACCTCCATCTTTGCGCCAAATCCCAGCACATAAGCACAAGCCGCTTCCTCTATATCAAACCTCAGCCAGACGCGAGTCCAGCCATCGGCATCGGGCGAGTCAATCTGTTCTATTCGGGCAAAGTATCCGGCATAGCGTAACCGAGGCATACCCTCTGGAGCAACACGCACCGTCACGCCATAGTAAGGCAGATTGGCTTTGAACTCAACCATCGATTGTTGCCAATAGTCAGCTAAGTTGAATTCAACCGGACGAATACAGGGGTAATCCATAAGCATAGCATCTCGCACCCGTGAAATCCGGTAGGAGCGCACCTCTGACTCTACCGAGGCAACAAAATACCAGACACTACCTTTGGCGACCAATCCCAGTGGGTTGACTAATCGTTTGACCAGTTTGCCATTACCGCGCTCATAACTGAGGTTTACTTGCCGCTCTTGCCAAATCGCTGTTTGCAGAGTCGCAAACGCCGACATTTCCTCGTCCCACCGATGCCAGCCTGTTGGATCAACATGAATGCGCTGGCTAACCATTTCTGCTTGCTGACGATTTGCGGCAGGTATTGCTGCCAGAAGTTTGAGCAGAGCCGCTTCAAATGCTTGACTCCAGCCTAAATCAGCTAGCAAGTGTGCGGGCTTTGGCAAAAACAGCGCCTGAATCTCTGCCAAGTTAAGCCCTGTCAGCTTAGTTTGATAGCTGTCGAGTAAACTCCAACCACCCCCTTTACCGCGTTCTGCCATCACCGGAACTCCGGCACTGCTGAGGGCATTCATGTCACGATGAATGGTGCGCTCAGATACCTCCAATCGTTCTGCTAAATCTCGCGCTGTTAGCTGACGATGAACCTGTAACAACATCAGGATCGAGAGGAGGCGATCGGCACGCATAACTATCCCAAGACCAATTGGAACTACTTTTTACTTTACTGCCTAAATATGACAAAGGATGTCATGAAGTTCAGCTTATCCTGCATAAAGATGGTTTGGAGTCATCGATTTCTTTAAACCACCTAGCAGGATTTAAGGAGGTCAATTATGCAGCTATTGAAGAATAAAATTGCGCTTGTAGTTGGGGCAACACGCGGTGCAGGTCGTGGCATTGCTGTGGAACTTGGTGCAGCAGGAGCAACCGTTTATGTTACGGGACGCACTACTCTTACTGTGCGATCGGAATACAACCGCCCTGAAACAATTCAAGAAACGGCGGAATTAGTAAACCAGGCTGGTGGGAAAGGAATCGCTGTTCTAGTCGATCATTTAGACCCAAAACAAGTACAGGCGCTTGTTGCTCGTATTGAGCAGGAACAGGGCCGTCTGGATGTTCTGGTCAACGATATTGGTGCAGAATATTTGGTGGAGTTCAACAAGCCTGTGTGGGAGCTTTCTTTGGAGCGAGAATTACGGATGCTGAGACTGGCGATCGACACCCACCTGATCACCAGCCACTTTGCATTGCCGCTATTGATCCAAAAACCCGGTGGATTGGTGGTCGAAATTACCGATGGTACTGCCGAATATAACGATAAAAATTATCGGCTGTCGCTGTTCTATGACCTTGCTAAAACCTCGGTAATTCGTATGGCGTGGGGATTGGCGCAAGAACTTAAACCACATCAATGTACTGTCGTGGCGCTGACTCCGGGCTGGTTGCGCTCGGAACTCATGCTCGATCATTTTGGAGTGACTGAAGCCAACTGGCAGGACGCAACGGCAAAAGAACCGCACTTCATAATTTCTGAAACGCCCCATTATGTTGGGCGTGCAGTTGCTTATCTAGCTGGTGATCCACAAGTGATGCAATGGAATGGACAATCGCTTTCTAGTGGGCAATTAGCACAGGTTTATGGCTTTACCGATCTTGATAGCTCTCAACCCGATGCTTGGCGCTACATTCATGAAGTGCAGGAAGCGGGTAAACCTGCTGATGCGACCGGATATAGGTAATGTTCGAGTCACAACACTTCGTATTTTTTGGCAAGCTTCACATTGCAATTAATGTTTGTTCTAATTTCGCGCACTTATACCATTTCACGAAAAATCTGATACAGATGTAAACCTTGAAAGCATTGCTGTATCTAATACCAATTTGAAAAAAGAATGCGACAAATAGACCATTTGTAGAGACGCAATTCATCGCGTTTTTACCCAAGGATGTGTTGCAATCATTAATTGAATTGGTATAAGTTTTTTAATTGCGAATTGCGAATTGTGAATTGTGAATTGGTATAACGCAAATTGCCTATACGTAAGTTCCATCTCACTTGGTTTAGTTTGCAGAACTCAAAGCGATGTCTGTCTTGAAAAGTTCAGAAGGGTGGCTGACGCCGCTCCGACTTTTTGAGTTTTTGAATACCACCGCCACCTCTTGATGCAGCATTTGCTGCATCAATATGCCTAGCCTCAACTGTTCCAGTATTACCTGCGTGTGCTAAGGAAACAGCAACGTTAATCACGCCAATATGCGAAAAAGCTTGAGGAAAGTTGCCAAGATGCGCTCCTGTCTCTAAATCAATTTCTTCTGCAAATAGTCCCAACGGACTACTTCGCGCCAGCATTTGCTCAAACCAAATACAAGCCTCTGTTGTCCTTTGAGCCAAAATGAGCGCGTTAATCAGCCAGAAGGTGCAAAGGACAAAGGATGCCTCCTTACCGCTAACACCTTCTGGCGCATCTCGGTAACGATAACACAGTCCATTCTCAACTAAATGTTCGATAGTCGCATTAATAGTTGACACCATACGCGGGTCAGTTCCATCAATGAAACCAACACTAGACATGAGCAAATTCGAGGCATCAAGAGTTTCGTCCTCGTAGGATTGCTTGAAGGCACCAAGTTTTTCGCTCCACCCTTTTTCAAACACTTCATTACGGATTAGTTGGCGCTCCTGTCGCCAACGGGTAGTATCACCAGTTAGCTCAAGCGCCTCAGCCATTTCGATACCACAGTCTAACGCCACCCATAGCATCACTTTACCGAAAACAAAATGTCGCAAACCCCCACGCACTTCCCAGATGCCGCTATCTGGTTCGTGCCAGTGAGTAGCAGCCCAATCTACCAATGGGCAAATGTGTGCCCAAATTACAGTTGGATCGTACTTTCCAGCCTTCCAGGCGAAATGTAAAGCACTAACTACCTCACCATAGACATCAGATTGAACTTGCCCAGCCGCACCATTGCCGATCCGAACTGGCTGCGAGTCTCGATATCCCCGCAAGTGATCTAAGGTTTGCTCAACAACCTGTCCACTTGATGTAATCGGATAAAGGATTTTGATTCCAGTTGCTTCCATCTTCACAGTCTGGGCGATCCAATTGAAGAATTGACACTCATCATCAAAATAACCTGCTAATAGCAATGCATAAAGAGTAAATGATGAGTCCCGAATCCAGGTGAAGCGATAATCCCAGTTTCTTTCCCCACCAATTTCTTCTGGCAACGAAGTTGTCGGTGCAGCTACAATTGCTCCTGAAGGGGCATAAGTCATCAACTGTAAGGTTAGCGCACTGCGAACAACCACGTCTCGGTATGCTCCTTGATAAGTACACTTATTTGCCCAACCCCGCCATTCGGCGCAAGTTGATGCCAGGGCATCCATTGGGTGTAGATTTGGCAATTGTGCGTCCTCCTGAGTCAAAAGCGTGAACACCGCTCTTTCTCCAGCATGGAGGATTATGTGACACATAAATGTATTGCTTGTTCTGTCCAGATGCCATTCAACAGGCCCAGTAATGGTGAATGAATCAAACCTGACTTCGTTGCCAGATTTGACTAACTTGGGAATTGTCCGCCCATAGTCGGGGCGAGGAGAGCAAGTACTCATAATTTCAACTGTTCCTTCACTAACCTCGACAATTCGGATTAGCCTACCAGGTGCTATTCGGCTTTGCTGCTCCTGGTTGCTAATATCCATAAAATCCAGCAGCGAAATTCGTCCTGACTCACACGTAAAAATAGTTTCTAGTACATTGGTTTCATTTAGATACTGATGACTACTTGACCAGGCAGTGGTTGGCTGAATACTCCAGCTTCCACCACGTTCTAGATCCAAAATCCGAGCAAACAAAGACGGTGAATCAAACCGAGGTAAGCAAAGCCAGTCAATCGAACCGCAACTACTGACAAGAGCTGCTGTATGGCAATTGCCAATCACCCCATAATCTTCTATCGGGGGAAAGGATCGGGTTGGAGGCGTTGGGTCATTATTGGAAGCAGATGTAATACTCATTACCGTCTTTAGCTGCTGATAATCTTTTACGAACATCTTATTTGGAATTGGTAATTTTTTATAGAAATTACCATTGGGTTAACGCTAAAACTCTTTGTCACAGTTAATTTTTTGAACGTAGATGCTTCTGCGGCTTAAGGCATGGTAGCGCAAAGAACGCAAAGGACATAAAAAGAAGAAAGAAATGCTTAATTAAACTGTATTAGATCATAAAATAGGAAGCTGTTGTGGGAGCAACGATATCCCAATAGAAATCAGCAGTCGAGGTTGAGCATCAGAATTCTTAAACAACTTAAGTTTTTTAGTTAAAATTTTATTATTTCATGTAAGTTTGACAACGTTATGACAAATTTATGACGAAAGTTTGGCTATTTTAACACATCTGAAACTAGTGATGTGACACTGACTTCTTTATATGTCTGACGATAGAAGATTTGATAACAAGAGTCAAGTTACTTTATATATATAAAGCAGATAAATTAGGAAAATTAGCATCAAATGAATATCCAATCCCAAAATTTATTAATTCCATTAATGGTAACATCTATTGATGATTCATTAATTGATTGGCAATCAGAAAATGTTTTGAAAATATTAACTTTTTTATTTATATTTTTGATTGCAATTGCGATAAATATTATTAGTAGTAAAGTGGAACACGCAGTTATATTCGCTTTGGTATGCACGCTCATTTCTGGAGCTTTTCTGATAATTAAATAACAACTATAAAACCAAAAAACCGAACATAGACTTTATTCCTGTGATCACCACACAAGTAATTGTAGAAGCTTTCTTGTCAAGGGATAGATTTATCCGCTTAAACTCGAAGCAATAGCGAGAGGGTTAAATACCATTTTGTATTCACTTTGTGGCGAAGGAATACTTAATGTTTGCAAGAATAAATTAGCCTAACGTTTTAAATATTTAAAACGAGTTAATCTTAGAACTAGTTGACAATAGGAAGTTTTGAAAGAGGTTGCCAGACGATAAGATTTGCGGATTATATCTAAGGTAGAGTATGGTACACGGAGTCGAAGTGGGCATAACACGGGGAGATATAACCAGTAATAAGCCTTCTTCAAGTCATTCCACTTTGAGCAGGCTTCAAGATGTAAAAAATCTGAGATGTCTACAACTAATCCTCTACCTTGGTGCATCATAACATTACGTCCGTGGACATCATGAGGGTGGAGGGAGCAACGTCGAGCATAGTCAAGAGCTTCATCAATGTCTCTTATTACCTGCTTGGGAATCGGTAAACCTAAGTGCATACAATCGTACAGAGTTGTTCCATAAAGCCGTTTCAAAATTAGAAAGTTATCTTTGGCGTACAAACACTCAGAAAATGCCGGATGATAACCTAAGCGACGGTAGACTTCTACTTCTTCTTCAAAGCCTGGTCGTCCTGGGGCATAAATTTTAACTACATACTCAGGGTAATCGGGATGATAAACTACTGCGGCATAATTTCCTTTGCCAAGCAGCCGCCAGGGTTGTGGAAGATAGCTGACATTAATGGGATTACGGGGATTGATACTTTCAATTTTTAATCTAGGTAGTAGTTGCTGATAAATGCTTTTGACTAACTGTTCTGGGAGCAATTTGTCCATACCAGATAAGTTTTTGACACCAAAGAACAAGATAACCCTCTTCTGTCACTCTCCGGGGTAATTAAGTAGTAAATAAACGTGGGTAGCGATTTATGAATTTTAAGGTTTAACACTCAATAACTGTTACTTTTTCTAGCTTTCTTGGGAGTGCTTTTTTTGGTGATGAATTTCACGATAGCAGATTCAGAGGATAGAGTTCATAATAAGAATTTATCATTTTGCACAAATGGAGAAAGCAGGATTTAGAGAAAAGGCAAGCAGATGGTGAAACAAGTTCTACCTGGCTGCGACTCAAATGAGAGCGTACCGTGATGGCGATTTTCTACAATCCGGCGAACGGTTTCCAAACCGAGTCCTGAACCACGCCCCACTGATTTAGTGGTGAAGAAGGGTTCAAAAACACGGGTTTGAATTTCAGGTGGAATTCCACTACCAGAATCGATGATGTCAATGTGAGCATAGTGATCGCAATGGTGGGTTGTAATTTCTAGCAATCCCTTACCATCCATTGCATCAATGGCGTTATCAATTAAGTTCGTCCACACCTGATTGAGTTCGCTGCCATAGGCAAGGATTTTAGGAAGATGTTGATCGTAATTGCGTTGTACTTGGATGCCGCATTTGAGTTTATGAACAAACAATCGCAATGTATCTTCTAAACCTTGATGCACATTCACTTCTTGCTGAACGCCTTGATCGAGGTAAGAGTATGACTTCATCGCTTGCACAAGTTCAGAAATTCTCTCAGCTCCTCGCAAACCATGTTTAATCATTGATATGACTTCAAACGAGAGCGATAGCCAGTGCAATCCCATCTCTCGCAATTCAGTGTCGTCGTTGCGCCAACGTTCCATGAGATGATCTAAGGTTTCGACCTCAATCCCACCTTCTGCTAAAGGTTCTGCTAATTTCCATGCCTGGTTCACGCCATAATCTTCTAACCATTCCAGTAAGACGTTTTCGCGATCGCTTAATGTTACCGGATCTAGACGATTATTTAAAATCGCATCATAACCCTGATCCCGGACTTTCAACCAGTTTTGAGTATGTGCTTCTTCAACATTGCGTTGCCCATAAACTAAATTCATTCGTTGTAGCTCTAGGATAGCGGCTGGCATTTCCCCTAAAGTCCGAACCAGTGCTGAAGCTGGGTTGTTCAGTTCATGAGCTAGACCTGCGGCAAGTGTCCCTAAAGCTGCCATCTTTTCGCGCCCACGGATAAAAGACTCTAGCCCCCGCATACGACGTTGCATAATGCGAAATACCATCCGCTCAAAATCACGACATTCATGCAGCAGTTTACGGAAATCTCCTCCCTTCATTTCATAGAGGTGGCAATTTGTGAATGCCCGCATTGTCACAGGTGCAGGTTCATCTGTAAGGACTGGAATTTCACCAAAAAAGGATGGGGCTTCGTGTTGCCCGATGGGAATTTCAATTCCTTCACTGCGGCGGGTCATGTTGATTTTACCTTTGACTAAGATAAATAAGCGACATACAGGATCTCCCTCATGGGACAACACTTCTCCGGCGGAAAGTTCAACTGTTTGAGCGCGATCGCAAACCCACTCCAATTGTTCTTTAGGAAGCTGTTGAAACGGGTCTAAGTTGATTAATTCCTCAACACACAACATCAATTAACCTCCTTTTAGTTAAACATTACTCAGGTAGCGGTGAACGAATTGAATAGCAATCGAACCTTCTCCCACACCGGATGCCACCCGCTTAATTGAGCCAAAGCGTACATCTCCGGCTGCAAATATGCCAGGAACATTGGATTCTAGTAAGAAAGGAGAGCGTTCTAAAGGCCAACCTGGAGGAGATTTGCCATTATGCATCAAGTCGGGGCCTGTGATGATAAACCCCTGAGTATCGCGCCGAATAACGCCATCGAGCCAATCAGTTTTAGGGCTAGCACCGATGAAGATAAAAAGCGATCGCGCTGACACCGTTTCAGTATGTCCAGTCTTGGCATGGGCAATCACTATTTCTTCTAAATGTTCATCTCCCTTCACTTCCACGACGCTGCAATTTGTGCAAACTTTGATATTTGCAGTAGCTGCAATTTGGTCAATCAAGTATTGCGACATACTTGATGATAGTGATTCACCCCGTACTAACATGATCACTTTGCTGGCATATTTAGAAAAGTGCATTGCTGCCTGTCCGGCAGAATTGGCCCCACCTACCAAGTAAACCTCTTCATTGGTACAGGCGATCGCTTCAGTCATGGCAGCACCGTAATAAATTCCTGCCCCTGTAAGCTTTTCGGCTCCTGGGACATTTAGCCAACGGTAGGAAACACCCGTTGCAACTAAAAGTGCATGGCAACTAATCTCGCTACCGTCCGCTAATTGCAGAACCCGGTAAGGATCTTGCAGCTTAACTCCGGTTACTATTTGAGGAGTGAGAATTTCTACCCCAAATCGCCGCGCCTGGGTGACTCCCCGCCTGGCCAAATCACTGCCGCTCAAGCCAACAGGAAACCCTAAATAATTCTCAATGCGTGAACTAGTGCCTGCTTGTCCACCTGGAGCCTCACGCTCAATTAAGACTGTACTCAATCCCTCGGAAGCGCCATAGACGGCGGCGGCTAGTCCGGCAGGCCCACCACCCACGATCGCTAAATCATAGAAAGGTCGCTCTGCCTGGGTTTGCAATCCAATTTTGGCAGCAATCTCTAAATTAGATGGTTGGATTAATCGAGAACCATCGGGAAACAGTACCAGGGGCAATTGCTGTCTGCCATCAGCTTGTGCGTATTCTACTAATTTTGCTGCTTCTGGCTCCAATTCAATATCTAACCAGTTATATGGAATCTGGTTACGCGCTAGGAAGTCTTTCACTTGATGAGAAAAAGGCGACCAGCGATTACCAATGACTCGAATACCTTCAAAAGGTGGGCGAAATCCAGCTAGCCAGTCATCTAATAAATCATCCAAAACCGGATATAGTCGCTCTTCTGGCGGGTTCCAGGGCTTAAGTAAGTAGTAATCAAGTTTGGCACTATTAATTGACTTAATCGCTGCATCGGTATCTGCATAAGCTGTTAGCAAAGCACGTTTTGCATCAGGAAAGACACCTTTGGCCTGTTCAAGGAACTCCACACCTCCCATTTGGGGCATTCTTTGATCGACCAAAAATAGAGCAACTGCTTCATTCCGCAATTTTAGTTGCTGCACCAAGTCCAGAGCAGCAATACCGGAATCTGCCCGGACAATGCGGAAGCGATCGCCATACTGATGCCGTAAGTCTCTTGACACCGCTTGTAACACTTCTGGATCATCATCGACGGTTAAAATTGCAGGTTTCGCCATAACTATTGTTACTTGATAATTGCAGTGTCTAGTCTGATGTTCAAAAACTTGTCGTCAAAATATCTACTGTTCAACTAGTTGTTTTAAACGAAAGTATGCTTCTTCTGGTGTCAGCGCTTCTGATTGACTTTCATTAGGTATATAAAATATCCAGGTATCGGGAAAGTAATGCACTACAAAGCTGGGAATCAAACCTAAGCTTAGTGCTTGCTTTCCGAGTTTTTCTGTTTGTTCCTCTAAACTTAGTTGGTCATGAAATAGATGTTCAGCCATATTTTTTATCTCTCTGTACTTTTTTTGACTCTGAAAGAACCTTCAATACCAGCATTACACGAATCACCTAAAGGTGATTTACCATTTACTATGTTCCAGAATAAACTTGAGAATCTTTTGGTAGTAGACCTAAATAACTTCAAATATGCGTCTCATAAAAATCATAAAGCTATTTTGGATTTTAACGCTGAATTTGATAGTCGCAGGGGACAAGGAACAGGGTGCAACGTCACTTTCGCTACAGTTTACTAGTCAAAACCTTAATTGATAATTGAGAACCTCTGTCTTCTTGTAGTAGCTTTCCCTCTTTAGTGAGCTTTAATTGCTGCCCCCGCCACTCTATAGTGTTCCCAATAAAGCCAAAACACCAAATAATAAAGCTTAACAAGTCGTACCCAGGAATGAGCCAGAGAAACTTTTTGACAATTGGATCTTTCAGACTAATAGTACCAACGACCCAAGCCATTACCAATCTTGTTATCCAACAGATACATAGTCCTACCCATCCTAGTATTGAACCATCTGTAGCAATCAGCAGCAGCAAACTAGTAACGACACCGTAGGTAAAAATTAGTCCTAGATAACCCCAAGGACGAGAAACTCGTTTACCACGCGCCCAACGGATTTGACGCTTGATAGCATCAACTAAGTTGTTGCTTGTCTGTACATGTTCAACTACATAGTCAGAAAGTACAACCTTGTAACCTGCTTGAGCAGGTAGATAGCCAAGTTGGAAATCATCTGCTAGATAATCGGCAATTGCTTCAAATCCACCGATGGCTTCTAGTACTTTTTTAGAGATGGCAATGGTGGAACCAAAGGCGTATTTTATACCATTTTCCTGGATATTGCTGACTAAAACTCCCGCATGAAACTCAGTAGTAGTACCAATAGCCTCCAATGTTGATACCCATCCTTGAGCTAAGGATCGATACATACAGGTAACGACACCGACGCTTTTATCTTGCAACGGCTGGATAACTCTTTGCAAATAGTCTGTTCCAACTCGGATGTCACTATCAGCAAGGACTAAAATTTCGTATTTAGCTTTGGCTGAGGCATTTGCCAAGTTGCTAACTTTGAGGTTTGTACCGATGACGCGATCGCTTACTATTAGGAGAATATCCAAATCTGAATAATTATGGATGATTTTCTCTACAACCTCTATGCAAGGGTCTTGAGAATTTCGCACAGCAAAGATGATTTGATACTTTGGATAGTCCTGCTGACAAAATGAAGCTAGGTTTTCATAAGCATCGCTATCAACTCCGCAAAGAGGTTTGAGGATACTAACAGGTGGATGAAACTCTGAATCTGTTGGCTGGGAATGATTAAAAAAGGTTATTGCTGCATAAATTGCATAGCAATAAAAGCAAACAGAGAATATGCACAAAATTATGAGAGAGTCAATGGTAATCAAATGAAGAATTCTTAAAAAGTTAGATACAAACATGGTTATTAGACCTATCTTTTAAATAAGTTTTGTGGGAATATAAGTAGGTAGGTGCTAGTATATTAAGTTTTGTCGTATTCTATTTTTCCATAGTCAAGTTTGATAATTCGATCTGCTAAATGAAAATAGCGATCATCGTGGCTAATTACCAGTACTGTTTTACCCAGCGATCGCAGTTCTGGTAGAAGTTGAGTATAGAATATTTCTTTGAATACTGGATCTTGATCAGCAGCCCATTCATCAAATAGATAAATTGGTCGATCTTCCAAGTATGCTGTGAGTAAAGCTAGTCGTTTCCGTTGTCCTTGAGAAAGAGCAGTGGTAGAAAGTTGACCATTTTCAACTTTTACCTTATGGTCTAGTTGCAATTTTTGTAAATATTTTTTAGCTTGAGCATCCAAGTAAGAATTTTGTAATCCGAGAAGTTCTTCAAATAAATAAAAGTCGGAAAATACAACGGAAAAATGCTGACGATACCATTCTCGATTCGTTTCGTTAATTAAGTTGTCATCAAACCAAATCTCGCCGTTGTTAGGGATATAAAGTCCGGTAATTAGTTTGACTAATGTAGATTTACCGCTACCATTACCGCCGATAATAAAAACTAATTCTTGAGGATATAGTGTCAGGTCGATGGGGCCAAAAATAAAGCTATTGTCTTCTTCAACTGTATAGTAAGTGTGAGTAACATTTTTAAATGTTAAGCTGTGCCAATTAGATTTAATTGCAAGTGAAACAGTGGATATTTCAGTTCGGCTAGCTAGAGATAAACCCAATGACTCAATTTTTTTCCAGGCAATACTGGCTTGACTCAATAGGGGAAGTTTGCTGATGATGTTATCCATTGGTAACACCAAGTAAGTAAAGGTCAAAATGTAGCCAGAGAGGGTTTCGGCATTGATAGTGAGCAGATTAGGCAACACGAACATCACAAAACCGAGGGCAAAAAAGAATACGAGTTGTCCCCAACTAGAAGTTGTGGCAAATAGGGTTAGACCTTTAACATTGTGATGGCGGAACTTGTTAGCAGTTGGGTGAAGTTTTCCTTCTAAAAAATCTTCACGCCGCCTGTGGTTTAGTTTGAGTTCTTTAACTCCTTCGGTAATAGTGCGAAAATGTTTAAACAGTTGATCTTCATCTTCACGAGCTAAAGCCAGCAATTTCTCTCCTCTGTTGAGTAGCCATTGACAACTAGCGATCGCTACTATTGAAATACCACAAACTAGCACCAATACTAACCAAGAAAGCCAGGTTATATATGCTATGCACCCCAGGACGATGGCTAAATTAATAAAGATAAAAGGCATCTGATAAACAGCATTAGCAACCGCCTGAATATCTTCTGTGAGAGTTGCCAATAATCGAGGATTCCCTAACCCTTCTAAATGAGTTAACTCAGAAGTGAGAATTTGCCGACTCAAACGCATCCGTAATTGCAAAACTGCATTTTGGGAAAGGTGAATCAGCATCACTTGAGAAATAATACTAGTAATTAATACAACTATCGCCAGCCCCGCAAAACCCCAAATGATGGATGTGAGACGAGAACCACCACTGCTACTTGCAGCATGGCTAATTAAGGCAATCAAGCCAGCACTACTACCGCCACTCAAAAATCCAGTAGCGATCGCGATCGCTACCATCCCCCAAGAAGAACGCAAAAGAAAGTAAATCAAATTCATGATAGATGCCTATGCCCCATGCCCCATTTTCAAGATAGTTATTGCAAATCAATTTAGGTTGCGCTTCTAGGGTGAATTTTCCATCCTCACAGTTCAAAACTTCTGAAAGATCACGGTAAGCTAATTACAATTACACTGATAACGGATTCGCCCAGCGTCTCGTACACTGTGCGTAGAATTATATATTGAGGAAATATACTTGTGAAAAAAACTTTATTTCTCAGTCCTCCTTCCTTCGATGGATTTGATGGGGGAGCCGGTTCACGATACCAAGCCAAGCGCGAAATTACTTCCTTCTGGTATCCGACATGGCTGGCGCAACCAGCAGCACTTGTGCCTGGTAGCAAGCTAATAGATGCACCACCACACGATCAAACAGTAGAAGATGTAATCGAAATTGCTCAAGATTACGAGCTAATTATCATGCACACTAGCACGCCTTCGCTACCTAATGATGTGAAGTGCGCCGAGACAATCAAAGCTCAAAACCCTAATATCAAGATTGGCTTCATTGGAGCGCACGTAGCAGTGTTACCAGAGCAGACGCTGGCTGAAAACCCAATCATTGACTTTGTGTGTCGTCATGAATTCGACTATACCTGCAAAGAACTAGCAGAAGGGAAGTCTTGGCAAGAAATTACAGGTCTAAGTTACCGCGATCGCCAGGGTAATATACATCATAATGAAGACCGCCCCTTAATTCACGATTGGGATTCTCTGCCCAGTGTATTGCCGGTTTATCATCGTGATTTGGATATTACTAAATACTTTATTGGCTACTTACTGCATCCATACATTTCCTTTTACACTGGGAGGGGCTGTCCGGCAAAATGTACCTTCTGCCTTTGGCCACAAACAATTGGTGGACACCTATACCGCACTAAAAGCCCGGAAGCCGTCGGGCGCGAAATGGAAGAAGCTAAGGCGCTCTTTGGCGACAAGGTGCGAGAATATATGTTTGATGACGACACCTTTACCATTGACAAACATCGAGCGATCGCAATTAGCGAACACATGCGCCGACTCAAACTAACTTGGAGTTGCAACGCCCGCGCCAATCTCGACTATGACACCCTGAAAAAACTACGCGATAATGGCTTACGCCTACTTTTAGTCGGATTTGAATCTGGCAATCAGCAAATTTTGGATGGAATTAAGAAAGGAATCAAACTGGAAGTAGCGCGGAAGTTTATGGAAAATTGTCATAAACTTGGCATTACCGTACACGGTACATTTATCATTGGTTTACCCGATGAAACTCAACAAACAATCGAAGAAACAGTCCGCTTTGCTTGCGATATTAGTCCTCATACAATTCAAGTTTCCATCGCCGCGCCCTATCCTGGAACAGAACTTTATCGTCAAGCACAAGAAAATAATTGGTTTAGCAACAATTCCTTAGTTGCTAGTTCTGGAATTCAAATGTCTACACTGCAATATCCAAATCTTTCTAGTGCTGAGATTGAAGACGCTGTTGAGAAGATGTATCGGAAGTTCTACTTCCGTCCCAGAGCGATTATCCCAATTGTCACTGAAATGCTCACCGATCCCCAAATGTTAGTTCGTCGGCTACGTGAAGGGCGGGAATTTTTCTCTTACTTGAAAGATCGTCGCACCCAAGCAAGTGCAAAAGCAGCATCAGTCGTTGTTAGTTAATGATTGTAAATTCAAGGCTTTTAAACCATAAGCATTACATATAGCATCAGTTACCAATTTTGAATCTTGAATTGTTAATGGTTATTTTTGTGGAGGAATTGACGACAACCCAGCCAAATAAGTAAATGAACATAAATATTTACAGTAATTGCGATCGCAATTACATCATGTAATTAATTCTGTCCGAATACTTATCAAAAAAGTCAAAAATTTTTTCAGCCATGAAAATAGGAAGCAAAGAACACAAAGAACTTTTTTGCCGTAGCTTTATTGAAAGTCACTTAGAGTACGAGCCAGCACACCTCCCTTGGCCGACTCTAGACAGTGTAGCTCTCGAAAGCTTGCGTAATATTCCTTTTTGGAGAGAAGCACTAAATACAGAACAAGAAGCAGGAGTGATGGTGAACGCTTTCGCAGCAACAATTAGCGACCCTTTATTAAAAGACGCGATCGCTCTACAAGGTATGGAAGAAGTTCGTCATGGGAGACTCATTAAATTTATGATTGATCGGTACGATATTCAAATTTCTCCACCTCCTGCACCTGTACTTATTAGTAATATCAAAACAGCCTTCCTTGACTTTGGTTTTGGTGAATGTCTAGACTCTTTTTTAGCCTTTGGTCTGTTTGGACTTGCTCGCCGTCATGTCAACTACATCCCAGAAGCATTATTTGATATCTTCGATAAGGTTCTAGATGAAGAAGCCCGTCATATCATGTTCTTCATTAATTGGGTTACTTACTTGCAAATTCAGGAGGGTTTTACAGCTACCGGCGCTAGTAACTTTATAGATAATTTAACCCCAGAGTTATTGTTATCTACTTGCTTGAAAGAAAATAGCCGACGACTTGGGGTATTTGACAAAGAATTACTCCAACCGCAGCTTGTACCAAAACTGGCCAAAATGGCCTCGGCGTCAATCTCGCTCATTAGCTCAATTATCAGAACCTTAAAAATAGAAACTTATGCCAGCACAGCGATTCGCCATCATTAATGGTGATGACTTTGGTTTTTCTCAAGGAGTTAATCAAGCAATTATCAAAGCACACATACAAGGAGTGCTAACTAGCACCAGCCTGATGGTGAGCGCTGATGCTGCAAAAGAGGCTGTCGCCTTGGCAAATTCCCACCCTAACCTGGCTGTTGGGTTACATCTTGTCTTGATATGTGGACGTTCTGTGTTACCGCCAGACCAAATTCCTCATTTAGTTGACAAAGAAGGTAACTTTTCTAACAGTCCGTTCCTGGCTGGGTTGCGGTATCAATTTGTCAAGGAAACCCATCAAGAACTACGACAAGAAATTCGCGCCCAGTTAGAAAAATTCCGTTCTACTGGTTTGCCTCTTTCTCATGTAGATGGACATTTGCATTTGCATATCCATCCAATAGTTTTGCGTATTTTAGTTGAGCTAGCACCAGAATTTGATATTAAAGTAATTCGGCTGCCAAGTGAAGAACTGGGGTTGACCCTTAGAGTTAATCGCAGTAATTTACTCACAAAGCTAGTTTGGTCAGGAGTATTTGGCAGACTACGCCGCTATGGCGAAAGAATACTAGAGTCCGAAGGGATTAAATTTACCCAAAGAGTTTACGGTTTATTGCAAACTGGTGGTATTACAGAGGAATACTTACTTGGGTTGATACCCCAAATCCAGGCAGACTTAGTAGAGATTTACTCTCATCCAGCGATGCCTACGGCGGGCTACGCTAACGCTATTCCTGGCGATCCTTCAAATGAAACACTAGGAGCAGGTGAAGCAGAACTTGCTGCCTTGTTAAGCGATCGGGTACGCAAGGCACTCCTTAGTAACGGCTTTGAAATTACCAACCACCATTTCCTATCCCAGCGTAGCATCTAAATGGATTTATCCCCCGCTAAGACAACCGCTAGAATCGCCGTCAATTCAGCTTTCGAGGAACAGGGCCACGAGTGGTATCCAATCCCGACACACGAGGTAGAGCGATCGTTTTGCCTGTTTGTGCAGCTTCGTAAATCAACGCGATCAGTTTTTGGTCTTGCAAACCTTCTTCACCAGGCGTATGGGGTTGTTTATTCTGAATCACACAATCTGCCATGTGATCGATTTCTAAAGCGAACTGGTTCTTCTCACCTATCCGCACTTCGCTAATGTTTTCTGCCATGCTGTTTGTTGGTGATTTGCGTGAAACCATCATCCGCAAACCGTTGTAGGAGAACGCCGGATCGAGTTGTCCCCAAGCATCAGAGCCGAAGACGCGAAACCGACGCCCTTCGTGAAAACCGTAGCTAGTGGAGCAAATCCCTAGTATCCCACTGGGAAACCGCAGCTGGAAGGTGACACTTTCTTCTACTTCTTTGAAACGCGGATCGCCAGGAGTACTGAAGATTTGGGCGCTAATTGCGATCGGTTCCTCTCCTGTCAAATAGCGAGTTGCATTCAAGCAATAAATTCCGACATCTGGTAAAGATCCGCCTCCAGCTAAGGCGCGTTTCAATCGCCACTGGTTTAAGTCACCTCCCTGGTTTTGTCCGTTATCTGCCTGAATCACCTTCACAGTTCCTAATTCTTTACTGCGGATCATCCCAATCATGGCGCGATGGTGCGGCTCATATTGGCAACGATAAGCAATCATCAGCTTGCGGTTCGCTTGTTTGCAGGCATCAATCATCTGCTGACAATCTTCTACTGTGGTTGCCATTGGTTTTTCACACAGAATATGCTTTCCAGCTTTTGCACCACGTACTGTATATTCCCGATGCATACTGTTGGGCAGTACAATATAAATCACATCAACGTCAGGATTATTGCGAAGATTATCGTAATTCTGATAGTTGTAAACGTTCTGCGGTTTGATGCCGTACTGCTGTGCAACTTGATTGGCTTTGGCAGCATCACTACTAACTAATGCAGTTGGCTTTGCTAGTTTACATTCTGCAAACGCAGGCATAATTTCTTCCAATGCCAGTCTACCCAGTCCAACGATCGCAAATCCCAAGCGTCGCTCTGGTGGCAGTGCAGTCGGAGGCCCACCTGTATCGACCTCAGTCTTTTCTGAAATAGGCGGAAACTGAATCTGAGGCGGCAACTCACCTCCGCGTGGAGTGGCTTGCACAGTTGGCTCTTGAGCAGCAACTTCTTCGTCCATACTACCAAGTGCGGCAGATGAAATAGCTCCTAACCCAGCAGTAGTCAGTATCTGACGACGAAAAAATTTTCCTTTAAAGAATTCAGGCATTGTGGTTTATTAATAATGAAATGATCAAATTTCGGACTTAGTACAGCAATTTTTAGCAAATTAAATTTGGTAATACCCTGCAATGCCAATGCATTGGCTGACAATGCCAATGCATCGGCTAACAAAGACGTAAAACGACTTGCCGTAGGCTACCGCCAACTCTTAGAGATGCTAGCGTAGCTTGCTTTTTTGTAACAGTACGTGCCGTGGACGCAAAAGAAAAGAAGAAATGTTTAACTGAACTGTATTACCTACGGAGTACTAGTTGAAGTTGGAGTGCTGGTTGGAGTTGGGGTGCTGGTTGGAGTTGGGGTGCTAGTTGAACTGCCAGGATTAGCAATGGCACGAACCTGTTGCAGATGTTCTTGGAGGGTTGGTAGCGCTTGAGCCGCAAATGCTTTCACATCTGGATCTTGTCCTTTTTGAGCTTCATTCTGAAATGCGGAGACATCTTTTTCATGACCTTGAAGCATCTCTTTTATATATTCGCGATTAAATTTAGCACCAGAAAGTGCAGATAAGCGTCGCAGGGCTTTCTGATTTGTGCTACCGATAGTAGTTGGTAACGTGACATTTTTTTGAGCCGCTAACTGTTTGAGTTGATTATTTACCTGGGTATGATCTTGAACCATACGCTGTCCAAACTGTTTTACGGCATCAGTGGTTCCACGCTGTGATGCTAGTTGTCCTAGTTGGACTTCTGCTAAACCATCTTGAGCGGTTTCAATCATGAACTTTCTGTCTAAAGAACTGAGGTTATTTTGCCCTGATGGAGTTGGTGATGTAGTCGGCGATGCAGTTGGGGATGCAGTCTCAGTCCCTTGTACAGGCACAGCAGATGGAGCTTGCGATGTAGTTTGGTCATGGGGAGTAGTTGGTGTGCAACCAGTCGCCAGAGATAAGGCGATCGCAACTAAACCACTAGAGAGTATTTTGAAGTTGGACATAATTAATTTTTTCCTTAGATCAAGCTGTATATTAGAATGCAGAAGACTAGCGATCATTAATGCTGATGACGAGTTGAAATCACAAATTATAAACAAAGCTGATTAATGTGATCTAAATTCCGTCGGGATAAATTGTACAAACAGATTCAACATTTCCCGATTAAATGCAGAGATATCATCTGGTTGAAGCCTGTTAGTACCTCTCTAAAACATTAAGGTTTTGAAGATAAATACATCTTCCAATCGATAGACTCAGCAGTAATCAATAACTAGATTTTCCATAATTGTCTCCTACAAGCAACAACAGGAATAAGCCGTATACTATCACGGCAATCTGACACAGAGACTCTAACTAAGGTGTGTTTTGAAACCTACTCCGCAAGATGCATTCATAATGCAAGCTCAAGCGGTAAGAAGCATAATTTGTTCACCACGCTAACACAATACTTTTCGGATAAACCCAATAATCTCTCTTTTGGTCTGGGGAAAGGTAAATTCAAACCCTTTCCCTTTCCCCCTTAACCGAAAAGTATTGCACGCTAACACTCTTAGAAAAGATAGATTGAAACTATTGCTGCATAAGCTTTTTAGCTATTATTTTTTGATAACTTCTCAAACAAACAGTGGTGGCTTTCAGACAGTACTACTGTCTAATACCAATTCTGTATGAGGATGCACATAATAAGACTTCCCTGTAGTCCCCCCTTGATAAGGGGGGACGGCGTAGCCGGGGGGTAAATATATGCAGCTTCACAAAGAAACGGTATAAGGGTAGAAAGGATTGCTCCCAAATAAAACTGAAAATGCCATCAGAAGAATAAATTGCAAAGTATCAATGCATTTCCGGAAAAGAAATTGTGGCATGTGTAGTCAGAGAACAAATATAACTTGATGCAAAACTATAACTCAAGAGGGACTAATGATTGATCGCTTTGTGAACTTTATTTTTATCGATTCCTTTGCTCTAGCAATTAACCTGATGTTTGGTACATTGCTTCGCACTAAAATCTGTAACTATTCATGGGAGGGAATTGTAGATAGTGAGCTTTCAACACCAGAAAGTAGCGCTAGTTCTTTGGAATCGCCACCATCCTTAGATGAGGTAGATATAACGACTCCTATTTCATAAAGTTTACCTGTCCCAATTGTCGAGAGCGATCGCAATCGGGGGAGTGTCGTTATGCAAACTTAAACTGATAACTGCAAAAGCTTTAGGGTGTGAAGGAAGTAGCAAAAGTGGTTGGATTGAAGAGGGTTTTAGCCTCGTTCATTTTTGTTAACAAAGATGAACGAGGTTTGGTTTGATTATTTTTTGGCATGAACATAGTCTACAAAGTAAAATTTAGGGACAAGCCAAAATTTCAGCCAAGTGTAAGCTGCCAAACTTAATAGTGCCGTAATAATTAGTGTTAAACCAAGCTTGACTCGAAGCGTATCTGGAAGGATAGCAAGTCCTGAAATAGTAATAGCAGAGTATGCCAACAGTACTACTTGCAAACGCTGGATCGCTCTCAGCGCCCCTCGGCAGCTACTACAGTGCTGAGTATGTTGTTTGTAGCGATCGAGTATCACAGAGCGATCGTCATTAATTTTCGAGTTTTCTAAAGTACTAATTCCGACTTCACTCCACGGTAAATGCCCGTGACAATATTTATCAAACCAATTTCTAAACTCAATTACTAAACGATCTGCACTTGCAGGTAGCTTGTAAGCAGTTTTCCAAGTTTCAACAGATTGTCTCTGTTGAAGGAAATGCTCTTGCTGATGTAAAAGAATCATATCTCCATCAAGAACCGGATTACGCATCATGATGTGAACCCACCAACGAGGTATCAGATGATGAAATGTTTTAACAAAATTAATCGGAAACTGAGCTACAATTCTTGACTTACCTGGAGATACTGGAATACAGTAAGTAACAAGTCCTAACTGCTTTCCAGAGCTGCCAAAGCTAATTGCATACTCTAAGCGGCAAGGGGGTTGAAAAGTAATTATTGTTCTTCCCAAGTCTCTTTCAAGAAGTACTTCAATCATATCTATTGTTGATTTCTCAATAGTCATTGGAATGGGTACTGCTTGTTCTCGATTCCCCTGCAACCCATGATGAGCAAAAGGAACATGAGCAGGATCTGTCACGTTTTCAACAAGGGTTTGCCAATCATATTCTAAATCGCGCACAAAAGAATCCCAAACGAAACCTTTGTTAGCATCTATTTGGGGTGACAGAGGTAAAGGTGTAACAGATGCTAGTTCTGCTGACTTGGCATCAGGCCAAACCCAAAGTAAATCATTTTCCTGACGAACTGGAAATGTAACTGCACACAGATTTTTTTCATTCTTGGTAACAATTTCAGAATTCTCTATTTGAGGAATATGAGTACAGATTCCTTGAGGATCAAACTGCCAGCCATGATAACTACACATTAAATTATCTGTCTGCGTATCAACACGCCCTTCACTCAAAGGAGCAAGACGGTGTGGACATTGATCTAGAAATACTTGGTAAGTTGTAGATGACTTAGGCTTCCAGATAACTAAGCGCAGTCCTAGAATAGTTACTGAGGTGGGCTGCTTTGGATCAATATCTTGAACGGGAGAAAGAGGATACCAATGTTGAAAAAAGTTGAACTTAGATTGTATTTCTGTATTCATTTAAACAAAAAGTAATTCTACGTTTAGTTTCCTGTTGGTAAGAATGAAGAACTCGCCAAATATTCTGGACAGTGTTTTTTTTACTTTTTAGTATAATTTCTAACTTATAAAAGTAAAATTATTTTAACGTCTCACCGATGGTTTTTACGTAGGTTTCCGAAAGTTTACAATTTATTGAAATTTCCCCTCCAACTTACTTAATTATCATTGCACAGTTCGATAGCAGAGGGCGATAGTGAATGATGCCGCAGCCGCAAGCGCCGTCACTGTCCGAATATGATTCCATATTGTCCAGTTGGTAAGGTAGCTAGACCATAAAGAGAGTTCGATAGCGCTACCCGACTCGACTTTGGCCAGCGCATCGTTGAGTGGCACATTGAAAACAATAGTCACGCCTAAAGTGCCAACGAGATAAAGCAGGCTACCGACGAGCAAATAGACAGCACCAGGTTGATGCCACCTTAACAGTGAGAAGATAAATAGAAAAACGCAAGCCGCACCCGTTCCGAATAGCGCCGTCATAAACAACGGATTGATCGCCGCGATATTGATGGATTGCATGGCAATAATGCCCTGTGTTGGCGGTATTCGGGCAAGAGCGTTCATTACAAAGGTCGAAAAAGCGAAGAAGACTCCAGCAATCAACCCACAGCCGAGTGCGGCCAAAAGTTTCAATCCGAAAAGCGAGTAGTCAAATGTCAACAAATTTCTTTGGGAGTAAAGGTCTTGAATGAAAAGGTAAGACGAAAGGGGTCATTTCCCTCTCTCTCTTCGTTGAAGGTTTTGGAAAATTAGGGCAATATCCTTTTAGTGGAGCATTCAGTGTTGAGTTGGTGTACAACAATGATTGGCTTGGTAGGAGTGATTGTCAATCCCAACAGTCAAATCTGCTAGACTGGCTGTGGAAAATTAGTTTGGATTGAATACTTAATCCAATATTAAAAAAATTTTCACTTTTGACAGGCTAACTCAAAAATCTCTCCTTTGCTAGATCCCAATTAAATACTTAATTAATAAAGTAAATTATATTATATAATAGATAATAAGTAATAAATGAAAGTTGGCATCCAAAATACAATAGAAATCCTGGATAAAATTCACCAATTAGAGTCTACACAAGGTCTTAAAAATGAAGCCTGTCGTTCAAAATTTTTAATTCATCCTTTCTTAACGCCAAAAGTTTTTTTGTTTTTGCATGGTTTTACAGCAGGCCCTTACCAGTTCGAGCCACTGGGTAAAGCTTTCTTTAACAAAGGATATAACGTTCTGATTCCTTTACAGCCTGGTCATGGACGCTCAGGCAACTGGAATCGTAAAAATCCTCCACCACTACCAACAGATATTCAGATATATCAACAATTTCTGCTCAAATGGTTGGAGATTGCAAAAACACTAGGACAACAAGTTGTAATTGGTGGATTGTCAACAGGTGGAACTTTAGCTGCTTGGTTAGCTTTAGAGCATCCTCAAGAGATTGACCGCACTTTATTGTTTACGCCTTATTTAGCTAGCCGTTACTCACTATTAGATCAACTTATCAAAATCCTGCCAATTTACTTTGAGTGGTTCAACAAAGATGCATCTGGAAATTTTGGTTATAAAGGTTTTTGTCTCAAGGCATTACGGATATTTCTTCAATTGGCAGAGGAGGTTTTAGAAAAGGCTCAAGACTGTGTTTCTGCTCCTATTTTAATGGTATGTAGTGAAGGAGATCATGCTGTTAACCGCTCCAAGCAAAAGGATTTTTTCCGAAGGGTAGTTAATCAGCAACCAAAATCCTGGTATTACTGTTTCGATGATTCGCTTCACATTGAACACCGGATGATGACAAAACTGGAAGACAATGATTATGAGGAACTAGTAATCACCCTTGCTAAGGCTTTTGTTGAGAGTCATTTGACTTGGGTAGAGTTTGAGCAAATGGCAAAGCTGATAGCGCAGGGACAAGCTTATGACCAAATCATGCTCAAATTCAACCTCGATGGTCAATCTCAAGAGCTATCTGCAATGATGACTCAAGCTTTTGGCTGTGAGCATCTCAAGTGCATCAATCCATACGAATAATACATAATGTTTGATTACTAAGTACAAGATGCCCTGTCTCCTTTCCAATGTCTAAAATCTGATGAAGAGAACTACTGGAAATAGAATTATCAACCAGTGGGGGAAAATCGGTAATTCAATCTAGAGCGATCGCACTCAGATTTTTTGTCCACAGTTACACGCTATTTAAAGGTGTTAGGGCTAAAGTTTTCGTCAAATCACTAAGGAGAAAACGATCGCAGAGGTTAAACATTTCTACCTCGGTAGAAGTCTGTCGCATCAGTCGCAGAAAATCACCTTCAGTGTCAACACTTAGGGCAACGTAGTTAAGAAACATTTTAAGGTAGCCTATGCGCGATCGCTCTGGCATAGTTGTTGCTGTGGGGGTTTGCCATAAACGCTCAATATAGTTGCGTACTTCTACTAAAGGAACGGGCGCGATCGTCTCGAAGCGCAAAGCCTGCCGAATTTGATTAAAAAGCCAAGGATTGCCGATCGCCCAGCGTCCCACCATCACACCCGCCGCGCCCGTTTGAGAAAGCACTTTAAGGGCAGTTGCCGCAGAGTGGATATTGCCATTGGCAAGCACTGAACAATCAACCCGTTTCACCGCTTCAGCGATCAAATCATATTTCACTGCTCCGTGGTACATATCTTTTACTGTGCGACCATGCAAACTCAGCAAATCAATGCTGTGGCGATTGATCATATCTAGAATTTCGTAAAAGTTATCTGTATTTTCAAAGCCTAAGCGCATCTTGACTGTTAAAGGTCGATCGTTCACAGCAGAACGCAGTTCTCCTAAAATCCGATCCACTTTTTCTGGTAATAGCAGCAATCCACCCCCAACGTTTTTACGATAGATTCTAGGTGCTGGACAGCCCATATTTAAGTCAACTCCAGCAATATTATACTTGCAGAGTTCCTTCGCTGTTCTTACTAAATCTGGAATGCTTTCGCCAATCATTTGAGCAAAAACGGGGCGACCCGTGTCATTTTCGGTGATTGCTGCCAGAATGCTACGATTGAGCCTTGAGGTATCATTCACCCGGAAATACTCGGTGAAAAAGTAGTCAGGGCTACCGTAGTGGGCAATCACCTTCATAAACCAGAGGTTTGTTACATCCTGCATAGGCGCAAGAGCCGTGAAGGGTAGGTCTGGATGCAGCGATTGGGGGAGCGATACCTGGGATGACATAGAGATGAAGAGCGTTCGACAAAACTTCACTCTATCAAAAAATGCTTACCGAAGAAAGGCAGAGGGCAGAAGGCAAAAAATATAAGCCTAAGAAAGTTTTTGAGTTTTTTGAGCCAGGCAAAGAAGATTTAATGACCATAATGGGCTGCTGTGGGGTTAAAACCAACGGCGGCGATTTGGTATCCTAGAGGCGATCGCACTAATAATACCCACAAGAAAACGGCTAATATTAACGCAAGTATTATGCCTGCATGTGCATAAACTTTGGGATAAAATAAAAGGCAAGTGTGCGTTCTTTGGCAATTAATGGCGAATAAGGACTAGGTGCGCCTGGTGCTTTTAAGGGGTTCTGCACCAAGTAGCTAACTAAATTCACCGCGATGTAATTTAGTAATAGAGTAGTGATGACTTCATTTACTCCTCGAACAGCTTTTAGATAACCAGGTATCCAACCCCAAAGCACATCAAAGAGAAATCCAGCAACAAGTGCTAAGGGAATGTGTATGACAGCAGGTATTCCTTGCACATATAACCCGATTAAAGCACTACCCAACGCACCGAGGTAAATTTGTCCTTTACCATCGGTATTAAATTGACCAGCCCGCAATGCGACTAATATCCCTAAACTGGTGAATAATAGAGGTAGCAACTACCCAAATTACACCAACAACAGACTCAATACTATTAGTAAAAAGGATTGCCAATTGAAGAATTGCTACATAAAACCTTCTGAGACTGGGCTAGGTGTCGAATTGGAATTTTAATGACAAATTCTGCTCCCTGACCTGGATTAGAAATACAGGTTAATGAACCACCATGTTGTTCCTTGATGATTTGATAGCTAATTGACAGTCCTAAACCTGTACCTTTACCCGCAGGTTTAGTGGTGAAGAAAGGATCAAATAATCTTTTTTGAGCTTCTTCTGATATTCCTAAACCATTATCGATAATCCTAATCACAACATATTCTGCTTCCAAAACTTCCGTGTGAATTAAAATGGTAGGAAAAATAAAATATTTATCATTAATTATTAACTCTTCTAGAGCATCGATTGCATTACTAAGAATATTCATAAATACTTGGTTCATTTTTCCTGCACAGCACTCGACTTGTGGTAAAGTCCCATATTTTTTAACAATATTAATAGATTGATTATTTACTTTTTCTTTCAGACGATATTCAAGAATATTTAAGGTGCTATCAATGCCTTCATGAATATCTACTATTTTAAGTTCTGATTCATCATGGCGAGAAAAACTACGGAAAGATTTGACAATATTACTAATTCTTTGCGCTCCCATTTCCATTGAAGAAAGTAGTTTTGGTAAATCTTCAATCAGAAAATCTAAGTCAATTTCTTTGATATTATTTTCAATATCTTCAGTAGGATGAGGATACTGAACTAGATAAAGCTGTATTAGCTTTAGTAAGTCATGAATATACTGATTAGCATGATGGATATTGGCATAAATAAAATTGATTGGATTGTTAATTTCATGAGCAATACCTGCGACTAACTGACCTAAAGTAGCTAATTTTTCTGCCTGTACAAGCTGAACTTGAGCTTTTTGTAAAATTTGGAGAGTGTGAGCAAGTTCTTCAGTTCTTTCTACTACACGCTGCTCTAAATCCTGAGTCAGATGCTGTAAGGCAGTTTCTGCTGCAATACGCTGCTCATTTTCTTGTTTTAAATGGATATTTTGTTGCTCCATTGCTATGGTTGCATTTCGCAGCTGTACATGAACTTGAACACGAGCTAGTACTTCTGCTTGTTGAAATGGCTTGGTGATATAGTCTACAGCACCTAGTGATAACCCTCTGACTTTATCTACAGAATCACTAAGAGCTGTCATAAAAATAATGGGTGTATCTTTTGTGTTGGCATTAGCCTTTAATCGACGACAGGTTTCAAATCCGTCAATTCCTGGCATCATTACATCTAACAAAATTAATGTTGGTATATTGTATTCAACTTGTTTGAGGGCGCTTTCTCCATTAGTTGCCACTGCAACTTCAAATCCAGCATCTGTTAGAGCGTCGGAAAGCACTTCTAAATTAGCAGGAATATCATCAACAATTAAAACTACAGTTGTATCGTGGAGATGCATTATTAAGTCCTACCAGACAAATCCTTAATTAAATTTAAAAAAATCCATTTATAAAATATTAAAATTAGTCTATTTTAATAAATTCATGAATGAATTCTTGAATTTTTTCAATTTGAAATTCTTGAGATAATTGATAAATCATTTTTGAGAACAAAATAAACTCTTGATTATTTTTTGTTAACAAATCTAATTCTTTTTTAATAGATTGAATTCGTCCTTGTAAAGCTAACCTATATAATTTATACAGAACATCTTCAGGAGGAGCTACTATTTTACATTCCTGAAATGACAAATTATGTTTTTCAATCTCTAAAGTACAAATATCTGCTGTTTTATTTTCATCTTGTTGATCATAAATCCATTGCAGGTTTAAATGCTGTTGGAGTTTTTCTAGCAAATCAAATGCTTGTATAGGCTTGGCAAGAAAGTCATTCCCACCAGCATCTAAACTTTTCTGTATGTCAGTATTATAAACATTGGCTGATGAAACTATAATTGTTACGTTTTTTAAAGCTGGAGAACTACGCAAATTTTGTATTAATCTTAATCCGTCTGTTACAGGCATAAGAATATCAGTAATTATTAGGTCAGGTTTAAAATTAAATACTTTTGCTAAAGCTTCTTGAGAATCACTGCATTCTACAACATAAAATCCAAGATGTTCTATTAAATTAACGACTACTGAACGACTTTCCCAACGTTCATCTATGATTAAAATTTTTCGTTTTGATCCCTGGAAGCCAACAATAGTTCCTTGTGAAAATTTAGATTTTTCCGTCCATTCTTTGGCCTCAGGTAACTCTATATCAAACCAAAAAGTACTGCCTTTATTTAATTGCGTTTGCACTTTCAAATTGCCACCCATCATAGCGACAATTTTTTGACTAATCGTTAAGCCTAGTCCTGTTCCTTCCGATTGCTTTTTAATATCACCAACCTGCTCAAATGGTAGAAATATTTTTTCTAGTTCCTCACTCGTCATACCTACACCAGTATCTTCAACTTGAAAACGAATCCGATACAGTGGTGATTTTCCCTGATTGTTACTTCCCAAACTTTCTTGTTTAACCATAAATTTCACTGAACCTTTGTCGGTAAACTTGATAGCATTACCTAACAAATTAATTAATACCTGACGTAATCTTTTTTCATCAGCATGTATACCTAGAGGTAACTTATTATCAGCTTGATATATAAATTCAATATGTTTTTGTTCAGCCTTAATCAGAAAAATTTCAGAAACATCTTGCAGAAAAGAATAAAAATTAAAGCTCGTTGGATATAGTTCTATCTTCTGAGCTTCGATTTTAGCAATATCAAGAATATCATTGATTAAAGTTAATAGATGTGAGCCACTTTGATTAATAACACGTATCCCTTTTTGCTGTTTTTCAGTGAAATTATTGGAATTTTGGAGGATTTGAGCATAGCCCAAGATACCGTTGAGAGGAGTACGAAGTTCATGGCTTATATTAGCAAGAAATTCGTTCTTGGCTTTGCTGGCATTATCAGCCGCTTCTTTAGCTGCCTGTAGTTCAGCTGTGCGTTTTTCTACTCTAAATTCTAACTCTTCATTTGTTTTTGCTAGAGCAGTGAAAGATTCTCGCAACTCTTGGGCCATTTTGTTAAACAAATATGCAAGACGACCTAACTCATCTTGTCGTGTTACATCAAGTGCAATATTCAAATTGCCATTAGCTATACTTTCAGTTGCTGCCATTAATTTAGTTAATGGAGAGGAAATTTGGTAACCTAAAATCAAAAAAACTACGGCAATTTCAATTAATAGTGAGGTTATCCCCGAAAAGATTATTAATCTCACAGTTATAAATGCTTTCTTTTCTAAAATTGATTTAGGCAATACAGTAACTAAATACCAATCCGGCCCTTCAATCTTAGTGATTGCTAAATACTCATTATTATTTGGGTTATCAATAACAACTTGATTACGAGTTTTTTTCTTAACTAGTTCAAAAATATTATTTAGATGTTCATTTTGAGATTTGAGTATATTGAAGTTACCATTTTGTTTTTGAATACTTTTCATTAGGTCGGGATGAGCTAGCAAACGCCCATCTCCCCGAAAAATCATGTTGTAAGTACCTTCTAAAGCATCATTAATTGTGCGGTTTTGCAAATCACCAATTAAAATATCATGTCCAATTGTAGCAATGTGTTTGCCATCCATATCAACAGGTGTAACACAAGAAGTCATCCAAGCCTTGGCTACTTTATCGTAATAAATTCCTGTCCAGACAGTTTCACGTTTTGGATTATGGACTTTATCAGTAATGTAAAAAGACTCATCATCTGTGACTCGAAAAGATTCATCATGTGGTGCATTTTGTACCCAAGGATAACTAGGCATATAGATAGCAATTCCATTTTCAGGAATTTGCATATAGGTATTGATAAAGCGATTTCGCCATGCAGGCCCATAAGCACTAAGTTCATCAAAATAAGCCATGACACGTTGCCTAATATCAGAATTAATATCGACGTTTTTACCAAGAAATACTCCTGGGTGTCGTTGAATATCAAATTTATTGGGATCATTGCGAATAGTGCCGTCTGCCATTCTCACAAATAGCTGATTGAATTCAAATTTAGGATCTCGACTACTATTTGCTTTTAGCCTTTGTAACAAAGCCTGCTTAAGTAGTCCATGATTTTCTTCAGCTATAATAAAAATTACCTTTTCGCGTTGCGCTCGAAGTTGGACATATTTCTCAACCTCAGTTAATGCCTCAGCCGTAATTTTAGAAATCATTTGGAAATAAGCAATTCCAGTAGATACAACAATCACCCCTCCAATGCTGATTGCAGTTGTGATGAGCGTTTGTTGTGTGAGCGAAGCTGTATACTTACCTTGAGCATGATTACTGGACTGAGGTACAGATATTCGCATTTTTAACCAATTCATCCAGTTTTTGCTCATTTTCACAGTTTCACATCCTTATTTTTTAAGTAGTGTGTATGTTAGCGACTTTGATGATCGCACTACGTTTAGAATTTACTGACTGACACATTCAGATTTTTTAAGTTTTCAGAAAAAACTAAATGTTTCCATTTACTACTTGATACAGGAGCTTGTAAATAACCAGTTTGGATGAAATACGAAAAGTAAGCCTGTAGTAATTCCTCGTTTGCTGGGGGACAATAAATAGAGTTGTTATTCAGTTCATTATGGGTACTTTCACATTTAAACTGAAATACTCCTAATAATTTTTGAACAAAATTAGGTGTTAAAACACTTACTAGAGGAGATAATGAATTTTCTGAATTGCATTTGATGAGTTGTGATAATCTGTCATACCAGACTTGATAGGAAACTCTTTGTAGTGAGTAACCTATATTTTCCATCCAGTTTACAAGCTGTCTCCACTCAATAGGTTCAGGATTAACTATGTATAAAACTTTACCACATATTTTGTGTTGGTGTGATAGATGTGCGATCGCCTGACTGACATAATCTACTGGTACAAGGTTTAATACTGCCTCTAGTTCAGGAACAATACCCATTTGAATGCAACTATTAATCATCCTTGCTAAGAAACTTGTTGTTGAGCAAATACCTGTTTTACTATGTCCCGTAATGTTGCTAGGTCGGTAGATGGAACAGGGCAAGCCTCTCGAATGTGCCATCATGACTAACTGTTCAGCAATATATTTGCTTTGTGCATAACCACTATGAAGATGCGTGTCACAAGCAACAGTATTCGTATCTTCTTCTCTGACTATTGCTATACCATTCTTCGTTGATGACAGAACATCGACGGTAGAAATAAAATGCAAAGGCTTAATTTTATTTTGACTGGCTAGACGCAAAACTTCCTGAGTTCCTAAAACATTCATACTTTCTAAGGCTGAATAGGGATACACCATATTCACAGATGCCCCACAGTGATAAATAATGTCTATTTTTTCTGCTAACCTAGAAAACTGTTGTGCTTCTAGCCCTAAAAGTGGCTTGCTTAAATCTCCTACAACCGGAATAATTCTATCCCTTAGGTCTTCTTGCCAGAGTTGATAAAGCTTCAATCGGCTGATAATTCTGACTCTAGCTTCTTCAAGACTGCTAGCACGAACTAGACAATAAATATCTGCTCTAGTTTGTTGCAGCAGATCGTAAAGTAAAAAAGCACCTAAAAACCCAGTAGCACCAGTTAAGAAAAAATTTAGTACAGGTTCGCTCAGAGTGTTTCGTGGCTGAATAGAAGAGTCTAGTAATATTTCTTTTTCTAAAGGGTTGGTTGGCTGAATTACGATTTCTGTTTGACTTAGAGCTGTAATGGTTTGTGCAAGACCTGCAACTGTTGGTAAATTTAGAAAGTTTTCTAAGGTGATATCTAACTGAAATGTTTGTCTTAGTTCAACAATTAGTTGAATAGTTAATAAAGAGCTTCCTCCTAATTCACAAAAAGTATCGTCAATAGAAATTAGCTCTATTCCTAGCAAATGAGTCCAAATTTCAGCTAGTTGTTTTTCTAATGAGGTACGGGGTGCAATATAATTTTCTGACTCTCTTTGAAAGTATTTAGGGACAGGTAAGGCACGGCGGTCAATCTTGCCATTGAGAGTCAAGGGTAACTCATCCAGCAGAAAAAACGCTGAAGGAATCATATAGTTAGGTAACTTCTGACGGAGAAAACTACGCAGAGCTTTGGGGCTGATATCTTGTAGTTGTCTATCTCCAACAGAATTTGGGACTACATAACTAATTAGTCGCTGGCTACCAAGTACATCTTCACGGGTAACAACGATCGCTTGATTAACTGCTGGGTGTTCATTCAAACGCGCCTCAATTTCTCCTAGTTCAATCCGAAAGCCACGAATTTTGACTTGATGATCGATGCGACCTAAAAACTTAAGATTACCATTGGGCAAATAAACAGCGAGGTCTCCTGTTTTATAAAGTCTTGACCCTGGTTCATTGCTAAAAGGATTGATGACAAATTTATCATTTGTTAACTCTGGAGAGTTAAGATAACCACGGGCTACACCTGCTCCAGTAATATAAATTTCACCTTCAGCCCCATCAGCTACAGGGTTCAGTCGGGAGTCGAGTAAATAGATTTGGGTATTTGCAATTGGACGACCAATTGATGGAATTTGGTTTCCCCCTTTCTGTATTAAGGCAACAGTAGAATAAGTGGTATCCTCTGTAGGGCCATAAAGATTGAATACTTGTTGAATATGTTCTAGCTGATAAAGTTGTTGCACAAGGGCATTTTGCAATGGTTCACCTGCTAAGTTAATGGTATTCACCGATGAAGGAATACCATTCATTCGGAGTAATGCAGAAATCACCGAAGGTACCGTATTAATCAACGTTACTTGCGATGCTGCTGGCAAATTGGGTAACTGTAGCGCATCTTGAGCCAAAATTACTTTACCACCATAACTCAGAGTCACAAATAATTCAAAAATCGATAGATCAAAACATAATGATGTTGAGCATAGTACTCCCTTTAATTGTTCAGGAGTAAAAAGTTTTCTTGCCCAGTTAATTAGGGCAACTGTATTACGATGCTCGATTGCTACGCCTTTAGGTTTACCTGTAGATCCAGATGTATAAATTATATAAGCTAGATTGTGAGGTTGGGTTTCACATATTGGGTTATCTACAGACTGTTGTGCAATTTTTTGCCAATTATCATCTATACAGACAGTTTGTGCTTGATGTTGAGGAATTGACTCTAGTAAATGTTGTTGCGTTAATAAAATAGGAATTTGAGTATCTTCAATCACGAAGGCTAAACGCTCTTTGGGATAAGTAGGGTCAAGGGGAACATACGCTCCACCAGCTTTTAAAATACCTAGTAGTGCAATAACCATGTCTAGCGATCGCTCTACACACACTCCAACTAAAACTTCTGGTTTAACTCCTAGTTTCCTCAAGTAGTGTGCGACTTGGTTCGCTTTTTGGTTAAGTTCTTGATAGCTTAACTTCTCATTTTGAAAAATAATTGCTGTCGCATGAGGAACACTAGCGACTTGAAATTGTATGAATTGATGAATCAAAGCAAAATCAATTTTTTCCATAGAACTATCTCTAAAGTTTAGATTTCAATGAAGTATTAAGATCGGCAAAACGTTAATGTGTTATTTACTCTAGAATTGGCAGATAACCAGAGATATTTTTACTAAATTAAATGTTTATATATTTATAGATTAGTGCTAAAGTAAAATTAAAAATTAATTTTATATAAATTACAATGTTGTCTAACAAATAATCTCTAAACTGCCTATGTGCAAATATAAATACATCAACAGATAAGCTAATATTTCATCCATCATTATATATAAAGTTATTTTTGGATGATAGGGTAATATTTCTATATTTTATTATTTATAAAAATCAGATATTTAGTTCACATGAAATATTATTTTTAAGTAATTTTCCTGATTGATTAAAATATATTTATAAAATTCAAGTAAAATTAAATATATTTTTTATAAAAAACAGTGGTAATAAACAAACAGATTATAATTTACAATGTCTTTGTGAACTTGAATGTAACTCTATAAAAGGATTGTAAAATTTTTGCAAGGCTTGAATCAAAATATAAATTATACGATTGTATCAAGCTTGTAAGGCACACTTTTGTCGATTTTAAATGATGACATTAATCAATTAGAACGGTTTATTAATTCTGGGGCTGCGGAAATTCTGCAATTTATCACCCCTATATCAGAAGACTGAAACTAGAAGATTTGACAGTTAAGGGTTGCAGCAACTGCATATATCCAGATGTTCATAAATGCGATCGCTAGGCAGTATGTAATCCCAAGATTGCCAAAAGCCCTACTGATGTAGAGCAATTCTATTTGAGTTGTGAAAAATATAGATTAGGAAACGAACCGCCAAGGATGCCTTCTCTGCGAGAAGCTTCCGCCAATGCGTAGCGTCTTGTAGAGAAGGACGCAAAGGAAAGAAAAAAGAGAGATATAATTTCACGAATGATTTAGGACTGCTATAGAGGCTATTGGAGCGATGATAAGTAGCGTGTTGGTGGGAAACCTAGCGTGAAGATTCTGGAAGTGCGATCGTCTGCTGTTTTTTACAGTCATAGATAACCCAAGATAACAGAAGCTTGTACCCTATAAATAGATTGTTGAGGCTGCTATTAAAAAAAGTACAATCACATGGTTGATTCTGATAAATTTCTGTACTATCGGAGCGTGCGCTCTATCGATATGCTCCAAGGTGTAATTATTTCTATCCTATTGCACTCAATTTTATTAATAGGGAGCAAATATTGGTACAGAGCTTTGATACGTGAGCCGAAGCAAGAAATTGCCCAAGAGACTCCAATCGAGGTAGTTGAAGTTCCTGCTAATAAAACAGATATACCTCCTAAAACCTCATTTCGGGCTACCAAAAACTCTATTGCTGGTGGTAAAGCTTTGCCAAAAAGACCTGTTTCCGCGATGAAGTCAGCGAATCCTACAGAATATAAAGGCTATAACAATCGTTCTTCTGACTTAACAGCCTCATCTCCAGCAGAGGTATTCCAAACAAGACGGCAGCAGAAAAGAGAATTACCAAATATATCTCGTCAACAACCACAATTTAAATCTCAAAAAACAATATCAGCATCAGTAAGCGAGGCACAACTACCTAACTCTAAAAAAATTGCAGTAGCACCAATGGCTAGACCATTACCAGTTCCACTTCTTAAAACAGCGCCCAACCCAAAGCCAATACCTTCAGCACATACAACCACAGTACAAACCCCTGATTTTAAGAAAATTGCAGTAGCACCACTTTTTAAAACAGCGCCTTTGACAAAACCTTTAGCGCCTAGCCCAAAGCCAATACCTTCAGCACGTACAACCACAGTACAAGCCCCTGATTCTAAGAAACTTGCAGTAGCACCACTTTTTAAAACAGTACCTTTGACAAAACCTTTAGCGCCCAACCCAAAGCAAACAGCCTCAGCACGTACAACTACCGTACAAGTGCCTAATTCTAAGAAAATTACAGTAGCACCAACGACTACACCATTACTAGTAACACAGGGAAAAACAGCGATTGAAAGAGCTACGACATTACCAGTACCCAGCAACCCTAAGAAGTTAGGGCAATCCACAACTAGATTAAGTGCGCGAACACCTACCCAAGCTCAGTCATCTCTAAAAACAGGTGCAGCAAGTTTGTTGGGTGGTACTGTGGGTATATCTAGTCAGAATTATCGTGGTGATGATCTGGCAGCCTTGCCTAATTCCAACCGCGATCGCCAAGCTACTTCTGGTATTGATGCCCACAGTCAAGATGTAGACCTCACCGCTTACTTAAACCAACTAAAGCAACGCGTTCGGCAGCAATGGCTACCAGGAATGAGCCAATCTAATCGGCGAACGGTGCTTAATTTCACTATTAACCGTTCAGGTCAAGTTAGCAATCTCAATATTGCACAAACCTCTGGATTCAGTGTAACTGATGAAGTAGCACTCAATGCTATACAGCGATCTGCACCTTTTGCACCTTTACCCACAGAATATCCTAAGAACCATCTTGATATCGAATTTACGTTTGATATCAATGTTTATGGCGAACTAAATTTATGGAGAGATGGCGGTTAAAACAATTCGCAATGGGCTTCGCCCCGCTACGCTAACGCAATTCGCAATGGGCTTCGCCCCGCTACACTAACGCAATGGGCAACTCTTGGAGACGCTAAAAGCGAACGCCCCGCTACAATAACGCAATTACGTTTTGCGTTAGCGAGTCTGCGAGCGTCCGGGGATTTAGACCCCGACCCAAAACGGGCTGCCCTTCTTAAGCAGGGGACTTAAATCCCCAAAGTTCGTTAATAGCAGGCAAATAGAGTGCTGGCTGGCGATATCAAAGCTTGTCGGGTTTAGTGCTGCCTAGTCTTGTTGGCATGATGCAGCCGCCCTGCCTGCAACGCTAGCTTATCCTAACCGTGTCGATGGGTACATAATTATATATATATATTTGGCAATTTTTTTTGTAACGAATTTATGCAAAGCTGTAAAAGAAAAATGCTTTGTTAAACGTTATCTATGAAGATCCATAAAGTTTCTACTACTCCTTTAAGCGACCAAAAGCCCGGTACTTCTGGGCTGCGGAAAGCAGTTAAGGCTTTTCAGCAGCCCCACTACCTAGAAAATTTTATCCAATCCATCTTCGATTCTGTAGGCGACTTGCGTGGGCAAACCCTAGTCCTGGGCGGTGATGGTCGTTATTACAATCGCCAAGCCATTCAAATCATTTTGAAAATGGCTGCGGCCAATGGCATTGGGCGAATTAAAGTTGGTCAACACGGGATTTTGTCTACTCCTGCAACTTCCGCTATTATTCGCAAGTACCAGGCTATTGGTGGCATCATCTTGTCTGCTAGCCATAATCCGGGCGGGCCAAATGGTGACTTTGGTGTGAAATATAACATTAGCAACGGTGGGCCAGCCCCGGAAAAGGTGACAGAGGCGATCTACGATCGCAGCAAAGTAATTGATAGCTACCAAATTCTAGAAGCACCAGATGTAGATTTAGAAACTTTAGGTGAGTCACATTTGGGAGAGACGGTAGTTGAGGTGATTGACTCCGTGCATGATTATCAAGAGTTAATGGAGTCCCTGTTTGATTTTGATCGCATTCGTGAACTATTAACAAAAGGAAATTTTCAGATCAGTATCGATGCTTTACATGCAGTGGCTGGCCCTTATGCCCATGCTATTTTCGAGGAACGTTTGGGCGCACCTGTGGGAACTGTACGTAATGGTACACCCTTAGAAGACTTTGGCGGCGGACATCCTGACCCAAATCTGGTTTATGCCCATGAGTTAGTGGATATTTTATACGCAGAGGATGCGCCAGATTTTGGTGCAGCTTTTGATGGAGATGGCGATCGCAATATGATCTTAGGGCGTAAGTTCTTCGTCACCCCTAGCGATAGCCTCGCAGTGTTAGCCGCAAACGCCAAACTAGTCCCTGGTTATAGTGCAGGTTTAGCTGGGGTAGCGCGATCAATGCCTACTAGCCAAGCAGTAGATCGAGTTGCTGCTCAGATTGGGATTGAATCCTATGAAACACCTACTGGCTGGAAGTTTTTCGGCAATCTTTTAGACGCCGGGAAAGCGACTCTCTGCGGTGAAGAAAGCTTTGGTACTAGCTCTAACCATATCCGCGAAAAAGATGGGCTATGGGCTGTGCTGTTTTGGCTGAATATCCTAGCAGTCCGACAACAATCTGTTGAGCAGATTGTCCGGGAACACTGGCAGACTTATGGACGCAATTATTACTCTCGCCATGACTATGAAGAGATACAGACAGGGCCTGCTAACACTTTAATAGAAAGACTGCGTTCTTTGTTGCCAACTCTCAAAGGCAAGCAATTCGGTAACTATCAAGTTGAATACAGTGATGACTTTAGTTATACCGATCCTGTTGATGGTAGCGTTAGCGATCGACAAGGTGTTCGCATTGGCTTTACCGATGGTTCTCGAATTGTGGTGCGACTTTCTGGTACGGGTACTCAAGGTGCAACCCTAAGGGTTTATATAGAAAGCTACGAGCCAGATCCCAGCAAACATGACCTTGATCCACAAGAAGCGCTTGCTTCTTTAATTACTATTGCCCAGGAGATAGCCCAGATCCGCGAACTTACAGGACGGGAAAAGCCAACTGTAATCACCTAGTGTCGCAGGGCGGAAGTCAACAGTCAACAGTCAAAAGTTTTGGCGTTGCTGATTTCATGTATAAAAATGATTCTGCATGATATCAAAATCCTTGTAGAGACGTTGCAATTGCTAGTCTCTACATCTGGATTCATATTGCAATTTAGCAACGCCTATTTTTCAATAACCTTAAATTTTTTAGCCCTCATGAACACGAGGGAGACACCATTGCTTTAAAAGCGATCGCCTTAAGTCTGCATTGCAGACTGGAAAGGCTCAAGATGGCTAATATTTTAAGACAAAACCCTTTTTTTCGAGTTCTTGCTCTCGTGCTACAATAATTATTCAATAAAAGTAAATAGTCATTAAAAAGCTGTTGGCAAAATTTTCGCTGTAGGAAATGTGTAGATGGGAGATGAGTGGAAGGAGAAAAATACCAAAATTATTACTAATTGTAGATTGATTTCCCATTAAGACTGTAGCCAGAGGGAGTAGTTTTGCAAGACTACTTAAACAATGCAATAATAAATTTCACTCTTTAACTAAGCCGATGGTGCAATGACGAGAGTTTATCAATTCAATTAATCTATTTACACATATTATTAGTTCCTCGCTAATTTCTGAATTTGAGAACTGAATTTTTACTATACTTTTCAAGTATTACTTGTTCATTTAGGTACTCCTATGAAAAAATTGATTAAAGGTTTGCGCGAGTTTAAAAGTAGTTATTTTTCTGCCAATGAAGAACTGTTTGAACAACTTTCTCATGGTCAAAAGCCCAGAGTACTATTTATTACTTGTTCCGATTCGCGTATCGATCCAAACCTAATTACACAAGCTGGCTTAGGGGAATTATTTGTTATCCGTAATGCGGGTAATATTATTCCGCCATTTGGTGCGACTAATGGCGGTGAAGGGGCAACAATTGAATATGCTATTCAAGCATTAGATATTCAACAAATTATTGTCTGTGGTCACTCACATTGTGGCGCTATGAAAGGGTTAATGAAGTTAGATAGCTTGCGGGTAGAAATGCCTCTTGTACATGACTGGCTCAAGTATACAGAGGCAACGCGACGATTGGTAAAAGACAATTATAGCCACTACGAAGGGGAAGAACTCTTAGAAATAATTATTGCTGAGAATGTGCTTACCCAAATCGAAAATTTACGGACTTATCCGGTGATTCACTCTAAGCTTTACCAAGGAAAACTCAATATTTATGCTTGGATTTATCAAATTGAGACAGGAGAAATTTTGGCATACGATTCAGAAAAGCACGCCTATGTCTTGCCTCAAAATCAGCTTTCTCCATCGGAGATAGATGAGACGTTACTTAGTCCGCCTTTAACTAGCAATGTGGAAATACATTTCACTAAAACTCAACAACGGGAATTTCAATCGTCCCCGGAACTTCCTACCGTACATGAATGGTTTCCAATGACAGTGCTTTCTCCAGAGCAAATGGAGCGAATTTATCGAGGCTCAACAAAAAAGTAAAACGGCAACAAGCAGTCAGTAATGGGCATTGCAGGAATAGTTACCCAGGCAGAAGCGCGTAGTACTGTTGCTACCTTATGCTGCGTGGATGCCAATTCTACTGCTTTGTTTATGCAAGAATTTTATAAAATCCTGAACAATAGACCTGCCTTGAAAATAGGGACTGGAAATTGAGGAATGGGGACTGGGGAAAAAATATTTTCATTCCTTCGTTGTGAACCGTGTTCATGGAGTCTCTTGCATAAATCAAAAACGAGGTTATTTAACGATACCTACGGCGGCAAGCTACGCACCGCTTGTAAGAAATGCGGGTCACACAGCGCAAGCGATTTATGACAGTCAATCTTCGTCACGACTGCTAGTGTGAATGAGCGTGTTCGCGTTAGCGTACCGCAAGGAAGGGGGCAAAAAAGTTCTTAAACTTTGACTTCCGCCTTGCGGTACTAGTTCTATCATGTCCGGCTAATTAGTTATAATTCCGGCATCTATACAAAAACTAGAAAAACTTTTTTCACCCTGCTCCCAGCAAGAACTGCTCCCTTGCGGTCTTAATGATAAGTCTTTCACCGAACATGATATTCGCTGTTAGTTCGCTAATATATAAAACTCCTATTTTATTTCTGAAAAAACTCCTTATAACTGGAAAAGGCTGATTCCCAGCTATCTACTCCCTTAAATACTACAAGACTATAACAATAAACGAATTGAGTTAATGAGGCAGCTTGAACTTGTGAATGTAGTTACGTAATATTACTGATTGACACCGCGTATTTGCGGTGATCATAATATGATGTTGTTTCCAATACATAACTGATAAAGTCTATAAATTAAACACAAAATTCATCAATAAATTTAGAGGTTGACAGATTGAACCGTCTTCATTCTGGCAAAGTGCGTTTGCCTTTCTATTTAGTGGAATTAGAGTTCGCAAACAAGTATGTTACTAAACTTTATAACAAGTATACAATACGTAATTTTGTTGAGGAAGTTGATGACAGTCCAAAAAGAAATCCGTCAGTGTTGACTCCCTTAAATCAGTAATGGAACCTTCAATAAAAATATTACTGAAGCAAAACTCATCTCATTAAATATCTAGAGATATTGCCGAATAGATTCATGTCAAAGAGTAACTTTTAAGGAGTAACCGATGAGCCTAGATCAGACAATTACAAATGTCGATTCTGAGACTGTCTTTAACACGTTGTATGATGTCGTCATCGTAGGAACGGGGGTAGCTGGAGCCATTGTTGCGAAAGAATTGAGTCAACAGGGCAAGAGGGTTTTAATCCTGGAAGCTACAGTAGAAAAGGATTTCACCCTTGCAGGCTTTCAAAGTTACGTCGAGACTTTCTACAAAGCGGTGGAGAAAAATCCTAACTCTCCCTATCCTGCTAATGCCAATGTTCAAAGCCCCACTGATTACAAAGACTATTTTATAGAACAAGGCCCCATGCCCCTTTCGGGTTCCTATACACGGGTTCTGGGTGGGACAACAATGCACTGGGAAGCAAAAACCCCACGCATGTTACCGGAAGATTTTAAGTTGTACAGTAACTACGGCCAAGGTCTTGACTGGCCGATTGAGTATCAAGACCTTGAGCCGTACTACCGCAAAGCCGAGTACGAAATGGGGGTTTGTGGGGACGTAGATGAGCAAAAACAACTAGGCATCGAATTTCCAGATGGCTATGTTTTTCCTATGGAAAAGCTTCCCCCCTCTTACTTGGATCAAAAAGTTATTGAAAAAGTTAATGGGACTACAGTTGAACTGTATGGCAAGACCCATAAATTAAGCTTCTCTACTTTTCCTCAAGCTCGCAATGGAGTACCGAATCCTAAATACGATGCAGGTAACCGCTTTGTTCCTAACGGCATAACCAGTTTCCCTCCTGTTCAGTATGGGGAACGTTGTCAAGGAAATGCTAACTGTGTTCCTATCTGTCCGGTTCAAGCGAAATATGATGCTCGCAGAACCTTAGGTAAAGCCTTTGAAACCGGTCGAGTTCATGTACTCTACCAAGCGGTAGCTTATCGGGTAGAATATAACCGCGAAAACGGTCACATCAATGCCATTCACTATAAACGTTATGAGAATTCCAATTCTAGTGAGTACACTACAGGAATCGCTAGAGGAACATTATTTGTCTTAGCGACTAATGCGGTCGAAAACGCTCGCCTATCGCTCGGTTCTGAGTTGCCTAATACTAGTGGAATGATTGGGCGGCATTTAATGGATCACCCTTTCACTTTAGCTTGGGCTTTGATGCCTGAAGTAACCGGCACGATGCGAGGGCCTCTTGTTACATCAGGAATTGGAACATTTCGTAAAGGGGAGTTTCGGAAATTACAATCTGCCTTTGCTGTAGATATTCACAATGATGGTTGGGGATGGGCAACCGGATCGCCCAAAGGTGAAGTCGAAGATGCGATCGACAACAAAAACAAATATGGCCAAGAACTGCGCCAGACATTGATTAGTAGGATTTCACGCCAACTGCTGCTGGCTTTCATGTGTGAATTACTCCCCGAGTACGGTAATCGAGTAACCATCGATCCAAGGCATAAGGATAAACTGGGTAATTATCGTCCCGTTATTAACTTCAACCTACCTGACTACAGTCGCAGAACCCTTGCCTACACTAGAAAAGTCTCTCGTGTAATCTTCGGGCGTTTAGGAGCAGAAGATTTTACCAACTACGATCCTAAAGACCCCGCATATTTTGAGTTTGAGGGTGAAGGTTACGTATACAAAGGCGGAAACCACTTTTCGGGAACTCATATCATGGGAACGGCGGCATCCAATTCAGTTGTTGATAGTCATCTGCGTTCTTGGGATCATCAAAATCTTTACCTAGTCGGCGCAGGAAGTATGCCAACCATTGGTAGTTCAAATACAACATTGACTGTTGCCGCGCTGAGTTTTAGAGCTGCCGAGCAGATGCTTAAAGAATTAAATTCTTATAATTTGCAAACCAGTAATTTGCAAACAAGTAATTTGCAAGCTATCTAAGGGCGTGTTATCAATTAAAATTACGCTCATTAAAGAAAGAAAGGCTTTGGGCGCGGTTTTAATGCAAAATTTATGAGGGCTGAATTTCAGCCCTAAATAGTGTTCTACGGCTATTTGATGATACGCGCTAGTACCCCTTACACAGTTTAAAAAACATTGCGAGTAGACATTATGACTACAGTCTCCGATAGCTTAAAGTTGATTACAACGGTCGATCAATTAAAGTACTATCTCATACAGGCAATGAAGATAGAACATGCAACCATTCCCCCTTATATGACAGCGCTTTATTCCATTAAACCCGGAACGAATTTAGAAGCTTTCCATATTATCCGGGCGGTTGCTGTAGAAGAAATGCTACACCTAACTCTTGTTGCTAATGTTTATAATGCAGTGGGAGGAACGTTTGATTCAGGAGTCCTGACGGCATCTGATTTTGTTCCAAGATATCCTAGCTATCTACCTACAGGCTCTACAGATTTTAAAGTAGGTTTAAGCAAGTTTTCCGAAGAAACGATAAAGACCTTTCGTCAAATTGAACGGTCTCAACACGTTCCAGAAAGTCAAGCATTAGTTGCATCTCGAAGCTTAGAAGAATATTTGTTGGAAGTTATAGGCTTCGATCCGACTAAGGCTTTCTACAGCATTGGCTTATTTTATGCAGAGATAATTCGTGGTCTGAATGCACTCTATAGAGATAATCCCAATCTATTTTGTGGCGATCCTAAGCGACAAATTACCCCCGAATACTACTACAACGGTGGTGGAGACATCATCCCAGTAACCGATCTGCGTTCAGCCATACGAGCCTTAAAAGTGATTCAAGATCAGGGTGAGGGGTCAAGAAGCGAAACTATCTATGATGCAGAGCGAGAACTAGCCCATGACTATCGTTTTCAGCAAATACTATTAAAGCAATATTATGTAATAGACAAGGAAGATCCTACAAAATCTGATCTGCCCGATAAGCCTACAGGTAAAGACTTTACCGTAGATTGGGGCGAAGTTTATCCAATTAAGGATAATGCCAAACTGAGTGATTATCCAGAAGGATCGGAAGTGCGTGCAGCAGCCTTAGAGTTTCACTCTGCTTATAGTGACTTCTTAGCCAAGATTCAATACGCTTTTGACGGACATCCCGAGCATTTAATTCCCGCAGTTGGGGGAATGTTCCGCCTTAAAGAACAGGCTAATAGTTTAATGCGTAACCCCATTCCAGGCAAACCAGGGGTCAATGCAGCTCCTCTTTTTCGGTTGGACTAGCCTTAGTTAACTTTGACTTAGGGATCTAAACTTTTTGTGGAGGTAAATAATTAATGGATATTAATGCACCTGAGTTTTTGGACTATTTCCTGAATCTATCAGTGGTTCTTACAGGTTTTTCTAAGTTTCACTTGCAGGGAACAGGTCTGGCTACTCTTTATTTTGAAACCATTCGAGACATCATTGGTGGAGATATATTTGCAGAACTATTAACAAGTTTTCATCAGTTGGAGCTTGAAAAACAAGAAAACAACCACGAATCAATCACGCAGATTTTAGCGTCTCAAAAATTTGGCCCCATCGCCCGCAATATCATCAAGGTTTGGTATGTAGCTACTTGGTATACACTACCACAATCCTGGCGGGATGTTTACGGAACCAAAGAAAAGGATGGAACCTTTATTATCAGTCCACATGCTTATCCAGAAGGACTTTTATGGGTTGCGATCGGTGTTAACCCACCTGGCGCGAAAGGTCAGGGATACGGAACTTGGAGCGAACCCCCTTTAGTCAGTCTGGCTAAAAGCTAACATCTCTTCTGGGTATCACCTTACTCAATCTCTAAAATAAGACTCATCTTTGAGCCTGACAAAATTGCAATAATTCCTAGTTTTAAGACCAAACATGAGTATTACATCTTGGTTTCGTAGGCTCTCTACTATTGCTTTCTCTATCTTCCTTAGTTTAGCCATCTTTACTTTACCCGCTAACGCTTTCGTTGCGACGGATTACCAAAAGTTGCTTTTGACAAACGCCTGTGTTAATTGCGATCTATCAAAAGCCGATTTATCAGGTAAAGATTTGTATGCCAGCGCACTCGATGGAGCAAATCTATCAGAAGCCAATCTCTCTGGTTCCCTACTTAATGACGCAAAACTCAAAGGAGCTAATCTAAAAAAAGCCAATTTATCGGGAGCCATCCTCATGGGGGTAACCTTGTCAGATGCCGATCTAACGGAGGCCAATCTTTCTCAGGCAGATTTATATAATGCGCTTCTGAGTAATACAAAATTGTTAAACGCAGATTTAACCGGTGCAGATTTCACAGAGGCCATTATCTCTGATGCAGATTTGTCTAATGCTGTGGGGAAAAATGCCAAATTAAAGGGAGCAATTTTCTCTCGAGCTATTCTATCGGGAGCAGATTTGTCCAATACCTTCATGAGAAATACAAGATTATCAGCAGCCACGCTTAAGGGAACTAAGCTATCTGGGGCAGATTTGTCTAACTCTGTGATGCCTGACGGGACTACCTATAATGGAGATGTCACTAAGTTTGGTGCTTTGCAGTGAGACTTGAGTCCTGCTGAAGCAGGACTTGAAAAGCTGAAAATTCAAAAAAATGTAGAGTGGGTTAGTACAATTTCATAACCCACCATCCGCTAACATTATTGTAAAGCATTGGCAAAATTTCCTCATATAGGCAGATTTGAGGGAGTTTGACTCAAAAAAACGAATTCTCGTCATTCCAAAGAAAATCTTGATAAGGGATTAAAAATAGGAAGACAATCATAAAGTAAAAAAGCGGAGCGATCGCCAAAATTCTTCTGCAATTTTTTCCAAAATAAAATTTTGTTAATCCTCAGTATTGCTAGGCAAGAATTATCCCAATTTATTCATCTTTTTGAGCCAATGCGATTATTCATATCTATATGGTTAATAAATATATCTTTGGATTTATGAAAAATTGAGATCAAATCTATAATGTAAATCTCAATTAAAGATATGTTTTTATTACCAATAAGTTTAGTTAAGAAATACTAATTCCCAGCTATATATATTCTTTTTTGGTAATTAAATAAGTATGGAAAAATAGTAATCAGTTTCATAACAATTATAAAAAATTTCTTAAGCTATCAGCTGATTACTAAAGTATTAATTAAAATGATTTCAAATATCTAGATAATTTTAGTATTTTCAGCAGTAGCAGTTAAATGTGCTCGTTAGATTTTTTCTAAAATTAAGAGCTAGTTAATACTTTCCTTCACTTTAAAGAATGATAATCAGTCTTTATCTTATTTAGTTGAATACTGCTTTTTAAAAGCACACTATTGACTAATTTGGCAAAATTTGAACAAAGTTACATATATTTGGGATAACCAAACTATGTTGAAACAACAAGGTAAGTATAAGATGAATAACTCTACAGGTTGTAACCAATTCAAATCTATTGGTCGCTTATTGGTTGTGTTAGTGGCATTAATATTTTTTGGGATAACTTATTTTAATTCTCCCGCCACTGCCGCTACAAATAACGACAAAAACTCATATTTAGTGTCTCTGGTTCCGCCTTCAAAGACAACACCTATATTCGATCCAGCAAAAGTTTCTTTGGGCATTACACCCACAGGTTGGAGCAATGGTGACGATCCTAGTATTGATCTCTATCCTCGTATCCCTTATCAGCAGATTCTGAGTGAAATGGCACTAGCTGGCTTCAAAGGCTCGCAAACCTCAGGTAAGTATCCGGAAGATATCGGAGTTTTGAAAAGAGAGTTAAAACTTCGTAATTTGACTATTTCTGAACCTTGGGTGGGGACTGAATTCACAGTAGGAAAGACAGATGAAACCTGGGCTGAATTCAAGAAACAGGTGCAATTTATGAAACAAATTGGTGGCAGCAAAAGTATTGTAGTAGCGGAATTGGGTAACGCAGTTCATCAACAGCCAGTTGCACCTTTGCCTAACAGACCAAAGTTTACTGACGAGCAATGGAATGCTCTGACTCAAGGGTTGAATCAACTTGGTAAAAAAGCAAAGGAGGAAGGTATGCAGATATCGTACCATCCCCATATTGGTACAGGAGTGGAAAACTTGGCTGATATAGATCGCTTGATGGCAAATACTAATCCCGAATATGTTAATTTGCTACTCGATACTGGTCATTTATACTACGCAGGAGTCGATCCTCTGGAAGTGACCAAGAAATATGGCGATCGCATCAAGCACGTTCACTTAAAAAATATTCGTAAGCCTGTTTTAGATGAGTCCATCAAAAAAGGTTGGAGCTTTTTAGGTTCGATTAAAAATGGTATATTTACTGTTCCAGGAGACACCAAAGAAGGTGCAATTGAATTTAAACCGATTTTAAATGAGCTTGCTAATGCCAACTATGAAGGATGGCTCATAGTGGAAGCAGAACAAGATCCTAACAAAACAAATCCTTTGAAAAACGCGCTAATAGCTCGTAGTTATCTACGTGATGTGACTGGCTTATAAGCTATTTCAGCAAGTATTCAGTAGGTCAATTCAAAATTCATAATCTTTATCTTTTGAATTTTGAATTGATTTACCACATCCTTAAGGCTTTTATAGTTATTTCATCAGCAAATTTGTTTTGCAGTGTCATATTCTCTATTGCAAATAGCGAAATATGATTGATGGAGTTTGCCTGCCCAATTGTTAAATACAAATAAGATAATTAAACATTATTTCAATGGAGAATAGCAATGAAATCGAGTGATAAAGAAAAGATCAGAACCGTTTTTGAAGAAGTATATGCCGCTAATGTTAAATCTGAAGATTTGTGTGGTTACGGGGAGATGTATACAGAAGATGCTCTTTGGATGGCGCCGAATGTCCCCGATCGCGTCGGCATTAATGACATTGTTGAAGGCTTTAGCGAGCAGATTGCTAGCAACAAGATCGATCCAATTTTCACTGCCGAAGAAATCGAAGTCATTGGCGATTTTGGTTATGTCTTAGGAATTTCTCTTGCTACAATTTACCCAAAAGATGGTAGTCCATCAAAACTGGTTAAATTTCGCGCATTATGGTTAATGAAAAAACAGGATAACAACTGGAAAATTAGTCGTCAAATTTGGAATAATAAACCCTTGTAATACTTCGATTTTACAACTTTTGGAGAATTGTAAAATGAACAAATGTAAAAAGGGCAAAGAAGAATATCGTGAGATTATTGACTATTATTTCCGCTCCTTTGGAACAGGCGATTTTTTAAAGGTACAGTTTTCTTCTGAGATTCAATTTCTTAGCCCGATTAGTGAAAGGACTATCAATGGGCGTGAAGAAGTTGTGCGTTTTGTTAGCGGTGTTGCAAGTCGTGTTTCTGAGGTGAACGTATTATCTATTACTATTCAATATCCGAGAGCAAGCGGTGTATGGCAGATGAAGACAACAAAAGGAACTTTATATACTCTGCACAACTTCTTCCGTCTTGATGAGGAAGGGATTGTGTATATATGGCCTATGTTCGATCCTAAAGCTATCATAGATAATCCTCAGGGTTTGCTTCAGTGGCTTACAGGCAATGGATACTAACTTTGACGAGAGTTAATAGGTAGATAAATTGGTTGAAATTATCAATTTAAAGTTCATAATTTTTGGATTTAGCCAGCAATCAACGCAAATTTTAATATGAGCAACTTCTCATCTTTACCTGATATTTACCTGAGCTTCTTCCTGTTTACCGTCAATTTGAATCCTGGTGATTCAGAATATCGGCAAACAATTCTAACGCATATAAAAGAGCTTCAAAAGTTTGGTTACACTGGCTTTGAATTTCCTATTGCGCTTAACGAAGATAAAAATTACGAAAAAGACATTGAAGATTATGCTAGTTTGCGATATAGTCTGGACTCAGAAGGGTTAGAAGATGTAAAAATTGCTACTAATGTCGGGGCTACCCGTTCCCTCGATCTAAGTTCTCCCTACTATGAACAAAGACAAGCAGCACTAGAGTACCTTAAGTCAAGAATTGACATAACAGCTGCACTTAGGGGTGAAATTATGATGGGGCCGATTGTCATCCCTTATGGTGTATTTCCAACTACTGACTTTAATGTTCCAATTTGGAGCGATCAACTTCAAGAGCATTTAGCAATTCGCTATCGCAATGCTCAGACAATCTTTGATGAATTAGGTCAATACGCAGAGCAACAAAATGTTAAATTAGCAATCGAACCAATTACTCATTGGGAAACCCCTGGCCCTAACAAATTATCGCAACTAATTGATTTTTTGGATGGAGTTGATAGTAAACAAGTAGGAGTAGTGATTGATAGCGCTCACGAAACTCTTGATGGCGATGGGCCTGAGATATTCAAAGCACAAGTAGCGTATCTTGCCGAACAGCAAAGACTTCATTACGTACAAGTCTCTCCTCCCGATCGCGGCGCACTTCATACAAGCTGGATTCCTTGGCAATCATTTTTAGAACCAATTTTACAAGTCTATGATGGCCCGATCGCAGTGGAGATTTTCAATGCCATTCCTGCTTTTATTAACTCACTTCGTTTGACTCGACGTAAGTTTTGGATTCCTGGAGAAGATCCTGAAAATAAATATCCAAGTGCCTATGATATTGCCAACGAAGCCATCAAAGTTACTCGAACAGAATTGGATAAAGTCAAGTATTCATGTTAAGAAATTATCCTATTCTAAATTATTGAAGGCATTTATCTTGACTGAGCAATCGTCAAATATTTAGATACTGACTTTCATAACTTGTGAATCCGATTGTTTCTCTTTTCCTTACCATCATAGGGAATACAAGGGGTTAAATGATAAATAAAATATTTTTCATTTAAATATCATTTAACCTCTTTTATCTTGAGCAATTCATTTTGCATAGGTACTTAAGATTTCTCGATTATTATGCTATTTAATAAAAATCGGATCGTCTCAGTTTTTCTGGCTTCTATTCTAGCTGTAGCTATTACTATCTCTGGCTGGGAACAGGCGATCGCCCAGCCAATAGCCGATTTAAAAAAAGAAGAAATGGGTGCATGGGAAACCATTCCTATGCCTCCTAAAGAAAATTTGATGCAATCTGTCCATACTTTACTACTTCCCAATGGCAAGGTATTGAGCGTTAATGGTAGTAGTTTTCGCAACACTGTAGTTATTAACAATGGAGAACCCAATCCTAGCTTTATAGAAGGAGTTAATGTCACAGATTATGATGTCATCAACAATACTGCCCTTTTAGATCCTGAAACTGGAAAATTTGAACGCATTGCTTCACCACCATTCCAGCAATATGGAGAAATCAATGATTTATTTTGCTCCGGTCATTTGCAACTAGCCGATGGTAATGTTCTTTTTGTCGGCGGTACTGGACGATACTACCCTGGAGGAGCTTTTACAGGCTCTAGACAGGTCAATCTTTATGATTGGAAAACAAATAAGTGGTCTGCTGTTGGACAACTTAAAGAAGGACGTTGGTATCCTAGTTTAATTTCACTAGCTGATGGGAAAATAGTTATTTTTTCCGGTTTAAAATACGAGTCTCCCAATCAAGTTAATCCGAGTCTAGAAATTTACGATCCTAAAACCCAAAAACTCCACTATATTGACCTAACAACCGTAGAGAACAGTCCCTTCAATACCAAACTCACAGATGTTGGTGCCTACGATACTATAGACCTGTATCCTCGCGTTTTCCCAACTGCTGACGGCAAACTTTTGATAACTGGAGATGACGCTGGAATTGGTGGGGTTTTGGTCACCCAGTCCAGCAAAAAAAGCTATTTAATGTCTGTCCATGAGAACGCAGAGGGTAAATTATCCGTCAGTTTTGAAGTAGTAGCCGATCGGGGAGAGCCGTCTAAAGCTTATGGAACTGCTGTGCAAGTTCCTAATTCTGAAGATGTTTTATTACTCGGAGGTATTATCGGCACCAACGACATCAATTATGGCCGAGGAGGTAATACAACAGGTTTTCCAAACTGGTCAAGGGTTTCTACTAGCCTACAGCATTGGACATCCCCTCGTAAGAGTGGAGAAAAGAATGGCAAGTGGGAAATTGTCAACAACTTTCTTGATAAGCCAAGAGCTAACCTCCAAACAGTGATTTTACCCAATCAGGAACTCTTGGTAGTTAATGGCGGTGAATATCCAGAATACAAGCCAGTCTATGAACCTTTGCTAATGACTCCCGATTCCAGAGCTATAGGGGGTTACATTACCAAATCTATGAATCCGGCTAAATTGCCCAGGCTTTATCATAATGGGGCAATTTTGTTACCGGATGCTCGTGTTTTGATTATTGGGGGAAATGCCAATCGAACAGCACGGGAAAAAGATGGCACACTTCACGTTAATATCCAGCGAGATCCCCTGAAATATTATTATAAGTTTCCCAAACTGACAGATAAATCAGGTAAGAATGAAAAGACATTCAATCTTGAAGAATATTACCAATCTCCTCAAAGTTATTTTATTAAGGAAGACCTTGATAAGGGAGATAAAGAACCCTTCGTCCCTTCTGAAATTTGGCAAGCAGAAATCTTCAGTCCGCCCTATTTGTTTAAGCCGGGTACTCGTCCTGAAATAGCTAAAGCTCCTGAAATACTCAACTATGGAAAATCTAGCAGTATCTCAGTCAAGGATGCCACAAAAACAGGTTCTGTGGTTCTGGTTAAGTTGGGTTCAGTTACTCATTCTTTCGATTATGGGCAACGATTAGCAGATTTGCCAGTCGAAAATGTTGTTTTAGGAAGCGAGTCTGCTATCAAATTTAGAGCGCCGAAAAATGCTAATCTTTACCCACCAGGTTACTACATGATGTTCTACCTCAATGAATTAGGTAAGCCGTCCCACGCCAAGATGGTAAAGCTTGAAGTTTAAGGAGACTCAATCAAATATTAAAAAAGAAGGTTTTTTTACTATGAAAAAATCGATTTTGTAACTACTTCTAACAAATCACATTCTCTCAACCATTGGCGAAATCAATAAAATTTTACTATGAAAAATTTACGCGATCGCCTAGAAGTCATAGCAGAATTACCGATTGCCCCCGGTAACATCACTGTCACACCAGAAGGTCGAATTATTCTTAGCCTTCACCAGTTTTATAACCCTGAAATCAAAGTAGCGGAACTGACCAAAGACGATATAATACCATTTCCTAAATCGTCAAAAGTAAAAAATATTACTTTTGATACCGTGTTAGGAATTAAGTCTGATGCCAATGGAACTATTTGGATGTTAGACAACGGCAATCAAAGTAAGTCAGTTCCTAAACTGGTGGCATGGGACACTCATAAAAATGAACTGGCAAGAGTGATTTATCTACCACCGCCCATAACATTAGATAGTTCCTTTGTTAATGATTTGGCAGTGGATTTGACCCGTAATGTTGTCTATATTTCTGATCCAGCAGATGGAAATAAGGCGGCTTTGATTAGGGTTGATTTGAAAACAGGATTAGCTTGTCGCATTTTACAAGGACACCAAAGCGTAGTGCCAGACGATATTGATTTGGTGGTTGACGGGATACCAGTGCAGATTAAGCAGCCTAATGGGACTTTAATTCGTCCTCACTTAGGTGTGAATGGGATTGTCTTAGATACATGCAATGAATGGCTGTATTTCTGTCCGATGCATGGTACTAGTATGTACCGCGTGCAGAGTGCAGACTTGAGCAATCCTGATTTGAGTGAAGCTGAATTGGGCAGCAAAATTGAACGATACAGCCAAAAACCAATTTGTGATGGCATTACCATTGACCAAGAAAACAATATCTACTTGGGAGACTTAGCAAATAACGCGATTGGAGTGATTACACCAGATCGCTGCTATCAAATTCTAGTTACTGATCAGAAGTTGTCTTGGATAGATTCGCTGACTTTGGGTTCAGATGGCTGTATATATTTAGATTGCAATCAATTACACCGTTCGGCTCCTCTCAATGCAGGAGAAAATACTTCTATGCCACCCTATTATATTTTTCGTTTGAAATCTTTTACTTCAGAAGTTGCATAGTGTTAAACCAAATGTCTTAACTAAGACGATCTAAAATTCTTGATTTTAATCTGCAACGGTTCAATTGTAACTTTAACAACAAGAGTTAAACAATGGCACTAACAGAAGAAGATTTAAAAACCATACTAGAAGATGGCATCGATCCAGAAAACCCTGGTAAATACCAGACTTTGCTAAATGATTTACAGGGAAACATTTTAAATGGGCATGGACGAGATCATATCGTACATCTGTTTTTACAATTTAAACCTGGTCAAGTAAATGCAGTCAAACGATGGATTCAAAACTTTGCCCAGAAATATGTCAAATCTGCCGAGCAGCAGTCAAATGAGGCCTGCGAGTACCGAACTAAAAAGATATCAGGTGGTATATTTGCTAGTTTATATTTGTCTTGTCAAGGTTATGAATATCTACAAATAAAACCGTCGAAAATACCTGGGGATCAGCCATTTCGATTAGGTATGCAGAATGTTGATATCAAGAACTCATTAAACGATCCAGCACCGATAGATTGGGAACCAGGATTTCAACAGAAACCAGATGCCTTGCTACTTATAGCAGATGATAATTTGACAGACTTATCCAAAGCAATTAACGATATCTGTTCAGAATTGTCTCAACTGTCCAAAATACTTCACAGAGAAGATGGTTTTATCCTCAGAAATGCTCAAAATCAAATTATAGAACACTTCGGTTATGTTGATGGTGTTAGTCAACCTCTATTTCTGAAACGAAATATTGCTAGCGCCAAAGCTAATAACTCTGACTTCAGCAAATGGGACCCTCGCGCTCCGCTAAGTGCGATCTTGGTTAAAGATCCTAACGGTAAGACTGAAGATAGTTATGGCAGTTACTTAGTTTGTCGGAAACTTGAACAAAATGTCCAAAAATTCCGTGAAGAGGTGCGGAATTTAGCTAAACAATTAGGTATCAATGAAACTTTAGCCGGAGCTTTGGTTGTGGGACGGTTTGAAGATGGAACTCCAGTAACTCTTTCAGATTTACCGAGCCAAAGTGCGACAACCAATTACAATTACTTTAATAATTTTAATTACGACTTGGATACGGAGGCAACAAAGTGTCCATTCCATACTCATATCCGCAAAGTTAATCCTAGAGGCGATACAGGTAGAGTAGAGTCTTCACCAGGTTTTGATGAGGCTTTAAAGGTGGAGAGAAGGCATCGAATTGCTCGTCGTTCTGTCAGTTTTGGAGAGCAAGATTGCAGTAAAGAGCCGACAACAGGCTCAGGATTGCTGTTTCTTTGCTTTCAAGCAGATATTGAAAATCAGTTTAATTTTATACAATCTAGATGGGCAAATCCTAAGAATTTTGTTCAAGTAAATGCTGGCCCAGATCCGCTAATTGGTCAACCAGAGGGAATTCAGAAATGGCCAAAAGAATGGGGCGGATTAAAAACTGAAGAATATGGGTTTAAATTGCCGGTAAAAATGAAGGGAGGGGAATATTTTTTTGCACCTAGCATAAGTTTTTTAAAAAATTTGGCAAGAACTTAATCTTAGCTTATAAATGAGTTTAGTTAAGCTCTGTTGCTTGAGTAGGCACTATAGCAATCCTGTTTAAGTTATCAAATTAGTCATGTAGATAGGCAATAGATAACAGATTTTTTTCAAATGATTTAGGATTGCTATGTATTCAAAAACTTTTACCAGCTATATAGACTTGGAGTTAATAAAAGTTATTGATGTGGAAACCAAAACTGAGAATATTGGTGACATAATTAGGTCTATTTATGAGCATCAACTTTGGACGGGAAATTTGTGGGAATCTTGATGCAGCAGAGTCGCGTGAGTGGTTAGTAACCAATGGTAGCGGCAGCTATGCTTCAGGTACAGTAGCAGGTTTATCAACACGAGGTTATCACGGTTTACTTGTGGCTGCATTGCAACCACCGTTGCAGCGAACCGTACTACTAGCAAAGCTGGATGAAACAGCAGACTATGAAGGCAGCTCTTATCCCCTGTTTGCTAATCGTTGGTCAAATGGCACAATTTCTCCTCAAGGTTACCGCCATATCGAAAGCTTTTCTTTAGAAGGAACAGTACCTGTATGGAGCTTTGCTTGTGGAGGTGCGTTATTAGAGAAACGCATCTGGATGCAGCCTGGAGCTGATACTACATATATTCATTACTACTTGCGACGAGCAAAGCGATCGCTTAAATTATCAATCAAAGCATTTGTTAATTACCGCGATTATCACAGCAGAACCCATGCTCAAGAATGGCCTGCTAAGGATTGGCGCATGAATGTAAAAGCGATCGATCATGGAGTCGGTGTCACAGTATTTCAGGGAGCGCAACCTTTATACTTGTTGACAGATAGCGGTAATGCCTCACTTAATAACGAGTGGTACTACGGATTTGAACTCGCAGCCGAAAAGGAACGCGGACTCAACGATATAGACGATCATCTTCACCCAGCAACTTTTGAAGCCACACTTGAGCCTGGAAGCTCATTTACTTTTGTCGCGAGTAGAGAGCAAAATCCTAATTTAAAGGGTGCAGTGGCTTTAGACTTACGTCACCAGTACGAGCAAAAGCTGATAACAGACTGGCAAGCTAAACGATCGCCACAAGCACCTCCACCTCCTGATTGGGTGCAGCAACTTGTACTCGCTGCCGATCAGTTTATTGTTGACCGACAAGACGGAAAAACCATCATCGCCGGTTATCACTGGTTTACTGATTGGGGTCGGGATACCATGATTAGTCTACCCGGTCTGACGCTTGCCACTAATCGTCCGCAAATTGCAGAGTCCATTCTTCGCACCTTTGGCAAATATATCAACAAAGGAATGTTGCCCAATCGTTTCCCTGACGATAACAAGCCACCCACAGAAGATTACTACAATACAGTTGATGCAACACTATGGTATTTTGAAGCCATCCGCCTTTACCTTGCTACCACTGGTGATGACAAGCTATTAGCAGATTTATTTCCTAAACTGGCAGAAATTATCGAATTTCACCGTCAAGGAACGCGCTACAATATTCACCTCGATCCCAATGATGGGTTGCTTTATGCAGGGCAACCAGGAATGCAGCTTACCTGGATGGATGCCAAGGTCGGTGATTGGGTGGTTACTCCTCGCATTGGCAAGCCTATAGAAGTGAATGCCCTTTGGTATAACGCTTTGCGAACAATGTCTCAGTTCGCCCAAAAGTTAGGAAAACCTGAGAAAGACTACGATGCAATGGCTAATGCCACTCAAAAAGGTTTTAGTCGTTTCTGGAATGATGCCAAGGGATACTGTTTTGATGTTTTAGACGGCCCAAATGGTAACGATGCCTCTTTACGACCAAATCAAATCTTCGCCGTATCCTTGCCAGAAAGTCCACTTACTTCTGAACAACAACGGCAAGTAGTAGAAGCGTGCGAGCGATCGCTTCTAACTTCTCACGGTTTACGCAGTCTTGCACCTGACGATCCGCAGTATATCGGTCACTACGGTGGAGATCAATTTCATCGTGACGGCGCTTATCACCAAGGAACAGTTTGGGAATGGTTAATTGGCCCGTTTGTCTTAGCTCACTTGCGTGTGTTTAACAACCCATCTATTGCTCGCCAATATCTAGAACCTATGCAACATCACCTCTATACTGCTGGAGTTGGAACTATCAGTGAAATATCTAATGGCGATCCACCAATGGAACCTAAAGGTTGTATTGCTCAAGCTTGGTCAGTTGGAGAAGTACTCCGCGCTTGGTTAGCTACGGAGTAATGAGCAGGGGGCAGGGGGCAGGGGAAGCAGGGGAGGAAATTTTATCAAGTTGTTATTATCCCTCGATTCAGCAACGGCACGAATAATATTTAGGTTCGTTTGAAAGTTAATAGCTTATGACTGCTATTAACTATTGCAAATTATTAATCATCGCAAACATTATAAAAGGAAACGAACAATGAACAAGATTCAAGAGACAGCAGAAGGAAAAAGATTAATAGAAGACCGCGATCGCGAGCAAAAAAAATATTGGAAGCGGTGGGGTTCTTATTTAAGCGATCGTCAGTGGGGAACAGTACGAGAAGATTATAGTGCTGATGGTACTGCCTGGGATTACTTTTCTCACGATCAAGCTCGTTCCCGCACCTATCGTTGGGGCGAAGATGGAATTGCTGGGATTAGCGATAATTACCAACGAGTTTGTTTTGCGATCGCTCTTTGGAATGAAAAAGACCCGATTCTGAAAGAAAGGCTATTTGGTTTAACCAACAGTGAGGGCAATCATGGGGAAGATGTCAAAGAATATTATTTTTATCTTGACAACACTCCCACGCACTCATACATGAAATATCTTTACAAATATCCACAAAAAGCTTTCCCTTACACCCAGCTAATTGAGGAAAACAGACATCGAAAATCAACCAATCCCGCAGCTTTAGAATATGAACTAATAGATACAGGGGTGTTTGATGATAATCGTTACTTTGATGTTTTTGTAGAGTACGCTAAAAATTCTCCAGAAGATATTCACATCAAAATTAGTGTTACTAATCGAGGCTCAGAAACCGCCAAACTGCATCTTTTACCAACTATATGGCTTCGTAATACTTGGTCTTGGGGGTATAAAAATCAAACAAAAGAATTTAAATACCTGCAAGCTATCAAAACTGACTCGAACCTAAGCGTAATAGAAACTGTTTATCAAGATAATGAAGAAGTTAAAACTTTACGCAAAGGATGGCTTTATAGTGAAGCTCCTAAAGAACTTCTATTTACAGAAAACGAAACAAACAAGAAACGATTTGGTTGGGGTGAGAATTCCGGCCCCGTCAAAGATGGCATAAATGATTACATTGTTTCTTTCGGAAATAACAAAACAGTAAGTTCTACTCAAAAAGGGACAAAAGCCGCAGCTCATTACGACTTAACAATTAATCCAGGAGAAACCAAAGTAGTTAGACTGCGGTTGAGCGATCAAAATTTAGATTCTCCTTTTGGTAATGATTTTGAAACTGTACTTCAAACTCGCCAGAAAGAAGCCGACGAATTTTATCAAGCTGTTTGTCCTTCTGATATTTCCGAGGATATGCGAAATGTGCAAAGACAAAGCTTTGCTGGTATGTTATGGAGCAAACAATATTATCACTATGTAGTTTATGATTGGCTCAATGGCGACCCCAATCCACCAAAGCCACCAGAACAACGTAAATGGGGCAGAAACCGTGAGTGGGATCATTTATTTAATGAAGATATTATTTCCATGCCAGACGCATGGGAATATCCTTGGTTTGCTGCTTGGGATTTAGCTTTTCATACCATTACCTTGGCACTAATCGATCCAGAATTTGCCAAAAAGCAATTGTATATATTTACGCGTGAATGGTATATGCACCCCAACGGTCAACTACCAGCTTATGAGTGGGCATTTGGTGATGTAAATCCACCTGTTCATGCTTGGGCTGCATGGCGTGTTTACAACATAGAAAAGGACATGTATGGCACTGCTGATAGAAAGTTTTTGGAAGAAATCTTTCAAAAGTTATCTATTTATTTCACTTGGTGGGTGAATCGTAAGGATGCTGAAGGCAACAACCTTTTTCAAGGTGGATTTTTAGGATTAGACAATATTGGAGTTTTGGATAGAAGCAATATTCAGATTCCTAATGCAACCATAGAACAGTCTGATGGTACTAGCTGGATGGCAATGTATTGTCTAAATTTACTAAAAATAGCTACGGAACTCGCTAAAGAAGATTCTAATAGTGAGTCTAGTATTAAGTCTAGTAAAAACTATAGAAGCGAGTATGAAGATATGGCTTCTAAATTTTTCCAACACTTTCTACTCATTGCTGATGCAATGAATAAAGTCGGTGGTACAGGCGTAGATATATGGGATAAAGAAGATAAGTTTTACTATGATATTCTTAAAGCTCCTCCAGGTGTAGTACAGGGTGCAAACAATGAAGGTGTACTGTTAATGAAAGTGCGGTCAATGGTTGGGTTAATTCCGCTTTTTGCTGTAGAAACAATTGAACAAGAGATTGTTGATAAATATTTAGCCTCAGATTTCAAAAAACGGGTTTATTGGTTTATTAACAATCGCCCTCAACTTACTCAACACGAGAATGTTTCTGTCCTCCCCAATCAAAAAGGACTCTATTATTTGTCGCTGGTAAATAAAGAACGACTCAAATCTATTTTGGAGCGTCTGCTGAATGAAGCAGAATTTTTGAGCGATTATGGTATCCGAGCTTTGTCAAAATATCATAAGGATAATCCTTATGTATTGCGGGCAAATGGGCAAGAGTATCGAGTAGAATACGAACCAGCAGAATCAAAATATGGAATGTTTGGTGGAAATTCTAATTGGCGCGGCCCTATTTGGTTTCCTGTGAATTATCTTATCATCGAATCTTTGTTGAAGTTTCATGATTTTTGGGGAGATCAAATCAAAGTTATGTGCGCCACTTCTTCTGGTGAAAAGAAAGAGATGAATCTGCAAGAAGTGGCAAATGAATTAAGCCAAAGGCTGATCAAAATTTTCTTGAAAAATCCAACATCTGGTAAGCGGCCTGTTTATGGCAGCTCAGAAAAGTTTCAAAACGATCCACATTGGCGTGATTTGATTCTGTTCTATGAATATTTTCATGGCGATATTGGTGCAGGTATTGGTGCTAGCCATCAAACCGGTTGGACAGGTTTAGTAGCTGAATTAATTCAAAAATCAGCACAAGACATTACATAATACAAAAAATAAGAACCCCTCCCTGCTCTTCGGGAGGGGTTGGTGATCATGGACGAAATCGTGGTAGCAGCGATCGCTCCATACCTATGAGGTTTTGAAGTCACTTGTTCTGTAATTTGATAACGACAAATTAAGCGTTGAGCAAACGATAAGCTTACCTTGAAGCGTTCGGCTAGTTGTCGTTGCGACCTTTAATACTAGACGAGAAAATAATTCTTTGCTTCTTTATTCTCGGTAAATAAACTTTATTCAAAATTCTGGATTAGGAATTATTACTTTCAAATAACACATACCAAAAGTTATCTCGTAACATTTAACATTCATTCTTCTGTAATTTGCATTCCAAAATGCAAATTTGCCAAGGGCGATAATGCTTACTGGTACAATAACAGAAGCATGAAGTCGTGAATACAAAACTCCTCATTTCTCCTCAAGAACTCACGTCACTGTTAGCAAAAAATTCATCACAGACTGTCATTATCGATACGCGAAGTAAAGAAGATTATTTTATTTCTCATATTCCTCAATCCATAAATATTAGAGATTTTTTCACTTATCTTTTAGATAATTCCTCCCCAACAGGATTGAAGGAACTGCAAGAGTATTTTGCAGAAACTATGAGCAGAGTAGGAATATCTGGTACAGAACACCTAATTGTTTATGAAGATGCTTTAAATAAAGGTTATGGTCAATCTTGTCGAGCAGCTTTCTTGCTGAAGTATTTGGGTTGCGATCAGGTATCTATTTTACACGGAGGATATAGAGCATGGCTCCAAGCAGAATTACCTATTACCGATGAAGTACCAAAGCATGAAAGCAGCATATTTAGATTGCATCCCAATGCTGACATAATAGTGACTACCACCGAGATGTTGCAAGCAATTGCTAATCCAGCAATTATTAAATTAGATGTGCGCGACAGTTCAGAATGGCTTGGATTGAGTTCTTCTCCCTATAATCCTGATTTTTGTCCTCGCAAAGGTAGAATACCTAATGCAGTATGGTTAGAATGGCATCGTCTGATGAATTCTGAATTAGAAATCCCTACGTTTCGCTCACCAGAAGAAATCCGAGAAATTTGTCAATCAATAGGTATTACTTCAGAGTCCATTGTGTACATTTACTGCTTTAAGGGTTCAAGGGCTGCTAATACATTAATAGCCCTTGAAGAGGCAGGAATTTCTGCTAAAAATTATTTTGGCTCTTGGAATGAATGGTCTCGTGACTTTTCATTACCCATTGATAGTAAAGTAATCAGCGTGTAAGGTTGCTGATAGTTAGTGATGTCTACGGCAGGCTACACCTACTCACATCTTGTTCCAATACAGTTCAGTTAAGCATTTCTTTCTTCTCTGTGCGTCCTTGGCGTCCTTGGCGGTAGCCTGCGGCAAGCCGAAGCGTCTACGTTAAAAAAATTGAGTTTGACAAAGAGTTTTAGCCTTAACTGAACCGTATTGCATCTTGTTCATGTTTTCAAGTGCATTTGCCCTGCGCTAGCGCGGACTCGGTTTCGATTATTTTTTATAAAAAAAGATTAGGCACATAATTCATGCATTAAAAATACTGTAAATTTAGTAACTAATCTCTTTTATTTACTGAGCTTTATTGTTTAATCAAACATCAACATTTATTTGTTCTATCTGTCTAGCAGCTTTATCCCAAAGCTTTGCTGAAGTCTCATCTTGCCAATGAGTTCTCAGATTTTCCGCTTTTTTGTGACATATTCGCTCTAACATTTCCAATATTGCGGATAATGTCAATTTATTAATTAATGTTTCTAAAATCTCCATATATTCTTTTTGCATGAGATTTTCCTCCTTAATGTCATCTAATATCTTCTGATAAAACTCGTCTACATGTGTTTTGTATTATCAAACTAGAGATTAAGATTGATTGCAGATTGCTATATTTTACCAGCTTGTACACCCAGTTTAGCCTATTTTAAATACTTAATGTTAATAATTAGTTTTTAACAAATTAAAAAAACTGTCTTAAAATTTATATTCAATTTTTCGTAAGTATCTAGTAGCTTATAAATCAAGTACTTATAAATATTTTAGTCAATGACATTGATGGATATCTTTACTATTAAATATGTTGATAAAGAAACAGGTTATGATTGGCGATCGCTTGTCAAATTGTTGTTGACAAACATAGCGAGATGATAGCTGTAGAGTCAATTTGAAGACAAAAGACAGCGTTGATCCTTTGCGAGTAATATATTTCACGAAAAATCTGATACATATGTAACCCCTGAAAGCTTTGCTGCATCTAAGTTTTTTAATTGTGTTAGCGACGTAGGAGCATCATTGCGAAAAAGCGAATTGTGAATTGGTATGAGTACATCCTCCTATATTTAAGTTAGTTTTGTAGCCAATTAGGGAAAACTATTCTTAGTAAACATGGTACTTAATTAAAAAATTTTGGTGTCTCACTGACTTTTGCTTAACTAAGTATCATTCATGCTTGTCCTATCTAAAAATTTAGGAAATAACACCATTATGATTCACATATCTTCGCTCGACGAACAAATAAAATCCTTAGAATTACCGATCGAGCGCGATCAATTTCTACGTACAATGATTAGAGAATTAGCTGGAACCCTACAAGATGTCGTTGGGATTGAACAGGCAGAAGGCTTCTTGAATGTGGTCGGCTATCGAACAGGTCAACATGTCAATCAGATATACCAGAACGCTTTGCAACTATCAAATCTTTCTCGTAGCCAGGTAACTGCCGTCCTCATAGATTGGAAACGCCGGATTCAAGGCGACTTTTACGTGATTGAAGAAACTGATGAGAAGATCGTTTTAGGCAATCGTAAATGCCCCTTTGCAGAACAGGTAGAAGGACGCGAAGCCATGTGTGTCATGACATCTAATATTTTTGGCGCAATCACAGCCGATAACCTCGGCTACGCTAGAGTCGAGTTACAAGAAACGATTGCTAGAGGCGCACAAGAATGCAAAATCGTCATTCATCTCAAACCTAGCGAAGTATTAGACGAGTTTGTAGCACAAGAATACTTCAAAGTATAGTAGCAGCCTCAAACGGGACATTTGCAGACTATCACCCTCTCCCTATAATATGTCCCGACTGAAGTTGATGCCCCAAAGCCTAGCTTAATACCAGATTAGGATAGAATGTATGATTTAAGATTTCTGAAGCAGCTTTGTAGTTAAAGCTTTTTATCCAAAATCTAAAATCCGAAATTAGTATTAGTCTCTTTACTTTTACCCCGTCAGTGCTATGAACAACGGTAAATATCCCTGGTTTAGTACCTCCAGATCATGATACGCGATCAATTTTTAAAGTTTGCCCAGCTTTTACCAGAACCTCTGCTTCTTGTGACTAGCGCAGGTGAAATTTTAGCAGTTAATCAGCCTGCTGCCAGACTCTTTAACAAGACCAATAAAGCACTGATTGGTCAATGTCTTACCGAGTTTGTTACTGATTCTTCAGAGAAAGTCATCGACTATCTTCGAGCTTGCTCCCAAAGTCGTCAAATGATTTTGGGAGCTTTAACTATCCACCAAGCCCAAGGAGAGGGAATTGCTTGTCGTAGTCAAGGATCTTTGATCGAGCCGCGATCGCCAGAAAGCCCAGCCATTAATTTACTGCGCTTAGAAAAGCGAACGAGCGATCAATTCGTTATACTTAACCAAAAAAATCATGCACTGAGTAAAGAAATTCAACAACGCCAACGGATTCAGGCAGAACTTGCACAATCGAATGAAACCTTAAGACAAACTTTGCTCAAACTGCAAAATGCCCTTGAAGTTGTCCAAACGGAAAAGATGTCTGGGCTAGGGCATTTGGTAGCAGGAATTGCCCATGAAATTAACAATCCAATTAGCTTTATTCATGGAAATTTGACTTATGCTAGCGAATATTATGATGATTTACTAAAACTGATTCAACTCTATCAGCAAGAATATCCTAATCCAAGCCTAGTGATTCAGCAAGAAATTGAAACCCTGGAACTTGACTTTATTCAACAGGATATCAAACAATTACTCCAGTCAATGCGAACAGGTTCCGAGCGGATTAGCGAGATTGTGAAATCTTTGCGAAACTTCTCTCGATTAGACGAAGCAACATTCAAGGAGGTCGATATTCATGAGGGTTTAGAGTCTGCATTGATGATTTTACAAAGTCGTCTCAACCCTAGTAAACGGCATTCTGGTATTGAAGTGATTAGAGAATATGGAGAATTGCCTTTGGTTTGCTGTTCTCCTGGACAACTCAATCAGGTGTTTATGAATCTCCTGAATAATGCGATCGATGCTTTAGAAGAAGCTGAACGAGTGCGATCCTCTTCGACCGACCGTAAGTCATCGCCAGAAATAATGCAAAATGATCCTAGTCGGATTTGGATTCGCACCCAGAAACTAAACGATCGCTACATTGCAATTTTCATTAAGGATAACGGTAACGGAATCCCTACCCAGATTCATAATCAGATATTTAATCCCTTTTTCACCACTAAGCCAGTAGGTAAAGGCACAGGATTAGGATTATCGATTTGTTACCAAATCATCGACAGCCATGATGGCCAAATTAATGTGATATCTGATCCAGCTTGGGGAACTGAATTTAGTATAGAGTTGCCCATTAATTGCTGATCAACTAATAGCATTACTATATTCATCTTGTATTTTACAGTACCCATAATTGATTTTTAAAAACACCTTTATCATTTGCGATCGCGCTCAAACGCGACGCTGGCAATTTGAGTACCAAAGTCAGCTAGTTGGTATTCCCAATCGGTTGGTAGCCGCGCTTCATCAGCCTTTGCTCAAAGTCAGACGGAAAGCTTGGAGTAATAAAGCGGACAAAGGTTAGTCGTTGAGCATCAGTTTAGCAGTATGGCTTGAATCGCCTCTGCATCGAGTGGGTTATCTTCGAGCAAGAGAAACCGGATTTTTATCATTAAGCGCCCCAGAAAGCTACTGATTATTACTTTTTACAAAGTGTTAAGAAAACGCATGAGCAAATGCCGAGTGATAGTATCGAAGGATGTCGGGTATAGTAAGTAATTGTACAGAAAAATTTACACATGAGTTCTTGACTAGATAAGAATTTCAGGTCAAAATTATGTAATTAATTTTGTCTTACATAGGGTTGAATGTATAGCCTCTTACTACTATCTTTTGGCATCTCGGTAAGTTTGATTAGCTATACCCTTATGCCCCGTCTTTGTAATTTTAGCTGGATTTCTGGAAAAGACATGATGCCAGATGTAGAAAACTTCAGATAATATTACTTGAAGCTAAAAAAGCTCAAGAGGGAGCGAAAATATAATTATGGTATTAGTTAAAGAGATAACAGAAGGTAGTACAATCGCAGTTCGTGGATTAGATTTGCAGTTATTTTGGCAATTAAATCAATTACTTCCTAATTCATTAGTCAGTATTTCCGACTTAAATATTAACAGAGGTGAAGGACTTTTCCCTTACTGCCAGCTTCCAGCACGGAATGCCTTAAAAGCAGCATTGATAGCTTACGCACAACCTTTGACTATTAATAGTGCCTATCGTTCTGTCATTGCCCAAGCAATGCTTTATAGCCAAAAGCAGAGGGGATTAATTAATAATCTGGTAGGATATCCAGGAAAATCAGACCACCAAAAGGGTGCATCTTTAGATATAGAAGAGTGGGCAAAAGTGAAATCTCTAATGACCAGTCATGGATGGAGATGGACTTATGGCGATAAAGATCCAATGCATTTTGATTGCACATCTAATCAAATTAGAGATATCCGCCCCAATTCAATCAAAGCTTTCCAAAAGCTGTGGAACAAGGCAAATCCAAATAAACAGATTGCTGAAGATGGAGATTTAGGTAACAAAACCTTAGATTGTATTTATAATTCTCCTGCTGAAGGATTCTCAAACGTCGGGTATCCCAGAGTTTTAAAGCTGACAAGCCCATTACAACAAGGAAAAGATGTAGGCGAATTGCAATTAGCTATTAGAAAAGCTAATATTCAATTACAACAAGCAAATCAGGTATTTGACCAAGCAACAGAACAAGCTGTAAAGGCTTTTCAACAGTCAAAAGGTTTGTCCCCTGATGGTGTAGTAGGCGAAGAAACTAGGAACCTTTTACAGTTAAAGTAGTCTCTCAATAAAGAATTAAGGCTAGTAAACTTTCAACCAACTGTGCGATGGGTATCCATTAAAACGTCTAGCTATCTACCTCTCTTAATTGAAAAGTAGATTAAGCTAATCGTCATTCATTTTTCCAGCCAGAATGATTCCCTAGAATGCAATAGCCCTAGCTATCTAGTACCTCCAAAGATTTATTATTTAACTTCTTCATCCCAGATACCTACCTTCTCAAATTCTGCATAAGCAAGCTTCAAAAAGTTTACTACTCTCTGTCTTCCTATAATTCCAAATTCTTTATTCTCTCTTGCCTCAGCAAAGGTCATTCTGTTTTGGTCTATTATGTTTCTTTCTTTATATGCTAGTTTGGGGAAATCTATAACAATAATTTTATATTTTTTGATTAGTTTCTGTATATTCACATCTGAATCTACATGCTCCCAATCATCACACAGTCCTAAATTGCGTACCAAAATATGAGGTATTTTCTCTCCATAGCTATTTACCGATTGTGCAAACAGATTAAGACTATCATATCCTCCTGTAGAGACAAACCATTTGCAAAAAGTCACTCCCTCAGAATTCCCTAGTTCAATTAACTGATTTCTTTCTATCCAGTCAAAGACTGCTCTATGTGATTGTGCTGCCAAATTCACAACTACTGGCTTATTTGTCGCCATCTCAAATATTCTATCTGCCTTATCAGCCTGCCGCTCATTCTCGCTAAACACTGCATAGTGACATATTCCCTTATAAACTCCTGCCACATCTGGATTTGATCTATCTGTTTCTATTGGTACAAACGGAATTTTCTTATCCAGAAAGTACTGAATCATTGTCCTAGTTACTAAAGACTTTCCTACTCCACCCTTTTCACCATCTACCAAATGAATCGTCGGCATAATACCCACCTTTAATACTGATTAAACTCACTTAATATATCTGAACTAGGCTTAGAAGTTTTTGGCGTTTGTCGCCTAGTAGTTTTAACAGTTTTCTGAGAATTCTTACCGCCTTTTGACAATAATTGCTTCTCTTGTGACTCGTCCGTTAATTGACCTACACATACATCTTTCGGAGTGTTTTGAGAGTCCTTAGTTACTCCTATAACTGCTGGTGTTATCGATGATTCTGTTGGAGTCTGAGTCGAATCTTCAAAAGATAAAACTTGTTTTGGTTTAGCCTTTCGCTGACGAGAACGCTTTTCTTTTTCAATCTCGGTTAAGTATTGCTTAAGTGTTGCTGCTGAAACTTTTATTTCTTGCTTCTCCAGTAGCTGTGATAGGTCTTGATAACTATAGCCTTTCTTCAGTGCCGATTGAAGTTGTTCACGCAGAAAGTAAATACTCTCTCGAAGGGATAATTCCTCTTTAGCCTTCTCTTCTAGCTTCTCTAATTCTCCCAGTGTGGTTTGCAGTTTATCAATTGGAATTTTCTGCCCTGGAGTTGTGCGTACCATTTTTGATATTGACTGAACTGAAAATTTCATTAATCCTATCACCACATGTTCTTGTGTGGGTGATAACCACATACACATTAATGAAATCAAGCTCTCTAGGGACTTCCAATTAAAAAAATAATCAATCGCTGTGTAGGCAGGGAAGCAGGGGGACTTGGGGCCCTTACGGAGTGAGGATTGGGGGAGAGGAGGAAAAGAAAAATATCATCTAAATAAATTAGGTAATTTATTCTCTGGAGTCCCCTACCTCAGGGCGATCGCATCTATCTAATCCGGTAAGGAATTTTGGCTTGGGAGATCATAGTGTAGAAATATTTAAATCATTGTGGGAGGAAAGTTTACTATTGGCAGTGCTATTTTCACGTCATAGATGGATGGAAGGTTTACTCCAGTTTTATTTAACCAGAAGATCATATTATGAGCAAAACCTATATGACCAGGGTAGAAGGAGAAAATACCCGTTTACGTCATTAAGCTAATTACAAGCAAATCAACCTGTAAAAATGAATGGCGATTAGCTTACTTAACACGTTTATATTGTAAAATTTTATGCTATTTTGTTCCAGTATTAATATTTAAATAACTAATTTTGTAGTTATTAATTATACAAGCGCAAGCAAATGTCAGTGTTTACATGATTCGTCCTGCATTTATGCAACGCCAAACTTTTTATACCAATTTAATGTGAATCTAGGTTATTAAGGCTACTTACACGAAGTGAAACCCAACATGAACAAAGATCAAGTTTTGGGATACTTCTTTAGAAAAAACAGTATTTACCCTGACGGCAATTGTAAAACATACAGTGAATATTTATATAAAAATGATGTAACAGTCGTTACATTCAAGCATCGGAGCTTAATTAGATAACTAGTCATGCCAAATAAATTATCTAGTTGGGCAAGGGAAATATTAATAATGAAATCGCGTTAAAAAATGGCTAAGTATTTATGCGTATGTATTTAAATGCGAAGAAAGAATCGATAATTAACTATACGCAAAAACAGCAACTGATTCGTAAACTTCGCATAACAACACTAAAACCTCTAATATTCGGCTTTGTTATAGCAGCAGTATTGTGCAACTATGATCGGGTAATGTCTACAAAAGGCTGCGCCTACGCCCAAACTTCTAATCTTCAAATGTTACCGCCTGATCGGATAGATGTACTACCGCAGCCATCAGATCAGAATCAATTACTTCCTTCGCCACAACTACCCGATCAGCCTACTTTAGGAGAGGATGATCCTAATGCTAAATTCCGGGTTGATCGCTTTGAAGTTGTTGGGAGTACAGTTTTCAAACCAGAAGATTTTGCCACTATTACGGCTCCCTTTGTGGGACGAGAAGTATCATTTGCAGAATTGTTACAAGTCAAAGATGCCATTAGCAAGCTCTACACTGATAAGGGTTATGTAACTACGGGTGCTTTAATTACACCGCAGACAATAGAAGCTGGAGTCATTAAAATTCAGGTAGTCGAAGGCAGTTTGCAAGAAATTAAAATCGTTGGTAATCGGCGATTGCGTAGCCAATATATTCGCGATCGCATCCAACTCGGTGCTGGCCAACCCCTGAATGTACCGCGCTTAATAGAAAGACTGCAACTGCTTCGCCTTGATCCGCGTATTCAAAACCTATCGGCTGAGTTGCAGATGGGTGTACGTCCCGGAACCAATATATTGCAAGTCGAGGTTAAAGAAGCCGATACTTTTTCGCTGACAACAACTTTAGATAATGGGCGATCGTCCAGTGTTGGCAGTTTTCGCCGGGGTGTGAATCTGCAAGAAGCCAATCTACTGGGCTTTGGTGATACTCTCAGTGTCGGATACGCCAATACCGATGGTAGTAATACAATCAATCTGAATTACACATTGCCAATTAATGCTCACAATGGCACGGTATTCTTCGGTTTTAACCAAGGCTGGAACCACGTAATTGAAAAACCATTTACCGTCCTTGATATTCAGTCAAACACTACGTCTTACGAATTTGGTTATCGGCAACCATTAGTGCAAAAGCCAACTCAGGAATTAGCAGTGGGGTTATCGTTCTCACGCCAAGAAAGCCAAACAGAGTTAGGTCTTGATAATATTGGCGGGTTTCCTTTATCACCCGGTGCAGATGCCAAGGGAAAAACCAAGATTTCCGCCCTGCGTTTTATCCAAGAATATACCCAACGCAGCAATAAACAAGTTTTTGCAGCGCGATCGCAATTTAGCGTCGGGGTAGATTGGTTCGATGCCAATGTCAATAAAGATGCCCCAGATAGCCGATTTTTTGCTTGGCGGGGACAGGCGCAGTGGGTGCGGCAATTCGCACCAGATACTCTGTTTTTAGTTAGAGGTGATTTACAACTAGCAGCAGATTCCCTCGTACCTTTAGAGCAATTTGGTCTTGGTGGACAGCTAAGTGTCCGGGGTTATCGCCAGGATGCACTACTAACAGACAATGGTATGTTGTTTTCGGCTGAATTCCGGTTGCCCATTGTGCGTGCCTCCAAGCTTGGAGGAGTGTTACAACTAACACCATTCATTGATGTGGGCAAAGGCTGGAATAGCAAGGGCGACAATCCATCATCCAGTACGTTGGTGGGTGCTGGACTAGGACTTTTGTGGCAACAGAGCGATAAATTCTCAGCTAGGCTGGATTGGGGCATTCCCCTGATATCGGTAGACGGTGAAAAGCGATCGCTCCAAGAGAATGGGCTATATTTCTCACTCAGCTATTCGCCATTTTAATCGAGGCGATCGCACTTATACCGTTTCACTTTAAGGTTGATACATTTAGGCAAGCAGGGGAGCAGAGGAGCAGGGGAGCAGAGGGGAAAGAATTTGTATCAGGATTTTAGTGAAATGGTATTAGTCTGATGTCGTGATCTGACTCCATACCGCAAAATCGGCGGTGTCACTGCCCAAATACGCCCATCTTCAGAAACTCAAATTCAAGCTACTGGTTGGCATCGTAACGCTCAGGGCAAAGTTGAGTTAGTTGCAGATAAATATAAAGCTCAGGTACGGCAACCATTAAAATGTGCTGCTCTTAAGAGAAGTTAATTTTTCTAGTATGTGAATCCCTCTTCAACTGATAGCTGGCATTACAAGTTGGGCATTATACATACAGTCATTTTCTAAACACTTATGCTGTGACTAATTTTCAAACAAACTGCTCAATAATAAATAATTATTTATGGCTTTCCGAATTAAACAAACTCGTTGGTTATATGCCAGCCTCAGCATTTTAAGTTTGTGTTTAGCATTTACCATTACACTTGTAAAAGCATCTCCACCAATAACAACTTCTGTTCTCGCTTCTGCCCAACCAGCCAACAGCCTAGAGCAAGGACGGAAATTCTACCAATCGGGAAATTTTGCAGAAGCTATCAAGGTTTGGCAAACGGCAGCACAACAGTATTATAATCAAGGCGATCGCACCAACGAAGCCCTAAGCTTAAGTTACCTCTCATTGGCACAACAAGAACTAAACCAGTGGGAAGCAGCTAAACAATCTATCGAAGAAAGTATAAAAATTTTGCAATCGGTTAAACCCTCTGTCGATGCGATTATCTGGGCGCAAATACTGAATACTCAAGCAAATTTACAACTACATATAGACAAAACTGAAGCCGCCCTAGAAACTTGGCAACAAGCTCAAAAATATTATGAGCAAGCAGGCGATAAAATGGGCAGCATAGGCAGTCAAATTAACCAGGCACAAGCCTTACAAAGTTTGGGATTTTATCGCCGCTCGAAACAACAATTGGAGGCGTTAACGCAAAACCTGGCAGCAATGCCAGATTCGGAAATCAAAGTTAGTGGGTTGCGATCGCTAGGTTTAGCTTTGCACGCGATCGGTGATGATAAAAGCCAACAAGTTTTAGAACAAAGTTTAGCCATAGCGAATAAAATTGCCGCTAAAACTCAGTTAAGTTCTATTCTTTCGAGTCTAGGGAAAGTTGCCTCTGACTTTCAAGATCCAGAAGCAGCATTAAATTACTTTGAAGATGCCCAAACAGCAGCTACGAATCCGAATGAAGCTTTACAAGCGCGTTTAGCTCGTTTCAAATTATTGGTAGATTATAACAAACTAGAATATGCAATTCCCCTCGCGCCTCAATTACGACAACAGTTGTCAGAATTAGCACCCAGTCATACTTCCCTTAATGCAGCGATTAATTTTGTAGCAACCTTGAATCGCTTAGAAAACCCCGATCAAGTTTTACCAAGCAAAGATTTGGCACAACTCATGGCAGACACAGTTAAGTCTGCCCAAAAAATTCAGGATGCAACCGCCCAAGCCTATGCGCTACATCAGTGGGCACAACTCTACAGTCGTAAAAAACAGTGGTCTGAGGCAAAGGAATTAGCCGAGAAATCCCTCAATATTGCCCGTCAACTCCAAGCTGACGATCTCATTGCTCAATCAGCATGGCAGGTAGGAAAGTTGTATAAACAACAGGGCGATCGCTCCAAAGCAATTACAACCTATACAGAAGCAGTTAAGTCATTAAAGGCATTGCGAGGCGATATGGTTGCTGTCAACCCCGATCTGCAATTTTCTTTCCGCGAAAGTGTAGAGCCTGTGTATCGAGAACTAGTGAGTTTACTTCTCGATGAGCAACCAACTCAGGCTGCATTGATGCAAGCGCGTGAATTGATTGAGTCACTCCAAATCGCCGAACTTGATAACTTTTTCCGCGAAGCTTGTTTAGATAAAGCCCAGCAGATTGATGAAGTTGACCCCACAGCAACGGTTATTTATCCGATTATTTTAAGCGATCGCTTAGGAATAATTCTCGCTCACGCTGGACAACCACTGCGTTATTATGTCACTCAAAAATCTCAAGCCGAAATTGAGCAAACTTTAGATAAATTTCTAGTTGCTCTCAACCCAGTCTCAGACTCAAAAGTTCGGGATCAATTGTCTCAGCAAATTTATAACTGGCTGATTCAAAAAGCAGAAGTAGATCGAGCATTCATTGATACTAAGACACTAGTATTTGTTTTGGATGGTCGGTTACGGAACATTCCAATGGCAGCCTTGTATGACGGTAAGCAATATCTGATTGAGAAGTATGCTGTGGCACTCTCACCAGGATTGCAACTAATGGCAGCGCGATCGCTCCAAAAAAACCACATTGATGCAATTATCGGTGGTATTAGCCAATCTCGTGCTGGTTTTAGTGCCTTGCCATCTGTGGAATCAGAAGTAAAAGAAATTTCTCAGACAGTGCCATCTTCGATGTTACTGAACGAAAAATTTACAAGTCTTGCCCTGGCGGCTCATGTCAAATCAAGTAAGGCCAATGTTGTTCATCTAGCAACCCACGGGCAATTTAGCTCCCGTCTCGAAAACACCTTTTTACTTACGTGGGATGGACAACTTAATGTGAAGGAGTTATCCGAACTTCTCAAAAATCGTAGTGGTGATTCATCAAAAGCGATCGAATTATTAGTATTGAGTGCCTGCGATACTGCAACAGGAGACGATCGCGCCGTTCTTGGACTAGCAGGCTTGGCTGTTAAATCCGGTGCGCGTTCTACCATTGCCACACTTTGGCCAGTCAAAGATAAGGCAGCCCAAATGCTCATGACTCGCTTTTATAACCAACTACGGCTACCCAGAATCACCAAAGCTGAAGCACTACGGCAAGCACAAATTAACCTGATTCGCCAAACTGATTTCCATGATCCGTTCTTTTGGTCTGCCTTTGTTTTGGTTGGAAACTGGCTGTAATTACGTAATATTCCTAACTGAATATACACAAAATAAACATCTCCTTTATGGAAGTTCAGGCTACATTCGGATATAAATGCTAGTAAGCTTCCTTACTCTGGCTAGTGTTTAGAAGTATTCCATAAGTTTTTAGCACAGTGATTTCATGTATTTTCTATCACTATTTAATTAAATGAGGTCAAACACCATGAAACGTCGAGATTTAACTAGTGCATTGAGCATCATTGCTCTGATAGCTAACAGTACATGGGCTAGTGCCTCTGCTGTAACATTTACCCCACCTGTCAAAAATGGCGCTCCAAGCCAAGCAACGGGAGGAGCATCTCGCGGCAACCTGTTTACCCCATCCAAAGGTAACAGCACCCCTAGACAAGCAACAGGAGGAGCATCTCGCGGCAACCTGTTTACCCCAACCAAAGGTAACAGCGCCCCTAGACAAGCAACAGGAGGAGCGTCTCGTGGCGACCTCTTTACCCCAACTAAAGGTAATAGCACTCCAAACCAAGCATCTGGAGGCGCTTCCCGCGTTGGTACTTATTACTTGAATCCTTCGACTGTAGCAGCAGAAGGGCCCGCAGCGCTAATCGCACTTCTGCCCCAAAGCTTCTATGGCACAACGGTGTCTGAACGCCCCACAATTTTGGTATATTTGCCTGCTTCTAATGCAGAAGAAGCTGTGTTTAGCCTCAAGGATGAAGCTGGCAATATACATTATCAAATGACCATTCCCGTTGCTCTTAAAGCTGGGGTGATCGCAGTCAAATTACCAGCCAATGCACCTGCTTTAGCCGTTGGTAAAAACTATCAATGGTTTTTGGCCCTGAAAGTGAATGGAACACTCGGCCCAAGTACACCTTACGTTGATGGTTGGATTCAGCGTATCCAGCCTACTGCTGAACTGGCGACAGCGATGCAGCAAAAAGATGCTTTAAAGCAAGCAGCAGCTTTCGGTAAAAATGGGGTGTGGTATGACTGTGTAGCAACAATGGCTGGGCTGCATACCGCCCAACCCAAAAATGCAGCTATTATCAAGCAATGGGAAGAACTTCTTTCCTCAGTTAGCTTAAAGGATATTGCAACAGTTCCCTTAGTAGCAGAATAGGCAGGAGGCAGGGGGAGCAGGGGGAGCAGGGGAAGAAAAACTTTGTATGATATTGACCAATGCCCAATGTCCCATGCCTCATGCCCAATCTCAGAGAAATGTTAGTGGAGTCAAAACTGACGAATACTAATCAATATTATTTAAGCCTCTGGCGAAATTATGTGGCGTAAATTCCAAGCTTTCATCCAACGCTCTCGCAGTGTTTTAATTATTAGTCCCAGCGTTGCTCTGACAGTTATAGTTGGGCAGTCTTTGGGACTTTTTAATTTGCCTGAGTGGAAACTTCGTGATGAATGGATACGACAGCGATGCCTTCCGGCAAGCTGCTTCTCTACGAGACGCTTTGCGAACGCGTCTACGCAAAATACAATAGCTGACAAAATCATAATTGTCACAATTGATGAACAAGATATCCAATCAGTTGGTAAGTGGCCAATTCCAGACTGGTCACTAGCACAATTACTAGAAAAAATCCAGGCGCAACAACCCCGCGCCATCGGTTTGGATCTCTATCGAGATTTACCCGAAGGCAGTGGATACGATCAACTTGTAAAAGTCTTCCGCAACAGTGCCAATTTGATAGGCGTTGAGAAAATTACCGGAGAGCATGTCAATCCGCCACCAGAATTGAAAAAACTCGATCGAGTCGGATTAGCAGATTTGGTGTTGGATGGCGATCGCCATGTGCGTCGTGCCTTACTTACAGCAGTAGATGCCAAGGAAGAGGGAACAATTAAGGCAGGACTGGGAACTCTTGTAGCCCTCAAGTATCTTGAAGCTGAAAAGATAACTTTAGAGTCCGTTGACGAAAAGCAGCAGAAGTTTCGCTTAGGCAATCAAATCTACCTACCATTACATAATCAAGAAGCGGGTTATTCTGATGCCGATGTTGGGGGCTATCAAATTTTGCTCAACTGGTACGGTTCAGAAGCAGCGTTTCGCACAGTTGCGATGCGAGATGTGTTGGCAGGAAAAATTCCTGCAAATCTGATGCGCGATCGCATGGTGTTTATTGGATCAACTGCTGCTAGTACCAATGATTTCTTTAGCACACCCTTCAGTTCTTCCTTGGTTTCTGCCCAAAAACCTACACCAGGTGTTGTTATTCATGCCAATATTGCCCATCAATTAGTAGAAGGAGCAAAAACAGGGAAAGCAAACCTGCATGGTATTTCTGGAATGGCTTTGTCACTCTGGATTCTTTTATGCTCTTTTATCGGTTCTGGTGGTAGTTGGTATTTAGCTAGTGCGCGTACCCGGCGACAGATTCCAGGCGGTAAAATTCTTTGGGCAACCGTAGGCATCAGTGGCGCATTCATGGGTGGTGGTTACGGGATGTTTTTGCACGGTGTTCTGATTCCCGTAACACCCGCCTTAGCTGCGTTCATTAGCAGCGTAGTTGGCACAACTAATGCCTATAAACAACAGAAGTTAGAAGAAGCGAATCGGCAACTAGAAATTGCTAATAGTCAACTATTAGATTATTCCAAAACCTTAGAGTTCAAAGTTGAAGAACGAACTCATCAACTGCTGGAGGCAAAGCAAGCTGCTGATGCTGCTAACGAAGCAAAGAGCGAGTTTCTGGCCAATATGAGCCACGAGCTACGCACACCGCTCAATGGCATCCTTGGTTTTGCTCAGGTGCTTGAAGCATCGCCAAACATGACAGAGAAAAACCTAGAAGGAGTCAGCATTATCTACCAGTGTGGAACACACCTTTTAATGCTCATCAATGACATTCTCGACCTTTCAAAAATTGAAGCTCGTAAATTAGAATTGGTTGCGACTAATGTACATCTGCCCACTTTTTTACATGGTGTCACCGAGATTTGCAGTATTCGAGCCGATCAGAAAGGGATTGCATTTAACGTTTTGATGAGCGATCGCCTACCACTTGTTATTCAAGTAGATGAAAAGCGGCTACGACAAGTGTTGATCAACTTATTAGGCAACGCTATCAAGTTTACAGACAATGGGAGCGTGACATTCAAAGTAGATGTACTGGAGACTGGAGACAACGACAATAAGCAATCCCCAATCCCCAATCCCCAATCCCCAATCACTAAGATTCGCTTCCAAATTGAAGATACAGGTATTGGGATGTCATCAGACCAACTAGAGAAAATATTTTTAGCCTTTGAGCAAGTAGGTGAGGCTGGACGAAAATCTGAAGGTACTGGCTTGGGATTAGCAATCAGTCAAAGAATTGCGGCATTGATGGACAGCCAAATTCAAGTGCAGAGTTGCCAAGGTGAAGGTAGTCTATTTTGGTTGGATTTGACAGTATCAGTACCAGTTTCCCATGACTGGCATCCAGTAAACATCGCCTCAACCCAGCAGAAAATCGTCGGTATTCGGGGTACTGTCCCTCAAATTTTGATTATCGATGACGATCGCAACCATCGTTCTATGTTGAGCAGTATGCTACAAGAAATCGGTTGTCGAACCTTGGAAGCAAGCGACGGCAAACATGGGCTACAGATGGTAACTGAACATCAGCCAGATGTGATTGTGCTTGATTTAGCCATGCCTAATATGGATGGCTTTGAGCTAATGTTTCACTTACAAGAAAATCCCCAAACTCGGATTATTCCAGTTATTGTCTCTAGTGCCAGCGTATTTGAAGAAAATCGGCAACACAGTTTACAGGCAGGAGCTACAGCTTTCTTGCCTAAACCTCTGCAAATTGATGAACTATTCAATGCCCTGCATTCTGCCTTTGAAGCAGTAGCAAAGCGATCGCCACTAGAATTTGACTGGATCTATGCCCAATCTAAACCTCAGCAGTTATCTACCAAGAATGAGCAAATAGATAATAGTGAATTGATTTTGCCATCTCAGGATATTTTGCAACAACTCTATCATCTAGCAATGATGGGAGATATTTCAGCGATTGAGGGAATTATAGAAGAGCTAATCAAGCAAGACACTCAGTTAACTGCCTTCACAACTGAGTTGAGCAAACTCACTGCCAACTTTCAAACCGCAAAAATTCGTAAGTTCCTAAAATCATTTGTAGCAACGGAGTCACATCCATGATGACCGAATCTTTTTTGCAGTCAATGCGTATCCTGTTGGTGGATGATAATCCAAATAATCTTAAGGTTCTCTCTGAAGCGATTCAGGGATGTGGTTGGAAAGCACTCATGGCAACCGATGGAGAGTCAGCGATCGAACAAACAGAATATGCCCATCCCGATCTGATTCTCCTGGATGTAATGATGCCAGGGATGGATGGATTTGAAACTTGCCGCAGGCTGAAAGCGAATGCTATCACTCAGAATATTCCGGTCATTTTTATGACTGCCTTGACCGATGCTACAGATAAAGTGAAAGGATTAGAAATTGGTGCAGTTGACTACATTACCAAACCCTTTCAACATGAAGAAGTTATTGCTCGATTAAAATTACATCTAAAAATCTCCCAGCTCACTCGTACCTTAGAAGAAAGAGTACAAGAACGTACCGCAGAATTATCCCAGTCTCTACAACAGTTACAACAAACCCAACTACAACTAATCCAGAGTGAGAAAATGTCCACCCTTGGACAACTTGTTGCAGGCATAGGTCATGAGATTAATAACCCAATTGGTTTTATTAGTGGAAATTGCTTTCATATTGAGGAATATGTCAAGGATCTCTTTCGTTTGGTAAATCTGCAACAGCAAAAGCTAGCACATCCAGATTTAGATATTGAAGAACTTATTGAAGAAATTGACTTAGAATACATCACTGAAGATTTACCAAAAATTCTCTTATCAATGCACCAGGGAATTGGTCGTCTTAAAGATATAAGCCTTTCTTTAAGAACCTTTGCTCGATCTGATATTTCATCTAAGGTAGAGTTTCAGATTCACGAAGGAATCAATAGTACCTTAATGCTATTAAAACACCGACTAAAAGAGCAAGTAGACCGTCCTAAAATCGAGGTTTTCACACAATACGGTGAGTTACCTCCAATTGTTTGCTATCCCGGACAAATAAACCAGGTACTGATGAATATTATCGCCAATGCTATTGATGCATTTGATGAATATCATCAAATGTGTTCAGATCAGAAGATAGCCGCTTGCCATAACACCATTACGATTACTACATCGGTCGATCATCAGCAAAAAACTGTGACAATTTGTATTGAGGATAATGCTCTTGGTATGGCTCCTGAGGTGCAAGATAGAATTTTTGAGCCATCTTTTACAACTAAACCTGTGGGTAAAGGAACTGGGCTAGGATTAGCTATCAGCCACCAAATTATTGTCGATAAACACAATGGACAAATCAACTGCTCATCAACCTCTGGTCAGGGAACAAAGTTTATTATTACTCTGCCAATTTAGTTTTTATGTGAGTTCGACTTGAAAAAGGAATAAAAAAAGGCTGTGACTTTTAGTAGGCAAGCAGTATAAAATCAAAAATGATAAGTTTTCAGAAATGATTTAGGATTACTATAGTTAGTTAGTAATATTAATTCTCTCCAATTACAAAATACTATTTTTCTTCCTAATATAATTCACCACCAATAATTTGAAACACTCCCAATGCTAGAGATTTTTCATCAGCAGTTTCCAGTAACTAGAGGTAAAACTCTAATTTTGTTTCTTGGTCGTATTGACCTTAAAAAATGTCTAGATTCATTAGCTCTTGCTTTTGCCAAAGTCCATAATCACTTTCCTGACACACATCTAGTTGTGGTAGACTACGATAATATCGGATTTATTGATAAAGCTCAGAACTCCTTTTTGCAAGCAAGTTGTCTAGATGCTGTTACCTTCATCGACATGGTGAGTGGAACATTAAAATATGCTGCTTCAAATCTGCATAGGCAAGATGCAAACCTCTAATAGTTATGACAAATATGTAACACAAACTTGAGGCGAAAGCAGCACTATCTAATTTTTGCAGAAAGAAAGCGATCGCCTCCTCTTTTTCGCATATTTAATCGATTATGGTAGATAAAGAACTTTTTTTATAGCGTCGACTAATGACTAAGCTTGCTCCAATTAAACCCACAACAATTAAACTTGTAGTCGCCTTTGGTTCTGGAACTTCTTGAGGAGTTTGCAAGGTGAAATTCAGTTTAGCTAAACCTTGAGAAGGGGTTCCAGGAGAATTAAGTTTGTCTTGTTCAGTAAAACTGATTGTGCCTGTAGCATTTTGGAATAAACCTATCCCTCCAGAGATGGTAATAGTACCACCACCTTTAATAAATCTTTCTGCAAAATTTATCTCGGCGCTATCACTTGCTTTGCCAAATAATTCATTAGCACCACCATAATACCTATCAGAAAATGCGGGTTCCCCTTCTAAACCAAACACGCTTGGGTTGGAGTTAAAAGTATATTTATTAATTGATGGATTTTCAATAGGCTCAAGTTTTCCATAGTCATCACTAAGAAAGAAATCCAACCCATAAGGAGCCGGTTTGGTACTTTCACCTTTGATGGTTGCTCTAACAATTCCTAAGTCTGGTCTGAAGGTTGGATCAATAGTGACAAATGTATTATAGTCAATACTAAATGTATAATTATTATAATTATCTTGTGCTTTCGCACTTTGCATATTTAAGCCTAAACTAACTATAGTTAAGGTCGCAGGAATCAGCCAGCCTATAGGTGAACCAAACATAGTTGTCCTTTTTGGATTTAAATAACAAAACTACCTAACCTAATGTAGGAATTCGGTTGAACTTCAAAAAATCTAAGTATTTATATAGTGGGTAATACTCACCATAAGATAAAGTTGCAAAATAGATATTTTTTAATAAAAAATTACTAATATTAACTAAATCGTTAATTTAGTTAACACAATTTTTTGGGAAATTTCATATAACATCTTATATTTATTTGTTTCTAATTTCAATGATTTATTTGTTGATATTAAATGAATTATTTTTAGATCCAGTTACACAAAATACAACAAAATTCAGAATTCATATCAAGTCCGGTTAATCACTTATGATTAGCGCATTTGTGCAAAAATCGGATAAGCCTCTTTCGCTGTGTGGTCTAAATGATAAGTTTTTAGCCGGACACGAGATCAGGAGTCAATGAAGAGGACAAGGGGCAGGGGGAGAACCTCATACATAAATGTATGGCTGCTGGAACAAGGACGTATTATTTCTCGCGTTTGCGCGTCTCGAAATAAATGTTTCTATCCTATCGAGACTTCAACATTTTTAAGAGAGAAACAAGCCTCAAAACTATGCAGGATAAGGTAAATACACCTCTTGCAAAAGTGCTTTTTGCAAGAAAGGGAAAAGGGTTCATGTTAAAGGGGAAAAGGACGATACAGAACTTTTTCCCCTTCCCCCCGCCCCTTATCCCCAGAG